>CAVRWS010000025.1:0-66028 GCA_963724815.1 uncultured Acidobacteriaceae bacterium
TCCTTACGATCGGCTGCGCTGTAGTTTGTTGTTCTCCGGTAGAAAGAGAACATGCAGCGTCGAATGTGAGAGTAGCGGACCCCTGCCTCGGGTCCCATCAGGGTGCTCCTGTAATTGAATGTGAGATTTGCTGTACCGCGGAATGAGGAAATGTTTTCTGTGAGTTAGCGAAACTTTTCTAATTACCTCGTGTTACTCCGCGGTCTCAAATCGTGTTACTCGACAGTCTTAAGACCAAAAGAATGTCGGCAAACCCTAAGTATTACTATTTGGGCTCGCCGACATTAGTTTTTCGAATGCTTAACTCTCTCTAATAAAGCTTGAAACCAACTTCCACGCTGATTTGCACGTTCACCGGCCTACCATCCTTCATGGCGGGCTGGAACTTCCATTGCTTGACGGCTTCGATGGCTTTGGCGTCAAGACCCATACCAAGGCCGCGTACCACACGAATATCACGCGGGCGTCCTTGGTCGTCGACGATCAGCCAGAGAATGCATGTGCCTTGAGTCTTGGCCACGCGCGCCTGCTCGGTGTATTCCGGATCGGGTGTGGATACCGGTTGAGGAGCGGAAATACCGCCGCCAACTTTGAATACTCCACCGCCAATTCCGCCGCCGCTGCCCGCGCCCACGCCTGCTCCATGACCTACACCAACGCCGCCACCGGAGCCTGAACCAATACCGCCGCCAGAACCGGTCCCGTTCGAGGGCGGAGCTGACGGTAAAGCGGCTGCAGCAGTTGGAATACCCAAGGTTGGCATGTGGTTATCCGCCAGGTGAACCTGCGGAGGCACCACTACGGTAGACTCTACAGCCAGCTTGGGATGCGGGTTTCGAAGGATAATTGAGGGCGGCGTAATTTGTTGCATGGCCGTTTTCGGCAATCGTCCTTTAGGCGCTTCTAATACGTCGTGTTCACCGCCGCCGCCGCCGCCGCTAACAACTTTCTTGGCGACCGGAAGCGCGTAGGAATCGGGCGAGGGAGCGATCAGCGTGACTGTTTCGTGCTGCTGAATCTTCGTGACTACTTTATGGCCTAGCAGCGTGCCACCCAGGAGCGCTGCCAAGATTATGGCATGCACAATGGCGGAGCCGACAAGGCCATTCGATCGATAATTGTTGTAGTGACCCCAGATAGCGTCCGGGCCTTGCTGGCTCTGCTCTCGCACCTGGGTGCTCCTTTGCGTAGACCTGCCTGCGCGATCGCGTCCATCGTAGGATCGGGGGGCGACATACAGACGATTGAGCGGGTCGAATGAAGAGAGTGGAGAAAGAGCAGTTTGATTTGTACCGTGCTCGTTCGACATTGACGCTCCTTAAAAATTAATCGGAAATGGAAGTGGCGCGCGGGCAAACTTTCCGACCGTCGTATAGATGCCGCAAAGGAAGGAGCGGTTTACGCGCGCAGAGATTAGAACGCCACATGCGGGATTTTTGGCAGCGGTGTAAGCAGTATTAGTGCGCGCTCTACGTGGTTCACCTGATTGGCTGCAGCGGTGAGAAATGCACTCGGTGAGTAAACCGATCTCTCAGATCGAAAGTTCTGATCGCTCTTAACCGGCTTCAGCAGCTTCCGATTTACGAAGATTCTTGTCTAGTGACATTTTCGCTTTCCGTTCTCAGTGCCCATCAATGCCAGGGCTGCTCCTAGAAGGGCCATATTCTTGCTGAAGTTGATCATCTCGGCTTGCCGCTTTTGCGGATCTTCAACCTTCCAGAAATCGTGCATGAGGGGAGAGACTCCGGCCAGAAAGCCAGCCACGGCCGCCGCGCCCAGCTCCGGCTTTATGCCAAGTACGAGACTCGCGCCACCCAAGGTGAGAGCAACACCTGTCGCCGCGACGGCCACATCAGGCATGGGGACGCCTTTCGCGTCAACGTATTGCGCCATCGCTTTGTGCTCCATGAAATGATGGATTCCGTTGTAAAGGAAGAAGCCGCCGAACACAGCGCGTCCGATAAGAAGCGAGAGTTTCATAAATTCGTCCTCAACCAGATTGATCGTGAGCTTTGATTCTCGGGTGCAGACGTGTGTTGCCTCTTAATATGCAAGCGCAATTTGACGGACAAAATTTTTCACGGGGCATGGGATAGCGACGAAGGCCCGCAGACGTCGAGTAGTAGCGTCAGCGGCGGTTGCTGCAGGCAGGGCGTGGAGAAAATCTACAAATTCTCGGACTGCCATCGATTTCTTTGCTGGCGAATTATTTCGTAGCAATCGCAAGCAGCGTCTTCCAGTTTGGTTTTGTTGAGAATGGTTACGTTGCCACGAGTGTAGGAAATCATTCCCGCTTTTTGCAGGAGACTGGCTGCCACGCTGACTGTGGAGCGGCGGGTTCCCAGCATCTGCGAAAGAAACTCCTGAGTTAAGGGAAGAGTTTTGCCGCCGATGCGCTCGTGGCTCATCAAGAGCCATCGCGCCAGCCGTTCTTCCACATCATGCAGGCGATTGCACGCGGCAAGCTGGGTGGATTGAATACCGAGGATCATGGAATAGCGCTGGAGTTGGCGCTCGAGCGCGGGACACTCCGGGAGAAGGCTTCGCAAGATTCCTACGTCGATGCGATAGGCTGTTCCGTCCCCTTGCGTGATAATTCTCAGAGCGCTGGTTTTGAAACCGAAAATTACTGGCAGGCCTACGAAGCCTTCTTTGCCGATCAGGCCAACTTCCACACTCTCACCATCGGGCTGAACAGTGAGAACGGAAGACATTCCATCGTTCAGGAAATAACCCGACTTGATAACTTCGCCGGTCTCATGCAGTACCTGATGAAGCCGGAGGCGCACGAACTCGAGCGAAGAAAAAATTCGGGCGCTCTCGGAACGAGGAAGAGCGCGGAGAATGATGTTGCCGACAGTACCATTTCCATCACTAGCTGTTTCGAATTTGGGAAGTGCGACCCGCGATAGGTGGGCCATGGGCGGTTCCTTTCGATCACACAGCGATAACGCCGTCCGATTTCGCAGGAACCGTCAACCTATTGCGGCATAACGGACAGGTGCTAGAAGAGACAATTCAACCTTACACTCTTCGGGAATGCCTGTATGTTCCATATAGCACACATTTACGCGCCGTAGCGTACAGACAGATCAGTACTTACGCCGTAATATCGCGGGTTCGCTTACCGATTCCGGAGCAAAGGAAGCAGCTGGCGTCCGCCTCCTGAAGCGCCGGTTTGCGCCGAAGATGGCGATTCACTGGCGCAACGGAAAAGCGCTTCGCAGGAGCTCCTGATGGCCAAGATGGTGCGCAATTTCCGCCTCCAGGCAGGTGTCATGGAGGTGGACGGAAATACACTCGAAAACGAGCTTCTCCTCAATCTGCCGGATAAAGAATGCCACGCTATTTATTCCGAGCTGGTTTTCCTTCCTTTGAGAACGCACGACGTTCTCAACGAAGATGGAGCGGCGATTCAATATGCCTACTTCATGAACAGTGGGCTGGCTTCCGTTCTAAATGTGATGGAGGACGGAAAAAGCGTTGAAGTGGGATTGACAGGTAAGGAAGGCTTTGTCGGATTGCCGCTGATTGTTGGCTTCAAGACCAGCCCGTCGCAGGTGATTGTGCAGATTGCGGGGTCGGGGTACCGCATCAGTGCGAGCGCATTGATCGACATTTTGCCGAAGTGTCGTACCCTGGAAAAGCGATTGCACCGGTTTGCCCAGGTATTGGCGGCGCAGGCGGCGCAGATCGCCGCGTGTAACCGGTTGCATGAAGTGGATGAGAGATTGGCGCGCTGGCTGCTGATGAGCCGGGACAGAATCGGCTCCGATCTGGTGCCATTGACCCAGGAATTTCTCGCGCACATGCTGGGAACACGGCGTTCGAGCGTGACTGTGGCCGCTTCAATTCTGCAAAAGGCGGAGTTGATCAACTACACTCGTGGCCAGGTAAACATCGTAGATTCAAGAGGACTGGAAGCGGCTGCGTGCGAGTGCTACCAGGCAATGGTGGAGCAGTCTTCAAGATGGAACGATGAATCCGAACGGATGATCCCACTCCACCGATAAAAAAAATTGAAATGAACCTAAGACAAACGGAGGCACCGGTTGGTGCCTCCTTTTCGGCAATCACATTTCAACTCACAATGTGGTGCTACACACTTCCGCGGCGTGTGAGGTGACTGACCAGGGAAATTACAAACAGCACAAGGAAAATGAAGAAAATCAGTTTCGCAATGCCCGCTGCTGCAACCGCTACGCCGGTAAAGCCCAGAACTCCGGCGATCAGCGCCACCACCAAGAATACTATCGTCCAGTAAAGCATGAGCTTCCTCCTAAGTTGAATCCTGCCACTCAACCATAAGCTTGAAAGAGAGCAGCACGAATCCCTTCGACTCTGTATTTGCACGGGACTGTGACTGTAATCTGCAAATGTTTTGGATTCGTTGAGGAGGGAGCAAGTGCCGATTCCAAGAACCGGCACTTGCTCGATGGGGGCGTCTGTCGAGTAGAACCGCAGGTTAAACCGAGGCTAACGTCGGTGCCCATACCGTAAAGTTTGTATTTAGTCAGGAAACTTTTCCTCTCTCGCCTCATCTGCAGGCCACAACTTCTGCAGCCCATGGCTCCTCAGGCCCCGTCTTGTTTACAGGAAACGATGTATGGACGAGGATGGTGCGGGTCTGTAAAAAAGCATAGTACCGGCGTTTAAGGCGGTTAGTGAGTTGATCGTTAGCCGCAAGAAACGCCGATAGTTATCTGCCGCTGGCCGCTTCGTCTTTCGAGGTACAAATATGAGACGAGAGACAAGCCTCTTTTTGACCCTAGGTTTACTCTCAGCGATTGCCCCTCCGATTTTCGCGCAGGATCTGCAAGGCCAGCCGGATCCTGTGCCTCCTTCCCGCATTATTGTTGGGCCTCAATTGATTGCCTGGTCGGAATTACAGAAACCGCAACCGGTGGAGCGGCCGGAGCAGAGGCCCGTGGACCACAGGAATGAACCGAATCAAAAGCCGACAGAGCCGACGGCCCAATCCGCGCGGCCACACGAGGATGCGCGTAATGGTGCTGGAAATCAGAACAAGAACGAATAGCTGATAAGGACGATGGGTTGCGCGCGCGATTCAGCGCGAGCAAGAACCTCGGCGGCTAAAGCCGGATTCTTTCTGCGCTCTGGGCGGCACGGCTAAACCCGTGCCCTTCCCGATCCTCTTGCCTTCCCGACCCTCGGTCTCGCCACCTACTGGTCCGGTTGGTCTCCGGAGCCCCGTCGCACTTCCGCGTTGTACTATTGAGTCTTGGGCTCTTCTCCGGTGTAGCTTTCCGTTACATTCCGGTACAGAAGCGTTAAAAGTTAACGGACAAAAAAGAGAGGGAGAACGGTGCAAGGTGAATTGCATCGCCCTCCCTCAGAGAGAAAATCTGCGCTTTATAACCGTCCGGCTAAAAGCAGTACAAGCAACACTACAACCACCAATCCGAGTCCACCGCTGGGGTAATAACCCCAACCTCGGCTGTACGGCCAAGCCGGCAATGCGCCCACAAGTAACAGCACCAAAATGATCAGTAGAATTGTTGACATCACCAACCTCCGAGGATCTGATTTAACTTCATTGAAAAAACTGGCCCGGCTTGACTAATTCAACCGGGCCTAAAGTTATCTGGATCAGTTATCGACTCGCGGCCTCCGCGTTCGCCGCAGGAGTCCGGAGTGCGCCCTGCTGGTTGGATTGGCCGGAATATCTTCTGACCGCATCGAGGAAGGCATCGCCCTTCTGCTCGGCGTGCACTTTTCCTTCGAGTATTTCGGAGAAGGGTACGAACTTGCCGTAGAGTAGCCGGGTCTCATCCTTGTCCTGGGTGATGGCGGCGCCGTTAAGATCGATTCCGGCGAATACGCCACGGGCTCGAGAGTATGTCAAAACTTCGGCTTTCATCTTCCAGTCGGTATCGGCTCCGGCGTCGCGGCCCACGGGACCAGCGGCGGCCGAAGCGTCTGCACCGAGCTTGAATTTACTGGCGAGCAAGTGCTGCATTCCCTGCTCATTGGTGACGATCATGACCACGTCAACGGCTTGGCCACCCAGCTGTAAGCCCCAGCTTCCCCCGGTCATCGTGACGGGTGCGGGAGAGCTCCAGGCGCCGCTCTCCGTGCGGCAGGTCGCGACGCCTTTACCGTGGCTGCCTCCGAAACCGACGGCGATTTTCACCATGGAAGGTATAACCGCGATGCACTTCGCGTCATGCATGATTTTGTCGGGAATGGCTTTGTCGGGAACTCCCATGATTTCGTTGAGAACCTTGGCGGATGCGTCCAGCCGCTTATCGACATCGGATGGATCGTCAGCACACCATGCCAAGCTACTAAGGAGTAGAAGGCTGGCGCTGAGGACGATAAGGGGTGTCGGCATTGCGGTGTGACCTTTTTTCATAAAAAATTCCTCCTTTCGTTGCTGCGACGGGCGAGTATTAATTTCCAACGGATGGAGGAAGCGCGGAATGATCCGCGCTTCCTCCCCCTTCAGCAAAGATCAGTGACCGCCGGACTCAGTGGTCGCGGACGACTCCACTTTGCCGTGGTCTCCGGCCTGGTTGGCATATTTCCTCACGGTCGCTTCAAACTGACCGCTGCCCGCCGGGGGACGGACTTTGCCCGTAAGAATCTCCTGGAAAGGAACAAACTTACCGTAGAGAAGGTGGGTTTCGTCCTTGTCCTGCGTAACAGCTGCTCCACTCAGATCGACACCCGCGAAAAGCCCGCGCGCTCGAGAGTAAGTAAGCATTTCCGCTTTCATTTTCCAATCAGTATCAGCGCCAGCGTCACGACCCACAGGACCTGCTGCTGCCGATGCCTCTGCGCCAATCTTGAACTTGCTGGAGAGGAGATGATCCATTCCTGCCTGGTTCATCACTACCAATACGAGATCTACAGCTTGGCCACCGAGCTGTAATCCCCAGCTTCCGCCAGTGATCGTGATCGGTGCGGGAGCGCTCCACCGGCCGTTTGCCAAGCGACAAACAGCAACGCCTTTGCCGTGGTTTCCGCCGAAACCAACCGCAATTTTCACCATGGAAGGAATCACTGCGATGCACTTAGCGTCGTGCATTACTTTGTCTGGAATTGCTTTGTCGGGCGTACCCATAATCTCGTCGAGCACATGGGCTGACGCGACGATACGTTTTTGAATGCTGCTTTCATCTTTATCATCCTGCGACCATGCCATGCTGACGAGTAGTAGGAAACTAGCGCCGAGCACTAGGACAAATCTCGGTAGTGTGGAACTGATTCTTGCCATAAACCGAACCTCTTCTGTGCTCGAAGCGAGCAACTGTTTTATTTTCGTACGCAGGTTAACCGTAGCTTTCTAGCAGTAGTGCTTCCATCCGGTCGAATATGTAAATTCGACCCGGTGCGAGCCCGAGAGTTTGGAGTCCTCATTACGATCTATCCCGGCGACTTAATGGATTCAAGTTGGAAGCATACAGTCCAAGCAGTATGTCTCTCATCCGGGGAAACTCCCTAGCAGGAATGCAGCTTCGGGGTAGGTGTGGAGAAGAACAAAGACTTCAATCTGAGGCACATCCGTTGAGAATCTCGCTCGGTTCGCGGTTTACTGAATTGTAAGGAATCTGAAGTTCGAGAAGCGTTCCGGGGCCAAGGTTGGACAGTTTGAGTTCACCACCGAGTTCCCGGGCGCGCTGTTTCATACCACCGATGCCGACGCCAACGCTATCCGGCCGCAGATCGGCAACTTTCTGAGCGATTCCTTTGCCATCGTCGCGAACGGCCACCGAGATCGCTCCGTTATTCTGGCTCAGGGTAATCCACACCTGATGCGCCTCGGAATGGCGGAAGACGTTGGTGAGAGCTTCCTGCACAATGCGGAAGATGGCGGTTTCAACTTCGGTGGCGAGCCTGGGAAAGTCGCGGGGCTGTACGTCGAGAGAGGTTTGGATGCCGCTGCGTTTGGTGAGACCGTCGGTATACCACGCGAGAGCCGAGAGCAGGCCCACTTCATCGAGCAACGGCGGATGCAAAAGGTGGGACATGGTGCGCACTTGCTGAATGGCGCGGTCAATGATGGTACTTGCCTGGGACCAAGCTTCATCCGGAGGTTGCGACGATTTCTGAAGAAGCATCTTGTCCAACACCATCTTGGCCACGGCGAGTTCCTGTCCCAGTCCATCGTGCAAATCGCGCGCGATGCGGCGGCGCTCCTGATCCTGCAAGGTCATGAGGCGGACGGAAAGGCGGCGCAATTCATCGGTGCGGTTGTCCACCATTTTTTCCAATTGCGCGGCATTGTCGCGAATGGATTGCTCAAGTAACTTGCTGTCGTGTATGTCGGAACAGGTTCCATACCATTTGGCGATTTTGCCATCATCGCGAATGGGAACGGCGCGAGCGCGGAACCAACGATAGTTGCCATCCCTGGAACAGAGTCGATACTCGGCTTCATAGTCTGCGCCGGATTCGACGCAGCGCATCCAGTCGGCCATGGCCTGACTTTTGTCGTCGGGATGAACGTAGTCCAACCATCCGAAACCATTTGCCGAACCTGCGGGCGCTCCAGTGAAGTCATAAAAGCGATCGCTGACGTAATCTCTGGAGCCATCGGCTCTGCGACTGAAGATAATGTCGGGGGCAGTGCTGAAAATGGCGTCGAGTTCCTGATTTCGTTCCGTCAGCTCGCTATTCAGCCGGGTAAGCAGATTCGCTTTGGTCGCCAGTTCCTCGGTACGCTCCAGAACGCGCTGCTCGAGATCGCGATTCAGAGTCTCAAGTAAGCGGGTCTTGCGGTGCAGGTCGGCGAACACGCGGACTTTGGCGCGCAGCAGTTCGGGAATGACCGGAACAGAAATGTAATCCACCGCGCCGTGCTCGTAACCTTTGAGCTGGTCGAGGTCGGTGAGGTGAACGGCGGAGACAAAGATGATGGCGGTGCGCTGAAAACGCGGGTGCTGACGAATCATTGCAGCTAATTGGAAGCCATCGAGCTCCGGCATGCTTACATCCATCAGCACCACGGCGATCTCGGTTTTGAGCAGGACTTCGAGGGCTTGTTTGGGCGAGGTGGCTTGGATAAGGTTTTCCCCCAGCTCGCCCAGCATGACCTCGTAGCTGAGAAGCTTGGCGGGCTGGTCGTCCACCATCAGAATATTGACTTTTTCAGTATTGCCCATTCGTAGTCTCCGCGTTCACGGAACAGGTGTCTGTTTACGATCTAGCGATGGAGCCACATTCTTAGCGAGGAGAGCAGTTGCTCGGTATTGACGGGTTTCGCCAGATACTCGGAAGCGCCCGCCTCAAGACATTTCTCACGATCTCCTTTCATTGCCTTCGCTGTGAGAGCAATAATTGGTAGCCGCCGGAACGAAGCATTTTGCCGAATCACTTGCATCGTCTCATAGCCATCCATTTCGGGCATCATGATATCCATGAGGACGATCGCGATGTCCGGAGTGGATTCGAGCTTGGCAATGGCCTCGCGTCCGGTTCCGGCGGTGATCACGGTCATACCGCGGCGCTCGATCACACTGCTGAGAGCGAAGATGTTGCGCACGTCATCGTCGACGACCAATACTTTTTTCCCGACCAGCGCGTCGTCAGAACGATGCAAGCGATCGAGCAATCTCTGTTTCTCGACCGGAAGATCGGAGACGACTCGGTGGAGGAACAAAGCGGTTTCATCCAATAAGCGCTCGGGCGACTCCACGCCTTTTACTACGACGCTGCGCGCGAGAGAGTGGAGACGAGCGTCTTCTTCCGGAGAGAGTTCTTTTCCGGTGAAGACTACCACCGGGAGATCACCCAGGGCCGGCGTGTTTCCGAAGCGCTCCAGAACATCGAAACCGGAGATGTCTGGAAGCCGGAGGTCAAGAACCACGCAGTCGAAGGACTCTTCCGTAACGGCTTTAATGGCATCGGCGCCTGTAGAAACGACGGTGACGTCGATATCGTTGTAGCCGAGCAATTCCCTGATGCTGAGTTGCTCACCAGGATTGTCTTCGACGACCAGCAGGCGCTTCCTGCGGGGAGTGGCATATTCCTTGATGCGAGACAACGCCGACTCTAAACCTTCCGGCGTGGTTGGTTTAGTGACGAAGGCAAACGCACCCCGAGCCAAGCCGTGGTGACGATCTTCATCCAGAGTCAACATCTGTACCGGGATGTGGCGCGTGGCGGGATCCTGCTTCAGATGATTCAAGACGGTCCAACCCAGCATGTCAGGCAGGAACACATCGAGCGAAACTGCCGTCGGATGATACTCGTGAGCGAGCGCGAGTGCTTCGGCGCCGCGTGTGGCTACAAGCACCTTGAAACCCTTGTCGCGAGACAGATCACACAAGACGCGGGCGTAGTGCACGTCATCTTCGACAATGAGCAGAATTGCATCGTCCGGTTGCAGGTTGTCACGATCGTCCTCAATCTTTTCGACCGTGTGCTCGGTGATGCCGGCAACCATCAGTTGAGCGGGGGAGATCGCGGACGACACTCGGGCTTCCACCGTAGCTGCGTTCGAGGTCGAGGGTCCAACGTAAGTCTGCGGCAAGTACAGCGTGAAGGTGCTGCCTCGACCCGGCGCGCTGCGCAGCTGGATTTCTCCACCGAGCAGGCTGGCTAGTTCGCGGCTGATCGCGAGACCCAGACCGGTTCCGCCGTACTTGCGGCTGGTCCCGGCATCTGCCTGCTGGAAGGCCTCGAAGATGATGCGCTGTTTCTCGAAGGGAATGCCGATGCCGGTATCAGACACTTCGAACGCCACCACCGACGCGGCTTTGCCGAGGATGGGATGATCTTCGCTCCAGCCGCTGCGTGCCAGAGAGACTGACATGCGAACGCCGCCGATTTCGGTGAACTTAAAGGCGTTCGAGAGCAAGTTCTTTAAAACTTGCTGCAGGCGTTTCGAGTCCGTGACCACGCTGCGTGCGAGATGCGGATCGCTTTGCACCTCGAAGCTGAGACGGCGATTTTCCGCCTCGTGGCGGAATGGGCGGCCGACTGCGTCCAGCAGGCTGGCGAAGAAAACTTCCTCAGCTTCGACCGATACCGTTCCAGATTCGATTTTCGACAGATCGAGAATGTCGGTGATGAGGTTGAGCAAGTCGGTTCCCGCGCCATGAATGGTGCGCGCGAATTCGACTTGCTTGGGTGTGAGGTTCGCATCCGGATTGTCGCTGAGTTGCTGCCCCAGAACCAGAATGCTGTTGAGTGGAGTGCGCAACTCGTGCGACATGTTGGCCAGGAATTCTGATTTGTATTTTGAAGTAAGCGCCAGCTCTTTGGCTTTGTCTTCCAGAGCGCGCCGGGCTTGTTCGATTTCCTGGTTCTTGCGCTCGACTTCGACATTCTGTTCGGCGAGCTGCTGCGCCTTTTGCGCCAGCTGCTCGTTGGTTTGCTGCAATTCTTTCTGCTGCATCTGGAGTTCTGTTGCCAACTGTTGCGACTGTTTCAACAGGCCTTCGGTCTGCATGGTGGCTTCGATACTGTTCAGCACGATGCCAATGCTGGCCGTCAACTGTTCAAGAAATGCGAGATGGGAAGTTGTGAAGCTGCTCAGAGAGGCCAGTTCGATGACCGCTTTGACGCGATCTTCAAACAGGACGGGAAGAACGATAACGTTTCGCGGAACTGCTTCAAACAATCCGGAGCGAATCGAAATTGTATTGGGGGGAAGCTCGGAGATGAGCATGCGGCGTTTTTCCGCGGCGCATTGTCCGACCAGCCCTTCGCCCAGCTTGAGACGGCGCAAGTGACCATCTTCACCATCGCCCGCGAAGGCCGAGAGCAGAACCATTTCGGCCGACTCTTCGCCGCCCATTTGATAGATCACGCCTTGTTGTGCGCTCACCAGCGGTGCCAGTTCCGAGAGCAACATGCGGCCTACCGTCGCCAGATCGCGCTGGCCTTGCAACATTCCAGTGAAACGAGCGAGATTGGTTTTCAGCCAATCCTGCTCGGTGTTACGGTCGGTGGTTAAGCGGAGGTTGTCGATCATGGTGTTGAGGTTGTCTTTCAAATCGGCAACCTCGCCGCTGGCTTCCACTTGAATCGAACGCGTGAGATCGCCTTTAGTAACGGCCGTGGCGACCTCAGCGATGGCGCGCACCTGGTTGGTCAAATTGTCGGCCAGAAGGTTTACGTTTCCGGTGAGATCCTTCCAGGTGCCGGCGGCGCCGGGCACGTTGGCTTGTCCGCCGAGACGGCCTTCCACGCCGACTTCGCGGGCGACTGTCGTCACCTGGTCGGCGAAAGTCGCCAGAGTGTTCGTCATATTGTTGATGGTTTCAGCGAGCGCCGCGACTTCGCCTTTCGCGTTTACGGTTAGCTTTTGCGTGAGTTCACCGTTGGCGACAGCGGTTACCACTTTCACGATGCCGCGTACTTGCTCGGTGAGGTTGGCGGCCATCACGTTGACGTTGTCGGTAAGATCCTTCCAGGTGCCGGCCACACCGGGGACTTGCGCCTGGCCGCCGAGCTTTCCTTCCGTACCCACTTCTCGGGCGACGCGGGTTACTTCTGCAGCGAAGGCATTGAGTTGGTCGACCATGGTGTTGATGGTGTTCTTGAGTTCGAGAATTTCGCCTTTCACATCGACTGTGATTTTGCGCGACAAGTCACCGCGAGCTACAGCAGTTGTGACTTCCGCGATGTTACGCACTTGACCTGTGAGGTTTCCGGCCATGGCATTGACGGAATCCGTAAGATCTTTCCAGGTACCGGCGACGCCGGAGACGTTGGCCTGTCCACCGAGACGGCCTTCGCTGCCGACTTCGCGCGCCACGCGGGTGACTTCGGCCGCGAACGAGCGTAACTGCTCGACCATCGTGTTCAGCGTTTCTTTCAGCTGCAAGATTTCGCCGCGCACGTCGACCGTGATCTTCTTCGAGAGATCTCCGTTCGCAATAGCGGTAGCGACTTCTGCGATGTTTCGAACTTGGCCCGTGAGGTTGCTGGCCATGAAGTTGACGTTGTCGGTGAGATCTTTCCAGGTTCCGGCTACACCTGGTACCTGCGCCTGTCCGCCGAGTTTGCCGTCAGTACCGACTTCGCGCGCCACGCGGGTTACTTCTCCGGCGAACGCGTTGAGCTGGTCGACCATCGTGTTGATGGTGTTCTTGAGTTCGAGAATTTCGCCCTTTACGTCTACGGTGATTTTGCGCGACAAGTCGCCGCGGGCCACAGCGGTGGTTACTTCAGCGATGTTTCTAACCTGGCCGGTAAGGTTTCCGGCCATCGAGTTGACGGAGTCGGTGAGATCCTTCCAGGTTCCGGCGACACCGGGCACGTTGGCTTGTCCGCCCAATCGGCCTTCGGTGCCGACTTCGCGGGCCACACGAGTAACTTCTCCGGCGAACGCGTTCAGTTGGTCCACCATGGTGTTGATGGTGTCTTTGAGCAGCAGGATTTCTCCGCTGACGTTGACCGTGATTTTCTTCGACAAGTCACCGCTCGCGATCGCGGTAGCGACTTCGGCGATGTTTCGAACCTGGCCGGTGAGGTTGCTGGCCATAGAGTTGACGGAGTCGGTGAGATCTTTCCATGTGCCGCCGACGCCGGGGACCTGGGCTTGGCCGCCGAGTTTGCCGTCGGTGCCGACTTCGCGCGCCACGCGAGTTACTTCGGACGCGAATGATCGCAACTGATCGACCATCGTGTTCAGAGTGTCTTTGAGTTCGAGAATTTCACCCTTAACATCGACGGTGATTTTGCGGGACAAATCGCCGCGGGCCACGGCAGTTGCGACTTCTGCGATGTTTCGAACCTGGCCAGTCAGGTTGCTGGCCATGAAGTTGACGTTGTCGGTGAGATCCTTCCAGGTGCCGGCTACACCTGGCACCTGCGCTTGTCCTCCGAGTTTTCCTTCGGTACCCACTTCGCGAGCTACACGGGTAACTTCTCCTGCGAACGCGTTGAGCTGGTCCACCATGGTGTTGATGGTGTTTTTGAGTTCGAGAATTTCACCTTTCACGTCGACCGTGATTTTGCGCGATAAGTCTCCGCGCGCCACGGCGGTTGTGACTTCAGCAATGTTTCGCACCTGACCGGTTAAGTTTCCACCCATTGAGTTGACGGAGTCGGTGAGATCTTTCCAGGTTCCGGCCACACCGGGGACGTTGGCTTGTCCGCCAAGACGGCCTTCGGTGCCGACCTCGCGGGCCACACGGGTAACTTCACCGGCGAAGCGGTTCAGTTGATCGACCATTGTGTTCAGCGTTTCTTTGAGCTGCAAGATCTCGCCACGAACGTCGACCGTGATTTTGCGAGAAAGGTCGCCGTTGGCGATGGCCGTAGCGACTTCAGCAATGTTTCGCACCTGGCCGGTAAGGTTGCTGGCCATGAAATTGACGTTGTCGGTGAGATCTTTCCAGGTTCCGCCCACGCCGGGAACTTGCGCTTGGCCGCCGAGTTTGCCTTCCGTACCAACTTCGCGTGCTACGCGGGTGACTTCTCCGGCGAACGCATTGAGCTGATCGACCATCGTGTTGATGGTGTCTTTGAGTTCGAGAATTTCTCCTTTTACGTCTACCGTGATTTTGCGCGACAAATCGCCGCGGGCCACGGCGGTGGTCACTTCGGCGATGTTTCGAACCTGGGCCGTCAAGTTGCCGGCCATGGCGTTGACGGAGTCGGTGAGATCTTTCCATGTTCCGGCGACACCGACCACGACTGCCTGGCCGCCGAGCTTTCCGTCCGTACCAACCTCACGAGCCACGCGAGTGACTTCGGAAGCGAAGGAACGGAGCTGATCGACCATCGTATTGATGGCTTCTTTGAGCTGAAGAATTTCACCGCGCACATCGACCGTAATTTTGCGGGAGAGATCGCCGCTGGCCACGGCGGTTGCGACTTCTGCGATGTTTCTGACTTGGCCGGTGAGGTTACTGGCCATGGAGTTGACCGAATCGGTGAGATCTTTCCAGGTTCCGGCGACACCAGGCACTTGCGCCTGGCCGCCAAGTTTTCCGTCCGTACCCACCTCGCGGGCCACGCGCGTTACTTCGGCGGTGAACACGCCGAGTTGCTGAATCATCGTATTAACAATGCTGGCGGAGCGCAGGAACTCGCCTTCGAGAGGGCGGCCGTCAACATCGAGGCGAACGGTTTGGGTCAGATTTCCTTGCGCGACTGCGGCGATGGCGCGGGTAACTTCGGCGGTCGGACGTAGTAAGTCTTCAACCAGCGTGTTGACCGACACTTCCATGTCGCCCCAGGCACCTTTGGATTCATGGAAGCGGGTACGTTCGCGAGTGCGGCCTTCTTTTCCTACTACCTGGCCAACACGCTTTAATTCCTGCGCCATCTGCTGGTTGGCAGCGACGATGGAGTTGAAAGTGTCGGCAATCTTACCTTCGATTCCGGTCCAGGATCCGGGAAGACGAACCGAAAAATCTCCATCCCGCATGGTTTGCAGGCCGGCGAGAATTACGCTGAGATCGGCGACGGGCCGTTGGGCAACCGCAACCGAACCGCTGCCGCTCTTCGATCCGCCGTTGCTTTTGCTGTTATTGCTCTCGCCTTCCTCGAATGCGCCATTAGCAACGGTTGTGGTTGCGTCTCGGCTGTTTCTCTTCATAAATCAAGGCTCCTGGACTAAGCAAAGAATGACTGAGCGAAAAATAACTGCGCGAAGATTCTCGGGATCTCTCAAAGTTTGGACATTCGGACTCCGCTTTGCGCGGGCGGCTTTTCTCGAGCAGCCGTCCCTACGCTGAGATCTGGACAAACTCCGGCTATTAAGCGGGTTGGGGGAGGAGCAGGTGCTACCGGGATCAGGGAAATCCGGACCATATCTTTTGGATGCAACTTAGTGGGAGTTTCCGTCCCAAACAGTGATAGATAACACGAAAAACTCAGGGCTGACTCTAGGGTTTTTACTGTAGGTCATGGCAGGCATGCGGTCCTTAGGTTCCAGTAGCTTACACGGCTTCGAATGAGATCATGAATTGTAATTTTCTTCCTTTCAGCGGTCTACGCCGATGTTTCTCGTGCTCCATTTTGGGGAAGGTAAACTCCGCTTCATAGGGGAACGGCATCCAATACTTGTACTTGCGTTTGCGTGTACTTACGAATCTCCATTTCCGGACCGGCCGTTGGCGGCGCGGTGATAGAGTTCAAGGCGGGAGGATTATCATGCGCTTATTAAGTGTCAGGCTGATCGTCTCTCTCATCGTTGGTATCACACTGGTCTCCTTGGGCTTTTCCTACTACGAAGTGCTGCGGGAAAAACGTGTGCTCAGGACTCAACTGGAGCGCAACTCGGAAGAACTCGGCGAGAGCTTCGCGCTCAATCTGGAGAAGTCATGGGAGTCGCCTCGGGCGTTACAAAGAACGGTGCAGCGTTTTGGGACTCGCGAACATCTGCTTGGAGTGGCGGTTTACGATCTGCAAGGCAAGTTGATTGCGATCACGCCCGAGCTGAAGCCCATCATCGGAACCGTTCCAGATGATGTGACTCACGCCATCACGGAAAACCACCAGCAAAGCTCCTTTGGCCGTCTGGACAATTACCGCATCCACATTTTTGCGTTGCCGCTCCATAAGGACGACGACGTTATAGGCGGCCTGGCAGTCATCCACGATGTGGATTACATTCGCGCCCAAAACCTTCGCACTTGGCGTGAGGCGTTCTTCACCGTTCTGGTCCAGGTGTTCTTGATCGTTTTCATCACGGTCTTGATCGTGCGCTGGAGCATAGCGGGGCCGATCGCAAGAGCAGCACAGTGGATGCGCGCCTTGCGCACGGGCAGGATTTCCTCGAATCAGGAGATGCCGGACCTCGACCTGTTCAAGCCGCTGGCCTGGGAAGTTGTCACCATGGCTGAGAGCTTGAGTCAGGCGAGAAACGCCGCGGAGAATGAGGCGCGTTTGCGTGAGGCTGGAGAATCGAGTTGGACTCCGGAACGGCTGGCGGTGCAGATCCAACAGCGGCTTCACGGTGGACGCCTTTTTGTGGTGTCGAATCGAGAACCTTATATTCACCAGCGGAATGGAAAGTCTCTTGAAGTCATCGTCCCGGCCAGCGGATTGGTTACTGCTTTAGAGCCGGTGCTTACCGCTTGTGATGGAACTTGGATCGCACATGGCAGCGGGAACGCAGATATTGAAGTCGTGGATAAGGACGACCGCTTGCGGGTTCCTCCGGATAGTCCCCATTACACTTTGCGGCGAGTGTGGCTCACCAAAGAGGAAGAAGAAGGATACTACTACGGATTCGCCAACGAAGGGCTTTGGCCACTCTCTCACATCGCGCACACACGACCCATATTTCGCGCGGGAGACTGGCAGTTCTACCAGGATGTGAACCGGAAGTTTGCCGCGGCGGTGCTTGAAGAGATCGCGGACACAGAAAATCCCGTGATTTTGGTTCAGGATTATCACTTTGCGCTGCTGCCGCGAATGCTGAAGGAAAAGAGGCCGGACGCGCGAGTGGCCATTTTCTGGCATATTCCGTGGCCCAACCCGGAGGCCTTCGGCATCTGCCCTTGGCAACGGCAACTGGTGGACGGATTGTTGGGTGCGGATCTGATCGGATTTCACGTGCAGTCGCATTGCAATAATTTTCTACACACAGTAGACCGTGTGGTCGAATCACGCGTGGACTGGGAACACTTTTCGGTAACGCGCCAGAGCCACCGGACGATCGTGCGCCCTTTCCCCATCAGCGTCGACTTAGGAGACGATCTGGAGATTGAGGACGACAGCTATGGGGTGGATTATCTTGAGCGATCGACTCTGATGCACAGCCTGGGCGTGGAAGCAGCGTTCGTAGGAGTGGGTGTTGATCGCGTCGATTACACCAAGGGAATTCATGAGCGCTTCCGCGCGATCGAAAGATTTCTGGAGAAATATTCGAAGTACCAGGGGCAGTTCACTTTTATACAGATCGGTGCGCCGAGCCGCACCCACATCAAACGCTATCACGACTTAATGGGAGAATTGGAAGCCGAAGCGGAACGAATCAACTGGCGGTTTCAGTCCGGCAAGTGGAGGCCTATTTTATTCCTGAAGCAGCAGCATAGTCACAAGGAGATTGAGCGCTACTACCGGGCGGCGGATCTGTGCCTGGTAACGTCGCTGCATGATGGGATGAACCTGGTAGCGAAGGAATTTCTGGCGGCCCGCCGCGACGAACGTGGGGTGCTGATCCTGAGCCAGTTCACGGGAGCGGCTCGCGAATTGCGCGACGCCTTACTGGTAAATCCTTACGACATTGACCAGACGGCGGAAGCAATTCGTGCGGCATTGGAGATGGAGCCGGAAGAAAAACAAATGCGAGTGCATCGAATGCGCAGAATCATCAGGGAAAACAACATTCACAAGTGGGCGGGAACTCTGATCACGGAATTGTGCGAGTTGCGGCTGGATGGAACAGATCGGCCACAAGGCAAATTTCGTGGGAGCACGACCACAGCGTGATATCCCGCGAAGGCAAGGGCAGCCAGCAATCTTCCATTTCGAAAGAGGAGGATTCGCAAGCCGAGATTCAATCCTTTCTACAGAATGTAGCGCGGGCGCCGCAAGCGTTGTTGATGCTTGATTTCGATGGAACCCTGGCCCCGTTCCGCAAGGACCGGATGACGGCGTTCCCTTATCCCGGCGTAAGTTCCCTTCTGCAAGAAATTCGGGCGACTGGAAAAACGCGAATCGTGATTGTTTCTGGAAGAGACGCAACCGAGATCATTCCCCTGCTGGCGATTGAGCCTCATCTTGAGGTTTGGGGATGTCATGGACTTCAGCGAATAAAGGTGGATGGTAAGGTGAGTGTTTCCGCGCTCGACGAGCGAACATGGAAAGCTCTTTTAGTGGCAGAGGAATGGCTGGTTTCTCAGAAACTCCAAAATGCGGCGGAATTTAAAACAGGAAGCATCGCCGTGCATTGGCGCGGTCTGAATGAAAATCAAGCGCAGGATATCCATGATCGCGTCATGCAGGGCTGGGCAGAAATCGCACAGCAACACGGCCTGGATCTGTTGCACTTCGAGGGTGGCGTGGAAATTCGCAGTACGAAAGCAAATAAGGGTGCCGTCGTTCGCACACTGCTGGGTGAAATGAAGTCCTCGGTCCCTGCAGCTTATTTGGGAGACGATATCACTGACGAAGCGGCTTTTGGCACGATTAACGCCTCCGGGCTGAGCATACTGGTGCGTCCGGAATGGAGGCCAACTGCAGCCCGACTTTGGCTGCGTCCTCCTCGAGAGGTTATTGATTTTTTGGCCCGATGGCTGGAGGTCTGCCTGGGACCGGACGAGACGAGCAATGCAACCAGCTCAGAACTTAACGCGTGAGATCCCGCGCCGCCGTTTCTGCGTTATTTATTTTCCAACAGACGTTACCTTCGCAATCCAACTCAGCAATCCAGCCAAGTGCCTCCATGTTGGATTAGCGGAGCCAATAGCGAGGTCTGGCCTGCATATGAAGCGCTGCAGGTTCTCAATCGGTTGGAGTCGTGGCTTCCGGGTTGGCTTCGATCGTGACTTCCACCTCCGCGCCCGGCTTCAGGCGAACCTTTTCCCCGTTCTCGTCAGTCAAAGTGTTCTCGATGCGCACCTCGCGATAGAGGTGATCGGCGCCATGGATGGCGATCTGGGCACGCTCGGGATCGCTGGGAAAAACAGGCTTGATGATCTTTTCGACAGTGGCGGGCAAAGTGGTACTGGGTTTTTCGCTCATACAACTCCCTGGAATCTGATATCGAACGGGAAACCAACGATGGCGGAATCGCTGTGAAGGAATTATAGCGTTCTCCACACGCTACAGGAAAGACCGAAGGCAGATTTTTTCTGCGTTGAACCAGGCTCTCCCGGCGGAACTAGACCGTCGTCTTTTGCGCGTCGCTCGGTTCGGCGAGGGTTTCCGCAGGCGAATTCGGCTCGGCGAGTTGGCGGATTTGGGCCAGCGCATCCGAGAGCGTGGTGGAGACCAGACCTGAGCAGGCTGGGCCAAGGCGCTGCCGGGCTCGATTACTTTCAAAACTCCACAGACCGATTACGACTGGCAAAGCTGAAACGCCACTTCGCAGCCTCCGGCAAAGCGAACGGGCCTCGCCAACTGCAAACGGAGAAATCGAGGATATGCAAACAGCGGCGTAACCATTCCTGGAAAGCTCCGTTAAATCGGCATCGGACAAATCGGCGCGCAACTGGCGGGAGCGGATTCCTGATTGTTCCAGCAACTGAACCAACATCATCGTCACCAGTTCGTCGGCGCCGCTGTTGGCCGGAATGCAGGCGGTATTGGTTTTTGACAAGGCAACATCGGTTCGCGCGGGCGGGCGATACGCATTATCTTCCGTGCCAGGGGTATGGCGATCCTCAGCGTATTGATCTCCGAGGTCCTCGATCAGCTCTCTGATATTTCGGAACATAAATCTTCTCGCAGTGTCGTCGAGGCCTTCGGCCTGGTGATCGTGTTCGGCCAGTTTGAGAGCGGGAAGGATGATGGATTCATACAAACTTTCCAGAGAGTTTTCTTTCAGGTGATTCTCGGCGATGGAGCGCGCCTCTTCCTGATCCATGGCGAGCAGGCGCTGGTAAAAACATTGCTCCGGCAAAAGAACGGGTTCGTCGCCCAACAGCACTTCGAGAAAATTCAGCTGCGGAACGTGACGGCCCAAGACGATCAGACAAACGGTAAGCGGAGTCGAGAGGATCAGTCCCACCGGTCCCCATAAGGTGGCCCAGAACACGGCTGCCACCAGGATTGCGAGAGAGGAGATGCCGGTGTGGGAACCATACAGTAAAGGCTCGATGAAGTTGGCGACGGTTATTTCCATGACTACGAAAACTAGGAATACCAATCCGGCATGGTGCCAGCCGGGGAATACAGCCAACGCGAGGGCAACGGGAAGAACCACAGCGAGGAGCGTGCCGACGTAAGGAATAAAGCGAAGGACTGCCGCGAAAACACCCCACAGCAACGCGTGCGGAATTCCGATGAGATACAGGGCCAAACCAAACACCGCCCCGTAACATGCGTTGACGGCAAATTGCAGAACCAGATAGCGGCTGAGGCGGCGACCAGCATCATCCAGAGCCTGGGTCATCAGGTTGAGCTGGCCGTGTCCAGCGAGCCGGATGGCGCGATTGCGCAGGTCTTCACGCTTGGCCAACATGAAAAGAGTGAAAATGACAACGATCACAGCGGTCTCAAGTGGACCAGCTAGCGGACCCAGGAGGGCACGAAGATCCTGAACCAGATTCGATGGAGGCTGGGCCATCTGCACAGAGATGGGCCGGGAGAAATGAGATGTCTTTTGTTCTTTTTCCTCCCTGGCGGAAGCGATTTGTCCGGGAACGGCCGAGAGTTCCTTGTTTAACTCTTGAACGGTAGCGGTCGCTTTACTGAAACTCCCGCTATTCGAGGCATGAAGCAGCTTAATTTTCTCATCCAGATTGGCCTTGTAATCGGGAAGCTGGACCATGATCTCGACCAATTGACGGGCGACTCCCCAGGTCATGCCCCCGACCAGAACAAAGGAGAGAATCAGCACAGTCAGAACGGAAGCGATACGTCCCATCCGGGTTTTTTCTAACAGGGAGACAATGGGGGTAAGCAGGAAGCTAAGGACAAAGGCGAGGGCGAGCGGAATGAAAAGCTCGCGTCCGAAATATAAAGCGGCGATCGCCAGTACGAAGGCGATGAGGACCAACGATTGAGATCCTGAAGCCGCCTTGGAGGTCGCCAAAGTATGACTCCAGTTTCAGCGTTAGAATTCGGCCTTACGTGAGGAAATCCACTCTCGTATTGTTAACGACCGCGAGCGCGTACCGGTGCCCGATCGAACTAAGCGGCAATATCCTTGGCACCGGTGCAACCCGGATGTCCGCAGTTGCAGGCACTCTCAGAGCCCTTGCCGCTCCCGCAAGCCGGACTGCAGTACTGGCTGTTCGGGGCGGTCGGACAGCTACAGTTTTTATGAGCGCATTTTTGATCGGTAGTGTTCATGAATTTATACCAGTAATTCTGCCCAACGAAGGTCGAAAGGTTAGTGGTGATTTCTGCTGGCAGGGTTGCCGGGTAAACAGGCAAGAGTGACGAGCTTGCGAGCCTCCGACTCTCTTGGCAGGGTAGTACTTCTGAGTATTGAAAACCATGGTTTCCGCTTGGAGGGAATACAGCGTTTCTGGTATGGTCTTGAAAGTTTGGATCGGTTTCGGGCAGGTTTCAATCAAGATCTGCTGGATCAATAAAAATACAAGCTGGCAGTTTCCGAGACCGGAGCCAACATCAAGCCACTTCTAAAGAGTTTTTCACTACAGAGCCTTGATGCGCACCGCTCGCGCGCAGGCGGCAGTTCCTTACGGGAGTCCAGAAAGACCGCAAGTCAATAAAAAAATCTGGAGATGTATCGCATGTCAAAGTATCTGTTGCAGATCGTGTGCCTGTTGGCCGTTGGCGCTTCGCCGTTGTTTGCCGGCGTGACGGTCAGTTCCCCCGCTAACGGTTCGACATACGCCGGATCTGTTCCTTATGCAGCCTCGGCTACGAGTTCGTGCGACAAAGGCGTGTCTTCCATGGGAATCTATACGGCACCGGGCGTCCTGACCTACGTAGTGAACGGCTCGAAGCTGAACACGAACCTGGAACTTGGCTCGGGCACTTACGACACCGTAGTTGAAGCGTGGGACTACTGCGGCGGAGCCTCGACCACGCCGGTCAAAGTGACGGTGGGCAGCGGAGGCGGGAGCGGAAAAAGCTTTTCTAATATTCAGCGTGCCGGGGGTTGGGGACAATATGGGCAGGGACCGCCAAACTTTGTGGACTGCTCGCCTTCGCCGTGCGACGGAATCTCCTTCTGGATGGGCCAGGGAGTAAAGTCACCCTCCATGAGCGGAGACGCCGCGGAATTTAATGTGGGAGGAAGCAAGGTCTATTCTGACGCGTTGTTTAACAATCACCTAATCGGCCCTGCGTCGTCGCAAGGGATGCCCGATTCAAACCACACGCTGGTGCCCACGCTTCACGATTTCACCTACGACGTTTACTTTTTCGGAAGCAACCTGGGGCTTTCGCAGGCGCTGGAGTTTGACATGAACCAGTTCTTCGGCGGCATGGGGTTCATTTGGGGTCATGAGTGCCGCATTGCCGGCGGGAACGAATGGGACGTCTGGGATAACCAATCCGCGCATTGGACTCCAACAGGCATACCCTGCTATCCGAACAACAATGCGTGGAACCATCTCACGATTAAGGTACAACGCACCTCGAATAATGAGGTCTTATATCAGTCCATTACTCTCAACGGCGAGACTCACAATTTGAATTGGACCTTTGGCCATGGTTCAGCTCCCGGCAGCTGGTATGGCGTTACCATCAACTATCAGCAGGATGGAAATAACAAGCAAAGTTCCTACGACATATACCTCGACGATCTGACCTTCTACTACGAATAGAGGCATATCGAGGGGTACGAGCTTGATTTATTGATGAGCTTGTCAACACAACCTAATTATTAAGGATGCGGGCCCGCCAAGCTAGGCCCGCATTCGTGTTTTTTGGAAAAAGCGCCGCTCCTTCCCATCCCTGGAATTCCCCATCGGTAACACGACGGTAACTTGGTGCTAGTCCAGTCCCGGTACACAATATGGATAAGCGCTGCTCTCCTGCGTCCGCTCACGCAGGAATACTTTTCGCTGCACAGCGCGTGACGTGAAGATTCTGGAGCACTCACTCCAGCAACGACGATGACTTTGCCGTGAAACCCTGAAACGCTGCAAATGTCACTTATGGATGAACGGAGAAGCGAACGCTTTGGGCGGTATGAGATCCTGGCCGAACTGGGACGGGGAGCCATGGGCGTGGTGTACAAAGCTCGCGATCCCAAGATCAACCGGGTGGTGGCGGTAAAGACTATATCTCTGGCCGGGCAGCCAGCAGATGAGGAGCAAGAGTATAGGGAGCGCTTCTACCGCGAAGCCGAAGCCGCAGGCCGGCTTTCCCACCCTGGCATTGTGACAATCTTTGATGTGGGTGAGGAGCCAGAAACGCGCGCTCCCTACATTGTGATGGAATTCGTAGGCGGGCAATCGCTGGACAAACTGCTCTCGGCGCAAGACCGCAAGTTGCCGCTTGAAACTGCGCTGCAGCTAACCCACGAACTGGCGGAAGCTCTGGATTGCGCTCATGGCCAAGGCGTGGTTCATCGTGATTTAAAGCCGGCCAACATTCTGCTTACGGAAGATGGACGCGCCAAGATCGCCGACTTTGGCGTGGCCAAACTCAACCTAGCCAACCACACCTTGGCGGGACGAGCCTTGGGAACTCCGGCGTATATGTCGCCGGAGCAATTAAACGGCGAGGCGGTCGATGGGCGATCCGATTTGTTCTCTCTTGGCGTGGTCCTGTATACGATTCTGACCGGCTACCGGCCATTCCAAGGAAACAGCGCGCTCACCGTTTCCTACAAGGTTGTGAACCGCGATCCGATTCCTGCAACCGTTCTCGACACAGAGTTGCCGCCGGCGTTGGATTACATCATTTCTCGCGCCATGGCAAAAGATCCAGCCCAGCGCTACCAGCGTGGGATGGAAATGGCGTTGGACATTCAGGATTTGCGGGAAGGCCGCGAGTTGTGGAGTAAAGCAAAACAGCCCGGTGCCGCTGGCGGCGCGTCTCCAGTTGCCGGAGAGAAAGACAAGCTATCTGCGACCGCGAAGGCCGGGACTGGAGGAAAATCTCGTCTACCGAAGCGGCTCCAGTCGCAGCAGAAGAATATCGCGGAAAAACTGCTCAGCAAGATGGGTAGGACATCGATCGTGGGCGCGGTGTTTTTGGCGGGATTGCTCCTTTTCGGCCTTCGCCTTGATCGTGTGCTTTGGCCCAAAACTCCGGCCGAACAGCTCTTGAATAAAAGTGTCGAAGCACCGTCGGTTCTCACAGGTCAGGTTGCAATCCAAAATCCAGCGCCCGCAGTGGTCGCGCCCAGCACCAGCGAAACGCCTCCACCCACATTCGTAGAGGAGACGGCTACAAAACAAGAAGCCGCGCCTCAGCCCGAGGTTGTCAGTAAAAAGATCAAGAAGTCCGCGGCCGTCTCGCATCCTGCGGCCACGGTAAAGCCGGCCAGCACGAGTGTTGCGGGATTGCCTGCTGCAACGAGTCCAGGTTCAGCCACTTTGGATATTGAAGTGGACCACAAATTCGCCGAGGCCAAGCTCTCGATCTGGGTAGATGACAGGTTGAGCTATACGCGCACTCTGGAAGGAACGGACAAGAAACATCTAGTGCTGTTCCATCACGTGCAAGGCCACGAAATTCATGCCATGCCGATCCCCGCTGGAAGCCACCGTCTTCGTGTGCAGGTCACTTCGGGAGATAACTCTTCTGATCAGTCGGTGACCGGAGACTTTTCCAGTGGAAGCGAGAAGCTGCTACAAGTTTCCGTCGACAAGCGTGGAGTGATGAATCTGAACCTGGAATGAATCCGGCCTACACATCCTCCCCCAAAACTCTTCACTAAAAAGGCCGCTACCATAGCGCGTAGTCTTGCGTCGAAGAAAGTTTCCCCGAAGGGGGCGGCCTCCGGCTTGAGGATGCTCACGTACTTTATCAATCGGGCGGGGCGTGGATTGAGCGCCGCTCGCAAGGCCGAGTTGGAGAAAGCCAAGTCTTTGCTTTCCAAACGCATCGAGCGAGAGAAAAAGTCTACGGAGCGTAAGGCAGCGTGATTCTGAAGTCACCGCGCCGGATAGGCTAATGACGATCTGGCAGGGATTTGCGATCGACCGGAACGATCAAAGTGTGGGTGAGAACGTTGGGGCGGTGCGCGCGAAGCCGGCGGCAGAGTAGTTCGCGAAGTTCCCAGATGGAAAATGCAACTAAGAACCAAACTACCGTAGCGACGGCAAGCACAATGGGAGTTTTCCATTCACGCATCGTCAGCCAAACGACGAGAGGGAAGGCGATCAGGCCGAACCCTCCCATCGCAGCTCCGGCGACATCGACGGCGGCTGCGGCTCGGCCGCGTTCCGCGCCACCATAGCCCGCCCTCTCTTTTTTCTGCTGCTCGCGTTTCCTTATCAGCGTGGCCGTCGCAGGGACGATAGCGGGAAATGCCAAAAAAAGACCGCCAACTTCGGGGCCATATCGCTTGGCAATCAGGCCGGCAAAGGCCGTGACAGCTCCGCCAAAAG
Organism: uncultured Acidobacteriaceae bacterium; assembly: GCA_963724815.1. Lineage (GTDB taxonomy): Bacteria > Acidobacteriota > Terriglobia > Terriglobales > Acidobacteriaceae > Sulfotelmatobacter. The sequence goes on from CAVRWS010000025.1 coordinate 26,082, forward strand.
AAAAGCGTAATGCGAACTCATACCACTTGGAGTTTTCTAAGCCGGTCGTATCGACTTTGATTTTCACCGATTACCTCAACACGACATACCACAGGCCCAACGCGCAAACCAACCACAAGCCCAGCCCCGAGGTCGTGGCTGACAGAACCTGCATCCGCCGATGCATCATCCACCGGCTTATCAGAGCGGCGTAAATAATGAACGCGATGGATCCTAGAATCATCGACCGGGCTTCGATGCTGGCGTATGCCTTCCCTTCTTTCATGACAGTCAGAGTCAACGTAGCGAGGGAAACGGAAGGCGCGGCGCCGAAAAGCCCGGCAAAACTCTTAGGCTTGAGCAACTCGCCAATCAGCGCGAATATACAAACGACGGAGCCTCCGACGATTATTCTGAACAGGATGTCCTTCACTCGTCTCCTTCCGTATGTGCAATTTGAAAGGCTAGATCCCCCGCTTGCGTTTTGCAAACAGCAAAAAATGCGGGGAGTCTGCGATCGACTCCCCGCTATCGCGCCTGCTGAATTGACTACGCGGCCTTACGAGACTTCCGTTTATCCCGAGGCTGCTCCTCTTCTTCGCTCTCAGAATCGCCTTGCTGGGCTTCGACATTGATTTCCTTCGCCAGTTCGGTCAGCTTCTCGTCAGTTTCTTTTTCTTCTTCCAGCGTCTCTCTCAGAAGGGACGCCTGCTCCGACTCGCCGAGAAGATCGGCGTAAGCAATCACCGAACCATACCCGGCGATTTCATAGTGCTCAACTCGCTGCGCGGCAGCGATTAGAGCCGCATCCATCATAGCGTCTCCGAAATCTTCGCCCATGGTTTCCGCTCCCTCTTTGATCAGGCCTTCCATCCCTAAACATTTCTTGCCTGTAGCTTTTTCTCCGAGTTGTTCGAATACCTGTTGCAGACGCTCCACATGCCCGCGGGTTTGCTCCAGGTGCTCTTCGAAGCCCTGGCGCAGTTCATCCGACGATGCCGCCTTGGCCATCTTCGGCAAAGCTTTGGTCAATTGATTTTCGGCACTGAATAAATCCTTCAATTCTTCGACATACAATTCTTTCAGAGAATTTTTGCTCATGTTTCCCTCGTGTTCAGAATTTGCCCCAAAACAGCGGCTCGTTTATGTTGCGTTAGTTGCAGAAGGCCGCCGGGCGGATGGTTAAGATCGGCAGCGGTGACCGAACTTTTCAAGATGTGGATGAACGAATAAATTTTCCGCGTGCCCGCGAGCTCAACGCTGGGTAGTGTCGAGGCTCGCGAGCTTGCGGGTTGGATTATGCCGCAGCCTTTTCGTTGAACTTGATCAGGACCTTGGTATATCCATCGATGCGCTTATCGAACTTATCGTAAGCATCGGGAGCGTCACCGATATGGATGTGATGGCTAACCATCGGCTGGGTTCCGCTCAGCCATTCACGATGAGATCGCGAAGGATTCGTTGTACTTCTTGGCCGGAGCTTGCCCGCTTCCCATCGAGATTCCGTTATCAAAATAATCGGCGAGGGGAAAAGGGGAGGTATCCTTACTTGGCTCTAGCGCATACAGCAAACCCTGTATGGCGGCGAAGTGTAAGCCCCTGCAATTATTACCCGACTTCGTGCGGCTCTCGTCTTCCAAAGGGAAAATGCCAGATCGCGTTCCGACAATTCTCTGTATAGACGATGACTCCGAGACGCTGGCCCTGCGCCGGCATTTCCTCCAGAGTTCCGGATATTCGGTAGTCACCGCATCCTCGGGACTGGCGGGTCTGCAAGCCTTGTCTGAGGGCCATGGAATTGACCTGGTACTTCTCGATTACATGATGCCGGGGATGGACGGAGACGAGGTCGCTCAAAAACTCAAAAGACAGAATCCGCAGCTGCCAGTAGTCGTCGTGTCTGCCGTGGCCCAACTCCCTCCGGGATTGTTAACCGTAATCGATGGCTATGTGCAAAAAGGCCAGGATCCTGATGTTCTTTTGGGCACCGTGTTGAAGATTCTGACGTCGCGCAGCAAAGAGGGCGTACCAATGGAAAGCTCGAACCTGGGTCGTAAGACTGTACTTTGCGCTGAAGATGATGAAGAGCAGTTGATCTCGCGGAAAATGGTTTTCGAATCCGCAGGTTTTGACGTGCTGCTGGCGCGTTCCGGAGCGGAAGCTCTGCAGTTGTTCCAGGCTCATTCTGTGGACGCCGTGGTGCTGGATTACTGGATGCCGCGCATGAAGGGGCTATCGGTAGCACGCGAGATGAAACAGTTGAGACCCAACATACCGATTCTGGTTCTGTCAGGATTCTCTTCGCTGCCGGATGAAACGATCGGCATTGTCGATACATGGTTGCAAAAGCGGGATGTGGAACCAGGCGAGCTGTTGGCGGAAGTGAACAGACTGATAGAGAAAAACGCAGCGAGTTGATTTTTATCGTAGATGTCGGCGAGTAGTTGCGGTAGGGGTTGAGTTCACTCGATTCGAACACTCTCGCAAATGCAAAACAAGATCAGCCGGGGCACACCCGCAGAAGCAAGGAGAATCTTGCCATTCGTCGTGGCTTTATTTTTTCTGTCGTTGACGAGCTTCGCGGCAAATGCCCAGCCAGATCAGTCCGAAAATCCTCTGAAGCACTTAAGCCTGGCAGAACTTGGCAGCGTAGAGGTAACAACCGCTTCCAAGGAGCCGGAGGAAGTATGGAATACGACTGCGGCGGTGTATGTCATCACTCATGATGATATTGAGCGCTCGGGCGCAACCAGCATTCCGGAGGCATTGCGGTTGGCGCCCGGCGTGGAAGTGGCGCAAATCGACAGTAGCAAATGGTCCATCGGCATTCGTGGCTTCGGCAGTAGGCTCTGCCGGGACGTGCTCGTATTGATTGACGGCCGAACCGTCTACACGACGCTGATTGCAGGCACTTACTGGGAAGTTCAGGATTATGTGCTGGAGGATATCGACCGCATTGAAGTCATCCGCGGGCCTGGCGGGACAATCTGGGGGCCAAACGCGCTGAACGGCGTTATCAACATTATTACCAGGAACAGCAGGGAGACGCATGGGGATTACGTCAGCGTTGGCGGCGGGAACATGGAAGAGGGCTTTTTCAACGCCCGATATGGCGGAGGGGACGGGAAGACCCTCGACTATCGCGTGTACGCCAAGGGTTTCAACCGCGGGCCGGAGTACCACAGCGACAATATAAATTTTGACCGCTGGCGCGCGGCGCAGGTCGGATTCCGCATGGACTGGAGCGCTAACAACCGCGACACTTTCAGTTTGCACGGTGACATGTACGACCAGGGGAACGGCGAAAGCGTCGACGTGACCAGCTACGCGCCGCCTTACTCGCAAATCGTCTATTCGACCGCACCTCTTTTTGGCGCCAACCTTACCGGCCAATGGAAAAGGGTATTCAGCGAAGGAAATGATGTTCAGCTTGAGGCGTATTTCGACCGAACGAACCGGCAGGAGGCGGACTTCAGCGACATTCGGAATACGTTTGACGTCGACTTCTTAGACCGACTTCAGTTGCCCGGGCGGCAGGAGATTTCCTGGGGGTTGGGGGCACGCTCTAGCCGAGGCGATGACCGGGTCGTAAACTCGGGCCTCGCCTTCGTTCCTTACAATCGAACTGACTTGCTCTTCACGGCGTTTTTGCAGGATGAAATCGCGCTGGTCGCCGACAAGCTTTCCCTTTCGGTGGGAACAAAAGCGCTGAAAACAAATTACACCGGAGTGCAATTCGAACCCACCGGACGTTTGCTGTGGACTCCCACGGTGCACCAATCGGTGTGGACCGCGTTCACTCACGCCTTGCGCACGCCGTCCGACGGAGAACGAGATTTTTATCTCTTAGGCGATACGGGCTCAGTGGTGGACGGATTGCCGGTGCTGGCTCGATTCAACGCAAATCCTAATTTCCGTTCCGAAGAGCTGAACGGTTACGAAGCGGGGTACCGGCGCTTGATCGCCAAGAATCTGTACGTGGATGTGGCGGCTTTTTATAATCATTACGGCGATCTCTTCAGTGAGGACGTTACCGGCGGTCCGTTTATCGAGACCATTCCGGGCCCTCCGCACATTTTGATCCCGGCGGAGTTTGGCAATGGCCTTGTGGGTACGACAAAGGGAGGCGAGATCGCGCCCGCGTGGAAAGTGACGGATTGGTGGCGACTGCAAGCATCTTATTCGTACTTGCAGATGAACCTGAAAAAAGGTACCGGCTCGATGGACATCGGCACTGCTCCTATCACCGAGAAATCGAGCCCAAAGCATGAAGTGATGATCCAATCTGCCTTCGATCTATCGAAGGCATTTAGTCTTGATCTGGATTACCGCTACATTAGCGCTTTGCCGGGCGAAATGGTGAATGCCTACTCCACCGCGGACGCGCGATTCGCATGGAAAGTAAAAGAGCATTTTCAATTGTCGGTAGTGGGACGCAATCTTTTCCAGCCCTATCATTATGAATCGAACGGCGATCCCGGACCCCTGGTCGGAATCAAAAGAAGCGCCTACGGGCAAATAACGTGGACACGCTGAATTCGCAAGGCGCCGTCGACGGCCCGAGATTAAAAAGTCGCATCCCAGGAGCGGCCCACCGCGGCTTGCTGGCTGGTCATCTGCGATTTTTAACCTTGCGATTTTTAATTGCTTTTTTGCTCGCCCTCTGTGTCCTCTCGCTTGCTACTCGTTCTGAAGCACAACAAACTCGGCCCACCGAATCGCAGGTCAAAGCCGCTTACTTATTTAACTTCGGAAAATTCGTTCGCTGGCCCGCCCTGGCCAACAGTGTCGACTCCTTACAAATCTGCGTACTGGGCAAAAATTCGTTTGGAACTGTTCTGGACGCTACCGTAAAAGGTGAAACGATTTCCGGTAAGCCGGTCACAACGCGAAACATTCCCGGCGTGCACGAAGCCGACGGCTGTCATATTTTGTTCGTGAGCATGTCGGAGGAAACTCGTCTCAGCACTATTCTTGCGAGTGCGAAGCGCTTGCCGGTTCTCACGGTCAGCGATATTCCGCGCTTTGCCGAGCGGGGAGGAATGATCGGGCTGGTGAACCAGGAGGATAGAATCCGCTTCGAAGTGAACGTTGCTCCGATCGAAGACTCCGGATTAACCGTGAGTTCAGAGTTGCTGAAAGTAGCGTTGCGAGTGATTCGCAAACGCGCGGGAGGCGATTGAGATGCGCCCGCCGCACCGCCGCTCGATTTTAAGAAAGCTCACCTTGATGAACATGCTGGTGAGTGGCGCGGCTCTGTCACTGGCCTGTCTAGCGTTCTTTACTTACGATCAGATCACCTTCCGGCAAGGCCTGGTCCGAACTTTATCCGCACAGGCGGACATTGTAGGGTCCAATAGTGTATCGGCAATTTTATTCAGCGATCCGCAGTCTGCCACCAACACTCTTTCCGCTTTGAAGAGTTCGCAGAGTGTGACCACCGCCGGCATTTTCACGCTCGATGGAAAACCGTTCGCCATCTACTCGCGGGAGAACGGCGAAGACATCCTTAGTATTCCGAATATTGCGCAGAATCAAGTGGAGACTTATCGTTTCACCAAATCCCATCTTGTACTCGTGCGCAGGATTATCTTTCAGAGCAAACCCGTGGGGCTGGTTTACATTCGCGCCGATCTGAGGGAAATCGATCAGCGGCTGAAGCGTTATACTGCCATCGCGCTGGCCGTGCTTTTGCTTTCCCTGGTGGCGGCCCTGCTGGTTTCGTCGCTGTTCGGAAGATCCGTGGCTCGGCCGATAGTGAATTTGGCGAGGGTGGCTGCCGCTGTTTCCCAGGACAAAAACTATTCCGCGCGGGCAACGCCGAGCCAGGAGGCCGATGAAGTGGGCCTGCTGATCACCGCATTTAACGAGATGCTCGCGGAAATTCAGAAGCGCGACGATGAACTGCGAAAGGCGCACGATGAACTGGAAGACCGCGTGGCGCAACGCACTCGCGAATTGCTCTTCGCGAACCGCGAGCTGGAATCATTCTCTTATTCCGTTTCTCATGACTTGCGCGGACCGGTCGACGCACTGAATGGTTTCACCTACGTGCTTTTGAAGGAGTACGGAAGCAAACTCGATGCCAAGGCAAAGGAACTGATCGAGCATATCCGTAATTCGGGAAAGCGCATGATGCAGTTGATTGATGACCTGCTAAATCTTTCGCGAGTAACCAGCAGCGTGTTGCAATCCGAGCCCGTAGATTTGACTGCCATTGCCCGCTCAGTTGCAGAAGAGTTGAAGACTTTCGAACCGTTGCGCAAAGTGGATTTCGTTGTATCAGCCGTGGAAAAAGTTGACGGTGACCCGCGGTTGTTGAAAATTGTGCTGGAGAATCTATTACGGAATTCATGGAAGTACACCTCTACTCATCCACACGCGCGCATTGAGTTCGGTTCTGCGATAGAAAATGGACGGATGGTTTACTTTGTGCGCGATGACGGAGCGGGATTCGATCCCCGGTCGGCGGACCGATTATTTCAGCCATTCCAAAGGCTTCATCCAACCGCCGAATTTCCCGGCAATGGGATCGGTCTGGCGACGGTGCAGAGAATTGTGCGGCGGCACGGAGGTGAAATCTGGGCGACAGGCGAAGTTGAACGGGGAGCAACGTTTTACTTTACGCTTGGTTCGTCCCGAGACCGCTTACCGGCCTCCGAGATCAGGAAGCCGGCGGCGGAGTCTGCTAACTAATCCCCCGGCACCTCTATTCTGCAGTGAGACTGACCTGATCCAACCGATACTGCGGACTCCGTAGCGCCGATAGTTCCTTCCCTTAGTGAACAACCCTATACGGGAAACTTCTCATCTTCCGTTCGCGCGGTAGAAAGAATTGGGAAAGTTTACTCCGCGTATGAAAGAGGTAGAGATGTGCAAAGCAAGCATAGCCTTAAGCCACTTGCGCTGGCTTTGGCTTTCGCATTCATCAATGCCGACGTTAATGGCCAGGCACTCAAGACAGCAAATACTGATATTCAATCCAGTCGGTTTAGCCTCGTCGGGAGTACGCTGACATGTTCCGCGACCTCGACGGCTCCCACCATCCGCGTACCTATGCCGATCGTGGACCGGGCAAAGCTAAAAGCCCGGCTTGCGACTCTTCTGCGCGACAGCCTCTTCGACGATGCAAACGGCATTGTGAATATCGCGCGGGAAAAAGAGATAAGGAAACTTGCAAGTAAGTTGGCAAGAGAGAAGGAGAGTGATTAAAGGGCGCGCGTCGGTTTAAGACCGTCTTTGCAAACTATGCCCCGCAGGGGCAAACTCAAATGTCATAATCGGCATCGAAGTATGGTCTTTGTGCCCGGAGAGAGTGCGCTGCACGCTTAGCGATTCAGGGAGCTGCTCGGGTACCGTCTTCATCGATTATTCTCACTTATATTCTCTGGGAGGTCGGCCTCGATGCAGGTTGCGTTTGAGCCTTATCTGTCGTCCTCCTTGCAAAGATCGAATCCTGTTGCGGAGAAGCGAATCGATGGCTAGTGTTGTGCAACCAATCGTCTGGCCCGGGCGGCCTTATCCGCTGGGTGCAACGTGGGACGGCGAAGGCGTGAACTTTGCCTTGTACTCCGAACACGCGGAGAAGATTGAGCTGTGTCTGTTCGACAATTTAGGCAGACGTGAGACTACCCGGGTTGCGCTTCCTGAGCAGACTGACATGGTGTGGCACGGTTATCTGCCGGAGGTGCGCCCGGGACAGTTGTACGGCTACCGGGCTTACGGACCTTACACTCCGGAACAAGGACAACGGTTCAATCCCAACAAACTTCTGCTCGATCCTTATGGCAAACAGATACAGGGAACGATTCACTGGAGCGATTCACACTTCGCTTATAAGGTAGGGCACAAGCAGGAAGACTTATCTTTCGACCGGCGTGACAATGCCGCCGGAATGCCGAAGAACCGGGTGATTGATTCCGCTTTTACCTGGGGGACGGACGCTCCTCCGCATATTCCCTGGCACAAAACTTTGATTTATGAACTGCACGTAAAAGGTTTCACCATGTGTCATCCTGACGTTCCGGCCTCTTTACGCGGGACGTACGCCGGCCTCGCGACCGCGCCTATCATCGATTTCCTCACGCGGCTGGGAGTGACCTCGATCGAACTCATGCCGGTGCATAGTTTCGTCGACGATCGTCAATTGGTGGAGCGTGGCCTGCGAAACTACTGGGGCTATAACTCGATTGGTTTTTTTGCCCTCGAGCCCCGTTACCTGGCGACGAGTTCCATTAACGAATTCAAGACCATGGTGAAGACTTTCCATTCCGCGGGGCTGGAAGTAATTCTGGATGTGGTCTACAACCATACCGCTGAGGGCAATCATCTTGGCCCCACGTTGTCGCTGAAGGGCATCGACAACAGTGCGTATTACCGTCTCACACCAGACAACCAACGCTATTACACGGATTACACGGGCACGGGCAACACGCTGAACATGCAGCACCCGCGCGTACTGCAGCTGATTATGGACAGCTTAAGGTATTGGGTACTGGAGATGCATGTGGACGGATTTCGTTTTGACCTGGCTGCCACCCTGGCGCGTGAACTCCATGAAGTCAATCGACTGGGCGCTTTCCTCGACATCATCCATCAGGATCCCATCCTCTCGCAGGTGAAGCTAATTGCCGAGCCTTGGGATTTGGGGGAAGGTGGCTATCAGGTGGGAAATTTTCCGGTGGGATGGGCGGAGTGGAACGACCGCTACCGCGATACGGTGCGGTCCTACTGGAAGGGTGATGAAGGCGTGGTGGGAGACCTGGCTTATCGCATTACGGGTTCCAGCGATCTCTATGCGCACAGCGGAAGACGTCCCTATGCGAGCGTGAATTTTATTACCGCGCACGACGGCTTCACATTGCAGGATCTCGTCAGTTACAACGAAAAGCATAATGAAGCGAACGGCGAAAACAATCGCGATGGCAATAACAATAACCGCAGTTGGAATTGTGGAGTAGAAGGCCCAACCGACGATCCGGATATCCAGGCACTGCGGGCCAAGCAAAAACGGAATCTGCTGGCAACGTTGCTGCTCTCGCAAGGTGTTCCCATGCTATATGCGGGAGATGCCATCGGGCACACGCAAAGTGGGAACAACAATGCCTACTGTCAGGATAACGAGATCAGTTGGCTGAATTGGAACCTGAAGCCCGAAGATCGCGACCTGCTCGCGTTCGTTCAGCGCATGATCAACCTGCGCAAACGGCATCCCGTTTTTCGAAGGCGTCACTTTTTTCAGGGCCGGCCAATCAAGGGCGCGAATGTGAAAGATGTGCTGTGGCTCAGTCCCAGCGGCAATGAGATGAACGAGGACGAGTGGCGTAATCCTTCCGTCCACGGGCTGGGAATGTTTCTTTCCGGCCAGGGATTGGAGGAGACCGACGAACGGGGCCGTAAAGTGAGCGATACAGATTTTCTTGTGCTTCTGAACCCTTATCACGAAGGTGTGGCATTTACGCTACCGGCGTTCCGCGCCGGATCTCGCTGGATTGGGTGGATGGATACTTCGCGCGAAGGTGGTTTGCGACCCACAGATACGTATGATTCCGGCACAACTTATCCCTTGCTTGCACGATCGATGGTGGTGCTGATGGAACGTCATGTGAACGGCAAGAAGGAAGACTCGAATGAAGCGCCGTCATAACATGACGTTCGGCGCAGAGTACCGCGACGATGGGAGGGTTCGGTTTCGGTTGTGGGCTCCGGCGGCGCGGCAAGTGGAGATCTCCCTCGCATGTTCCAAAGAATCCAAGCGGATTGCGCTTGAACGGCGCGAGCATGGCTGGTTCGAAGTTGTCACCAGCGAGGCGAGGCCTGGAACACTCTACCGTTTTCGAATTGATGAGGAAAAAGAAGTTCCCGACCCAGCTTCACGATTTCAACCGCGGGATGTGCACGGCCCCAGCGAAGTCATCGATCCCACGCTGTTCGATTGGAATGACGACGCGTGGCGCGGACGCGGTTGGCACGAGGCCGTTATTTACGAATTGCATGTCGGAACTTTTGCGCGGCCAGGAACTTTTTCTTCTGTAGAGAAACGGCTCGGTTACCTGGCCGAGTTAGGCGTTACGGCTATCGAACTGATGCCGGTGTCGGATTTTCCCGGGCAACGAAATTGGGGTTACGATGGCGTTTTCCCATTTGCTCCCGACAGCACATATGGCCGGCCAGATGATCTGAAAGCGTTGGTGCAAGCCGCACATCAGCGCGGAATCATGATTCTGCTGGATGTTGTCTACAACCATTTTGGCCCGGAAGGAAATTATCTAGGGGTTTATGCTCCGCAGTTTTTCACCGACCGCCACAAAACTCCCTGGGGAAAAGGCATTAATTTCGACGGCGCGGAAAGTCGATTCGTGCGCGATTTTTTTATCCAGAATGCCTTGTATTGGCTTACTGAGTATCATTTCGACGGATTGCGACTGGACGCGGTGCACACCATTCTTGACGATTCCACTCCTGACATTCTCACGGAATTGGCGGATACGGTTCGCAACAGAGTCGGGCCTGAACGGCAAGTGCATCTGATTCTAGAAAACGAACGCAACCAGGCAAAGTATCTTCAACGGACAGAACAATGCCATCCGCAAGCCTACGATGCGCAGTGGGACGACGATATTCACCATGCACTGCACGTGCTGATTACCGGTGAAAAGGATGGCTATTATTTCGACTATGCGAAACGACCTCTTGATCAACTGGGACGTTGCCTGGTAAGTGGATTCGCATATCAAGGCGACGTTTCGCTTTACAGGAATGGCGAGAGACGCGGTGAAGATACAGACGGATTGCCACTCACCGCGTTCGTCTCTTTTCTGCAGAATCACGATCAGATTGGAAATCGTGCGTTCGGAGAGAGGATCGTCACGCTTGCGGATGCGCGTCCGGTTCGAGCGGCAGTAGAGATTCTTTTACTGGCTCCCTCTCCACCCATGCTTTTCATGGGGGAAGAATTCGGAACGCAGACGCCGTTTCTCTTCTTTTGCGATTTCGAAAAAGACTTGGCTGCCGCCGTTACTGCCGGCAGAAGAAATGAGTTCGCGCGTTTTGCGAGGTTCAACGATCCGGACGCCCGCAAAGGCATACCTGATCCAAACTCGGAGTCGACTTTCGAGCACTCTCGACTTGACTGGGATCAACTTGAACAGGCGACGCATCAGGATTGGTTGCGATTCTACCGCGAGTTATTGAAGCTGCGGCAGGAGCACATTTTTCCCCGGCTCTCTTCCGCATGCAAGATCGAAGCGCGCTATAGCGTTTTGGAAAATCTGGGATTAACAGCAGAATGGAAATTTGGGAACGGCTCGAAACTTACTTTGTTGGCGAATCTTGCTTCGCTTCCACTTTCGGCGGCGACGGCTCCGAATTGTCCAATTCTGTACGCCGGCAAAGAGGCTCGCAAGGACGAAATAAAGCAAGGAAGTCTGCCGCCCTGGTCGGTAGTCTGGTTCTTGGAATCATGACTGCGTGTTCCTACATCCCGCGCGCAACCTATCGCCTGCAGCTAAATCGCGACTTTACTTTCGTTCAGGCGACAGAAATCGTTCCCTTCCTCTCCACTCTCGGGATCAGCCATTGCTACATCTCGCCATTCTTGAAGGCGCGGCCGGGAAGCATGCACGGCTACGACATCGTTGATCACAACTCGTTAAACCCGGAGATTGGAACTCCTGAAGAATTTGACCGCTTTGTGGTCACTCTTCAGGAACACGATATGGGATTGATTGTCGATATCGTGCCCAATCACATGGGAATCATGGGCAGCGACAATGCGTGGTGGCTGGATGTACTGGAAAACGGCGAGGCTTCTATCTATGCCTGTTTTTTCGATATCGACTGGCATCCGCTGAAAGAAGAGCTGCATGGAAAGGTGCTGGTTCCTGTTCTTCATGATCATTACGGCGCGGTGCTGGAGAGCGGAGAGCTGAAGGTTGCGTTTCGTGCGGATCGAGGGGAGTTTGATGTGCGTTATCGCGACCACCGGTTTCCCATCGATCCCAAAGAGTACCCGCGCATTTTGCAGACCTGCGCGGATTCTCCGGCGGGGAAACTGGGAGAGGACAATCCGGACATGCTCGAGTTTCAGAGTCTGATCACAGCTTTCAGCCACTTGCCCGCAAGGCAGGAGATCAGCAGCAACCAAATCGCCGAGCGCAATCGCGACAAAGAGATTCACAAGCGCCGATTGGCAGCTTTATGCGAGCGCTCGCCGGAGGTGGCGGCCTGCATCCTGCAAGCGATCGAGTCGATCAACGGAGCACCGGGTGACGCGGCAAGCTTTGAGCAACTCCATGAACTCATTAAGGCGCAGGCCTTCCGCCTGGCGAATTGGCGGGTCGCTTCCGATGACATTAACTACCGGCGCTTTTTCGATACCAACGACCTCGCGGGTCTTTGCATGGAAAACGAGGACGTGTTTAAAGCGACTCATCGTCTTATTCTGGATTTTGTGGCGCAGGGCAAAGTGGATGGTCTGCGCGTGGATCATCCCGACGGACTGTACGATCCTGCACAATATTTCAATCGATTGAAGCAGGGCATCGCTGAAGCTGCGCAGAAATCCGAATCCACGAAAGATTCTCAGGCTACGGAAGATGAATCGCGCTATGTGGTAATCGAGAAAATTCTTACTGGCTCGGAGCGCCTGCCGAAGGAGTGGCCGATATGTGGCACCACCGGCTACGATTTTTCGAATCTGGTGAACGGTTTGTACGTCGACCCGTCGGCCGTCGCGCGGTTCGACAGCCTTTACCGAAGTTTCACCGGCGTTGAAGCCAGCTATGACGATCTCGCGTACCGCTGCAGAAAACTGATCGTTCGAGTAGCGCTGGCCAGCGAATTAAATGTGCTGGCGAATCAGTTGACGCGGATTGCTCTCTCCAAACGAAACACCTGCGACTTTACGCTGAACAGCTTGCGCGACGCGCTGATGGAAGTAGTTGCCAACTTTCCGGTGTATCGCACTTATGTGACTGCCGCGGGAATCTCAGAGAATGATGCAGGGTATATTCGCCGCGCAATTGCCCTGGCGAAGTGGAGAAGTCCGGCTGCCGATACCAGCGTGTTTGATTTTGTCAGGGATGAGCTTTTGACCAGCATCGCGGAGGGACAGGATCCTGCCTATCAAAAGGCGGTCACCAGCTTCGCCATGAAGTTCCAGCAGTTCAGCAGCCCGGTGATGGCAAAAGGTCTGGAGGATACAGCTTTTTATCGCTACAACCGGCTGGTCTCGTTGAACGATGTGGGCGCCGATCTTCATCGCTTCGGAACCACAACCGCTGATTTTCACAGAGCGAATCAGGAGCGTCTGCGGGACTGGCCGCAAACGATGCTGGCGACCAGCACGCATGATTCGAAACGCTCGGAGGACGTGCGCACCCGTATTGATGCGCTATCGGAGATGCCGGGATTGTGGAGACTTCGAGTGCGGGATTGGAGAAGATTTAATCGCATCCATCGAAGCAAGGTTAACGATAAGCCCGCTCCTTCCCCGAACGACGAATACTTGCTTTATCAAACGTTGATCGGCGCGTGGCCGCTAGAACCGTTGCAGTCTGAAAACGACTGGCAGAGTTTCAGGGACCGGATTGAGAACTACATGCTCAAGGCGATCCGCGAGGCCAAGCAGAATACGAGTTGGATCAACCGTAATGGCGAGTACGAAGCGGCAGTTTCTTCGTTCGTGAAGGCGTTGTTAAGTCCGGACGAACAGAATCGTTTTCTGAATGATTTTGTCCCCTTCCAGCAGCGCATTGCGCGCATTGGCCTGTGGAATAGCCTCTCTCAGACTTTGCTCAAACTAACGTGCCCGGGGGTTCCCGACATTTATCAGGGCAACGATTTGTGGGATTTCAGCCTGGTGGACCCGGACAACCGACGTCCGGTCGACTATGGCCGGCGCCAGCAGCTGTTTGAGAGCATCCGCAGATTGAGTGCCGAGGCAAATTCGGTATCGACGGCGCAGTTGTTGAAAACTCCAGAAGATGGGCGCTTGAAGTTGTATGTAATCTGGAAAACGCTCTGCTTGCGCAAAGAATATCCGGGGCTTTTTCGAATGGGCGACTATGTTCCTTTGGAAGTTCGGGGAGCGAAGGCGAATCACGCGGTCGCATTTATCCGGAAGTTCGAAAGCACGAGTCTGCTCGTGATCGTTCCGCGACTTGTGAGTGGTCTGCTGAATGGCATGGAGCGTCCTCCGGTTGGGCCTGAGGTGTGGAACGACACTCTGATTGAATTGCCCTCGTGCGTTTGTAGCAGCACTTACAATAATTTATTTACAGGCGAAACTTTGGTCACGGAGAAAACAGAGAGTGGCTCGGCGATTCACGTTTCGAATGCTCTGGCCAGTTTCCCGCTGGCGCTGTGGCTACAAAGCTGAACGGCAGAATACCTACCTACAGGATTTGCCGTATGGACATCCGGCGACACCGGGGATAGCCTCAGGTTCACCTTAATTCCTTGCAGGTCCTCCGCCCTGCCACTGAGGTGTTTTCATGACCACTTTACTGCCCTCCCCACGTATTCCCGGAAGCTGGCGCGAGCTTTACACCGCCGCTCTTTTTGAGACCGACCGGCAGCGAATCCCGGCGCGAATCGCCGATGCGGAGCAGGCGATCGTGGCGCGAGCGCGCGAACTTTTCGCAGCGGGCAACGACACGATCGAAGAAGACCAGGCGTTGGATGATGCTCTGTACGCGTTGCGGGCGCTGCAAAGTTGCCTGGAAGTGCAGGCTGTAGCTGCATAGGCGAATGCCAAGTTCTGTTTAAAGCTTCTATTCCTTGTCCGAATCCTTTCCCTGCGCCGCTCTAACACTTAACACCAATACCGGCGCAGTCGTGCGATCATTCCCTCCTGTTAGTCTTTTTTGCATCAAAGTGCTGCCACTGGAAAGCTAATGAGCTTCCTCGCCTTATTGGGGAAAGAAAATGCGAGCATTTGACGTTCATGAGTTTGGCGCGCAAAGTCTAGGGGCGAGATTTGGAGTGTGATGGCCGAGGTTAAGACGGTTCGGAAAGGCAGTTCTTCGGAAGACTCGACACCGGAGACTCGAAGGCTTACAGCGGCGGAGATATTTCAAGCCGCAATCGAGAACGCGCGCGACGAACTTCGCCGTTCGAATCAAAAGCTGGCGTTTTCAGGCGTGGCGGGAGGTCTCACGATGGGGCTGACAGGCCTCGCCGTGGCCTCGATTCGCGCGCTTATGGGACACGGCTCCCAGATCCTGCCTTTTTTGCTTTATCCCATTGGTTTCATTGCTGTCATTATCGGGCGGGCGCAACTGTTCACTGAGAATACTTTGTACCCGGTGGTTCTCGTGCTCGACGAGCGCAAACACGTGGTAAGAACGCTGCGGTTGTGGGGAGTGGTTTTCGCGTCCAATGTTTTCGGAGCTTTGTTATTTGCGTTGCTGGCGGGCAAGACGTCCGCTCTGCGGCCGGACATACTTTCGCAGTTGGTGCAACTGGGACAGGAAGCTTCTACGGGATCAGCCTCTCACTTTTTCTGGAGCGGAATCATTGGAGGATGGATGATTGCGCTGGTTGCGTGGACAGTTACAGCCAGCCACTGGACGATTGGCCAGATCACCATGGTGTATTTGCTTACATTCGTGGTCGGCATCGGACACTTCGCGCATTGCATCGCAGGCAGCGCGGAGATCCTATCTACCGTCGTTGCAGGCGCGCTCCCGCTGGCGGATTATTTTCGATGGCTAATCCCGGCTACGCTGGGAAATATTTGCGGCGGTGTTTTGATGGTCAGTCTTATCAATTACGGCCAGGTGAAGACCATTTAATTTCCGCTTCAGAGCGGTCTTTCGTCCCGCATTTTGCATCCAAATCCACCGTGCCGGTCGGCCTCCAATTTGCATGGCTGTTCATTCTGTCGATACCTGTCGCCTGTGTGGCATGGACAATCACACACGAAGAAGCTTTTCGCGAGCCGCGCGACTACTGCCAGGAACAATCGAAGAATGCAGCTTCCCTCCCTCGACGGAAGTTTTTCTATTTATTCACTTGTGAATACTGCTTCAGCCATTATGTTGCGGCGGCGTTTCTAATTCTCACCCGTTTCAAACTGCTCTACGAGGACTGGCGGGGTTACCTGATCGCATTCTTCGCCCTGGTTTGGGTAGCGAACCAGTACATGAGTGTCTACAACCATTTGCGTCTGGATATCAAGCACGAGCAGGTGCAAATCCACGCCGAGCAGAAAGAGAATCGGACTCAAGAGCGAAAGGCTGCGTAAGCGAAGAACAAAGTGTTGCCGACTGGCATAGCCAGCTTTTGCGGAGCTTGATCTCCACCGACTTTTCCGTAGCTATAGGCTCCCGCTCCGATGAGGATCACATCCGCTTTGGCATGATCGGGCACTGGCTTTTCGTTCGAGGATCGCTAATACTGATTCATTTTGGGGCTGATCTGACTGACTTCAGATAGGCAATCACGGACTCCGCATCCTGCCGGCTCATGCGAAATTGTGGCATCGGAGGGCGCAAATAGGTTCCGGTACGCCAGATGCCGGTCGTGAGCAGCGTGACCATTTCCGCGTCGGTTCCGGGTAGCGCTCCGGCAATTCTTGGGGCTTGCAGCGGCCAATCCTCGACGGGTTCGGCGGATTTCAGCCATACCGGCGCACCCTGCAACCACCGGCTGCGGTCGGGAACACCGTTGCTATCGCGGGGCGTGTGGCACTGCCCGCATCGCGAGAGGTCTTCCACAATATACTGGCCGCGAGCTTCGGCACCCTGACCTGTGCTGTTCTGGTTGATGCTGGAACCATTTCGCATCTTAGTGGCATGCTGATTATTTTGCGCGGAGCAAAAGCTCGCCGCGCTGATCAGCACCAGTAAGACGAGAGATGGATGTAAGCTAGCGGCTTTCACAATAAAAGAGCACACCCTTATTGGTTGATGGTTTGGGCTAGGAAGTTGGCGAAAACACCTAGCGTCGCGGGCATCAAAATTCATCGATTTCATGGGCGAACCTCGCGTCGAAATCCCGCGTTAGAAACCTTATAGGAGCTTTCGGCATCTGTTGTGTGGGCCGTTGCGTTCCTGGGGGCGAGACTGTCATACTCCAAGGCACATTATCGCATCCGGCTATGGAATCCGCTTGAAGACGGCAACAAGAACGCATGACGGAACGCCAAAACTTCTGGGGAGGATGGCAGGAACGCATCTCGGCGCTCCGCAACGTGCCGGCTGTTTTGAAGATTGTCTGGGATTCGGGTCCCGGAGTCGTGATTTTTGGACTGGTCTCGCGCCTATTCGCAGCGCTGATGCCAGTGGGACTGTTGTGGATTACTAAGCTCATTATCGATCGCATCGTGCATGCGGTCTCCGCTCATCAGCCGGTGGTTCATGGCTTCTGGTGGTTAGTGGTCGCGGAATTTTCCCTCGCCGTAGTCAATAGCATCCTCCTCCGCACGATCGACTACTCTGATTCGCTGCTGGGGGATAAGTACACCAGATACATCAGCATTCGGGTGATGAATCATGCGGCCAGCCTGGATCTCATCACCTATGAAGACCCCGTATTCTACGATCGCCTGGAGCGGGCTCGCGTGCAGGCCACCGACCGGCTGGTGATGATCCAGCAGATTGGCCGGTTGGTGCAGCAGGCAATTACCACCATCACCCTCTCGATCACAATCATGTTGTTTTCTCCCTGGCTAATGTTGCTGCTGGTGGCAGGTGTGGTGCCCGCATTTCTGGGGGAGAGCCATTTCGCTTTCCTGGGTTACGCAAAGAACTTCCGGCAGACGCCGATGAAGCGCCAACTCGACTATCTGCGCATTCTGGCCGGGAGCAAGGAAGCCGCAAAGGAGTTGAAGCTCTTCGGGCTGAGGGATTTTCTGCGTGAGAGATTTACGCGTATATCCGACAACATCTATGAAGAGAACGTCGGTCTCTCGCGACGCAAGCTGATCGCCGGTGCTCTGCTTTCGACGATCGGCACCATGGGCTACTATTCGGCGTACGTGTTCGTGATTTGGCGCACGATTGCGGGCTCGCTTAGCATAGGCACATTGACCATGCTGGCAGGAGCCATTCAACAGGCCAGCAGCAATATCGAGCAGATTTTCTCCACCTTCGCCGGCATCGGCGACCAAGCCTTATTCCTCACAGACCTGCTGGCATTTTTCGAAATGAAGCCGACCATCCAGAACAAGCCGAATGCGCTACTCGCGCCGCGACCGATCGTGAAAGGAATCGAGTTCCGGAATGTTTCGTTCAGCTATCCGGGAAATTCGCGTCGAGTGTTGGACAGTATTAATTTCCAGTTGCATACCAATGAGCGGCTCGCGCTGATCGGCGAGAACGGACAGGGCAAGACCACGATCGTCAAACTGATAACTCGGCTCTATGATCCTACCGAAGGACAAATCCTGCTGGATGGGGTCGACCTTCGCGACTACGATCTGGAAGATTTGCATCGGGAAATTGGAGTCATCTTTCAGGATTTCATGCGCTACGAAATGACGGCGCGGGAGAACATTGCTGTCGGGCGAATTGAAGAAATTAACAATCTAGAACTGGTCAAGGGTGCGGCGCAAAAAAGCATGGCGGACCTTACAATAGGACGCCTGCCCGAAGGCTACGACCAGATGCTAGGCCGTCGCTTCGAGCAGGGAGTAGACCTTTCGGGGGGCGAGTGGCAAAAAGTCGCGCTGGCACGAGCTTATCTGCGGGACGCGCAATTACTGATTCTCGACGAACCGACTGCCGCGCTGGACGCGCGCAGCGAGTTCGAGGTGTTTCACCGTTTCGCAGAACTCACCGCCGGGAAGATGGCGCTTTTTATTTCCCACCGGTTCTCAACCGTACGTTCAGCCGACCGCATCCTAGTCTTGGAAAACGGCAGGATTGCAGAGGAAGGCACGCACGACCAACTGGCCAGGCTAGGCGGTCGTTACGCGGAGATGTTCGAGATGCAAGCCTCGAGCTATCGCTAGGAAGGGCACGGAATGACGGCGCAGAGCGGTCACCTCGAACTCGTGAGGTCGGATGGCAAAGCCCTGCATGTAGTTACTGCCGTTGATATGGAAACTGGACCCGACAAATTGAACTTGAGCGCCGCGGAACTTGCCCGCAATCTGGCATGGATTCCGGGCCAGCAGGAATCGCGTAACTTTCGCGATCGTTGCGAAACTCTGACTCGCGCTTTTCGGCCGGTGCTGGCCTCGGTGCAAAATCCGGCGGTGAAACCTTCCTCCGACGATTTTCGAGCGCTTCAGGAGCAGATCTACCTGCTCTCGGGAGAGCTTGGAGAGACTTGCACAACCTTCAGCGAACCTCACAAGCTTCCTCAGGTTCGCACTGCGCACGGCACCATAATTCCGAGAGTAGCTGCCTTGGCGGAAGATTACCTCGCAGCCGTGGGGTATCAGTTCAGTCAGGAAAGCTTCTCTGCATATATCCAAGCCTTCCAGCAAGTCACTGTGCTCAAAATGGCGGAGATCTGGATGCTGGTGCCGGTGATGAAGCTGGTTTTGATGGAGCACATTGCGGAACTGGGCCGCCGGTTGCTGGAGGATCCCTCGGGATCCTATGCCGTCCGGGATGCGATCCGCGGCTTGCAGGAAATTAAACAAACACCCTGGAAAGATGTGACCGAGCCGCTGATTCTGTTCGACCGCGTTCTGCGCGACGATCCCGCGGGGGCTTATTCCCGCATGGACTACGAAACCCGGGAACAATACCGCCAGCAAGTGGTCAAGATCGCCGATCGCAGCGATTGCTCAGAGATGCGAGTTGCCAGCGAAGTGCTCTCCCTGGCAAGAGAGGCACAAGCGCAGCGGCATTCGGACCCGCGGGTTACTTTGCGAGATTCACATGTGGGGTCGTATCTGGTAGCGGAAGGAATGGGTGTTCTCCGGCAGAGAACGGGATTCCATCCTCCATTTACCCAGCGCTTGCGAACTTTCTTGCTTCAACATCCGGATGAACTTTACCTGCCGGGAATCGCCGCTCTTACTTTCGCGATCGTTTCCGGCGTCGTCCTGCTGTTGACACCGCCCACTACTTCTCTATGGTTGGTTTTGCTGGCGATTCTGGCTGTATTGTTGCCCGGTTCGCAGAGCGCAGTGCAGATCATGAACTACCTGGCTACTCTGCTCCTGCCGGCGCAAACTCTGCCCAAGCTGGATTTTTCGGAGGGAATTCCGAACGATTGCGTCACCTTGGTAGCGATTCCCACCGTGCTCATGAATGAGAAGCAGGTCCGCAGGCTGGTGGATGATCTGGAGGTTCGGTATCTGGGGAATCAGGATGCCAACATTCATTATGCGCTGCTCTCCGATCTTCCCGACTCTCCGTTTGAGCCGCGCGAAGATAACATCCTGGTGGATTTAGCCGCGGATCTGGTACTCAGGCTGAACGAAAAATACGCCGGCGAAGGAATGGGCTCTTTCTTTTTGTTCCATCGCCATCGCGTGTATAACCCGCGCGAACGGCTGTGGATGGGCTGGGAGCGCAAGCGCGGCAAATTGATGGATCTGAACAATCTGCTGCGCGACAAGTTTGACAGCTTCCCGGTGAAGGTGGGAAATCTTTCGCTCCTGCCCAATATTCGCTTTGTCATCACTCTGGATTCTGATACTGAACTTCCCCGTGGATCAGCGGCGCGTATGGCTGGGACGCTGGCGCATCCATTGAATCAGGCGGTCATCGATCCGGATAAAGGCATCGTGGTCGCGGGGTATGGAATTTTGCAGCCCCGAGTCGGAGTGAGCGTACAGAGTTCGGCGCGATCAAGATTGGCCGGCATTTATTCGGGACAGACTGGGTTCGACATCTATACGCACGCAACTTCGGACGTGTATCAGGATCTCTACGGCGAAGGCATTTTTGTCGGTAAAGGGATTTATGAAGTGGATACGCTGCAGCGGGTTCTTGCTCGCCGGTTCCCGCGGAATGCACTGCTCAGCCATGACCTAGTCGAGGGCGCGTATGCCCGCGCAGGACTAGTCAGCGATATCGAAGTGATCGAAGATTATCCTTCGCATTACAGCGCGCACAATCGGCGGAAGCATCGCTGGATGCGGGGTGATTGGCAGATCGCGGGATGGCTGCTTCCGCTGGTCCCGGAAGAATCCGGTCGGCGTGTTCCCAACCCTCTGTCCGTGGTTTCGAGATGGAAGATTCTGGATAATCTGCGGCGAAGTTTAGTGGAGCCTGCCACCTTCGCTCTGTTCTTATTGGGGTGGTTGTGTCTTCCGGGCAAAGCCGGCGCGTGGACTGCAGCGACCGTTATTATTTTGTTTTTGCCAGCTTTGTGCCAATTCGCATTTGAGTTTGTAAAGGCGACGGCGCTGGGGAAAAATGCGACCGTCCGGGAAGCATTCAACTCATTTCTGAACGCCAGCATTGCAAATGTGTTGACGATTACATTCCTCGCGCATCAGGCATTGTTATCGCTGGATGCCGTGGTACGAACCATGGTTCGGCGCTTGATCACGCGACAGAGATTGTTGCAGTGGGAAACCGCTGCTGAGGCGGAACTCGCCGGAGACAAGCGCACAACTCTGGATATTTACTTGAACTGGACGCCCGTGCTGGCGCTGGGAGTACTTGTGCTGGTCTGGGCGGTGCGGCGCGCAGCGCTTCCCGCAGCGTTGCCGATTCTTCTGCTATGGGCAATCAGCAAACCGATGTCAGTGTGGCTGAACCGACCACCACGGGCTCCGCGGAAAGAAACGTCCGATCGCGATTATTGGTTGTTGCATGAGGCCGCTCTTCGCACCTGGCGCTACTTCGACGAGTTCAGCACCGAAGAACACCACTGGCTGATTCCGGATAACGTTCGCGAGGAAAACACCAAAGTGGCCGCACGCATTTCAACCACAAACCTGGGCCTTCTGCTTAATTCCCGTCAGGCAGCTTGTGAATTCGGTTATCTCACGGTGCCGGAATTTGCAGATCAGACCATTCGCACGCTGGAGACAGTTTTAAAATTGCCACGGCATCGCGGGCACTTATTGAACTGGTATGACACCCATACGCTGGCTCCGCTCACTCCGCCCGTCGTTTCCAGCGTGGACAATGGCAATTTGATAGCGTCACTCTGGACGCTGCAGCAGGGAGCACTGGATCTTCTGAAACGGCGGCTTTTCCCGCGAGACTTGGCACAGGGATTGCTGGATCATCTTTACGTATTGAGCAGCCTGGGAGCTTTGCCACGAAAGAAATTCCTGGTGATGGAAACGGCGCTCAAGCAGCGCGATGGTTTGCAATATCTATTGGACATTCCCGATGCAGATATCAAAGATCTGCAGCAGCCGGACGCGCCAGCGAAGGAAAGTTCGAAACAGAGTGATGTGGTGTGGTGGCAGGAGAAAGCGAAAGAGCGCATCCGGCAGGTTTGCCGGGCGGCGCAGGTTTACGCGCCCTGGCTGCTGCCGGAATATGCGGCAGTGAAAAATGATCCGACAGTTTTTCCGCATGGCAATAAAACTCCCGGGCTGGAACAGATGCCACTCTTCATCGATCGTCTGGCACTGCAACTGGGAGCGGCAATTCATTCCACGGGCACCGCCGCGCCCAGCAAGGTGTACGGCGAATTGCTCGATTTGCTTCCTCAGGTACGCGCCCGCACCGTCCGTCTGATTGAGGACCTCCAGAAAATTGCCGATCAGGCGGGGGCGCTGGCCGACGAGATGGATTTTTCCTTTATGCTGAATCCCGGCAGGAAGTTGCTGTCGGTCGCATACGAAGTGGAGAAAGAGCGCAACCATCCGGCTTGTTATGATCTTCTGGCGAGCGAAGCCCGCATCGCTTACTTTGTTGCCATCGCCAAGGACGATATCCCGCAGGAAAGCTGGTTCCAACTGGGACGGCCTCCCATGGTAGATGAAGGCGTTCCCGGTCTGCTTTCATGGACTGGAACTATGTTTGAATATCTGATGCCCGCGTTGTGGATGCGCCTGTATCCGAACACTCTCCTCGAACGATCAGCCGAAGTGGCTGTGCGAGCCCAGCGGGTTTATTCGGCCAGAAAAAAAGTGCCGTGGGGCATCTCTGAATCGGCATCGGCAACGACGGATGCAGAGGGAAATTATTTTTACTTCGCATTCGGCGTCCCGCAGTTAGCGATTTTCAAACCGGAGCAGGAAGGACCGGTGATCTCGCCCTATTCAACTTTTCTGGCTCTGGATGTTGAGCCTGCGGCGGCGATGCGAAATCTGCGCGGCATGCAGCGCAAGCAATGTTTAGGTTCCTACGGCTTTTACGAGTCTTTGGATTACAGCAAGTCGCGTCGCAAGTCTCACTCCCGGGGATTTGAGATTGTGCGTTGCTGGATGGCGCACCACCAAGGCATGAGCCTGCTCGCCATGGCAAACTTTCTTCACGATGAAGTCGTACAAGATTGGTTTCACAGCCATCCGCGAGTGCAGGCTACAGAACTTCTGCTGCAGGAGAAGCCGGCCGCCCGGGTAAATGCGCCAAAAGCTCGCTCCGAAGTGGCGTGAACCCTGCTGAAAGATCGATGCTGCAAAATCGTCATCTGGGGCTTACATCGATGCAAAGTTGCCGCGGTCTTGTTCTCGCAGTTCTTTTGACCGTGTCGCCGATCTTCGTGGTGATCGGCCCGCCACTTCACGCTCAAGCCGCGCCTGGCAGTGCGGATGTAATAGTGGTCGATGCAAAAGCAGCGGCACATCCCTTCCCGCACTTTTGGGAAAAGATGTTTGGGTCTGGACGGGCGATATTAAGCCTCCGCCAGGACTATCGCGACGACTTGCGCGCGGTGAAGAAGATCACCGATTTCAACTATATTCGCTTCCATGCCATTTTGGATGATGACGTCGGTGTCTACAGCGAAGATGCGCAGGGCCACGCAGTCTACAACTTCTCTTACGTCGATCAGATTTATGACGGGTTGCTGGCCTCCAGTGTGCGTCCGTTTGTTGAGATCAGCTTTATGCCCAATCAACTGGCGGCGAGCCACACGCTGCAAGCTTTTTGGTACCACCCCAATGTTTCTCCTCCAAAAGATTGGGGACGCTGGGATGATCTGGTCGCGGCGTTCGCTCTGCATCTGGTGGAACGGTACGGGATTGATGAAGTGTCGCAATGGTATTTTGAAGTTTGGAATGAACCCAATCTTGATTTCTGGGCAGGGCAACCGCGGCAGGAAACCTATTGGGAGTTGTACGATCACACCGCGACGACAATTAAGAAAGTGAGTTCGCGATTGCGAGTCGGCGGACCTGCAACCGCGCAGGCCGCGTGGGTTGACGCGTTCATCCGGCACTGTGCAGAAAAACAGATTCCGGTGGATTATGTTTCAAGTCACGTCTATGCCAATGACACGGCACAGGACGTGTTCGGAACGCAAGAGAATATCCCCCGCAAGCGAATGGTATGCCGTGCGGTCGATAAAGTGCACGGGCAGATCAAATCTTCGAGCATGCCGAATCTTCCGCTGATCTGGAGCGAGTTTAACGCCAGCTACAAGAATGAGACTGACGTCACCGACTCCATTTTCATGGGCCCGTGGATGGCGGATACGATAAGGCAGTGCGATGGTTTAGTGGACATCATGTCTTACTGGACCTTCTCCGACGTCTTCGAAGAGCAGGGAGTGGTGAAAACGCCGTTCTATGGGGGCTACGGTCTGATCGCCGAGGATGACATTCCCAAGCCGGCGTTCAATGCATTCAAACTTTTGCATCAGCTCGGGAATGAGCGAATTCACCTCGACTCTGATGCTGCTCTTCTTACGCGGCGAAGGGATGGAACGTTAGTGCTGGCGGTTTGGAATTATGCTCCACCCGAGCAATCTGGTTTTGCAAAAACGATTACCGTGCGACTTAAAAATTCGGATGCAAAGCATGCCTACGTATCGCGGGTTGATGCTGGGCATGGAGATGTTCACGGAGTCTATGAAAAAATGGGAAGTCCACGTTATCCCACGCAGAAACAGATTCTAGAACTCCGACGTGCCGCAGAACTTCCTGCGCCGGAAGTCGATCGTATTGAGCATGACGAGTTCACGATCACGCTGCCGATCCACGGACTCGCGGTGATCAAACTGAAGTAAGGAGTGCGCGCGACTACGGTTGATATTTCTTGAAACCGGCACGGTCCATGCCACGCTGCGCCTCCTGGTTCTTCATGAACGTCTTCCAGACGAAACCAGTGCGCACATTTTCTGCCATGAGCATGGAGATGCCCACATCGATGCCGATGGTGTCACTGTCGTACCAGTTCTTGAGCGGATTAAACGCGTTGATAAATCCGTAACGTCCCCAAGCCTGGCCGTAGCGATCTTTTATATTTCTCAACACGCGCATGATGGGCTGCGGCATAAAAGGCAAGGAACCGGCGGAGGCGCTGGGAACGATGGTGCCGTCAATCGGTCCCATCATCGGCGGCCCTCCCCAAATCACATAGCCTTTTTGCGAATCGGAAGCGGTGATGCCCCAGAGATCGTCGCTGTAATCGGGGAACTGTTTACCGAGTTCCAAACAGAAGTGGCGATGCGCGTCGGTGGCCATCATCGAGTTCTCAAAGTAATCCGCATACTGATCGCGTTTGCCGCGAAAATCAAACCAGGCCTGCGAATATTGATGCACGAATAAGGGCGCGAAAGAACCGATGTAGCGAATTCCGTCATATTCGAACCGCGTGCGCTTCCAGGCGTTCCAGGCGCTCGCGGGCAGGGGGTAAGGAAGCGATCCGAGGCCGAGAAGATAGATCATCATCATCTCGCTGTAGTAATCCCAGCGATAAGGAAGAAAACCGAATTCTGGGGTCCAGCCATGCGGCAATAAGGAGGTATCTTCGGAGAGCCAACTCCAATCGACGCGGTTAAATATCTCGAAAGCCAGAAGGCTGATTTCGGAATGCTCTTCGAAGTGGCGGCGGCAAGTGAGAAGGCCGCAGAGAAGAATGGCAGTGTCGACGGAAGAAACCTCGGAGTCCCAGACGCGCTCGCCAGTGTTAATGTCGGCAAAATGGTAGAAGAAGCCGCGATGCGTGGGCATCTTTTTCCAGAGGAAGCGCAACGTGGCCAACACCCGGTCGCGCGCGTCAGAAAATGGAATGAAGTTGCGCTGCTGCGCGATGCAAATGCCGGTTAAACCAAAGCCCGTGGCGGCGATACTGGCCACAATGGAATTGTCGTTCTTTGCAACATTACACCGGTCGCGGATCAAGCCGGTTTGCGGGCTGCCCTGTTCCCAAAAGTATTGAAAATTTCTCTTCTCCATCTCTTGCAGGAAATCGTCGTCATCCTGCGAAAGAACAGGCGAGACTGCCGAAGGTTGGGAAGCCTTCGGTGACTGCGTTTCCGAAGCCAGGGAAAACAATTGGCGGCGGCCGAGGGCTCCCAACAGACCCACGCCACCCACTTGAACAAGCAGTTCTCTTCGAGAAAGACGGTTTGTAACAGATTTTTGTTCTTCCATGCGCATCCGCTAAATTTAGATGCTTCAATGTTCCGGTGCGAACCGCCTTCCAGGCAAGCCGACTCGCATTTCATAGAGTTGGCAGGCAGAAAACTTGCTATGCGAAAAATGCGTCCTAGAATGTTAGAACATAAGGGAGAGCAATGAGCAAACGCAAGACCATCGCAATATGGACAGTTTTGGTACTTGCCATTCTGGCAACAGCGGCGGCGATTGCCTTGTTACATCGTCGGCAGCCCGTGACGCTGCGGGGCGCCGTCCTGCGACAGGACCGCGATCCTAACCGGCAATTGCCGCTGGCGGATGTGCAGATTACGGCCGTGAATACTCTGGGAAGCGCCAGCTCCAAGTCCGATTCTTTAGGCTTTTTCACCTTAAAGCTACCGAAGGGTCTGCGGCGCCGTCAGGAGGTTATCCTCTCTTTCCGGCACGAAGGCTATCAACCTCTGGATGTGAACGATTTTATCGGAGACAAAATTTATATCGAGCGCATGATTCCGCTTCATCAGGATACGGTGGCTGAGTCGCGCAACGGGTCAGCGATTTCAAACACGCGGATACGGTATTCCGTAAAGGCGACGACCGACGCGGACGTTGGCAGCGCAGTGAAAACGTTTCAGATCGTCAATACCGGAAATACTCCGTGCAACGATCATCCTCCTTGTGCGCCGGGCGGCAAATGGAAAGCGACCATTGGCTCGTTGTCGCTGGATGCCGGGGAAGGAAATGAATTTCGGAATGCCAGAGTTTCCTGCATTGCCGGACCGTGTCCCTTTACTAAAATCGAAGTGGAAAATTTCTCGCCAGATCGGCGGCGCTTCAATGTCTCGGTGCTCAACTGGTCTGATACCGTTACGTTCTTGCTTGAGGCTGAAGTGGTTCATCCCATGACCAGCGACATGGTGCGCGAGACCTACCCGGTCATTTTCGGGCGGGCATTGAACTTCAGCTTGCCAGCTTCGGCAGAAGGACCGAGCATTGAAGCTGAGGTCCAGGGCGAAGCGATTGTTTTTCCCTTGGGACCTGACCTGTTCTTGCGCTGGGCGGACTGCCACATGGTGGTGGACCGGGATCAATCCAAGAACTATCGTTGCGAATTGAAGCCTGGTTACCAGTTCCGCTAGCGGCCGATTCTCTGGTTCTGACGTCTCTACAGTGAGACGAGCTAAAGAACTAGAGCGAAACCGCACTCCGTCTTCCGGCGAAACCCGTATTGCGACGCGACCCTCGATAGTCGAAAATTCAGAGAGATCAGGAGTGATCGCGCGTCCATGGCATTCTTCAATACCTATCGCAGCGGCGAACGTGTTCCGGCATCAGGTTCCTATGCCGCTTTGCATTCCACGCCACACAAACTTGTGGAGCGGTCGGTGCAAATTGAAGGAGACAGGTTCGAGCAATGCAGCATGTGTCCGCTGGGCGTGCTCTATCGATTGGACCAGTCCGGGGTTCAAAGGCCATTGTTCGTCAGTCCGCAAGTGGATGCGATGGCGCTCTGTTAACGCCTCGGCCCTGAAAGTTTCTGAAACCTTCTACCACAATTTCTGTTCTCGATTCCTAGCCAACGGTTTCGGCCAAGCAAAACAAACGGCCTGCAGGTTTAAACCTGTAGGCCGTCCGGTGGACTGTTTGGGATTGACCAAGAGGTGGTCACTCTACGTGGCCTCTCACGGCAACTCCCGGGTCTGGGACTCAAGATTAGGAGGTAACGCTCCTCATCGAAGTCCCGACGCGACCAACGCGGAACTTCATCCCTACTCACCGGTTAGTGTGCGGGCTGTAGCTCCTGGCGCATACTAATCAGAATCCGCGCACCGGAGCCCCGCTTAGAGCAACCAGCCCTAAGTCTCAGCCACCTCACCTGGTCTTAGACTCCCACAACATTTACCGCTACTATCAGAACTTGTCATTCGACCACCTCCTTCCCGGTGTGATTGCAGATTAAAACGAAATTGGCAGGCAAGTCAAACGGCAAGAAGGCGAGCGTTGCGGGTCTTGATTCCGGATGTTCCAACGGCCCGATTCAGCTCCTATCGCGCGCCGATCAAACCTTTGTATCTTTCTTGTGTGATTGTCTTGCGTGATTGTCTTCCGGATTTTTAGGAATCGAGGCTTGTGATCGTGCGCGCGAAGCCGCAAGCAGTATTCCCACGCTATAATTGGAGGCTTGCAAGCCTTTATCTACATTTACATGTCCACTTGCAACCCGCTTGCTTGCATCCAGGTTCCTATTCCGTTGTTAACGAAAATGGTGTGACGCATCTGCAATGCTGCTCTAAGCCTTGGGATGCAGGCACTCCGGCTGCGCAGTTAGCGAAAGGAAAAGACTTCGAAATGATTCGATTGGCCGTCGCAACGATCGTTCTAACCGTCCTGACTAGTTCATTGGCTTTTGCTCAGGACACTAACCCCAAGGTGCAGGTGTTTGGCGGGTATTCCATGGTGCACGCGGGTAACGGCTCATTCAGCGGCGCCACACTAGATTTCGATTTGCGCGAGCAGAATAGCCCGTTCGGAATCGCATCTTTTTTCCCCGGTTGGAATGCGGAGGGGCAGTACAACATCAAGCGCTGGTTTGGAGTCGTTGTGGACGCGGGCGGGCGTTATGGCCAGCCAATTGCGGAGCTGAGAGGCTATCCACTCTCAGGACTACCCAAGCTGACCGGCTACACCCTCATGGTCGGGCCGGTATTTTCGTTTAAGAACAAAACCAAGTTCACGCCTTTCGTACACGCGCTGTTTGGATATGATCGAGCCAGCTTGAGTTCGAGCACAATCACCGGCGTCTCGTCTCCCGTAACGTCCGCGGCAACAACTTATACGGATGCGGCCGTGGCGTTGGGAGGCGGCGTCGATTTCAATTTGTCCCGGCATTTCGCGATTCGACTGGCGCAGTTGGACGACCTTCATACTACGCACAATTTTAATCAGTTTTACGGAAGCGCTTTTCCAGGCCGGGTGTTCGAAGGGTTGCCAAGTCATGAAAACAACTTTCGGGCCTCCGCTGGAATCATCGTTAAGTTTTGAGGTTCTTTTAGGGCAGGCCGAAGGCATAGATCGCGCTGCCGGCGGCGATTGCGACGTATTCTTTTCCGTCCACTGCGAAAGCGATGGGAGCAGCGTAGGCCGCGCCGCCCATCTGGAAGTGCCACAGGGGTTTGCCCGAGGTGGCATCGAGGGCAATGAAGTTTCCTTCCGCATCGCCGGTGAACACCAGACCGCCGGCGGTTGCGAGCACGCCCGACCAGGTCGGTGATATGTGCTCGAACTTCCACTTGATCTCTCCCGTCCCAGGGTCAATCGCTTTCAGGAAGCCGCGATAGGGTTCAGCTTCTTCCGAAGGAAAATACGCGCTGCCATAGTAGGCATGGCCGGCCTCATAGGGTTGCGGAGCGGTGCTGAAAATGTCGCATTGATCGCGCGCCGTAACGTAGAACAGCGACGTCTGCAGATCGTATGCAGGAGCCATGAAATTGGTTGTGCCGAGCGCGCCCGGACAGACAGTGTGGCCTTCGAACGTGGGCGACGCTTCCTTCTTCGCTACTGGGCGGCCCTCGGCATCTTTCGAATCGCTCCAAGTGGTCTTGCCGTAGGCGTTGGCCAAGACAAGTTTGCCGGTCGCGCGGTCGATGACATAGAAGTAACCGTTGCGATTGGCTTGCGCGATCAGATGCTTGCCTCCGGTATCGAGGATCACCGGAACCTGAGTGGCGTCCCAGTCATGCTCGTCGTGCTTGGTGAACTGGAAATACCAGTTCAGCTTTCCGGTATCCGCATTCAGCGCCAGCAGCGAATTGCTGTAGAGATTATCGCCGGCGCGTCCCTCGCCGCGATTCGATGGTGCAGGATTTCCGGTTGGCCAGAAAATCTGGTTGGTCGCGGCATCGTAGGTTCCGGTATTCCAGGCGGGAGCGCCGCCAACTTTCCAGGAATCGCCCTCCCAGGTTTCGTGTCCGGGCTCTCCCGGGCCAGGGACAGTATAGAAGCGCCACTGACGCACACCGGTCGAGGCGTCGTAAGCATCGATGAAGCCGCGCACTCCGTACTCGCCTCCGGAAACCCCGATGACGATCAGATTTTTCACCGCCAGCGGTGCGACGGTGAAGCTGTATCCCTTTTGATAATCCGCCGCGACGATATCCCAGATGACGTTGCCGGTTTTGCTATCGAGCGCGATGACGTGCGCGTCGAGGGTTCCGAGAAAAGCTTTATCGCCCAGGATAGCCAAACC
Source organism: uncultured Acidobacteriaceae bacterium (assembly GCA_963724815.1). Taxonomy (GTDB): domain Bacteria; phylum Acidobacteriota; class Terriglobia; order Terriglobales; family Acidobacteriaceae; genus Sulfotelmatobacter. The sequence goes on from CAVRWS010000025.1 coordinate 56,708, forward strand.
GCGATTCACCCGGCCACAGCAGGGACGTATGTCGCTCGGTAATTGATGTTGATACATCCAGATCGGCCGGCCAGTTCGGGCGTCGAGAGCAAAGGCACGATCGTCTTGCGCGGTTGCGTAGAGAATTCCATCGACCACGAGAGGCGTGGTCTCAAGCTTTCCGGTCGCTCCGGTTTGATATACCCACTTGGCAACCAGGTTGTGCGCGGTGACGACACTGATCTGATCGAGCAGAGTGAAGCGGCGCCCAGCGTAATCGCCGGAATATGTCAGCCAGTTCTGCGGCTCTTTTCCGGAATTCAAAAGACGATCGAAGGTTACTTGCGCGCGAGTGCCCGTCGTGAAAAAGCTTGCAAACATCAAGATGAGCAGAATTCGTGTCGGAGCTTCAGCGCGACCGTGGAAGAGCGGCCCTTTCAGGGCCGGGTTGCGAAGTTGAGAAGAAGCGGCCTTCAGAGCCTGTCGGGCACAGGGGCTGAAGCCCGAATCATTCAGCGTACCTCTAGGCGGCGCTGAAGCGCCGCTCTTCCACGGTCGCACAAACGCTTGATCAGGTTTGCTGCTTGTCTGAGGCTGGTATCCCTCGCTCCTCGAACTTGTCACTTGGCACCCACGCCGATCAGGTAAGCCACAATATCTTCAAGATCCTTCTCACTCATAATGTCCGAGTTGTACTGTGGCATGAACGACTCCCGACTTTTCTGAAAGGAACGCAGCTTGTCTTTTTCCAGCAGATAGATTTGCTCGCTCGCGTCGATCATCTGCACGCTGAAGTTGTCTTCATTCAGGGCCACGCCTTTGATTTGCTTTCCATCCCCGGTCACGACCGTGATGGTCTCGTACTCCTGGGGAAACTCTTTCGTCGATTCGGTCAATCCCCAGGCTAGACGTCTACTGGGATTGCGCACCGAGTCGATGATGGCTGCTCTGGTCCGCGATCCGCCTACGGCTGTGAGGTCGGGACCAACGCGTCCGCCCTTGCCTTCGATCATGTGGCACAGCGAGCAATTGGCATCGCCGTAGAAAAGCTCCTTGCCGTGCGCGGCATTACCCATAGGACGGGCTGGAGCTTTTACCTCCACGCTGCGGATGTAAGTGATGATCTGCCAAATTTCTTCGTCGGTCATGCCGACGCCTTGGCCGTTGGTTCCGTTGGCGGGCATGACGGTGCCTGGGATGCCGTTGCTGATCACCTGAAACATCTCAGCATCGGAGTGAGCATGTTTTTTTTGAGCCCGCGTCAAGTCTGGGCCGCGGCCCCCGCCGTGGGCTCCCAAACCGTGGCAGAGAGCGCAGTTAATACGGAACTCATATTCGCCCGCCTTGGCTGCCTTGGCGTCGCCGGCAAAGGGATTGTGATCGTCGGCGGCGTTGGCGTTGGCAGTGCCGAGCAATAGCGCCGCACAGGCCGTCAGGACAACGAGGCCCAGTCGAAAACAGCTTGCGGTTTCGCTTTCATCCAGCAATTGCTGCGAAGGCAAACGCATACCCCACCTGTCCAGGAATTTGCCGAATTCTACGCTATGGAATGATGTTCGTCTCTCTGAAATCGATCCTGCCTCCGTCGTACATGGCCAGCGGGTATCTGGGATCGCACCCGCAAAGAAACTACACTTGAGATCCCCTACCCTAACGCCGATCTTCACCTAGGTGACGGAGTTTTTATCCGTAGGCGTCTAAGTACTTGATAATTCAAGCTTTCCAGTGAAACGCGCCGGGCTGCGCCAGGCCCAGATGGGCAAGCATGCGATAGGCAAACTCGCGGGCCAAATCATCTAAGCTGGCCGGGCGATAGTAGTAGGCCGGAACGAGAGGAAAGATGGTCGCTCCAGCATCGGCGGCGCGGTACAGGTTGCGAATGTGGATTTTATTGAGCGGCGTTTCACGGACACAAAGTACCAGCGGACGCTTCTCTTTCAGGCAAACGTCGGCCGCACGCTCGATCAGGTGGGAGGCGATGCCGTTGGCAATACGGGCCAAAGTGCCCACGCTACAGGGCAGCACGATCATAGCGTCGGCGGGATAAGAACCGCTGGCCACGTTGGCCCCGATGTCGGAGTTCGATTGCTCTTCCAATTTGGAGGAGATGTTCGGCGGACGGGATGGGACTCGTTTCGAACTGTTCTTTTCAGAGTTCTTTTTTTTCGAGTTCTTTGAGAGGCCGGTGTCGGCGTCAAGAATTTGACGAAGAAGATTCGATCGTCCCCGGATGCCGAGCTCTTCGGCCAGAACGCGCAGGCCGGAGTCGGAGGCGATGAAGTTTACATGCTGAACGCGGTCATCACGCTCGACCGCCAGCAGGAGTTGGCGGAGAAAGATTGATCCGCTGGCCCCGGTAGTGGCGATGGTCAGATTTTCAGGGGGATGGTTCAGTCGAGATTTCTCCGGCGAGGCAAGTGGCCCGCGCTTGGAGCATAGGGATTTGTGAAACGAGAAGTCAAGGCTGAGAACGATATCGCAGCAAGGTTAGAGGCGAGAAGCTGACTTTATGGCATCGACGGATAATCTGCGGCTTCGCCGGAGCGCAACAGAACTGCACGCCCTGGCCAGTGTAGAACGGGAAATCCGTGCGCAGGATTCGAACGGGCGGCGCAAATATCTTCGCGAGTTTTCGCAAGCCTTCGACAGCTACGATTCGCTCTTGGACAAGCAGCAGATCGGGAATGCTCTGGCCGTGGCTGACCTGGTTTTAATCGGCGACTACCATGCACTTCCCGCCGCGCAACGCTACGCCGCATCTCTGATCGAACAGCGGGCATTGGCAGGAGACCGCCCGGTGGTGCTGGGCGTTGAGACCATCTTTGCCCGGCATCAGCATATTCTCGACGAATGGTGGCGGCGTGAAATCGATGAGAGCGAACTGCGTCAGCGCACCCGTTTCGACTTGGATTGGGGATATGACTGGGCACCGTTCTATGAGCTGCTGATCGCGGCGCGGGATCATGGAGAAGGAATCTATGGGCTGGATTGCATGCCTCGCGAAAATCTGCGCAAGATCGGCGAGCGAGATCGCCACGCCGCAGCGAAGATCGCAGAGATTCGCGAGCGGCATCCTGAGGCGGTGATCTTCGTGCTGTTCGGCGAGTCGCACCTGGCTCCGGGACATTTGCCACTTGTCCTGCATAAAGCACTGCGCGAGGCCAAGATTCTCACTGTGCTACAAAATGTCGACGCCCTGTATTGGCGCGCCGCCGGTGAGCCTGTCGAGAAGGTCGACGCCGTGCGCGTGGATGACAACGTGGTTTGTGTGTTCAACGCTACGCCGCTCGAGAAGTACGAAAGCTACCGTCTGTTTCTTGATCAGTGGAGTCGCTGTGATACTGGCCCTGATTACGCTCCTACGATTTACAACTTGATTGATAGCCTGGCTAATTTTCTCGAGATCAACCGCTATTCGCCACATAACGGGACGCAGCCAAAGTTTCTGGTCGACATGTTGCCTGAGGTGCACGGTCACGCGTCGGATGCGATGCTACGCAGGCTAGTCTCGCGCAAAGGGATTCCGGAGCAACATATGGCAAGTCTGCTCGCGCGAGTGGAAGAACGCGGCAGTGCTTACTTTCCCGAAGTAAACGCCTTCTATGTTCGCGAATTTCAACTGATGCACGCCGCCGAGGATGCGGCGCGTTTTCTGCATCACGCTTGCCGTGGCTTGCCTCGACGGAGAGACGGCCATGGCCTAACCGGGAATGGCGCGGACCGCGACAATTTTTCTGGACCTAACAGTCCGCCCACGCCGCTCGATGCCTTCTTCACGCAAGTGATCGAAAATTGCGTTGCCTATTTCGGCTCGCGCGTACTCTATCCGGCCAGACCGGCTGCTGAGATGGCGAACTCTTTTTCGCCGTCGTATGCAGCGTGCGAGAGAGCCGCTCTGGCAGCTATCCGCAGGGATGATGAAGACATGATCGAAGCGGCGTCCCAAGAATGGGGATACCGTCTGGGAAGTATGCTTTACGATGCTTATCTGGCAGGGAAAGTGACTCCGAGTGGACTGCGGCGATTATTTTTGGCCCATCTAGACGAACTTGGCGCTGCCCGCAAAATCTGCAAAGCTGTGATTGCCAAAGTGCGCGGCGGCTCCAGCTCCCGGAGTTCGAAGTCTCAGGCGTCATCGCGGATGCTACTCTAGATAGCGTCGGCTTGATCGCGGGATCGCCGCCTCCTAAACGTGAACGCCGAATCCATCCGCAAATTATTTGATCAGGTTCGCCAGGGGAAGCTCGCGCCCGATGATGCAGTGGAGCGCTTGCGGCATCTGCCATTTGAAGATCTTGGATTCGCCAAGGTCGACCATCATCGCAGCTTGCGCGTGGGCATGCCTGAGGTCATCTTCGGTGAACGCAAGACCCCATCGCAAGTGGCGGAGATTTTTGCGCGACTGGCGAAGCATGGCGGCAACGTATTGGCCACGCGCGCTGACAGGAAGCAGTTCGCGGCGGTGAAGAAGAAAGTACGCGCGGCGGAATATCGCGAACTGGCGAGGGCGATCGTGCTGCGGAAAGACCAAAAGATCTTTGGCAAAGGCATGATTGCAGTTGTTTCGGCCGGAACCAGCGACATCTCTGTTGCCGAGGAAGCTGTGGTGACTGCGGAACTGATGGGCAATGCGGTGGAACACTTCTACGATGTCGGAGTTGCCGGAATCCATCGTCTGCTGGCGCATCGCGAAGCTTTGACGAAAGCTCGCGTGGTGATTGTTTGTGCCGGCATGGAGGGCGCTCTACCCAGCGTGGTCGGTGGACTTGTGGGAGTTCCAGTGATTGCCGTTCCTACCAGCGTGGGCTATGGCGCGTCGTTCAAAGGGTTGACGGCGCTCCTCGGCATGCTGAACTCCTGCGCGTCGAATGTGAGCGTGGTGAATATTGATAACGGTTTCGGCGCGGGGTACGTTGCGTCGCTGATTAATCGGTTGTGAAAATTGCGGCTAGCCGCGTTTTCGTCTCCGCGCGGATTTCCTCCGAGAAATAGATTTGATCTCTTTCGCGCCGCGAGTCTGGAAAACGCGCGCGAAGATTTTGTCTACATTCTTCAGTTGGCGGGGCAGATCAAATGCGTATTCAATCTGTTTGCGCGGAATTTTTCCTGTGATTTCCCTATCACCCAGCACCAACTCATGAAAGTCCAAACCTTCTTTCCACGCCCGCATCGCATGGCCCTGCACCAAGCGGTAAGCGTCTTCCCGAGAAACTCCGTGTTCTACCAGATCGAGCAGGAGCTGGCCGCTGAAGATCAGCCCGTTTGTGCTTTCCAGGTTGGCCAGCATTCGTTTGGGATAAACGAACATGGTTTCGATGAGGGTCGCAGTCTTATTCAGCAGATAGTCAATCAAGGTTGTCGAGTCCGGCAGGATTACGCGCTCGGTGGAAGAATGCGAAATATCGCGCTCGTGCCACAGGGCAACATTTTCGAATCCAGCCTGCGCATTGCCGCGCACCACTCGCGCCAGCCCGCTGATCTGCTCGGCGGTGATGGGATTGCGCTTGTGCGGCATAGCGGAAGATCCTTTTTGTTTTTCGCTGAAGAATTCTTCCGCCTCGCGGACCTCGGTGCGCTGCAGATGGCGGATCTCCGTCGCGATCTTATCCAGAGTGGAGGCAATCACGGCCAGCGTACAGAGATACTGTGCATGCCGGTCGCGCTGGATCACCTGCGAGGATACTGCCGCCGCTTTTAATCCCAGTCGCGCGCAGATTTTTTCTTCGATTTCCGGTGTGAGATGCGCGAAGATACCTACCGCGCCAGAGAACTTCCCTACTCGCAGATCTTCAGCCGCAGCGGCAAAGCGCGCAATGTTCCGCTGCGTTTCGGAGAACCAGTTCGCCAGCTTAAACCCAAAAGTGATGGGCTCGGCGTGAATGCCATGCGTGCGGCCCACCATGGGAGTGTCTTTGAATTCCCAGGCCCGGCGTTCTAGCACTTCTGCGAAGCGCGCAAGATCCTGTGCAATGAGCGCCGATGCTTGCTTGATCAAAAGGGCCTGAGCCGTATCGACTACGTCATTAGAAGTAAGGCCATAGTGAAACCAGCGCGCGTCCGGTCCCACGATCTCGGCGACAGCGGTGGTGAAGGCGATGACGTCGTGCCGCACCTCGGCTTCGATTTCGTGGATGCGTTCCACGCGAAAGTCGGCGCGCTCGCGGATGGCTTTGGCCGCAGCCTTGGGAACCATGCCCACCTCGGCCAAGGTTTCCGTGGCGGCCACTTCCACAGCCAGCCAGGTACGGAAGCGGTTTTCATCGCTCCAGATGCGGCCCATTTCCGGGCGGGTATAGCGTGGGATCAAGGCGGATGGGCCTCCTCTACATCTAGTGAAAAGCGGGACATTGGATTCTAAATGGAGCACGAAAAAGAGGCCAGGGGCGGTGCCGTCGTAGATTCCCTCAACTTTCAATTTTGTATCGTCTTACGATATACTACGTCGGCAGTCGGATCGCGACACGATACAATCAGCGGGATGAAAAAACTCACTTTGTCGGATTACCAGGCATTAGCGGAGTTTCGTTATCAAATCCGGAGATTTTTGCACTTCAGCGAGCAGGCGGTTAAAGGCGCTGGGCTGGAGCGTGGCCAATATCAGCTGATGCTGGCGATTAAGGGAATGCCGGCGGGTGTGCGCCCGCGAATTCGCGAATTGGCCAGTCGCATGGAAATTCGACACAACAGCGCCGTGGAACTGGTGAATCGTCTGGAGGCGGCGGGATTTGTGCATCGCACGCGCGCACAGGACGATCGCCGCGAAGTCCTGCTTGCACTTACGCCGCGGGGAGAGAAAGTTTTAAGCGAACTGGCCCTCCACCATCATGATGAATTGCGCAGTGCGGGGCCGGAGTTAGTTGCCGCACTCCGGCGAGTCATGCGGGAAGGCAACGACAGCACTCCATAAGACTTAGCCATTCAAGAAAACCATCCGGACCGGCAATCGAATTATAAATATTTATGACCAAGCCAGCGACAAGACAAAGGCGAAGCGACCGACTCCTGCGTCATCCATTGTTTGGCAAATACTTTTCGCTGGTTCACGAAGATCTTAGCGCAGTCTATGCGCGCGATCTTCGCAAGTGGCTCATCATTGCGCCGGTAATTGGCCTAATCACCGGCCTGGTGATTACCGGAGTCGTGGTAATCATTCTAGGAAAATTGTGGCCTCCGGTTCTTAGTTACTATCTGCACCATCACTGGGCAATTGTGCCAGGAATCACGCTGGGGTTCATTGTCACCGGTTTGATCATGCAGTTTCTGACTCCGGATCCGAACGAGCATTCCACGGAAGAAATCATCCGTTCCTATCACGAGCATGAAGGCAGGGTTGATGTCCGTTCCTTCGTGCCGAAGTTGATTGCGGCAATCGCTACGGTGGGATTTGGCGGCAGCGCCGCGCTGGAAGGGCCCAGCATTTACGGTGGCGCGGCGATTGGGTCATGGCTTTGGACGAAGCTTCGGCGTTTGCGTTTGACCGATCGCGACCGGCGCATCATGTTGATTTGCGGCGCCGCGGCAGGTATGTCCGCAGTTTTCCGCGCGCCGCTCACCGGCATCGTGTTCGCGCTCGAGATGCCGTACCGCGATGATCTGGCGCATGAGGCTTTGGTTCCATCGCTGATAGCTTCGGTAGTTTCCTTTGTCACGCTGAGTTCTTTTCTGGGCGCTACCCCTCTGTTCAATTTCAGCGGCTCTACCACGTTCGAACGCCATGACCTTTACTGGAGTGCACTGCTGGGCTTGATTGTTGGTTTAGTTGCGATGGTGTTTGTCATCACTTTCCGAAGAGCGCGAACTTTTTGTGTGAAATGGGCGATTCCGCATTGGTTGAAGCTCGCCATTGGCGGATTGCTGACGGGGCTATGCGGGCTTCTCTTCCTGCACATTTATCCGGGCAATCTCGTTCCCATCGGTCCTAACTATGAAGCGGTGGGCGAGATTTTGGGCTCGCAGCACGGCACTGCGGAGCTTGTGATTTTCAGCGTGCTGAAGCTCGGCGCAACACTTTTTACGCTGGCTGCGGGAGGAGTGAGCGCTATGTTTGTCCCATTATTTTTAACTGGTGGAAGCATCGGGACGGCATTTGCTCAGTCGGTCGTTCACAGTTCCACCGTCGACCTCTACGCCGCCGTTGGTATGGCTTCCTTCATCGCCGCCGGCTATAAGACGCCACTTGCCGCGGTTGTATTTGTGGCCGAAGCGACCGGGGGTCATGCCTTTATCATTCCCGCTCTCATTGGAGCGGCGGTGGCCTATGCGGCTTCCGGCGACGCCTCGGCTTCGAAAGACCAGCGTTTGCATGAAGGCGAAAAAATTAGGGAATTGTAATACCGGAATCGATAAATCGAATTCTCGATATTCGTATTCCGCGTCGCACCCACACTTGTACTCCGCAATGCGACTGCAGCAGCACCAGCATTAGTATTGCTAATTGCCAGCCTGTTTCAGTATCCTTCCCGCATCCTCAGAATCAAGGGCATTCTGCGCGGGAAACGCGTATCTAATGGCGACGACTGAACCCAAGCGATCCCGGCTAGGTCTGCGTAGCTCACGCGTGCGTACGGGCGCACAAAACGGCTGCACGAAACTTTTGTGTTGCCGGTTTCCTTTTCTATCCGTCAAATACCCGATTCAGCCATAGCAAAACGATTCCATTCCGAACTCAGGGGGAGAGGTAATGGCGAAAATCCAAAGTAGGTTGATGTGGATCAGTTTTCTGGCGATTGCATTTATTGCTCAGGCCTTCGCTCAAGGTGGCGTGACGGGGGCGATCACGGGCACAATTCAGGATCCCAGCGGAGCTGTCGTGGCCGGCGCTGAAGTTCGCATTACCAATCAGGAGACTGGTGTGCTGGAACGCAGCGTCACTTCCGGCGCTGATGGCTCGTTTACCGCCCCGTTGCTGCCGGCGGGCGAGTATACGGTGAACGTCCATGGAGCGGGTTTTGCCGAAGCGTCTTTCCGGAACATCGAGGTGCGCGTCACTGAGACGACACGGCTGATCGCGAAGCTCAAGACTCAAGCGGTGCAGCAACAAGTGGAAGTGCAGGCACTGGTGCAGGAGGTGGACACCACCGACGCCACGACGGGGCAAGCGATTGAGTCGAGCACCATCAAGAATCTGCCGCTGGCCACGCAAAACTTTCAGCAATTGCTCACGCTATCGAGTGGAGCGCAAGGCGAACTGAACGCGGCATCACAATTGGGACGCGGCAATGTTCGGATTGAAGTGAACGGCCAACGCGAAGATAACAACAACTATCAGATCGAGGGAATCAGCGCGACTGATTACAACGTTGCGGAATTTACCACCACCCCACTCCCGAATCCCGCTGTGAT
>CAVRWS010000026.1:0-17198 GCA_963724815.1 uncultured Acidobacteriaceae bacterium
GTTTCGCGAACACAAAGTATGAGCGGGCGCTTCTCCTTCAGGCAAACATCGGCCGCGTGTTCGATCAGGTGGGAGGCGATGCCGTTGGCAATACGGGCCGAAAGTGCCCACGCTGCAGGGGAGCACGATCATAGCGTCGGCTGGGTAAGAACCGCTGGCCACGTTGGCTCCGATGTCGGCGTTCGATTGCTCTTCCATTTTGGAGGAGATGTTCGGCGGAGGGATGGGACTGTTTCGAACTGTTCTTTTCAGAGATCTTTTTTTTCGAGTTCTTTGGGAGGCCGGTGTCGGCGCCAAGAATTGACAAAGAAGATTCGATCGTGCCCGGATGCCGAGCTCTTCGGCCAGAACGCGCAGGCCGGAGTCGGAGGCGATGAAATTTACATGCTGAACGCGGTCATCACGCTCGACCGCCAGCAGGAGTTGGCGGAGAAAGATTGATCTGCTGGCCCCGGTAGTGGCGATGGTCAGATTTTGAGGGGGATGGTTCAGCGAGAGCTCTCCGGCGAGGCAAGTGGCCCGCGCTTGGAGCATAGGGATTTGTGAAACGAGAAGTCAAGGCTGGGAACGATATCGCAGCAAGGTTAGAGGCGCGAAGCTGACTTTATGGTATCGACGGATAATCTGCGGCTTCGCCGGAGCGCAACAGAACTGCACGCCCTGGCCAGTGTAGAACGGGAAATCCGTGCGCAGGATTCGAACGGGCGGCGCAAATATCTTCGCGAGTTTTCGCAAGCCTTCGACAGCTACGATTCGCTCTTGGACAAGCAGCAGATCGGGAATGCTCTGGCCGTGGCTGACCTGGTTTTAATCGGCGACTACCATGCACTTCCCGCCGCGCAACGCTACGCCGCATCTCTGATCGAACAGCGGGCATTGGCAGGAGACCGCCCGGTGGTGCTGGGCGTTGAGACCATCTTTGCCCGGCATCAGCATATTCTCGACGAATGGTGGCGGCGTGAAATCGATGAGAGCGAACTGCGTCAGCGCACCCGTTTCGACTTGGATTGGGGATATGACTGGGCATCGTTCTATGAGCTGCTGATCGCGGCGCGGGATCATGGAGAAGGAATCTATGGGCTGGATTGCATGCCTCGCGAAAATCTGCGCAAGATCGGCGAGCGAGATCGCCACGCCGCAGCGAAGATCGCAGAGATTCGCGAGCGGCATCCTGAGGCGGTGATCTTCGTGCTGTTCGGCGAGTCGCACCTGGCTCCGGGACATTTGCCACTTGTCCTGCATAAAGCACTGCGCGAGGCCAAGATTCTCACTGTGCTACAAAATGTCGACGCCCTGTATTGGCGCGCCGCCGGTGAGCCTGTCGAGAAGGTCGACGCCGTGCGCGTGGATGACAACGTGGTTTGTGTGTTCAACGCTACGCCGCTCGAGAAGTACGAAAGCTACCGTCTGTTTCTTGATCAGTGGAGTCGCTGTGATACTGGCCCTGATTACGCTCCTACGATTTACAACTTGATTGATAGCCTGGCTAATTTTCTCGAGATCAACCGCTATTCGCCACATAACGGGACGCAGCCAAAGTTTCTGGTCGACATGTTGCCTGAGGTGCACGGTCACGCGTCGGATGCGATGCTACGCAGGCTAGTCTCGCGCAAAGGGATTCCGGAGCAACATATGGCAAGTCTGCTCGCGCGAGTGGAAGAACGCGGCAGCGCTTACTTTCCCGAAGTAAACGCCTTCTATGTTCGCGAATTTCAACTGATGCACGCCGCCGAGGATGCGGCGCGTTTTCTGCATCACGCTTGCCGTGGCTTGCCTCGACGGAGAGACGGCCATGGCCTAACCGGGAATGGCGCGGACCGCGACAATTTTTCTGGACCTAACAGTCCGCCCACGCCGCTCGATGCCTTCTTCACGCAAGTGATCGAAAATTGCGTTGCCTATTTCGGCTCGCGCGTACTCTATCCGGCCAGACCGGCTGCTGAGATGGCGAACTCTTTTTCGCCGTCGTATGCAGCGTGCGAGAGAGCCGCTCTGGCAGCTATCCGCAGGGATGATGAAGACATGATCGAAGCGGCGTCCCAAGAATGGGGATACCGTCTGGGAAGTATGCTTTACGATGCTTATCTGGCAGGGAAAGCGACTCCGAGTGGACTGCGGCGATTATTTTTGGCCCATCTAGACGAACTTGGCGCTGCCCGCAAAATCTGCAAAGCTGTGATTGCCAAAGTGCGCGGCGGCTCCAGCTCCCGGAGTTCGAAGTCTCAGGCGTCATCGCGGATGCTACTCTAGATAGCGTCGGCTTGATCGCGGGATCGCCGCCTCCTAAACGTGAACGCCGAATCCATCCGCAAATTATTTGATCAGGTTCGCCAGGGGAAGCTCGCGCCCGATGATGCAGTGGAGCGCTTGCGGCATCTGCCATTTGAAGATCTTGGATTCGCCAAGGTCGACCATCATCGCAGCTTGCGCGTGGGCATGCCTGAGGTCATCTTCGGTGAACGCAAGACCCCATCGCAAGTGGCGGAGATTTTTGCGCGACTGGCGAAGCATGGCGGCAACGTATTGGCCACGCGCGCTGACAGGAAGCAGTTCGCGGCGGTGAAGAAGAAAGTACGCGCGGCGGAATATCGCGAACTGGCGAGGGCGATCGTGCTGCGGAAAGACCAAAAGATCTTTGGCAAAGGCATGATCGCAGTTGTTTCGGCCGGAACCAGCGACATCTCTGTTGCCGAGGAAGCTGTGGTGACTGCGGAACTGATGGGCAATGTGGTGGAACACTTCTACGATGTCGGAGTTGCCGGAATCCATCGTCTGCTGGCGCATCGCGAAGCTTTGACGAAAGCTCGCGTGGTGATTGTTTGTGCCGGCATGGAGGGCGCTCTACCCAGCGTGGTCGGTGGACTTGTGGGAGTTCCAGTGATTGCCGTTCCTACCAGCGTGGGCTATGGCGCGTCGTTCAAAGGGTTGACGGCGCTCCTCGGCATGCTGAACTCCTGCGCGTCGAATGTGAGCGTGGTGAATATTGATAACGGTTTCGGCGCGGGGTACGTTGCGTCGCTGATTAATCGGTTGTGAAAATTGCGGCTAGCCGCGTTTTCGTCTCCGCGCGGATTTCCTCCGAGAAATAGATTTGATCTCTTTCGCGCCGCGAATCTGGAAAACGCGCGCGAAGATTTTGTCTACATTCTTCAGTTGGCGGGGCAGATCAAATGCGTATTCAATCTGTTTGCGCGGAATTTTTCCTGTGATTTCCCTATCACCCAGCACCAACTCATGAAAGTCCAAACCTTCTTTCCACGCCCGCATCGCATGGCCCTGCACCAAGCGGTAAGCGTCTTCGCGGGAAACTCCGTGTTCTACCAGATCGAGTAGGAGTTGGCCGCTGAAGATCAGCCCGTTTGTGCTTTCCAGGTTGGCCAGCATTCGTTTGGGATAAACGAACATGGTTTCGATGAGGGTCGCAGTCTTATTCAGCAGATAGTCAATCAAGGTTGTCGAGTCCGGCAGGATTACGCGCTCGGTGGAAGAATGCGAAATATCGCGCTCGTGCCACAGGGCAACATTTTCCAATCCAGCCTGCGCATTGCCGCGCACCACTCGCGCCAGCCCGCTGATCTGCTCGGCGGTGATGGGATTGCGCTTGTGCGGCATAGCGGAAGATCCTTTTTGTTTTTCGCTGAAGAATTCTTCCGCCTCGCGGACCTCGGTGCGCTGCAGATGGCGGATCTCCGTCGCGATCTTATCCAGAGTGGAGGCAATCACGGCCAGCGTACAGAGATACTGTGCATGCCGGTCGCGCTGGATCACCTGCGAGGATACTGCCGCCGCTTTTAATCCCAGTCGCGCGCAGATTTTTTCTTCGATTTCCGGTGTGAGATGCGCGAAGATACCTACCGCGCCAGAGAACTTCCCTACTCGCAGATCTTCAGCCGCAGCGGCAAAGCGCGCAATGTTCCGCTGCGTTTCGGAGAACCAGTTCGCCAGCTTAAACCCAAAAGTGATGGGCTCGGCGTGAATGCCATGCGTGCGGCCCACCATGGGAGTGTCTTTGAATTCCCAGGCCCGGCGTTCTAGCACTTCTGCGAAGCGCGCAAGATCCTGTGCAATGAGCGCCGATGCTTGCTTGATCAAAAGGGCCTGAGCCGTATCGACTACGTCATTAGAAGTAAGGCCATAGTGAAACCAGCGCGCGTCCGGTCCCACGATCTCGGCGACAGCGGTGGTGAAGGCGATGACGTCGTGCCGCACCTCGGCTTCGATTTCGTGGATGCGTTCCACGCGAAAGTCGGCGCGCTCGCGGATGGCTTTGGCCGCAGCCTTGGGAACCATGCCCACCTCGGCCAAGGTTTCCGTGGCGGCCACTTCCACAGCCAGCCAGGTACGGAAGCGGTTTTCATCGCTCCAGATGCGGCCCATTTCCGGGCGGGTATAGCGTGGGATCAAGGCGGATGGGCCTCCTCTACATCTAGTGAAAAGCGGGACATTGGATTCTAAATGGAGCACGAAAAAGAGGCCAGGGGCGGTGCCGCCGTAGATTCCCTCAACTTTCAATTTTGTATCGTCTTACGATATACTACGTCGGCAGTCGGATCGCGACACGATACAATCAGCGGGATGAAAAAACTCACTTTGTCGGATTACCAGGCATTAGCGGAGTTTCGTTATCAAATCCGGAGATTTTTGCACTTCAGCGAGCAGGCGGTTAAAGGCGCTGGGCTGGAGCGTGGCCAATATCAGCTGATGCTGGCGATTAAGGGAATGCCGGCGGGTGTGCGCCCGCGAATTCGCGAATTGGCCAGTCGCATGGAAATTCGACACAACAGCGCCGTGGAACTGGTGAATCGTCTGGAGGCGGCGGGATTTGTGCATCGCACGCGCGCACAGGACGATCGCCGCGAAGTCCTGCTTGCACTTACGCCGCGGGGAGAGAAAGTTTTAAGCGAACTGGCCCTCCACCATCATGATGAATTGCGCAGTGCGGGGCCGGAGTTAGTTGCCGCACTCCGGCGAGTCATGCGGGAAGGCAACGACAGCACTCCATAAGACTTAGCCATTCAAGAAAACCATCCGGACCGGCAATCGAATTATAAATATTTATGACCAAGCCAGCGACAAGACAAAGGCGAAGCGACCGACTCCTGCGTCATCCATTGTTTGGCAAATACTTTTCGCTGGTTCACGAAGATCTTAGCGCAGTCTATGCGCGCGATCTTCGCAAGTGGCTCATCATTGCGCCGATAATTGGCCTAATCACCGGCCTGGTGATTACCGGAGTCGTGGTAATCATTCTAGGAAAATTGTGGCCTCCGGTTCTTAGTTACTATCTGCACCATCACTGGGCAATTGTGCCAGGAATCACGCTGGGGTTCATTGTCACCGGTTTGATCATGCAGTTTCTGACTCCGGATCCGAACGAGCATTCCACGGAAGAAATCATCCGTTCCTATCACGAGCATGAAGGCAGGGTTGATGTCCGTTCCTTCGTGCCGAAGTTGATTGCGGCAATCGCTACGGTGGGATTTGGCGGCAGCGCCGCGCTGGAAGGGCCCAGCATTTACGGTGGCGCGGCGATTGGGTCATGGCTTTGGACGAAGCTTCGGCGTTTGCGTTTGACCGATCGCGACCGGCGCATCATGTTGATTTGCGGCGCCGCGGCAGGTATGTCCGCAGTTTTCCGCGCGCCGCTCACCGGCATCGTGTTCGCGCTCGAGATGCCGTACCGCGATGATCTGGCGCATGAGGCTTTGGTTCCATCGCTGATAGCTTCGGTAGTTTCCTTTGTCACGCTGAGTTCTTTTCTGGGCGCTACCCCTCTGTTCAATTTCAGCGGCTCTACCACGTTCGAACGCCATGACCTTTACTGGAGTGCACTGCTGGGCTTGATTGTTGGTTTAGTTGCGATGGTGTTTGTCATCACTTTCCGAAGAGCGCGAACTTTTTGTGTGAAATGGGCGATTCCGCATTGGTTGAAGCTCGCCATTGGCGGATTGCTGACGGGGCTATGCGGGCTTCTCTTCCTGCACATTTATCCGGGCAATCTCGTTCCCATCGGTCCTAACTATGAAGCGGTGGGCGAGATTTTGGGCTCGCAGCACGGCACTGCGGAGCTTGTGATTTTCAGCGTGCTGAAGCTCGGCGCAACACTTTTTACGCTGGCTGCGGGAGGAGTGAGCGCTATGTTTGTCCCATTATTTTTAACTGGTGGAAGCATCGGGACGGCATTTGCTCAGTCGGTCGTTCACAGTTCCACCGTCGACCTCTACGCCGCCGTTGGTATGGCTTCCTTCATCGCCGCCGGCTATAAGACGCCACTTGCCGCGGTTGTATTTGTGGCCGAAGCGACCGGGGGTCATGCCTTTATCATTCCCGCTCTCATTGGAGCGGCGGTGGCCTATGCGGCTTCCGGCGACGCCTCGGCTTCGAAAGACCAGCGTTTGCATGAAGGCGAAAAAATTAGGGAATTGTAATACCGGAATCGATAAATCGAATTCTCGATATTCGTATTCCGCGTCGCACCCACACTTGTACTCCGCAATGCGACTGCAGCAGCACCAGCATTAGTATTGCTAATTGCCAGCCTGTTTCAGTATCCTTCCCGCATCCTCAGAATCAAGGGCATTCTGCGCGGGAAACGCGTATCTAATGGCGACGACTGAACCCAAGCGATCCCGGCTAGGTCTGCGTAGCTCACGCGTGCGTACGGGCGCACAAAACGGCTGCACGAAACTTTTGTGTTGCCGGTTTCCTTTTCTATCCGTCAAATACCCGATTCAGCCATAGCAAAACGATTCCATTCCGAACTCAGGGGGAGAGGTAATGGCGAAAATCCAAAGTAGGTTGATGTGGATCAGTTTTCTGGCGATTGCATTTATTGCTCAGGCCTTCGCTCAAGGTGGCGCGACGGGGGCGATCACGGGCACAATTCAGGATCCCAGCGGAGCTGTCGTGGCCGGCGCTGAAGTTCGCATTACCAATCAGGAGACTGGTGTGCTGGAACGCAGCGTCACTTCCGGCGCTGATGGCTCGTTTACCGCCCCGTTGCTGCCGGCGGGCGAGTATACGGTGAACGTCCATGGAGCGGGTTTTGCCGAAGCGTCTTTCCGGAACATCGAGGTGCGCGTCACTGAGACGACACGGCTGATCGCGAAGCTCAAGACTCAAGCGGTGCAGCAACAAGTGGAAGTGCAGGCACTGGTGCAGGAGGTGGACACCACCGACGCCACGACGGGGCAAGCGATTGAGTCGAGCACCATCAAGAATCTGCCGCTGGCCACGCAAAACTTTCAGCAATTGCTCACGCTATCGAGTGGAGCGCAAGGCGAACTGAACGCGGCATCACAATTGGGACGCGGCAATGTTCGGATTGAAGTGAACGGCCAACGCGAAGATAACAACAACTATCAGATCGAGGGAATCAGCGCGACTGATTACAACGTTGCGGAACTGACCACCACCCCACTCCCGAATCCCGCTGTGATTCAAGAGTTCAAGGTACAAACCTCGCTCTATGACGCCTCTCAGGGCCGCAACGGAGGCGGCGACATCAATGCCATTCTCAAAACTGGAACTAACACATTTCACGGCGAGGCTTACGAATTCTTCCGCAATACGGTCCTGGACGCGAACGACTATTTTCTGAACGGAGCGGGCGAGGCGCGACCCGTGATCCAGCAGAACATTTTCGGCGGAGATTTAGGCGGACCGATTGGGACCGGAGGAAAACTCGGTTTCTTTTTCTTCAACTATTCGGGAACGCGCCAGCGCAGCGGCGATTCCCCGGGAACTATTATCAGCACTCTGATTCCGTATATTCCCGCGGCGGATCGTGTTCCTTCCGGCTACGCACAGCTGCAATCGGCCTTCAACCTGACCAGCGTCGATCCGGTTGCGGCCTCGCTGATCGGCTTTCGAAGCAACCAGTTTGGGTCGGCCGCTAATGGATATCTCTACCCGTTGCCCAATGTCTCGGCTGGAACCCCCGCCGGCACTGTTGTCCCGTTCACGACCAGCATCCCTGGCAGTTACACCGACAACCAGTTCACTGCGACCTGGGATCGTGAGTTCCGCAACTCTCAGGACAAGCTATCGGTGCAATTCTTCTTTCAGAATTTCCAGTCGAACGTGCCGTTTGGTGCAGGCGGTCTGACGGCCTCTCTTGGCGGCAGCATCAGCGGCGGAGATCTCAACTTTCCCTACCAGCTTCCGGTCAGAGATCGAGTGTTCTCGCTTACGGAGACTCACGTATTTTCGCCTACTCTGGTGAATGAATTCCGGCTGGGTTTTTATCGGATTAACAATAGCGACATCAACGTTCCGCCGGTCACCGCCAGCCAGGCTGGCATTGATCGCCCGACAAACAACCTGACGGACAACATTTACAAATTTACTTTCGTCAGTTCAGGCTTTCAATTTGGTCCGACGCCCCAGGCCAACCAATATCAGGCGCAGAACAACTTTGATTTCATCGATACGCTGGGCTGGGTTCGGGGAAAACATAATTTGCGGTTCGGTGGCGAGTTTACGCCGGTCGCTTTAAATAAGCAGTTTCCGCAGGTGTTCAACGGCCAGCTCTATTTCGGCGACTCAACAAACACGACACTTCCGGGATGCAGTCCGGCAAATCCCTGTCCCGTCAGCGATGTTGGCAACTTCCTGCAGGGCAGTCCGGAATTCAGCTTTGGTGGAGGCGGCGTCTACCGCCACAACTATCGCCAGAAAAATTCCGCAGTATTCGTGCAGGATGATTGGAAGGCTACGCAGAACCTCACGTTGAATCTGGGACTTCGCACCGAGTTCTTCGGCGCGTGGACCGACAATGCTTGCCACATTGGCAACATGGAATCGGACTTGACCAAGAGCGGCCAGTATCCCTTCGTTTATCCCAAGTGCGTCGACAAGCTAGGCGTTCCCGGCCTGACCGGAACCGCAGCAGGATCGACCTTTAACAACAGCGTTTCCACCGGAATTGGCCCCCGCGTAGGCTTTGCCTACGATCTTTTCGGGCATCACAATACGACGGTGCGCGGCGGGTACGGAATCTTTTACGTGCGGGAAGATGTGGGAGCCGTCGATCAGCTAAGCTTCCAGTCGCCCTTTATCCCGATCGTGTTTTTCCCTTCGACACCTGGCTTCACTATGTCTGATTTCTTTACTGGAACGCCGGCGACCAATTCCAACGCGGTGCCGGCAGCGGGGCAGTTATCGGGCGCATGGCTGCCGTGCCTGGCACATCTCATCAGCTTCACTCCCAATAGCCCCACCGGACAAGATGGTAGCTATGCCTGCACAGGCGGACCGGGAGTAAATTCCACGCAAAATCTATTTGTGCTGGAAGTTCCGCGGCACTTCGTAGTCCCGAACACGCAGCAATGGAACCTGACCATACAGCGCGATCTGGGGCGCAAGTGGGTGATGGAGGTTGGCTATGTCGGAACCAAGGGCACGCACCTTCGCGAGACTCGCGACGCGATTCAGTCAGTCGATGCCAGCCCAGCACATCCTTTCACGGTGACCGATGTCAACGGCAACAATTATCAAATCACCGACAATACGTTTTCCAATGCCATCGCTCGGACACCCACGCCAGGATTGAACGGCTATTCGGGGTATCAGATTTTCGCTAACGACGCCTATTCCATCTATCACTCACTGCAGGCCACCGTGTCGCGACGGTGGGACCGGGGATACATACAGGCAGCGTATACGTTCTCCAAGAACATCGATGCAACCTCCACCGGAAATACGGCGAACAATACTGCCTTCAACGATGAGAGCACGATTAACGCCTCGCGGGGAATTTCGGACTTCAATCGTCCGCAAGTGTTGAAGATCAGTTATGTTTACGATCTGCCGTTCTTCGCTCACGCTACGGGTTTTAGGCGCGCAGCCCTGGGCCAGTGGTCGGTGAGCGGCGTCTCCAGCTTCCAATCTTCGTTGCCGTTTTCAGTTTTGGATTCAAACGGCGGGAATGCGTTCCTGGGAGCCGGCACTTCGCCAGTGAGCGCGAGTCTCGCACCGGGCGCCAGTATCGCCAGTGGCACCAGTTCTGGGAGCGTTACGCAGCGCCTTAATGGATGGCTGAATCCCGCTGCGTTCACGACTGCCCCGCTGCTATACCCCACTCAGTGCGGAACTGATACTAACTACTGCACCACGGGATTCGGCAGTCTAGGCCGCAATATCTACCGAGGACCGTTCCAACAGAACTGGGATTTCTCCCTGATCAAGCGCTTCAGACTTACCGAGCGGCAGGATCTGCGCTTCGCCGCCGATTTCTTTAACCTGTGGAATCATCCGAATTTCGGCACGCCGTTGGTTACGGATTACGAGCAATATCTCGCCTGGACGGGCTCAGGGCAAAGTGGTCCTGATCCGTTTGGCCGGATCGTAAGCACCACGGGAACGCCGCGCTTGATCCAATTCTCGCTGCGGTGGGCATTCTGATCGTCGACTAAGACGGAGGGCCGGGAAGCAAGCTTCCCGGCCCATCAGTTTTTGTCACACGTTCTGGAATCTACTGCAGTTTTTCAGCTTCTGCAATCAGCGGCCGTAAAGCGTCCACCGAGAAACCCAGCGAGCCGCCGGAAAATCCATCGATGTAAGCGGAGTTCACTCCAATCACTTCTGCATTGGAGTCGAACACCGGGCCGCCGCTGCCGCCATGCGCGGTGGGCGCATCGTAGATCAGCTTTTCTCCCACCACATCGCCCAGATGGCCGCAGGTGGTCGAAGGGCGAATCAGGGAAAGCGCGGCCAGTTCGCTCGCCGCCGTGATGTCGTTGTGCCGATAAGCCAGCCGCTGATAAATTCCGCTGGGCGACTTGGCCACCATGCCTGCAATGCCCATGGGATAGCCGATTACCGTGACGAGCTCACCGGGCGACGAGATTCCCCTGGCAAGCGGTAGGACGGCAAGTCCGCGCACTGAATTTTTATCTTCGATTCTCAACACTGCCAGATCGCCTGTGGATGACACTGCGCCTGGAAGTAAGCTAACCGGCGTCGTCGAATTGGGAAAGAACACAACCAGACTTTCGAGCATGGCGGTCGCGCCGCGATTGATCAGAGCCTCGGCTTCGCTGTCGCCATACCAGGGCTCCGCTACATGCCGGTTGGTGGCGAGCAATCCGTCGCCTACCAGAAATCCAGTGCCGGAAACGCGCGCCCGGATCGCGGCTGGCTGGTTCACGAAACCAATCTGATATACGCCATAAATATAGCCAATCGAGTTCCGATATCGGCTTAACACCAGGGCGGGCATACCCTGTTCTTTTTCGAGTTCCGCCACTTCCTGGTTCAAGGTGTGAACCTGCTTTTGCAGGTCGTCCGGCTGGGGACTCTGAGCCGTGGCAGGCGAATAGTAGTGGAACATGGCTACCGCGCCGATCAGTAGCACGGCTCCGAGGACAGCCTGAATGGCCTGCTGCCAGCACTCAGTAACTTCGCTTGACCCCTGTGGACTCTCTGGTTCGGACATGGATGCGGCAAACCGCCCGTGCTGGCAGCTTCGCGCCGAGGGGAAGGCGCACTAGCGCTGAAAGCCAGGGAGTGTCATCTTCCCTTGTCTGGCAAGGCTTTTCCACGGTACGGAAGGCGATGTACGGGGGATATTGTTGGATTACCGGGGATGGCAAGCTAGAGCGGCAGAACCTTTAGATAGCCGGATTTAAGGCTTCCCGACGCCCAGGCGCTTGGCCATCTCCTCGTAGAGGAAGCCTTCTCCCGGGACATAAGGCTGCACCCATTCGCCATTGATGACGAATTGGGGGATGGCGCGTTTGCCGGTTTGCTTGACAATCTCGTCCACTGCGCCGGGCGTGGTCTCGATGTCGATGTCTTTGTAGGAGATGTTGTGTTTGGCGAGAAAACGCTTGGCCTCACGGCAATCCGGACACCAGGCTGAAGAATAAACGGTTAAATCCATAGGGGTGTAGAAATCCCTCACTGAGACGCGGCTTCCTGCGTCTGCCTGCTTCTTATCCTACACGCGTTCAAGCTGAGGCAGCGTGCGTTCATTCACAACGTTGCCGGTGTTTAGCGTGGAGGCCGGTTCGAACAGCAGGATCCAACATTCTTCCTTCGCGACCGGACGATGTTCTACTCCGCGGGGAACAACGATGAACTCCCCTTCCTCGATCCATTCATGCCGATCGCGGAATTCCATGCGGAACCGGCCTTTCACCACCAGGAACATTTCATCTTCATGCTCGTGGTGGTGAAAGACGAACTCGCCTTTTAGTTTGTCGAGTTTCACATATTGGCCGTTTAACTCGGCGGCGATGTAAGGCTTCCAGTATTCCGAAATCTTCGAGAATTTATCGGCAATGTTGACTTTGTGCATGGTGTGCTTTCCTTCAGGGCTAACACGCTTTATTACCCTTATACGAGTTTAAAGCTGACCTGTGCCACCATCAACATTCAAATCCACGCCGGTAATGTAGGATGCCTCGCCGCTGGCCAGGAACAGCACGGCATGTGCCACCTCATCGGGAGTACCGAAGCGCTTCATGGGAACTCGCGCCTTGACGCCAGCCGCAAAATCGTCTTGCGCCGCCTGCGGCATTCCAGCTTTTTCCAGAATCGGAGTCTCGATTGGCCCCGGACTCACGACATTCACACGAATGCCGCGCTCAACCAACTCGGCCGCAAAAGTGCGGGCGAGCGAACGCACCGCCGCCTTAGTAGCGGAATAAATGCTGGTTCCCGGGTAACCTTTTGTGCCTACGACGGAGGCATTCAACACAATTCCGGCGTTGTCGTTAAGATGCGGCAGCGCCTTCTGCAGCGTGAAATAGAGTCCCTTTACATTGATGTCGAAGGTTTCGTCAAACAGCTTCTCGCCACTGTCGACTGCCGGAGAGAACTTCGCGATACCCGCATTGGCAAACAGGGCATCGATTTTGCCGAACTTCCCGGTTACCTGTGCGTACAACTTGTCTATATCTGAGAGATTGGAAACGTCTGCCTTGACCGCCAGTGTATCTGTTCCGATTGCTTTGACTGCTTCATCCAGTGTTTTCTGGTCGCGCCCTGAAATGGCGACCTTCGCTCCCTCTTCGTGAAACAGTTTGGCTGTGGCCAAGCCGATGCCGCTATTGCCGCCAGTGATTATGACTGACTTCCCTGCAAATCTTTTTGCCATAAGAACCTCCTGTAAGAATTCTTGTTCCGGTCACTACCTGACCTGATTTTTAGTTGTATACTTTGATGAACGTCAAACTAATCAAGGTTCAGTTTATTCCAGACAGTGGGGGCCGCGGTTGAAGGTTTACATGGAAGGCAAGGATTTGGTTCGGGTTGCGAAAGCGTTAAGCGATCCAACGCGCCTGCGGATTTACGAAGAAATATCAGCATCCGAAGAGATGTTCTGCAAGCAAATCGTCGAGAAATACCGGCTGACGCCGGGCACGATCTCGCATCACTTGAAGATTCTGGCGGATGCGGGTCTGATCGATACGCGCCGCGAAGGGCAGTTCATGTACCTGAAACCGCGGCCGGAAACAATCCGCGCCTACGGAAAAGCCCTGACAAATATAGCGGGCAAAAGAAAAGCCGTCAGCTTGCGCTGACGGCTGAAGAGCTACTCGCTGAAAGCTAGCTGTTTTCGTACAGCAGCACGCCCTCGGTCTTTTCCGCGTCCACCGGACGGTAGAACAGCTTGTTGTCTTCGAGGAAGACCTCGATAAACGCCGGACGCGTGGTAATCGTTCCCTGAATCAGCGCCTCCGATAGCGGGTCTTCGATATATTTCTGCAACGCCCGGCGCAGCGGGCGAGCACCGTAGGAGCGATCCGTCAACGTCTGGTTCAGGATCCACTTCTTGGCCTCATCCGCCACTGTGACCGTGATCGATTTCTGCGCCAGGTTCTGGTTGAGTTGCGTGACCATGAGTTCCAGAATCTGAATCAGGTCCGCCTCGCTCAGAGCCAGGAACAGAATGATTTCGTCCAGGCGGTTCAGGAATTCTGGATTGAAGGTGCGCTTCACTTCGCCCTTTACCAGTTCCTCAACCTTGCCCGAAACCTGATCTTCCGCAGTCGACTGGAAGCCAAAGCCCTCGCGCTTCTGCAAGTGCCGGGCCCCAATGTTCGAGGTCATGATGAGGATCGTGTTCTTGAAATCGACCGTGTTTCCCAGTCCGTCGGTCAACTGGCCATCTTCAAAAACCTGCAGCAGGATGTTGAACACATCCGGATGCGCCTTCTCGATTTCATCCAGCAGGACCACGGAATACGGCGCGCGCTTCACGCGCTCGGTAAGCTGACCACCCTCTTCATAGCCCACATATCCCGGAGGCGAGCCGATCAGCTTCGAGACGGAATGCTTTTCCATGAACTCCGACATGTCGAAGCGGACCAGAGCTTTTTCCGTTCCGAACATGAACTGAGCCAGAGTGCGCGCGACTTCGGTTTTGCCGACGCCCGTCGGCCCCAAAAACAGGAACGAACCAATCGGCCGGTTCGGACTCTTCAATCCGGCGCGCGAACGCCGGATTGCCCGGGCCAGCGCGCTGATTGACTTATCCTGCGAGATGATCCGCTTATGCAGCTCTTCTTCGATGCGCAGCAGCTTCTGCGTCTCTTCTTCCTTGATCGAAGTGATGGGAACGCCGGTCCAGCGCGAAACTACATCTTCGATATCTTCGCGCCCGACAACGCCGGTGGAGGATTCATCGAGATGATACTTCTCGCGCAACGCGCGCAGGTTCTCACGCTCCTTGCGTTCTTCGTCGGAGTAGAATCGCGCCTTCTCGAACTCGTGGTTCGCGATCGCGTTCTCCATGCGGTGCACGATGAACTTGATGCGCTTCTGCACTTCGGTGATTTCTTCCGGCTGCGAAGTCTGGCGCAGCTTTACGCGTGCACCGGCCTCGTCCACAAGATCGATCGCCTTATCCGGCAGGAAACGATCCGGAATGTAACGGTTCGAGTGGGAAACCGCGAAGTTGATTGCGTCGTCGGTGTACGTAACCGCGTGGAACTTCTCGTACCGATCCTTGATGCCGAACAAAACTTTGATCGCGTCGGCCTCGTTCGGCGGCGGCACTTTCACCGCCTGGAACCGGCGCTCGAGCGACCGGTCTTTCTCGATCGACTTGCGATATTCACCCGGAGTGGTGGCGCCGATGCACTGAATCTCTCCACGCGACAGAGCCGGCTTCAGGATGTTGGCGGCATCGAGCGAACCTTCCGCCGAGCCCGCGCCCACCAGAGTGTGCAGTTCGTCGATAAAGATGATGGAGTTCTGCGACTCCATCAGCTCTTTCATGATGGTCTTCAGCCGCTCTTCGAACTGTCCCCGATATTTCGTTCCGGCAACGATCAAGGAAAGATCGAGAGCCAAAATTCTCTTATCGGCTAAGAACGACGGAACTTCGCCGTCAGCAATGCGCTGTGCCAGGCCTTCGACGATCGCCGTCTTGCCTACTCCGGGCTCACCGATAAGGACAGGGTTGTTCTTAGTGCGCCGGCACAGAATCTGCACCACGCGTTCTAGTTCCCCGTCGCGACCGACCAGAGGATCCAACTGGCTGTCCATTGCGGCTTGCGTAAGATCGCGGGAGAATTCGCTCAACAGTGAAGACTCGCGCTGGCGTTGCGGCTGCGCTTTTTCCTGGCTGGTTCGGGCTAATTCTTCCCGAATCGTAGCCAGCCGCAAGCCGCGCTCATGCAGAATCTCCGCCGCAAAACACTTTTCTTCTCTTAACAAACCCAGAAGCAGATGTTCGGTTCCGATATGGCGATGTGACAGCCGCTCTGCTTCTTCCGCGGCATAAGCGAGCACGCGCTTGCATTCATTGCTGAGAGGAAGATCCACCGAAGTCGAGACCTTTTCCCGAATGGTGGTGTGGCCTTCAATTTGTTTGCGAATGGACTCAACCGAGGCGTGCGAACGCAGGAACCGATTGGTCAGGGCTTTATCTTCGCGCAGGAGCCCCAGCAGCAGATGCTCCGTCTCAATATAAGGAGACCCGAACTGGCTTGCTTCGTAGCGCGCAAAAAAGATGACGCGCCTGGCTTTCTCCGTATAACGTTCAAACATAATGCCCTTCCCCCTGTGCTTCCGGCCGAGAAGGCAATTGCCTGCTCAAACCTACCGAAACCCTGGCCCGTTGATGTTCTGTACTTGCATCTGGTCTTCCGTCTTCACATTATGCAGTTAAACGGCCACCAAACCCAAGCGGAGAAACGTTTTTCTAATGTTACCGAAGGAACCTGTTGAAAATCCCTCGATTTACCGATAGTTCAATTTCTTGCACTTTGTCTAACTAATCCTTCGCATCACGTTGTTCAAACTGTCGCTTCTACCCGGTAAAGAATCCGGGGCAACTTCTTCAACCCGTCGCGTTGCAGCCGCAGCATGCGATGGCAGCGGCGCGCAAATGCCAGGTTGTGGGTTGCAATCAGAGAGGTGAGTTGGTGCTCGCGATGAATCGCGCGATCAATCGAAAACTGCTTCCGCCGTCTGCCCGTCAAGGTCGCCAGTGGGCTCATCCGCCAGCAACAACTAAGGACGGTAATGAGCGCCCGCGCCAGAGCTACGCGTTGTTGCTCGCCGCCGGAAAGCTCTCCCGAGCGATGATGCCCGCGCTGTCCAGTCCGACCTCGCGCAACCAGCGCGAAGCCTCGGGGGCGGCCTGCGCCCAACTAAGCCCTCGCACCAACAAGGGCATGGCAACATTCTCCGCAGCGGTAAATTCCGGCAGCAAATGAAACTGCCAGACAAACCCGGCTTCGCGATTGCGAAACTCGGATGCTTCATCCGCGGACAGAGAATTCAGCTTCAATTCGGCGCAGTATACGTCACCTGCGGAAGCGTGATCAAGAGCGCTGAGGATGTGCAACAAGGTACTCTTTCCCGCTCCCGACTGGCCGACAATAGCCAGATTTCGCCTCGCTCCACCTCAAACGATAGATTCTCAAAGAGCACCAGGTCCGATTCGCCGGACCGGAAAGCCTTCTTCAATCCTGAACCCTCAGCAGCGCTTCCTGATTCGCCACTCAATACTTAGATGCACTCTGCCCTCACTCGGGTCCATCCCGTCGCGGCCCTAGGAGTTCCCGGGCGGAAACAGTAGAACTCGGCCATCTTCTCATAGTCAGCTCCGGCTCGACATGGCCCATTCGAACCATCGCTGACAAGGTCCATAGAGCTTTGATGCAGCCGAGGTCTCTATTCTCAGGGGCGTCTGTTGAAACTTTACCCGGCCTTTCCGGGGAGGGATGTGACAACCGTCA
>CAVRWS010000027.1:0-54515 GCA_963724815.1 uncultured Acidobacteriaceae bacterium
TGCGCTCTTTTATGGACGTGGTGGAAATTCGCCCGTCCCAGACAGGTACAGAAGTGAAATTGATCAAGCACGTTCACGGATCATCCGTGGGCAAGAAGGAGGGGTCTCAGTGAGCATGAAACTTAGCACTCGGCAGGTGGACGGAGTCACCATTGTGGACTGCAGTGGAAGGATCACTCTGGGCGAGGGCAGTGTTACCTTGCGCGACACCGTACGCGATCTGCTTTCCAAAGGCAACAAGAAGATTATCTTGAACCTGGCCGAAGTCAATTACATCGACAGCTCCGGCATCGGTGAACTGGTCAGCGCCTTCACCACTACCAAAAACCAGGGCGGCGAACTTAAACTGCTGCACCTCACCAAAAAGGTTCACGACCTGCTGCAGATCACCAAGCTCTATACCGTGTTCGATGTCAAGGACGACGAAACCGCAGCGGTAAAGGCCTTCAAGTAAACGCACACCATCAGTGAAACAAGAACCGGGGACTGGGCTGGCCGGTCCCTCAGCGTTCTTCTCGATGTCCGATTGACTGAACCGCGAGGATGCTCCTCTAAGCGACGAAATTCTTGATGCTTCCATAAGACTTCCATTCTGGGAACGGGAATACGGAATATTTCACCTCTGCTTGTTTGTGGCTACCTTCGAGGACGTAGACTGCGAACAGAGTTTTCTGGTCGCGTTTGGAAGGAACGCTCGATGCGATACCACAATCTGCGATGCCGCAATCTGCGATGCCAGGATCGAAGATCGACAATCTTGACTTTCTTGTTTCTCGCGTTGGGCGGTAATACCCTGTTTGCCGCCTCTGACTGCCTTTCCATCGGCCAAGCCGCTCAGCACGTTGGAGAAACGAAATGCGTTACTGGAAAAGTGCTGCATGTGAAAGCCGGAGCCAAAGGAACCCACTTCATCGGATTCTGCGACGAGCGAGCCGCTTGCCCGTTTTCGGTTGTAGTTTTCCGGTCTGACCTTAAAGATGTAGGCGATGTCCGCCGCCTCGAGGGACACGTCATCGAAATCCACGGTCCGGTTAAGCTCTACGACGGACGCGCGGAGATCATCCTGAAGCGCGTCAGCCAGGTCACCGGCGGCTCGACTCTGATTCCGCCCATGCCCAAGAATTACGATGTGGAAAAACAAGGCCACTACAGCGCGGGCAGCATGCGTCCCACCAAAAAGCCCGCCAAAACCTACGGAACGGCCGCAACTACCGTGACCTATGGCAACGAGGCCGGTGTGAGCGGCGAACCGCCGCAATAAAGCATGTACATAAACTCTTAATGGATGTACACTGGTAATATCCGGTCTTGCCCGTCGGGGAAGAATTACCCAATGACCACAGCCAGAAAGCGATCGCATAAGCACTTTCAACTGGACTCGAGGAAAATCAAGCGCGCCCAAAAAGCGTTGCAGGCTAAAACAGAAACAGAGACCATCGAGCGGGCGTTGGATTTAGCGATTGCCGAGGAGCAGAGTAACCGTCTGGCGCATGAGGCGAACGCGCGATTTGTCAGGAGCGGCGCCCACATTCGAGATGTCTACGGCGCGCTGGATGAGTAGATGCAGCACGTTCTTCTCGACTCTTCAATTTATATTGCCGCTCTGCGAGGCGAGGACGCCGCGTTCCGCCTCGAAAGGATTACGACTGGCACCGTGTTGTGGCTGAGTGCGGTTGTGCTCGAGGAACTTTACGCTGGCGCTAGGGCTCGAGATCTAGATGATGTGGCGCAACTGGAGCGGGATTTTGGAAAGGCCGGCAGGATATTGGTGCCCAATCTAAATGACTGGGTCCAGGCAGGCCGAGTACTGGCGCGATTGGCAATCAAATACGATTATGAAAAAATTGGCCGGGGCCGGCTCACCAATGACGCACTGATTGCGATGTGCGCCGCCCGCATGGGCATCCGCGTGATCACTGCTAACGAAAAGGACTTTCGCAAGCTCGCCGAGTTCTCCTCTTTTCCGTGGCAACTTGCGACTCTCTGAAATTCGCGCCGGGACATTCGCGCCGTTCACACCATTCCCTTCCTCAACTCTTCCAACGAATACCTCGTCCCTCGCCAGATGATTCCATCATTCCACAGGGTAAGAAACATGGAGCGCAGCAACGTGTAAATAAACAGCACCGTGCTGACCGGATGCAGCAGAAAGTAATAAGCCGGTACGCCCGACCGCCAAGACATGCCAACATAAATCGAGAACATCGATCCCAGAGCCACCGCGTAAGGTAAACGCTCCCATCCGTGCGCCAGCCACAGTCCGAGAAAGGGCATGAGATTGAGGAAGGCGAGACCGACGGCCGAAATAAGAGTGCGCGGCCATTGGAAAGACAATACTGCGAAGAAATTTTTCGTCAGATTGTTCACCACGCCCATTGCGCCATTCGCCCAGCGAATCGAGATCAAGTCTCCGCCAAAAACATTGCGCTGCGCGAACCCGGCATTTTTCACCACCTTACCCAGCTTCATATCGTCGAGCACTTCCATGCGCAATCTTTCGTAGGTTCCGATTGATTCGTACACGCTGCGCCGAATTAGATTGAAAGCACCGACGCCCATGTGATCGCGCGATTTCGGATCCGCTACCTTCCACGGCCGGTGTCCGAAGACAAACATGGTTTGAAAAAAAGCGATCATCATGTATTCGCCCGGAGTCTTCATAATCATCTGCGGAAACAACACAACGTGGTCTGCTCGTTCAGCCTCCGCATAAACCAGCGCCCGCCGCACAGAATCCGGCTTGAACAATACATCGGCATCGGTAAAGAGCAACCAGTCGCCGGTGGCTGCATTGGTAGCCGTCCACATGGCGTGCGCTTTACCTAACCATCCCGCGGGTAATTCCTGATGCTGAATGACGCGAAGACGGCCCTGGGCGCCGGCGCTTGCGGCCACCTCTTCCATAATCTCGCCAGTACGATCTGTCGATCGATCGTTCACCGCAATCACTTCATAATTGTCGTAATCGAGTTTCAGCAGGAGGGCGAGAGTTTGCTCGACGTCCGCTTCTTCGTTTCGGGCTGGTACGATGATCGAGACCCTTGGATTTCCCGAGGGTGCAACGGGGTTGCCGTTCCATTGCGGCTGAGAAATGGTGGCGACAGTGGGCATTCCAATGGCGGCATCAACGATGCGCGAGAACCAGGCCAAAGCGAGAATTGTTCCGGCAATCCAGTGGAAGTAATGCATTCCGCTCAGGTAGTTCCCGCCCGCGTGCCACTGTTTTGAACGGGCGCAAATTTCATGCCGTAGAAGAGTATGGCAGAGGAGGCGACCATCGCGACCACCGGCAACACGAACGCTGTCTGCAGGGAACGTTTATCGGCCACGTAACCCATGAGAGTGGGCGAGGGCACATCGCCGAGCAGATGGAAAATGAAGATGTTCACCGCAAGAGCGGTGGCGCGAATGTGGGCTCCCACGGAATTAATTACAGCGGCATTCAGCGGCGAAGTATTCAGCAACAGGAAGAAAGCCGCCACAGCAATCGCGGGCAGCATTAGCGAACCTCGCATGAAAAGAGCCACGATCATGAACGGCACGCCCAGCGCCATGCTTGCCGCGGAGACAAAGTAATAAGCGCCCTTCATGCGCGGCAAAAGATAATCGCCAAGCCAACCGCCGGCGAGCGAAGCCAGAATTCCATCGATCACAATCACGATGCCGAACATGAAGTTTGCGGACTCGAGCGAGTAGCCGCGGGCGCGGGATAAAAATGTCGGCATCCACACCTGGATTCCACCCAGGGCGAAAGTCATCATCGCCATGCCGAGGGTCGAAGTCCAGAATGCCGGATTGCGCGCCAGACCAACCAAGGTCGCGCGTTCCGGAGTTTCTTTCTCCGTGTCGAATTGTCCGCGCTCGGGCTCGCGCAAGAACAAGACTGCCAACGCCACTAGAAATCCAGGCGCCGCCGCAACATAAAACGGAAACCTCCATCCATGGCTTGCACCTAGCTTGCCGCCCAACAGATATCCAGCCGCCGTGCCGACGGGAATCGCGAGATAGAACACGCCGAGGATGCGACCCCGTTTCTCTTCCGGAAACAAATCCGCGACGAAGGTGGGAGCGATCGTCACAAATGTTGCCTCGCCAATGCCGACCAGAGTGTGCCGTATCAGCAGCTCGGTATAGGTGTGTGTGACTGCGGTGAGCAGCGTGAGCCCGCTCCAAAAGATCGCGCCGCCGACAATAATTTTCTTGCGCGAATAGCGGTCGGCCAGCGGTCCCACAAAAGGGGCCGCGACCATGTAAAACAATAGGAACGCGCTGGTGAGATAGCCGACCTGCGTGTTGCTCAGACTAAATTCGCTCTGCACGAGCGGCTGTACCGCGAACAGCACCGAGCGGTCCACGTAGTTCAACAAATTCAGCACGGTCAGTAGAATCAGCGCGGTGCGCGGATGGAGTTTCGCTGAAGTCACAAGTCCTGCGAATATAGCATGGCGGATACTCCGCCTTGATCAGTGGCGACATTTGTCGCTATAATAGACGACAAATGGTAAACGAACTTCGAGCCGTCGTTAAAGAGCTTGGTGGGCGAGGCGTTCTCGGGCGAAACTTATCGAGTCCCGGCGACCTTCGCGAAGCCATCCGCGAAGGGTTTCCTCCGGCCGTCGTAGAAGAACTGATGCAGTCCTCAGGGTTGACGCTGAAAGAGTTGGCGGAAGCTCTTGATCTTTCGCCGCGGAGCCTGCAGCGCAGACGCCGGAGCGGCCGCTTAGCCCGCTTCGAGTCCGATCGACTGTACCGGCTGGCGCGGATCGTTGCCCTGGCGCAACAGAGCCTCGGCAATCGGGAAACCGCATCCCGCTGGCTGAAGCGCTCCAACCGCGCGCTTGGCGGCATTCCTCCGATTGACGCGATCGACACGGAACTCGGAGCGCGCCAAGTGGAAGACGTGCTGGGAAGGATCGCTTACGGCGGAATCAGTTGACACGCGTCTACCGGATATTGCGGAAGGCATATTCCCGCTCTCCCCTCGATGGTGAAGGGGCATATCGATACGGTGGGCGATGGTCAAGCGCCGGGACTCGGTTGTCGTACACTTCCGAGCATCAATCGCTGGCGATGCTGGAGTATTTTGTCCACCTCGACTCGGACAATGCTCCCGCTGACCTGGTGCTGGTCACCGCCGAAATCCCGGACGATGTTTCGAGAGAGCGAATCGTCGCACAAGATTTGCCCTCTTTCTGGCGCAAATCACCAGCGCCAGCTGAATTGGTACGGATTGGAGACGGATTCGTGCGGCGGGCCAAACATTGCATTTTGATTGTGCCCTCGGCCCTAGCGCCAAACGAAAACAACTGGATCCTGAATCCGCAACACCCCAGTTTCCGAAGGATCGTCTTATCCGAACCGGAGCCGCTCCGCTACGATCCGAGAATGTTTGTGCAACGCGGTCGGCGTAGATCGAAGAACGTCTAACCAGTTTTTTTTCTCCGCGGCCATCTGGCCAGCACTGTCGTCGAAATCCCTCCGCGCGGGCGGAAATCGCCCTTCACTTCGGCCCACACCGGCTTCGCCCACCGCACCACATCTTTCAGCACCTGGTTCACCACGTTCTCCTGAAAAATTCCCAGGTTGCGATAGGAGTGCAAATATTCTTTGTACGATTTCAATTCGAGGCAATCTTTATCAGGCTGGTAGCGCAGCGTGATCACACCGAAATCCGGCAGTCCGGTCTTCGGGCATACAGAGGTAAACTCGGGATCGTCGATCACAATCTCATATCCCGGAAATTGATTCGGCCAAGTCTCGATCTCGGGAAACTTGTGATCCAGCCCGGATTCGGCGTGCTCAGGCGTATAGCGTGGCGATTTTTGCATAAAACTATTGTAGCGGCAGCGTCCCGCATTTCGGCGAATGCTTAAGGATGCGACTTCTTCTGCGGGCGAGTTTCAAGCATCCGCCCAAGATCGCCAGCATCTAAGCATGCAACGGCTTGGGAAGGCGCGCATCTCTGGGCAGGCGCCACAGTGGTAAATTAATGCTTGCAGTTGTCCCCGCCGCATCCTGAAAGATAACAAGTTGGCCGCAACCAACAATTCGAATGGACGACCCGCCTCGCGCAAGAGCCGCACTTGGATAACGGTGGGCGTGCTGGCGGCGCTTGCGACCATTCCTTTCATCCACCGGCAAGCCCCCCTGAAAGTGCGCACCGACACCGTGGAACGCGGATCCATCCGCAGTCTGATTTCCACCAATGGCAAAGTGGAACCCATTCAGAATTTCGAAGCTCACTCGCCGGACGCTACAACGGTAAAGCGCCTGCTGGTGAAAGAAGGAGATCACGTCCGCAAAGGGCAGTTGCTGTTGCAGCTCGATGATAGCGATCTGCGCAGCCAGGCGGCGCGCGCGCAGGCCCAGATAAAGGCCGCGCAGGCCGACCAGGCCGACCTGACTACGGGCGGTACGCGCGAAGAGGTTCTTACGCTGGACGCGCAACTGATCAAAGCTCGCAGCGCGCTGAACAATGCTCAGCGCAACCTTGACGCGCTACGTCATCTGCAGCAGCAAGGTTCGGCGTCACTGGGTGAGGTTCAACAGGCCGAAGAGGCGGTGCAGCGTGCCCAGGCTGATGCTACTTTGCTGGAGCAAAAACAGAAAGAGCGCTACTCGAAACCTGAAGTGGCAAAGGTTCAGGCCCAAGGCGCCGAAGCGCAGGCCGCTTATGACGCTGCCGAGGACGCTCTTGCCAAGTCCAGCGTGCGCGCGCCTTTCGATGGTATCGTCTACACCCTTCCTGTCAAGCAAGGCGCTTATGTGCAGACCGGAGACTTGCTGTTGCAGGTCGGCGATCTCTCGAAGATGTTGGTGCGCAGCTTTGTCGATGAACCCGAAATCGGACGACTGGCTACCGGGCAGAAGATAGAAATTACCTGGGATGCGGTGCCGGGACGCGTCTGGAATGGAACGGTGAGCACCGTTCCCTCCACCGTAAAATTACGCGGCGCCCGCAATGTGGGCGAGGTCACATCTACCGTAGACAATCACGATCGCCGGCTTCTGCCCAATGTCAACGTCGGCGTAACGATCATCACGGCAGAACATAGCGACGTGCTCACGCTTCCGCGCGAAGCGGTACGCATGGATGACACCAAGCCTTACGTCTACCAGGTGGTCGATGGCGAACTGAAACGCCGCGATGTCGAGGTTTCCCTGCAAAACCTTACTCAAGTGGAAATCACTGCCGGACTTCCGGAGCATTCCCAGGTCGCCCTCTCCTCTGCCGACACGAAACCGCTGACCGACGGTGCCCGTGTGAGGGTGGTTGAGTAAGTCATGAAGTATCGAGCAGGAAACAATTTTCATTCCGGCGACATTTTTCGACAACAAAACAGGATCGAAGTAGGGCGCGGTTTTTGTGGCATCCTGATCGCGCGCTTGGCTTGCCTTGTCATCGTGCTTACGTTACTGGTACTTCCGGCGGCGGCCGACACGCCGCAGGATCTTTTGGCTGGCGGCCACGTCGACCAGGCGATGCGAATTCTCGAACAGCACATCCGGAGCGGCCCGACCGCAGAAGTTTACAACCTGCTTTGTCGCGCCGATTTCGAGCTCGACGATTGGGACGCGGGAATTCCCGCGTGCGAAAAAGCCGTCTCCCTTGCGCCCGATAATGGGCTTTACCACCTTTGGCTCGGTCGAATCTATGGTGAGAAGGCGGATCGTTCCGGATTCCTGAAGGCGGCAGGGCTAGCGAAGAAAGTGCGCTCCGAGTTTGAGCATGCGGTCGAGTTCGATCCCAACAACTGGGAAGCGCACACCGATCTCGCGGAGTTTTATCTGGAAGCGCCGGGCATCGTCGGCGGCGGAGAAGACAAAGCACGCGCACAGGCCGATCTTCTCGTGACGATGAATCCCGCCATGGCGGATTGGGTAAGAGCCCGCATCGCGCAAAAGAAAAAAGACAATGCGGTTGCGGAAAAGGAATATCGGGCTGCGATCGATGCCAGTCACGGAGGGGCGCGAGCCTGGGTGAATCTTGCTGGCTTCTACCGGCACACCGGTCACCTGGATGAGATGGAACAGGCTCTGCGTACCATGGAGTCGTGTCCTCTGGATTGGCACGCCGCACTCATGGATGGATCCAGTCTTTTACTTCGGACGGGCCGCAATTATCCTTTGGCGATTCGCCTGGTGCGCCACTATCTGGCCTCGGGACCGGTCGAGGAATGGCCTGCGTTTAAGGCACACTTTCTCCTCGGCGAATTACTCGAGAAAGAAGGTGAGCGCGATGCCGCCGCGGAACAATATCGCGCGGCTCTGGCCATGGCGCATACTTTCGCTCCGGCGCAAGAGGGATTGCAGCGCGTGGCGCGTTAGAACACAGGGCGTCTCCAGTGCAGCGCAACGTCACTTGCCCGGCTCTTCCGGCACGGCGAAGCCGTAACTTCTCAGCACATCTCGGATTGCGGGCGTCTTCACGAACGCGAGGAATTGCTCTGCGAGTTTCTTGTTTTTCGAGGAGCGAAGTATCACACACGCCTGCTCGATCGGTGGATAGTCCGTGGTGGGAACTTCGACGTAACGGCCTTTGTCTTTCATGTTGGGAGATAACGCCAGCGACAGAGCGACAATGCCAACATCAGCCGCGCCCGAGACTACGAATGAAGCGGTTTGCGAGATATTTTCCCCCAGCACAAACTTGTCCTTTACTCCGTCGTAAATATTTTCGTGCTGTAGCGCTGCAACCGCGGCCTGGCCGTATGGCGCGTGTAATGGATTGGCGATCGCAATCTTCCTTATAGAGGGATCGAGCAAAACCTTCATCCCGGAACTCAAATCGATTTTCGAACCGCTCGGCACCCAAATTACGATCTTGCCTCGTGCGTACCCGGAATAGCTTCCCGGCTCCGTCAGTCCTGCGGCTTCCAGTTTTTTGGGATAGTCGAGGTTCGCCGAAAAGAAGACATCGAACGGCGCTCCATTCTGGATCTGTTGCAGAAAGTTTCCTGATGAACCGTAGGTGGCCTTGACCGTCGTCCCGGTTTCCTTCTGGAATCTGGAGGCAATATCCTGCATAGCGAATTGCAGGTCGGCCGCGGCGGCGACGCTTATTTCCTGCGCCACGCACAGATGGGAAGAAAGGCTGATTGCAGGCAGAGCGAGCAAGGCGAGGTAGGAAACAGAACGAAATCCCTTTCTCATGTCACGCGCAGAATCATTACTTCTGTGGCTTTTATCAAAGCTGCCGCAGTCTGCCCGGCTTTCAATTGCATTTCGCGGGCGGAGCGGGCGGTGATAATCGATACAATCTGCTGACCTCCAATCGATATCGCCACTTCAGCCATCAAGCCGCTGATGCGCACCGAATCGATCCGTCCCACCAATTGATTCCGGCCGCTGACGCGGCGAACCGCCAGCTTGCGCTCCTTCTCGGTTCTCCCCCTCGTTCTGAAAAGCAGACGGTCCACTTCCCTTTGCGGAATGCGATGATGTCCACCGGCGGTTTGAATGCTGCGAATCTTCTTCTTGTAGATCCATTGCTTGATGGTCGGAAAGCTGACCCCGAGCTGCAAAGCCGCTTCGCGCAGCTTCAGCAACTCCTCATTCTTCTGACCGGATTGTCCGTTCCCTGGCATCGGAACGAAATCCTACAAGCAAGCTGCAGCACGGTCAATCGCTGGCCGCCTCTTGCCGCACGCGCGCACAACGTCAACGTATCCACACCGAACTGAATTGTAATTGATCTTTAAACCGTATGTCATATACACTTCATGGTTCTTATCGGGAAAACTGTTTATTTCGGAGGCAGGTATGCGTAAAAGAGGTCTCTTCCCGCTGCTATTGTGGCTTGCGATGGGGGCGTTCCCAGTGTGGGCCCAAACGGGAGTAAGCGTTTCCGGCGTTGTGACCGACCAAACCGGCGCAGGCCTGCGCGATGTGGCGGTGACAATCAAGAACGTCGACACGGGTGCAGCGCGCAGGATCGTAACCGACGGCGCGGGTCGCTATCAGGCGTCTGGCCTGGATGCGGGGCGCTTCGAGATTCGAGCGGCAAAAGAAGGGTTCGCCGATGGAACGCGCATGGGAATCAGCCTGGCGGTTGGGCAGGAAGCCGCGATCGACATTAAGATGCAGCTGAGGACCCCCGACGCCTGCGCGGGCGGCCGCGAGTTCGCCACCACCGATTGCGCACTGACCTGGCACGGCATCACGCTGTACGGTGCGTATGACGTCGGCTTCGGCTGGGTCAGTCACGGCTTACCGGAAAACGGCTATAACTATGAAGGCGAATCTCTGGTGAACCGAAACGGCTATCAACATCGATTCCTCGTCGCGCCGAACAACCTGTCGCAGACGGGTCTGGGCATAAGAGGCAAGGAAGAGTTTCGGCCCGGCTGGTCCGTTGTGTTCAACGCTACCACTGGCATCAATCCGCAATCCGGACTGCTTGCCAACGCGTCAAAAACCGACATCATCAACAACGGCCTTCCCAGGAGCGGCTATTCGATAGCCATCGACGGGGCGCGCGCGGGCCAACCCTTCAATGACCAATATTATGGCGGTATATCGTCCACGCATTTCGGTGAGTTGACTTTCGGTCGTCAGCGCTCTCTGGGCACAGATGCAATGTTGCTTTACGATCCGGCTAACGGCAGCTATGCGTTTTCGTACATCGGATATAACGGCACGATGGCTGGCGGTGGCGACACGGAGAACTCCCGTTGGGATGACGCCGTAAAGTATCGCATCGCCTATGGCCCGGTCCATTTCGGCGCGAT
Organism: uncultured Acidobacteriaceae bacterium; assembly: GCA_963724815.1. GTDB lineage: Bacteria > Acidobacteriota > Terriglobia > Terriglobales > Acidobacteriaceae > Sulfotelmatobacter. The sequence continues at coordinate 10,731 of CAVRWS010000027.1, forward strand.
GTATAAATTTGCCGACGGTTCTGGCGGCTGCTATTCGGCCTCCGCAACCTGGACTGCCGCCACCTGTACGGCGGAATCGGCGCATAACAACGCCTATGGATTCGACCTCGGCGCAGGCTACGGCAAGTTCTCTGCCGATCTCGTCTTCCAACATTACAACCAGGCGATCAGTGTATTGAACCCCTTGCTGGGGCCTCAGAGTCCGACGCAGCCGTATCAGTCGACCACCGACAGCATCAATACAAACCCCATCACTGGCGGGGTCAATCTGATCGACCCGGACAATACCGTTTATGGCATCGTCACTGACAACAACGCAGTTATGGTCGCTGCCAAGTACACGTCGGACCCGATCAAGGTTTTTGCCGGGTACGAATACATCTGGCAGAATAACCCGGCGGACCCATTGGGCGTTGGCGCCTCGGACCAGGGCGGTTATTTCATGAGCGGGGTCGAAAACAACAATCTTGATTCGGAAAAGTTGGTGCAGATCTGGTGGACGGGCGTGAAATACGCCATCGATAGGAAAACCGACATCACTTTCTCCTGGTATCAACAGCGGCAGAACGACTTCCGTGTTCCGCAGACCTGCTCGGCCGCAGCCGGTTTCCGCAGTTCGTGCGCGGGCACCCTCAACGAGGTGTCGCTCTATGCGGATCATCACTTTACCAAACGTTTCGACGGTTTTGCCGGATTTGCGTACTCTTACGTGAGCGGCGGCCTGGCGATCGCCATTCCTCATGGCCCCGGCGTCCCGTACGTCAACGACAACAACTTTGCTCCGACAGTCGGGGGGCGTTTTACCTTCTGATCGTTTCCGCAGCGGTGTCAGTGTTGTGGTGCACCAAAACCTTGCGGCGGGTCTGATCGATGCATTCCGGGGCCATCGCAGAAACCTCATTCGAGAATCTCGTTCTTATAGGAAAATGGAATGAGAATCCATCATGACCTCCGTACGAATAGACAAGTGGCTCTGGGCCGCGAGATTCTTCAAGACGCGTTCCTTAGCCGCGCGAGCCTGCGACCTCGGTAGAATTCAATCTCAACAGCAGCCCGCGAAGGCTGCCCGGGAAGTTCGCATCGGAGACATGCTGCGCATCAGCAATGAAGGCGGCGATTTCGAAGTGGAAGTCCTGCTTCTCAGCGACGTTCGCGGCCCCGCGTCAATTGCGCAGACGCTCTACCGCGAAACCGACGCCAGCCGCGAACTGCGCCAGAAAGTGGCCGCCGAGCGCAAAGCGATGAGAGAGTTCGAACAGTTACCCGCAGCGCGGCCGTCGAAACGCGATCGGCGCAGGATTATCCAATTTCGCGGTAGAGCCTGACTCCCATCCTGCCCGTCAGAAGCGTATGTCGCGGTAAAACACGCAGTAGCTTTCCACGTACCAGGAAACGACGAAGAGAATAAGCATGACGCTCGTGGACCAGAAAAACACTCGAACCGGAAGTGTCCCGGTAAGCCGCATGCCGCCGGAGGCAGACTTCGAACTCGACTCGCGAAAAACCAATCCGCCGACCAATGCGATTGCCGCTGCCAACGCCAGCATTTCTAAAGATTCATAAATCCTTTGATGCAGGTCACCGGATGGAATCAGGAAAGCTGTGTGGAACAAGGCGTACAAAGAAAGAATCGTAGAGATCAAGGTGACCGGCTTTGCGAACTCTAACAGCATTTTCCACTGCCACTACGCTTAGTTTATCGCTAGCTTAAAACCGGGTGGGTACGATTTTTGATGAATTAGAAATGAAAAATCAGATCGCTTGCCACGGTTAGCTGGTTTTGCCTTTGGCCGTTGTCGTAAGCTTTTCGATCCCAGGCCCGCTCGAAACGCAATTCAGGACGCAACTGGACGGTAGACCCAATCCAATGGCACCACATGATTGTGTTCTCCGAATATTTCGTCGCGTAGCCGGTCCGCTGGCCTTTCTTATCGTCCAGAAAATCGCTGCGAAATGAAAGGAAATCATGCACCGACAATTCCTTCTGCAGAAAATTCACCGCGGCATATTCCGGCGCCGTGCATCGCGCTTCCCCCGGCAAGCAATAAGCCCCGTCGGTCCCCGGCTCGGGACGAATCGACCCTCCCACCGCCGGCACGTCGCGCTCATACATGTACCAGGATTCCGTCGCCATATGCCAGGTCTTCGAGAATTTGTGATACCACGTTGCATCGTATTGCTGCAGATTGTTATAGGCGTACTTGCCATCGTTGATACCGTTGGCGCAAACGTAGAAATTATCATTCACTGATTTCGTCGTGTAGTCGAGGCACGATGTCCCCGCAGGCTTCGCATCCGATGTCCACGGCGCAACATCGTGACCCGCCGTAATTCCTAATTGCACCAGCCACTGCTGGTTCAGCTTCACCGTCGCAATCACGCCGGTATCGGTAAAAGGATCGATCGCATAAAGAAGCGAGTGGCTAAAGATGTAGTTATTCGGAGCCAGTTGTGCCTCAATGCCCGGCACCGAAATATAGCGCCCTATCCTGACATTCATTCCCTGCGCAACTTGCGGAATGTAAATGTCGATATATTCCAGAGTGGGATCAAATCCATATTGCCGATGATCGTTCACCCAAGGGCTATTCCAGTAACCTTTCCCGGTCGTAAAACGATAGTCCGTGCCAAACAGTGCCGTGAGATGGTAGCCCCAGTCAACATGATCCCGTTGCACAGAATCCGGCAAGCGCTCCGCATATAAAACAAACTGATCTAATTCCAGCCGGTTGGAGTAAACGTCATTCTCCTCTGGCGCATTGGTTTGCAGCGAAGTGCTGTAGTTCAGCGAGGGTTCAATCCATCCATACAGTTTTGTACGGTTTCCCGCGCCGTTGATGGCAGTCATGAGGGGATAGCTGTTTGAGTCCGGCTCGCCAATCACGGGAGATCCACCATAGGACCAATCTGAATTGGGAAATGGCGGTGAATCCAGAGGTGATGGAAGCCCACGTCGCGCGGGCGCTGGAGACGATGCTGCCGTCCCGGCCCAATCCTGCCGGTAGAAATCCGCCCAGCGCGCGAAGAAGCCCTTTGTGCTGGAAGTTTCAGCAGCGGGTGCTTGCGTAGCGGAACTGGAGCCACTGGTCTGTCCGAAAAGTGCAGGAGATAGAAGCACGATAGATGCGAGCGAAAGGAGAAAGTGTGGAGAGAGGCGTGGTTTTATCGAGTGCATAGAGGAGAAGCTGTTCTAGTCTACAAGCTCCTAGCAGAAGCGGAGATTCCGCCTCGCGCCCCGTCTGACTCATCCTAATCATTTCTCTCGCATCAGATTCTCCGTAGAATCTTTCTAACTACCGAAAAGGTGAGAACAAATGATAAGGAAAATGCACAGCGGCGGGGCCATCCACAAATTCCTGTTCGCGGTATTTTTGTTTTTACCGGTCTCGTTGCTCGCCGAGCCGCTCACACTAAGACATGCGGTGGAACTCGCTCTGCAACATGCCAACGGCATAGCCATTTCTGCCGCCGACGAACAACATGCCTCTGCCAGCTACCGCGAGCTGCGCAACAGCTATATTCCGCAGCTAAATGCGGGACCGTCCATAGGCTGGTCCGATGGTTTTCCACTCAGCTTAGAGGGAGCTGCGCCTTCGCTTTTCACGGTAACTGCGCAATCCGCGCTGCTTAATCCGGCGCTAAAAGATTTCATTCACGCAGCGCAGTCGGACGCGAAGGTCAGCGCCCTGCGCACAAGAGATCAGCGTAATCAGGTAGTTCAGGATACGGTTCTCAGCTATGCCGAACTGGAGAAATGGGAGCAACGACTCGAGCGCCTGCGCGAGATTTTTCCCGATGTTCAAAAAACGGAAGCTGCGGTCGCCGATCGAGTGAAAGCAGGAGTCGACAGCGAAATCGATGGCAGCCGGGCTCGCTTATCAGTCGCTCGCGTGCGTCTGCGGCTTGCCGAAGCTAGCGGGGCGGCAGACGTTCTCCGCGAGCATCTTTCCAAGCTGACTGGACTCCCGTCTACATCCATCGAGACCGAGGCTGACTCAGTTCCCGCTCTGCCTCAGCCCGCGAAGGATGAAGATTTGTTTCCGAAGGCATCCGAGGCCAACCCAGCGGTACAAGCCGCGGTCGAACACGCGCGGGCACAGTATCTGCGGGTCGATGGAGAACGCCGATCTCTGTGGCCAAGTGTCGACTTCGCTGCTCAGTATGCTCTGCTCGCCACTTATAACAACTACGGCGAATATTACAAACACTTCCAGCCCAACAATGCTACGGTCGGCGTGGCCGTTCACCTGCCTTTTCTAAATCTTGCCCAACACGCAAAAATCCAAGAAGCGGAGGCCGATGCGCTCAAAGCGAAGGAGCAGGTGGAGGCGGCACGCAACCAGGCTTCGGAAGAAACTCTGCGCTTGCGGCGTGCAGTGACTCAGATGCAGGCCGCGCACGATGTGGCTGAGTTAGAGTACGAAATTGCGGCAAAGAATGTGGAAGCAGTCGAAACCCGTATGAAAGATGGTTCGGCAAATTTGCACGATCTGGATAACGCTCGCAGCCAGTCCAGCGAAAAGTTAATTGGTCTGCAAGATGTCACCTTTGAACTAGAACGAAATCAGGTGGAACTGCTGCGTTCTACGGGAGATCTCGAGAGTTGGGCTTTGGGTAGAAAATAAAGGTAAATCCGGGACTAGATTGTTGCCGGATGACTCTTTCGCACCATTCACTGCATCAAACCCTATGTTTAACGACGAACCTGCATAAACACTGCTTTTGGACCAGGTTTGCGGCAGTGAAATGATAAAATAAGCGCTTACCCACTATGCCTTTAAAAACGCTATTTCTGAACCCACCTTCATTCGAAAACTTTGACGGCGGCGCCGGTTCCCGTTGGCCCGCGACCCGTGAAATTGAGAGTTACTGGTATCCAGTATGGCTTGCTTACCCGGCGGGAATGCTGGAGGGGGCGCGGTTGCTGGATGCGCCACCACATTACATTTCGGCGGAGCAGACTATCGAAATCGCCAAGGATTACGAATTTCTGGTGTTGTTTACCAGTACGCCGGGGTTCCCTGGGGATATAGGATTGGCCCGCGAGATCAAGGCCGCGAATCCGAAGATTAAGATTGCTTTTGTGGGGCCGCATGTGACCGTGCTTCCGGAGAAATCTTTGCGCGAATGTCCGGCGCTGGATTTCGTAGCGCGCAAGGAATTTGATTACGCGGTGGTCGATTACGCCAAGGGAAAGCCGCTGGAAGAGATTGCTGGCATTTCTTTCTTGAAGGATGGGAAGGTTGTCCACAATCCGGATGCGCCGCAGATTCAAGATCTGGATGCGCTTCCCCACGTCACCGACGTTTATAAGCGGGACTTGGATGTTACCCGCTATAACGTTCCCTTCCTCCTGAACCCTTATGTTTCGCTGTACACGACGAGGGGTTGTCCGGCGCAATGTACTTTCTGTTTGTGGCCACAGACGTTGAGCGGGCATCCGTGGCGCAAACGTTCCACCGACGATGTGGCGGCAGAGATGGCGAAGGTGAAAGCGTACTGGCCTGAGGTAAAGGAATTCTTCTTTGATGATGATACCTTCAACATCCAGAAGGCGCGCACGATTGAGTTATGCGCCAAACTGAAACCACTCGGCCTGACGTGGTCCTGCACGTCGCGGGTTACGACAGACTTCGAAACGCTGAAGGCGATGAAGGAGGCGGGATGCCGCTTGCTGATCGTGGGCTATGAATCCGGCGACCAGCAGATTCTGAAAAATATCAAGAAGGGCGCGACCATCGAGCGGGCGCGGCAGTTCACGAAAGACTGTCACAAGCTTGGGCTCGTGGTTCACGGCGACTTCATCATGGGATTGCCGGGTGAAACCCGTGAGACCATCAACAATACAATTGCGTTCGCCAAAGAACTCGATGTGGAAACGATTCAAGTTTCGGTAGCGCATGCTTATCCGGGGACCGAGCTTTATGATTATGCGGTGAAAAATGGGTTCATCGTAGGCGACAACAAGATGGTCGACGAGGGCGGCCACCAACTGGCGCACATCGAATATCCGGGGCTGCCGGCGGATGAGATTCTTTCCGCGGTGCATCGTTTCTACGACGAATATTATTTCCGGCCGAAGGCGGTTTTCCGCATTTTGAAGAAGGCCGCGTTCGACAGCAATGACCGCAAGCGGCTTTATAAGGAAGCAAAGACTTTCATGAAGCTGCGCTCGGCGCGCAATAAGATGGTGAAGAAGCACAGCGACGACGCGGCGGCGGAACTGGTCAAGGCTTGATCGTGTGAATTGCTGATTGTTGATTTTTGATTGTTGATTACGGAACAGAAGCGGCTCGGGGTGTGAATCGACAATCAAGAAATCAGTAATCAATAATTTCCTAACGCATACCCCTCGCAGCGCAAAGCGCCGCTCTGCTCGAATGACGATTGAAAACCACTACCGTCTAAGCTTTCAGTGAACTTTCGCAAGTATCTTGTGCTGGCTGGAGTCACCGTGTTTGCCGCGGCTGGAGACTCCATGCTCTCGCATGGGATGAAGCAAACCGGAAATATTTCACTCAACCATCTGTCGAGCGTCATCCTCGCTATCCTGAATCCCTGGGTTGCCATTGGAATTTTGTTGCTGCTGGCATTTTTTGCCACCTACATGACAGCGCTTTCCTGGGCCGACCTCACTTATGTGCTGCCGGCGACTTCGCTTGGTTACGTGCTGCTCGCGCTGGTTGCGAGGTTCGTTTTGCATGAACACGTAAGTCCGTTGCGCTGGCTGGGAATCGCTTTCATCACTGGCGGAGTGGGATTTATTGCCGGAGGACCGGAGTTGACGCAGCATCCTTCTGACGAAGCTCGAACCGAAGAAGATGCCGCGGTAAGTGGAGTGAAGTGATGAGCATGGTGGAAGAAATGTTCAGAATGATAAATACGTTTGGTGACCGGCGATGAAGGTTATTTATACTTGGAGCGCGATTCTGGCGATTGTGTTCGCGTCGGTGGTGGGTGATGTGCTGCTAGCGCGGGCCATGAGGCAGGTAGGAGACGTCGGGACATTGCGGCGACGCTTAGGTCTGCTCGCTGTGATACGACGAACAGTCGGGAATCCTCACTTTTTAATCGGAGTTACAGCAATGGCCGTGGCTTTCTTCAGCTTGCTGTTCGCGCTGTCGTGGGGCGACGTAAGCCTGGTGGCTCCCGCCGCCGCTTCCCTCACTTTCATCGGAAATGCCGTGGCCGCGAAGATCTTCCTCCATGAGCGGGTGGACCGGCGAAGATGGATTGCTGCGGGGCTGGTCGCGGCAGGCGTTGCCCTGCTGGCGGGGTAAAAGTACCACCGCGAGCCAAGTAGCGGAAGATGAGGGAAGAGTTTTGTAGGTCGCATCCCCAACGAATTTCTCCAGCTTTGCCGCTTGAGCGGTCTTTTCTCCAATTTATGTTCAGCTGTGAGTGAACAGGCCGAGGTTGCTGCAACGTTTACCACGTAGGGCATCGGCATCGCCAAAAATTATGGAATAGATTGCACACAGTGGGTCGAAAAGTTGCACTCTACGATGCGACAGCTGGAGAAGAGGGTCCGAGGCTTCCGCTGCGTAGGAAAGCGCAACTGAGGCTGTCAAGTCTCTTTTGCTGGGAGCTCGCTAAATGCAAGATGGGCATCGAGAAAGACTTGTCCTGTACCGGACCCGCCGTTGACGATCCCAAGGAAAGCAACCGTAGCGCAGGTTTCGTCACCGAACCTATGCCCGGAGTTCAGCGGCTTGCCTGAAAGTATGGCACGCGGAATGCTGATATTCAGGTCGCTGCTGAATCGAGTGGTCGCGGACAGGTCGTGGTATGGTGCGGCATATTGCAGCCATCGGAATCATTTCCTTTCTGTCCCTGGGGGTTTGCGTGATGGCCGCCCAAAGCCGCTACCCGGCACTCCCCGATGATCCTTCGGTAGAAATCCACTCACAAAGAGTTGCGGCTTTCGATCGCGCGCGGCCGCTGGATATAGGCGCAAGCAGCAGTTACACGTCGAATGTGCGCATAGGAGAATTTGAGGCTTACCAAAAGGAATGGTTCAGCCAAAAAGATCCGAATACTATTCTTGCCAAGTACCTGCGGCCGCCATCCTCGAATCAGAAACCGGCGTATCCGCCAGCGGGCACTGAGAACTTGATGGACCGCGCCGTGCATGCGGCTTCGCGAACATTTGTAACGCGGGATGATTCGGGAAAGGGCAGGATAAATTCTTCATATTTCTTGCGGACCCTTACAGCGGTCGTTGCGGACACCGCCTCGCGACCGTACTGGAGGCGCTCCGTAGGCGAGCCGTTTAGCGACTTCGGCTCCAGCGTAGGGAACAGCGCAGGCATGAATGTGTTGCACGAATTTGAACCGAGTCTGCAGCAGGCATTGAAGAGCCACACGCCAAGGTTTGTGTCCAGGATTGAACAGCGCATCGGTCACTAGTCAATTCCCTGCTCTCAGCAGTACCTATGAATTTTTTCTGAAGAGACGCATCAAGCCGGTGGCGGGCAAGTCCGCCGAAACAAACCGACGTACCGGGAAACCTGCCGAATAATTCACAGCCTCCGCAGCCAGATTGCCGCTACGAACCGCGCTTTCCATTGTTGCCGGCCACCCAGTGGCGGTCCAATCCCCTGCGAGAAAAACGCGAGGCCACGCCGTGTTTTGTGGCGGACGGTAAGCGTCGATGCCAGGGCGCGGCGAGTAGGTCGCATGGATTTCTTTGATTACGGTGGACTTCACCAGGTTCGCGCCTCGGGCCCCAGGAAAAAACTCGCGGACTTCCTTCAGGGCGAGATCGACAATTTCCGCCCGCGATTTGTCGACGAGAGACTTGGACGCGCTGACAACCAGTTCGATGTAGCTTCCGGTTGATTCCGTGTTGGGAGCAACCGAGCGGGTACTCAAAAGGCGGGATTTGTGGAACATCCATTGAATGGTGCGGTCCAGCAAAACGGCGTGATCGAGATCGCTGATCTGACGATCGAACCAGAGATGGATACCGGTGATAGGGCAGGATTCGAAGTGCGCAAGCTTTTCGCGCAGGGGCGCGGCTTCAGGAGTCTCTGGAAGAACACGCGCGATGGTATTGAAAGGCAGGGCAAGAATTAGATAGTCGAATGACTCTTCCTTAAGTCCCTCTTCCTTCCCGGCCGTGGAAACCAGCACTTTGTCGGATCCGGGAGAAAAAGTTTCGAGCGAGTTGCGAAAGCGAATTTCGCCGCCGCTAGCGCGGACATAATCCCCAGCCTTGTTGTAGAGGTCAGTCAGCGGAATGTTGGGTACGCCCATGTGGCGGGCGGCAGGAGATTTCATGGATTCGCGGACGACCTGGGCGGCGTAGGAAATCGAAATCAGATCCAGATCTTCGCTGAGCGCACTGACCAGAATTGGCTTCCAGAAACGTTCGATCGCGTTCTCTGTTTGCGCGTGGCGGCGGCACCAATCCAGAAAAGATTGGCCGGTGTCGCGCTGCGTCGTCAAGGTGAGAGAGGCAATGGCCCGCGAGATTGCGAACTTGTCTTTTCTGTTTAGAAATGGAAATTGCAGAAAAGACGGCGCGGTGTGCAACGGCGCGGGCAGCGGAGAAGCATGCATGACGCTGGTGCGACCGCCGGGTTCGATAAAAGTCATTTCGTCATACCAGCGAATTTTGTCTTCGACGCCGATGCGGCGGTAGAACTCGACGAGATTCGTACAAACGCGAAACAGAACGTGTTGGCAATTATCGACTACCTCAGTGGTGCCGGGATGTTCATAAGAAGATGCGCGCCCTCCGAGATAGGGACGGCGCTCGAAAAGGGTCACGCGAAAGCCGGAATCAGCGAGGGCGCAGGCTGCGGCTAGTCCGGCGAGGCCGCCGCCGGCGATGGCCACTGTGGGTTGAGTAGATTCGGGATTCATTCAGGATTCGCGACTAATACCGCGGCAGCATTGCCGCCGCCAACAACAGCAGGTTCCTCGCCGGGCTTTCAGCCCGATTCGGAATGACAAGCGTTTTTAGTGTCGGAATGATAATCACGACTCTTGCTTTCAAACGAACTCAAGGAAACTTTTTCAGGTGATACGTTGCAGAAAACCTTTTCCGAGAACGCGTAGCTTTTCGCTAACCGTGAGGCTGACTTTCCCACTGAATACGTCATACTGGCGTTCGGCAATTTTTTCCAGCAGCCTTCTATAAATGTTGACCAACACAAAGAGCGCGGGCTGGCTGTCTTCAGAAATATAAGGAATGAGTTGATCGCCGGCCTGGTAGCCTTCGCGCGCGCGATCCGCTTCCAGCGTGAGCAAGGGGCGAAAGCGGGCAGCATCGGGCGCGGCAAGCAAGTCTGCGGCGGTGAGATCGAATTTCGCGAGATCCTCTTCCGGCAGATAGACCCGGCCCATGGCGGCATCTTCTTTGACGTCGCGGATGATATTAGTGAGTTGAAACGCGAGCCCGCACTGCTCGGCGAGGGCTTCGGCCGCAGGATCGCGATATCCGAAAATGTGAATGCAAACCAAACCCACAACCGATGCGACCCGGTAACAATAGAGCTTGAGATCTTCGAAGGTTTTGTATTGAACTGCGAGTCGCGGTGTTGGAGTTGAAACATCACGACCATCGGCTGTCAGATCCACTACATCCATTGCAGTGCCCGTCGCGAGGTCGTCAAGCAGGCCAGCGGGGATAGTGTATCTGTGTTGCGCATCGTTGAGCGCGAGGAGAATCGGATCGTCGCTGGGCTGACCCTGTTGTACGCGATGCAGCGCATCGAGCCAGGTGTCGAGCTTTTGACGTCGGTCCTCGAAGCTGAGCGTGGGATCGTCGGCAATGTCATCGCAGCGGCGCATGAAAGCGTAGACGGCGCATAAGGCTTGGCGCTTGCGTTTTGGAAGAACGAGAAAAGCGTAATAGAAATTTTTTGCATTCGCGCGGGTGATGCCACGGCAAACGGAGTAAGCGATGGCGAGCTGAGCAGGAGCAGGGCTCCAGGGGGCGAGCATGGGCTGGGTTCCGGCGCTCATAATTTTCGCCACAGTTTTCCCAGCGCGGCGTTCGCCACCAGGGCTAGCTTGCGTGGCTTGGCGATTACGGGACGATGGCCGAGGACGGCGAAGTGCTGGCGCTCGATAGCGTTGAGAATTTCCTGGCCACCGCGGCTAAAAAGTTCGAGATCGACGGCCAGAGATGCATCCACTTTCTCGATCAGCGGAAGACCGCGCCGGAACCACTCGCGGGCACGGTCTACTTCGAACTTCATCATGTCGCAAAATTGAGGAGTGTTGAGATTCTGAGCGAGGTCCTTCTCGGTGACCGAGTACTCGCGCAAGTCTTCGAGAGGCAGATAGATCCGGCCTTTGGAGTAGTCGACGGTTACGTCCTGCCAGAAATTCGCCAATTGGAGTGCAGTGCAGGTGTAATCGGAAAGTTGCTGGCGCTCGGCATCCTGATAGCTGCAAAGGTAGAGCACGAGATGGCCGACAGGATTCGCGGAGTAATGGCAGTAGGCGAGGACGTCGTCGAAAGTTTCGAAACGGGTGACAGTTTGATCCTGACGGAAGGCGATGAGGAGGTCGGAGAATTCGTGCTTTGGGATGGAGAACTTTTTTACAGTTTCCGCTAAAGCCACGAACACGGGATGGCGCGGATTGCCGTTGTAGCAGGCATCAAGTTCGGCTTGCCATTGATCTAGCAATGTCAGGGAGGCAGCGGGGTCACCGACTTCGTCGCCCAGATCGTCGGAGATGCGGCAATAGGCGTAAACGTTCAGAAAATCCTGGCGCAGGTTTTTCGGGAGGAACCAGGTAGCGACGGAAAAGTTTTCATAGTGAGAGCGGGCGAGCTGGCGGCAGTATTCGTGAGCTTGTTCGAGCGATGGAGCGGAGGCGGGGATGGCGTAAGAGGCGGGCAGGCGGGACCAGGCCTGTGCAGTGTCGACGCGGGAATCGGTTGTGGTTGAAGCTGTCATTCAGTAAATTAAAGGCGCTTTTAGTGACGGCACGAGTGAACTCGTGCCGTCCCTATTCTTATTCTTATAACCAACGATCCAGTTCGGACGTGAGAGAGATTCCAGTTGCATATTGAGAACTCTTTGCAGCGCTTCAACATGCCCGATGATTGCAAGGGATCCTTCGACTGCGCAAGGCGCTCACTTGGTGAGCGCCTTGCTCCGCTCAGGATGACAATTCGCTTGCATACTAGATCAATGGCCGGGGATGATGGCGGTCTTGATGTCGCCTCCGCGGTTTAGCATGTGGCGCAGCACTTTTTGCAAGCTGGAGAGCGGAGCTTCGCCGGTGATGTAGTCCGTGGGGCGAATTTTCTTGGCCGCGATCAGGCCGAAGGCGCGGCGCACAGTTTCCGGCGTGTGATGGAATGTGGCTTTCAGCGTGATCTCGGAATAGTGCAGACGGTTGGTATCGAGCTGCACTTTGGATCCGCTGGCGCATCCGCCGAAAAAGTTTACTGTGCCGCCTTTGCGAACCATCTCGACGGTCCACTCCCAGGCTTCGGGACGGCCCACGGCCTCGATAACCACATCACAGCCCCGCTTCTGTGGCGTGAGCGCGCGCACCGCCTCGATAACATTGGGAACTTTGGTGGTCTGAACGATTTCGTGCGCACCCATGTGTTTGGCGGCGACAACTTGTTCGTCGCGCTTGACGACAGAAATTACGTTACAGCCGATGGCGCGGGCTACCTGGACGAACATCAAGCCGATAGGACCGCCGCCGATAATGGTGACGGTATCGCCGATCTCGACGCCGGTTTCGTGCAGGCCGCGCAGCACGCAGGCCAGAGGCTCGGTCATGGCTGCGTCTTCGAAACTGACGTTGGGCGGAATGACCAGCATATTGGCTTCGACGATGCGGCGCGGCACGCGAATGTATTCCGCGTAGGCTCCGTTGTTGAAGAGCAGGTCTTCGCAGAGATTTTCCTGATGCTTCGAGCAGTAGAAGCACATCTGGCAGGGCGCGGAATTCAGGGCGACGACCTTCATGCCCTTCTTGAAGCTGTGCACACCCTCGCCGACCTCCTCGATGACTCCGGCCAGCTCGTGGCCGAAGAGCGCGGGAGGAACGATCATGCGGGCGTGGTAGCCCCGCTGATAGACCTTGAGGTCAGTGCCGCAGGTGAGAGCGACCTGCACTTTGACGAGGACCTCTCCCTTTTCGACGCGAGGGATGGGCACTCTTTCAATCTTGAGATCTTCTTTGCCGTACAGGACGGCGGCTGTCATTTTTCCGTTCACTTCTTGCTTCCTTCCCAGTCCTCACGCTTCCACGCAGAACCGGGCTGAATCACGATTTTCATCGATGCTGGCTGCGGATGAGCCGCGAGTTCCAAGGCTTGCGGGCTTTCCTGCAGCGGGAACCGGTGGCTGATCAATCGTTCCAAATCCATTTCCCGGTTCATCACAAACCGAACTGAATCCTCCTGCAAATCTACGGACGCGCTATAAGAACCGAGCAAAGCCTTCTCATCGACACAAATCGCAGCCGGATCGATAACCGCCTCGCCGCGCTGCGTCTGCGCAAACAACAAAACACGTCCTCCGGGACGGGCCGCATCCATCGCCGGACGAATCAAAGCATTGGCGCCCACCGCTAAGATTACAGCGTCCGCACCCCGGCCTTCCGTCTGCTGGCGTACATAGTCTCCCGCGCCCTGCTGGGAGGCGTCGATTGCGAATCCGAATCCAAGGCTTTTAGATATTCTAAGCCTCTCGGCATACAAATCGGAAGTGATAACGGTGGCCCCTGCCTTACGCGCCAGTACACTCAGTATGATGCCGATTGGGCCCTGGCCGATCACGAGCACGGTCTCGCCCGGTTGCAGCCGGAGGGCCTCGATTCCCTTCATACAGGTGTTAACTGGTTCGACGAAACAGGCTTGCTCGAAGGAAATGCCGTCCGGGATTTTCACGGTGCCCTGGTCGACGATCCAATCCATAACGCGGACGTACTCGGCGAATCCTCCGCCGGAAGGCTCGAACCCAGCGGTGCAGCCGACTTTTTTATAAGTGGAGCACTGAGCGAACGTCTGGTGGCGGCAGTAGTAACAATGCCGGCAGGGGATATGGTGGAAAACCACGACGCGATCCCCGGGAGCAAAGCGGGAGACGCCGGCGCCGACTGCGGCGACCACGCCGGAGGTCTCGTGGCCGAAGATTCGCGGAGCGGAATGCGAGCCGGTGGCGATCTTTTTCAGATCTGTGCCGCAAACTCCGCAAGTATGTACGCGAAGCAGCAACTCTCCGGCGCCGATCTGTGGAACGGGAACGGTTTCCAGGCGGACATCGTTCACTCCGCGGTAAACCGCCGCCAGCATGGTTGCCGGGATTGACTGCGTTTGGTGGTCGATTGCGAATTGTCCGGCAATTGCCATGGGCGATCTTTAGATGAAATTGACCCGGGCTTCGCTTCACGCCAGTGTAAGCTGGCAAAGCTACTTCTGGATACCTTGCCCGGCCTTCGGATCACTATTCGTTAAACCCACCGCGAGCGTCATCGAATCTAGGTATGGCGAATCGGGGGGCGTAAAGTGAGACGCTTTTACCTGAAGCACCACATAAAAGCTTTCAACTTTGATAATCCGCTTCACGTTCAGCGGCACCACGGCAAATCGGGAAGGATCCAGCCGCCAAAGTGCGTCCTTGGGATCTGCTGAAGGCTGCTGCGTCGTCAAAAGCACATTGTCATAAATGGAATGGTGCAGGTCGGCCAATTTTACCTGCCAGGATGTGATCTCAGTGTCTCCCTCTGGTCCGTGGGGAATAACCGAGAATGCGAAGCGGTCTGCGCCGTGCGAGTCTTTGATCCGCTCGCGATAGACAGAATCCTTGGGCGTAAGCTTGACTTCGAATCGCTCTTCAATGATGCGCGTGGAACCTTGGCGAAAGCTTTCCGCGTAGATGGGAGCGGAGGCCGCCTGCGCGCACAGACGCACCGCTCCGCAGAGAATGAGCGGGATGAGGAATCTAAACTTCATTTGCCTCCCTCGGAACGCCAAGCAATCTCGGCATCTGAAGATGCTACTCTTCGGATGGCTGCGGCTTTTGATGTGTCGCGGCAAAAGTCTTTCAGGTTGGCGCACAGTGCTCGCGAAGCTTTCCTGCCGTTACGGGCCAGCACAGCAACGGACCGCCACAACCAGGGCCGCAGGGCAGCGAACAGCACAAAACTTGAGGTTCTAAAGCGGCCGTCCGTGCTGACGAATTCGCCGATGCCGGGCATGTCAAAATCTAACTCATCGGAGATTACTTTTGTAGCACCAAAGCCGATGCCACGTGCTTGGGCCGCGGCAGCTACGGCGGCGGCCTCCATATCCACGGCGGTGGCTGAGTAAGCCTGCGCCAGCTTTGCCTTTTGCGCCGCGTCCGCAACGGCCATGAAGGTCAGGAGTGTCCCTGTGCCGCCCCTGACGTCGTGACGGCTTCCGTCGCGGGCATCGATAACCGCGGCGGGCGAGAAAATATCTCCGACGCGCAAAGATTTGTTCAGGGCTCCGGCGAAGCCTACCGAGCGCAACTGCCCCGGATGGTATAACGCGATCACTGCGTCGGCAGCGCGCCGGGCCGATTGCATACCCATGCCGCCACACACCGCGACGATGTCTCCCTGCTCAAAGAAAGTGAATTCACGTCCCTCATGTTCACGGCGGACGCGGGTCCAGTCCTTGATCAGAGGAGCGATCTCGCGCTGCAGCGCGGCTACCATGGCTACTTTAGGCATAGGCGTTCGAGCGAAACCATTCGACCGCGCGACGCAGAGCATTATCGGCCGGTAGGATATTCCACCCCAGTTCGCGCTCGGCTTTGGCGGAACTGGCCCACATTTTCTTCTTGCCCATGCGCACAGTTTCCACAGTCGCGCGGGGCTCGCGCCGGAGCAAGCGGCCCGAGATGTTTTCATCGAAGAAACCTGCCGCAAAGGCAACAAAATACGGTAGTTTTATGTTGGGCGATGGCAGACCAGAGATCGCACCGAGTTTATCCAGAATTTGTTTGAGTGTGAGATTCTCTCCGCCGAGGATATAGCGCTCGCCGCTCTTGCCCTTTTCCATTGCTGAAATATGGCCGAGAGCGCACTCACGAACATCGACCAGATTCAATCCGGTTTCTACGTAGGCAGGAAATTTGCCTTTTAGGAAGTCGACTACGATTCGGCCGGTGGGGGTGGGCTTGATATCCTGCTCGCCGACCGGCGTTGTTGGATTCACGGTTACCACCCGCATTCCGCTGCGGCCAGCGTCGAGGGCAACCTGTTCGGCCATGAATTTAGAACGCTTGTAGTGGCCGATCATATCGGCGAGGGAAACGGGCGAATCTTCGTCCGCGGGACGACCGTTGCCGGTGAATCCCATGGTGGCCACGCTTGATGTATACACGACGCAGCGAACGTTATTTTTACGGGCCGCTTCCAGAATCGCACGCGTGCCTTCGACGTTCGAGCGATACATCTCCGCTGGATCCTGCACCCAGAGGCGATAGTCGGCGGCAACGTGAAACACGGCTTCGCAGCCAGCGATTGCTTTTTCTAACGAGGCCGCGTCGCGGAGATCGCCGGTTCTCAGTTTCAGCTTTGAGACCTTCGAGATTTTTGAGATTGCTCGTGGTGCGAACTAGCAGGCGGAGGTCAGCTCCCTGTTCGGCGAGAACGCGGGCTACGTGGGAACCTAGAAATCCGGATGCGCCTGTGAGGAAGATCATCATTTCTCAAGAGACAGCACTCTGCCAAGCTTTTCAGGTCATCTGTCGTAAATGGGCGCGGTCAGCCGCGTGAACTGCGGCGCTTCTGTCTGCGAGGCGTAGTCTGCAAGGCACGATCAGGAAGGCCGCCGGTGCGGCGTACGGCACGCGCCGTACCAAGGATGCCGCGCAAAGCTTGGTTAACCGCATCTTCAGTCGGAAATGCTTCAGCTACATCTGGTTCGAGCAGAACGACGTTTGTTCCTTTTCGATATCGTTCGTAATATTTTCCGCGGACTCCACCCTTCATCGAACTGAAGTCGTATTGGGGTCGCAAATCGCCGTTGCTTCGATGCTCACTATTCTTCTTCATAAAATCTTCTCTCGCGCACTGTGGCCGGCCTAGCACTGATGATCCGGATTGCCTGCTGGCGATCTGCGTGAATCACGACGAGCAATCGATTGCTGACAGATGCACCAATCGTCAGAAACCGCTGCTCGGAGACGGAGTGTTCGATGTCGGGAAAGGTTATTGCCAGCGGATCGCCGAATGACGTTGTGGCCTCGCGAAAACCGACCCCATGCTTGCGCTGGTTCGCCGCATCTTTGCGCGGATCCCACTCAAACTCCATCCCCATTCAGTATAAACAGATTGGCACTTGCGCGGACAACAGATTACCTCACTAGAGTCAGGGTCCGAGGAGCGACCTGCTCTGCTCTAACTTCCGCTCTTCTCCATTACTTTGGCATACGTCGTCAGGGCCAGCAGCGGGAAGTACTGGCGATAGAGGTGATACTTCAGATAGAACACCCGTGGGAAACCGGTGCCGGTGAAGTAGTCTTCGTCCCACGAACCATCTTCTTTTTGCGTGCGCAGCAAGTAGGCGATGCCGCGCGCGACCGAATCGCTGCGCGTATCGCCCACTGCGAGCAGTCCCAGAATTGCCCAGGCGGTCTGCGATGGAGTGCTATCGCCTACGCCGCGGAGGGTTGGATCGTCGTACGAACCCACGGTTTCGCCCCAACCACCATCTGGATTCTGCACCATGCGAAGCCATTCCGCCCCTTGCTGGATGTAGGGCTCGTGGCTGTCGATACCGATCGCTTCCAGGCCACGCAAAACCAGCGCCGTGCCGTAGATATAATTCACACCCCAGCGCCCGAACCAACTGCCATCCGATTCCTGCTCATCGCGAATGAATTGAATCGCGCGTTTCACTGCGGGATGATTTTGATCGTAGCCGTAAATCGCCATCATCTCGAGGATTCGTCCTGTGATGTCGACCGTCGCGGGATCGAGCATGGCGTTGTGATCTGCGAACGGAATGTGCTGGAAAACCATCTTGTCGTTATCTTTATCGAACGACGCCCAGCCGCCATTTTTGCATTGCATGGAAAGAATCCAGTCAATGGCGCGCTGCGCGGACTCGCGCTGGTAGCGGCCATTGGGATGTTCGACACGACTTAAGGCGAGGCAAACCATCGCTGTATCATCGACATCCGGATAGAACTCGTTGTTAAACTCGAAGTACCATCCACCGGGCTTACCGGTTTTGTTTTTAACCTGCCAGTCGCCAGGATTGCGAACCTGCTTCTGCAGAATCCAGTCGGCGCATTTCACCATGCGAGGATCGTCCGCAACCACTCCGGCTTCGCCCAATGCAAACACGGCATAGGCGGTATCCCACACCGGCGACATGCAGGGCTGCATGCGGAAGGTATCGCCTTCTTCAATGCCAAGTTTTTCGAACTCATCGAGTGCCCGGATCACCTGCGGATCGTCGAGAGAGTATCCCTGGCAGCGCAGGGCGATAATGGCGTTCATCATCGAGGGATAGATTGCGCCAAGGCCATCACTCATTTCGAAACGCTCGAGCATCCACTTCTCCGCGCTCTTCAATGCGATGGAACGCAGTGGCCGGATGTGAACCCGCTCAAACCAGTGGGTCATGCGGTCAAGACACAAAAAGAAATTTCGCCACGAAACCAGCTTCTTCGACCAGCGCAAGTGCATGCGTGACTTCTGCATGCCCCCGACGAATAATTCTTCGACACCCATTTCACGCGGAATCTTTTTGAAAGGCTTCTTGGCGTAGGCGATCGAAAGCGGCACTAGAATGGCGCGCGACCAGGAGGAAATCTCGTAGATGTTGAACCAGAACCAGTTGGGAAAAAGAACGATCTCCGGCGGAATCGCGGGGACGGCATCGTAATCATATTGCCCGAAGAAGCAAAGATAGATCTTGGTGAATGTATTAACTTCAGTGACTCCGCCAAGTTCGAGGATCTTTTTGCGGGCACGCAGTAGAACGGGATGATCGGCAGTGTAACCGGCAAGCTTCAGTCCGAAGTAGGCTTTTACCGAGGCGCTGATGTTCGACGGCCCGGACGCATAAATGCTCCATCCGCCGTCTTCATTCTGATGTTGGATAATCCAGTTCGCTGCCTTGCGGAAGCGTTCGGCATTGCCGGTGCCCAGCAGAGTGTGCAACAGAATGTAATCTGATTCCAGTGTGGTATCGGCTTCCAATTCGCCGCACCAGTAGCCATCATCGTGCTGCGCGGAGAAAAGAAGATTTCGAGCGGCGGCGATCGCCGAGCTGACGCGGGTGAAAAGACCATCGATCTTGCCGAAGCGAAGTTGCGGTTCGGAAGTTAGATTTGCGTCGGGGGAGTTTGTATCCATCAACTATGCTCCGTTCTGCCCGAGATCCTTCGCTCCGCCTGAAAAGCGGCCGCGCTCAGGATGATAGCGAGAAGGCAGTTTACGCATCATTAATCCGCAGTAGCACTGGCCGGAGCGGCGGCAATCGCCTCGACAATCTCCGGCGGCAGCCCAAAGCGGACGTTTTCCGGCATCACTTCGAGTTCCTGCACGTTGTCGAAACCTTTGGTAGCGAGAAAGTTCACCGTCTCCTCAACCAGACATTCCGGTGCAGATGCTCCGGCTGTCAAAGCGATCGTCTTGACGTCGACCAACCATTGGGACTCGATATCTCGGTAGCTGTCGATGAGGTGCGCATTAGTCCCCAGGTTTCTCGCAACCTCGACCAGACGATTTGAATTTGAGCTGTTTTCCGATCCCACGACCAGTAGCAGATCGGATTCCGAGGCCACCTGTTTTACCGCAACCTGGCGGTTCTCGGTGGCATAGCAGATATCCTGAGCGGCAGGCCCTTTAATGTTGGGAAATTTTTTCTTCAGGGCGGCGATGATGTCTTTAGTTTCGTCGAGGCTAAGCGTAGTCTGCGTGAGGTAGGCGACGCGGTTGGGATCGGGAACCGAGAGCGTCTTCACCTGCTCGGGATTGCCGACGACCTGCGTGACCAGCGGAGCTTCGCCCAGAGTTCCAACCACCTCGTCATGATCGTGATGACCGATCAGGATGAGCGAATAACCCTCTTTAGCAAATTTAACCGCTTCGACGTGGACTTTCGTTACCAGCGGGCACGTGGCATCGATCACGCGCAGACCGCGGCGCGCGCTGTGTTCACGGACTTCGGGCGAAACACCGTGGGCGCTGTAGATGACACGCTCGCCGTTGGGGACTTCATCTTCGCTGTCGACGAAGATGGCGCCTTTGCCACGCAACTCATCCACAACGAAGCTGTTATGAACAATTTCCTTGCGGACGTAGATGGGCGGGCCGAAGGCTTCGAGGGCGATGCGGACGACGTCGATGGCCCGGACCACCCCGGCACAGAAGCCGCGAGGCTTTAACAAAAGTAACGTCTTACCTTGGTTTGGCACCATTAGCTCCCACTGGTGAGATCATCCCCGCACCCCATGCGATGCAAAATAAAGGCATGAAAAAGGTACGATCAGCCTACACTATCCCCATTCTTCGGATAACTAATAGGCTACCGGAACGCATCCAGATGGTCAATGTAAGGCGAAGAAATGGCGGGAATTAGCAGCGAAGAGGGATTGGGTGCAGCGAATGGGGAAACAGCACTAAGGGGATTGCGCGAAAACTTACCAAAGTCTTTTAATCTGGTACCGGTCGAGAATGGCGTCCGCACTGAGAATGGGCACATTCAGCGATTCAGATTGAGCGACTAGCAACCGGTCAAAGGGATCGCGATGATGGAGTGGCAGCGTTCCTGCTCGGACAGCCGCTTCCAGCGAGATCGGCAGCTCGGAAAAGGCCTCCTGCTCCACTATGCGACCTAGACCGTCGAGGAGGGACCGTGGCTTAAGCTTACCCAGGTTTACTTTGATCGCCATTTCCCATCCCACTGCCGCCGAGATCAAGATTCCATTATTCCGGTTAGCAAGAATCGCGACTGCTCGCCTGGAGAGCCGACTGGCATCCTCTAACCACCAAACCACGACGTGTGTGTCGAGAAGAACTTTCAAGCAGTTTGTGGAACGCGCAGGAACCGGCGATAACGGAACGACTTATTCAAACCCCAGATCTTTCACTTCTTGGTCGGTCAAAGGATCGAAAGCATCGGCGGTGTAAGAAATCTTTCCCTTCCACGCTCCGGGAATTCGCTCTCCTTTTTTAGCCGTCGGCAGAGCGACGAGCTTCACCACAGGCTGCTTCCCACGCGCAATTATGACTTCCTCTCCCCGGCGAGCTTTTTCGATGAGCCGGGAAAGCTGGGTCTTTGCCTTATGAATAGTGATAGTTTCCATTTTGGACTCGCGCTTGTTAGCTAATTAATGTTAGCTAAGCCGATGGTTGCCGTCAACCCTATTTAACGCGAAAGTAATCTATCCGTTGGCTTTAATCATCTGTTCAGCATGCTTGCGCGAGGTATCGGTTAGTTTGGAGCCGCTTAACATGCGGGCTATTTCTTCGGTGCGTTCTTCGCCGGAAACTGAACGGATCGTGGTGCGGGTGCGCCCGGCGCGTTCCTTTTTCTCGATGACGTAGTGATGATCGGCGAAGGTGGCGATCTGCGGGAGGTGGGTTACGCAGAGCACCTGATTGGACCGGGCTAGGAATTTTAGTTTTTTGCCGACGGCTTCAGCGGCGCGTCCGCCGATGCCGGTATCGATCTCGTCGAAAACCATGGTGCGCTGTGATGCGGCACGGGCGCTGCCGGCTTTCGCGGGCGAGGGCGCCCGCGCCACACTTCTCGCGGCGTCTTCCACGCTGACTTTCAGCGCGAGCATGACGCGGGACAGTTCCCCTCCCGAGGCGATGTGCTCCAACTGGCGCATGGGTTCGCCGGGATTGGTTGAGATCATGTAAACGACTTGATCGATTCCGCTCGCAGACCAGTTCCCTTCTTCCTCGCTGGTTGTCATCTGAATGCGAAAGACCGACTTCATCGCCAGATCGTTGATCTCTGCCTCGACTAGTTTTTCGAGCTTGCGGGCGGCGCCGTGGCGAGTCTTTGACAGCATGCGCGCCGCGCGTAGATATTCTGTGGCGGCTTTCGCCAGCTCGGCACGCAGCTCGCGCAAAATTTCGTCCTTGTTTTCAATCTCGGAAAGCTTGCGGGCAACATCGGCTCCGAAATTGATTACATCACCCAGCGTTGGACCGTATTTGCGCTTCAAGCGATCCAGCGACGCGAGCCGGTCTTCTACTTCCGCAAGATGTTCTGGCGAGGCATGAATGCCGCCAGCATAGTCGCGGACGGTTGCGCCAACATCTTCCACGCTGATGCGGGCGGTTTCGAGGGCGGCGAGGGCTTCCTGAAATTTGGGCTCGAAGCGGGCCAGTTCGGCGATTTGCCTTTGCGCCGAGCGCAACGACGCGGAGGTGGAAGCATCGCCTTCATAAAGCAGATCGAAGGCCTGCATGGCGGAGTTGTAGATTTTTTCCGCGTTCGCCAGCACACGCTTTTCGGTTTCCAGGCGCTCGTCTTCGCCGGGTTGCAATTTCGCTTCGTCGATCTCGCGATTTTGAAATATCCAAAGATCGACCAGGCGAAGGCGATCCTGCTCGCCTTGTTCTAACTCTTCCATGCGACTAAGGATTCTCTTCCAGACTTCATACGCCGCAGCTACCGGTGCGAGCTCGCTTGCGGCGAAGGCATCTAATAATGCGAGCCGGGCCGGTGGATCGAAGGCGAGGATGGATTCGTTCTGGGCGTGGATTACGCCGAGATGCGATGCGAGCTGCCGCAACACAGCGACGGTTGCGGCTTGATTGTTGACGAATACGCGGCCTTTGCCGGCGGAGGAAATCTCGCGGCGGATAATCAGAGA
This sequence comes from uncultured Acidobacteriaceae bacterium, assembly GCA_963724815.1. GTDB lineage: Bacteria > Acidobacteriota > Terriglobia > Terriglobales > Acidobacteriaceae > Sulfotelmatobacter. Next base: position 33,539 of record CAVRWS010000027.1, read on the forward strand.
TCCGTCTTCCGATTCGTCTAGTCCATTGCGTTCGAGGGTCTGCTCGATTTCGTTTGCAGCCGAGCCTGCGCATTCAAATACCGCCGCTACAACAGCGCGCTCAGCACCCGCGCGAATTACCTCGCTCGATGCCTTTTCTCCCAGCAACAGCGCCAAGGCGTCAACCAGGATGGACTTGCCCGCGCCAGTTTCTCCGGTGAGCAGGTTCAGGCCAGGGCCGAATTCGACGACGGCGTTGTCGATGACCGCATAATTTTCCAATCGCAATTCAATCAGCACAGGCAATCCTAAAGGTAGTTGCAGGTTTTGCGCAGCATAGCATGAAAGGTGCGCCGGGATAATGAGTTGGCGTCTTCTCGGGAATTCTCCGTGGCGGCTGGGCTGGGATCTGCATCGTACTCGCTAGAAATGCGGGTGTGGAGTTAATCTAGAGATGGATACAGGAGGGCATGTGCGCTGCGGACGATGCGGAAATGAGAATTCCGAGGGCAACCGCTTCTGCGGGATGTGTGGAGCGACTCTGATGCCGAAAGCGGAGACCGTGAACCGGGCGGCGGCGAGCGCTGCCGATAAGCGTCCCGAAGCCGCGATCACGCATCCTTCTGGGGAAGTGCGGCTGCCGACGCGGCTGGCGAGTGATGTGACCGTTCCGGCAGCAAATCGTACGCCGGCGGGTGGCTCCACAGTTGCCGCGCAAATTCCTCGATCGCCTGCCGAACCCGCGCCCGCTCCGTCAGTTCCTAATCCGCCGAGAAATGGCGGTCCGGTAAACAGTGATCCGGTGATTAGCGGACCATCGTTCCTCGGGTTGAATAAACCCGCCGATGGACGGAGCAGACAGACCTATTCGGGCAGGGGCCACGATTTACGCACATCGGGTAATCTGGATTATCTTCTCGACGACGATGAAGAAGAGCCGAAGCGCGGAGGGGGCAAGATATTCCTGGTTGTGATCGCTCTAGCGTTGATTGGCGGCTTTGGCTACCTTCGCTGGAAACAAGGCGGCTTCGACTTTTTGAAGCCTTCGCGAGCCGTGGCGCCCGCCGCGCAAAATGCGCCGGATTCCGGAAACACACCTTCTGGGAACACAGCGCCGGCTCCGGCTTCGATTCCAGAGGCTGCGGCGCCAAATCCTGCGGTACCCAATTCCGCAGCACCAGCCGCCGCGACGCCAAGTAGCGCGAACCCGAATCCATCGAATCCCGCAGCTGCCAACCCGAATCCACCTGCAGCAGACTCGGGCGCTACCGGTGCCACTCCGGCTCCGCCTGCAAGTGGTGCGGCATCAAGCGGAACGGGAGCTACTTCTCCACCGGCAACGCCGGCAAGCTCCGGCCCTGCATCGAGCGACAATACTGCGCCCGACAAGCCGCAGGACAATGCTTCCACGGATAAGCCGGCTCAGTCAGAATCAGCAGAAAGCGCTGAAGCGGGGCCATCGAAACCTGAGGCTCCTGCGCAGCCCGATGTGGCAAAGCCCTCTGCGGCTCGAACTTTGCGCGCGCGCAAGCCCACTCCGGTCACTCCTCTGGATCCTGTGGCTGAGGCTGAGAAATATATCTACGGACAAAGCGTGGCACAGGATTGTGATCGGGGATTACGCCTGTTGAAACCTGCAGCGACGCAGGCTAATACGAAAGCGATGATTCTGCTGGGCTCGCTTTACTCGAGCGGAACCTGCACGCCGCGAGATTTGCCGACAGCTTATCGCTGGTTCGCGCTTTCTCTTCACAAGGAGCCTGACAATCAGAGGTTGCAGGACGATCTGCAGAAACTCTGGAGCCAGATGACGCAGCCGGAGCGGCAACTGGCGATTAAGCTGAGCCAGTAGGGCGGGCTAAAACCTTTAACACAGGGGACACAGGGTTTCACAGAGGCGGCTTGCCGTCGGCGCTTGTTTGGCGACGGTCGTCCCCGACAGCAATCCACTGAAGACTGATTTTTCGTATATCCAGTGAAGGAAGAGCGAGAGCGTTTGCCGAGCCCGCAGCGAGAAGGAACAACCGCGGATCTGTCTATTGTCACCGGATTGAAGACCGGCGATCAGGGGGCAATGGCGGAGCTCTACGACCGTTACTCTTCCGTGGTATATGCCGTCGCGTTGCGAGTGCTCGGAGATACGGGAGCCGCCGAAGATGTGCTGCAAGAGGTCTTCCTGCAATTATGGCGTAATCCCCATGCCTTCGATGCGGCCCGCGGAAATTTAGCAAGCTGGCTGGCGGTGGTCACACGCAACCGGGCCATTGACTCCCTCAGAAAGCGCCGTCCAGAAACCAATATTGAAAATGTAGTGTTGTCCGTAGCGCCTGACCTAGCCGGGGAGGCAGAGCGTGCGCGGGCGGCGGCGAAGGTGCGTGGAGTAATGGGAAGCATGGCTCCGGCACAACGCGGAGCTTTGGAGATGGCCTATTGGGAAGGGATGAGTCACTCGGAGATTGCGGAAAAAACTGGAGAGCCGTTGGGTACGATTAAGACACGGATTCGGGCGGGGTTGATTACCCTGCGGAAGGCATTTCAGAGTTGATGAGAGGGGACAGCCGAAGGCCACTGTCCCACATTTGGCTTCTTGTTGTTTAATTGATAGACCATGAGCGAGCACGAACAATGCGCCGAGGATCTCGCGCTCTACGCGCTGGATGAGTTGCGGGGAGACGACCGCGCGAAGCTCGAGCAACATCTGGCAACCTGCGCGGCCTGCCGGCTTGAACTGGAGCAATTACGTGCGGATACAGCTCTGCTTGCGATGTCGGCGGCTGGACCCAGACCTCCGCAGCGGGCGCGGCAAAGATTATTGGACGCAGTGGCGCGGGAACCAAGGTCCGCGGTGGTTCAAAGTTCTGCGCGCAGTTCCTGGTGGGGATGGCTGGGATGGGCTGCAACGGCCGCGGTTATCGTGTTTTCGCTTTCGCTGTGGAAAGAAAATACATCGCTGCGTGCGATGCTAGCTTCGGCGCGATCCAGCGAGGCCGAGAGTACGCGGCAATTGAATGAATTGCGCAGAATCGCCGCGCCCATTATTGAGCCGGAAGCACAGCGCGTGACTTTAGTGGCGGTGAAAACTTCGCCCCAGCCCCAGGGCAAGGCATTTTATTTGCGCAGCCGGAACAGTCTGGTTTTTCTGGCCAGCAACCTGCCGCCGCTGCCGCAAGAGAAAGCTTATGAATTGTGGTTGATTCCGACCAGCGGAAATCCGATCCCTGCGGGGGTATTCAAGCCGGATGCCCACGGAAGTGCCGGCGTGGTGAATCCTCCGTTGCCACCGGGAATCGAGGCAAAGGCATTTGCCATTACGATCGAGAACCAATCGGGATCCGAGAAACCGACAACGCCCATCATAATGATGGGCGCTGGCGAGTAGAGCTCGTTTCGGAAATCTCTTCTTAATTAGTCGAAACTATTACAGCCTTCTTATCGAGCACATGTCCCTGGCGATATGCGCGAGCTACATCCCCGAGTGGAACTTCGCGTTTATCGGAGGCAAACTGCCAAAGCGGTTGCTCGCCCTGCCCATAGCTGTAGACGGACGTCTGGAGCAGTGTGGATTCCTGTCCCATGGGGTGCGTGGCAGCATGCTCTGGATGGCTAGGAATAACGACGGGTTGCGGGTTGGAATACAACACAGTGGTAGTTTGTCCGAAAGCTGCGGCGGCACAGAGAAAGCAGAACGCGAAAATTGTGATCTTCATAGATAGTCCTAGTCTGGGGGATGCGCCGTTACGGGATGGCGCCGATTTTGTGAAAGAGCCAAACTCTCAGTCTCGACGCTTGCACATAAAATAGGGGCAATCCACATACCAAAGCCAAGGGCCCAGGATTCGAGTTACAAGGCCGTTCAGCGGCCTATGAGAAAGATTTTGCATACATGTGGAAAAGCCGCGAAAAGCTAATCTACGCAAGACTTGCAAGCCCCTGGCGACGGGTATATCGTTTCGGCGCTGGGAGGTTATGGACAGATGAAAGCTGGCATTGCTTTCAGGCTGAGGATTCCCAGTGCAATTCCCTTCCCCCTGCTTGCGCTCCTCGCGTTTTGCTTCCTGCTGCCAATCGCTTCGCTAGCGCAGACCAATTGTGAAGACGGCAATGGCCTCCTGGATTTCTCTCCCCAAAAACTGTGAGCGTGGAAGAAGTCATCCGGAAGTTTGGCGCGGCCGAAGCGGAAACGAAAGCAGTGCGCTTGCACTATACCTACAAACAAGATGTGCTCGTGCAGACGCTCAGCGGCACAAGTGTGACCGGCGAGTTTCACGAAGTCACAAATATTTCTTACGATGCGAAGGGCAGGCGGCTCGAGTCAGTGACCTACGCAGCGCAACCTTCATTGCGAGGCATTCAGTTGGAACAAAACGACATGGAAGACATTCGAGTTTTCATGCCGCTCATGATGACCAGCGATGACTTGCCGCAGTACAACCTGACCTATGCCGGACAGCAGCACGTGGATGATCTGGACACGTACTTGTTCCATGTTGAACCGAAAAAAGAAGAGAACGGCAAGCGATACTTTACCGGTCGGATCTGGGTGGACGCGCAGGATTTTCAAATCGTGAAACTCTGCGGCAAAAGCGGTCCAGAGAAAATTCAGGTAAAAAAACATGAGCAGGCACATTTACAGCCAACGTTCGTGACCTATCGCCAGCAAGTGGATGGACGCTACTGGTTTCCGGCATACACGCGTTCGGACGACACCCTTCGCTTTCCATCGCGGTCTGCCCATCTGCGAGAAATCATCAAGTACACTGCTTACAAACGTACCGACAACACTGAGCGCAGCGAAGTCGGGTCACCCCAGTAGGGTTATTCCCAAATCGAATTTACGAAAAACGAACACAAAAGTCAGAAGGACATTTGCGCATTGACTTGGAGTCGAGGCGCGTTCAGACTTTTGTGGCTCACTGATCCGCGGCGTGCGGTCGCTCAGGATTTGCATGGGCAGTGAAAGAGCCAATCGTTCGGCTAAAAAATATCAGGAGGATGAAATGCGAAAAACAATCATTGTGAGCGTCGCCGCGCTTGCCGCCGCAAGCATGGCTTCAGCGCAGGTTAGACGAGGCAACGGCATCGTTCCAGAATCCAGCATCGAGCGGCCACAGGACATTGGCGTAAAGATGCACACCAACTACATCGTGTACGCTCCCGAAGGGGCCATTAAACCGCTCGCCAATCCTGGCGGCGAAACGCCGGCCTCGCTGGGCTGTGTGTACGACGTTGTCTCCGCCCCGATCAGCGGCTGCCCGATTGCAACCACTACTGAGGTTCCTACGGGCGGCAGCGGCGTAATCGTGATCGTGGACGCTTATGACTATCCGAGCGCCGCGACGGATCTAGCGACGTTCTCCAGCGAATTTGGCTTGCCCTCGCCGAATTTCTCGGTACTGTATGCGTCCGGCAGGAAGCCATCCAATGCCTGCAGCTCCGGCTGGGAAGGTGAGGAATCGCTGGATATCGAGTGGGCGCATGCCATGGCGCCGAACGCGCAGATCGTGCTGATGGAAGCCTCTTCTGCGTCGAACAGCGCTCTGTATGCCGCGGTAACGGCAGCGAACTCCTACATTGCCGCACACGGCGGCAAGGGCGAAGTATCGATGAGTTGGGGAGGAAGTGAAACCAGCGGCGAGACCAGTTCAGATCACTACTTCACCCAGTCAGGCGTGGTCTATTTCGCCTCGGCAGGAGATTCACCTGGCGTCATTTATCCCAGCTCCTCGGTCAACGTAGTCTCCGCCGGAGGCACGCAAGTGAATCGCAGCGGAGGAAATTACACTAACCAGACCGCATGGAGTGATGGCGGGGGCGGCACCAGCAGGTACGAATCCCGGCCATCGTTTCAGAGCTCGGTCTCTGGCGTAGTAGGCACTCACCGCGGCACCCCCGATCTTTCGTTCGATTCCAGCGGCGGATCGCCCGTGGCGGTTTACAACTCGAGCTGCTACGGCGGCTGGCTGGAAGTATATGGCACCAGTGTAGCCTCGCCCTCGCTGGCGGGAATCATCAACAATGCCGGCACCTTCCACGCCAGCAGCAATGCTGAGAATACGGAAATTTACACCAACATGGGAAATACTTCTGACTTTACCGACATCACCTCCGGCAGTTGCGGCACCCACAGCGCAACCGCCGGTTATGACTTGTGTACCGGCGTAGGTGTAGACAAGGGATTGTTCGGCAAGTAGCGTTATCTTGTCTGCTAACACCCGCCCCGCGTGAGCGCGGGTGTCTTTTTGTCGGGAAACAACCACCGTGAGGAAATGAGGGTTCAGTTTCTAACTGGTGACCTCGATCTCAGTTCTGCTGCCGTATTTCTTGAAGACGGATTCGCGAGAGACGACACCCTCTAGGCGTTTGGAGTCGGCGCGATTGACGACGGGGATAATGAGGTAGTCGTTCACATAGCGTAGCGCGGAATCCAGCGGGAGATCGGGATACAGACTCGGTAGAGATTGAGCGGGAAGAACGGACGCTAAGGTGAGTTCGCCCTTACCCTCGCGGTAAAGGCGCTGGAGTTGTTCGCGCGTGACGGTGCTCCAGCCGCTAGGATGCATGCGCACCAGAAAAGCGGCTTCAGTGGAGTTCTGCACGCGGTGGAAGTTGGCATCGACATAATCCTGCGCGCTGAGAATAACGGGAGGAACCGAAAGCATGGCATCTTCGACGCGCAGAATCGTTTCCTCACGTTCCTCCTCCAGGGAGGGCAGAATCAGTCCGTCCTGACGAGTGAGCAGGTCGAAAATAGGGACGGGTTGCAGCCAGCGCGAAACCACGTAGGCAAAGGTATTGGCCACGATGACGGGAACAATAATTTCGTAATTACCGCTGACTTCCAGAACCATGAAGACGGAGGTCATGGGTACACGAAGGAAACCCGCAAATAAGACTCCCATGCCTACCAGAACGTAGGTTCCGGTCGAGCCGGTGAGGTGCGGAAAGTAGAAGCGCTCAAGATCGCCGACAGCGCCGCCCAGCATGGCTCCCACGAAAAGCGTAGGTGCGAACATTCCGCCCGGAGTGCCGCTCACAAAAGAGATCGTGGTAGCAACAATCTTTAAAAGGGCGAGCATGGCCAGGATTTTCCATGCGTATTGCCCGTGCATCGCCTGATCCATGGAGTCGTAGCCTGCGCCCATGACCTGGGGAAATCCGAAAAATCCGATGAAGCCAACCAGGAGCCCGGCAACGGAAGGCTGAAAGTAGTGAGTCCATCGCGGCAAAGCTTTGAGGCGCGGACGCAGGTAGCCAACCGATTTGGCGAAGGCGACAGACGCTAGTCCCCCAACCAGACCGAGTACCGCATAAGCAATCAGTTCGCTGGGGCGCTTAAAGGTCGTGAGGGGAATTCTGAACAGCGGTTCACTGCCGAGAAACGAGCGCACCACCACCACGCTGGCTACAGCCGAAAGAACGACCGAACCCAGGATGCCTGCGCTCCAGCGTCCGATGACTTCTTCGATCACGAAGAGCACGGCCGAGATAGGAGCGTTGAAAGCGGCAGCCAGGCCTGCGGCAGCGCCCACAGGAGCCATTAGCCGCAGCTTCTCGCGAGAGATTTCAAGTTGACGTCCCAGGGCGGAGGCAATTCCCGCTCCGATTTGCAGGGAAGGATCTTCCGGACCGAGCGATTGACCGGATCCAATGGCAAGGCCGGCGCAGAGGAATTTTCCTACCGCGGTGCGAAATGGAATGAATCCGTTGAAGATGTAGAGTGCGGACTTGGTCTGATTCACGCCGCTGCCACGAATGCCCGGGAAAACGTGCATCACAAGCACGGCTACCACCAATCCGGCAACCGCGGGAACTACAAACAAACGCCAACTATGACTTTGCGGCAGCGGACCAAGCAAAGCGAGGTGCGTCCAGTCGATTGCCAGTCGAAAACACACAACCGCTAAGCCAGAGAAAATCCCAATGAATACACAGAGTATTAAAAAAAATACTTCTTCGTTAAAGACACCTTCCACCGTGGAGAACAAACGGCGAGGAACCTTAACCCGTGTGGGCGCAGGCAAGGAAGGATCCGCAATCGGAGCGATGTCGCTCATTGGCTGATTGCCTCGCGCTTATGAGAGATCATCAGGAGAGCGAGGTCCAGACCCTGCGGCGCGCCGCAGGTTGTCGACGTCTGCTGTTCGATTTGAAAAACCACGTCCATGATCGCGTCCGGAAGGTCCGTCTCGGCAGGAGAGCGAAGCAGTGCAAGATCCGGCTTGGCGAGCAGCCAGCGCGCTTGAAGCCCAACCAGCGGGGACGGGGATGGATTATCTGTAGCCTTAAGATCGATGCCAGCCTGCTGAGCGCACGAGGTAAGGCGATCTTCGGCTTGATTGAACGCGGCGATGATTCGCCGGTTGCGCTCGGCGTCCGAGATATGGCTATGAAAGGGATTCGAACGAAGCACTAAGTCGGTGGACGCCAGCAGCTGGCGGGATTGTGCGTCGTTCGGATTCGCGCTCGCCGCACTACGCAGATAATGCTGCGCGAAACTGTAATTACCGGCGCGGTAAGCGGTTTCGCCAACCCCTGCCAGAGCAGCGGCGTTTCCCGGATCCAGCCGCAATACTTCCTCATACTGGGCGAGTGCTCCGTTGTAATCCTGGGCCTGGTTAAAGAGTCGCGCTGCCTGGAGATGCGCGGCGGGGTCGCGTGGCAGCGCTGCAGACAGGGCGATGAGTTCGGAATCAGCCTGCGCCCGAGCGTTCTCCCTAAGCAGGAATTGGATCAGCTCGATGCGCGCGCGATTGCGGTTGCCATCGGGATCGGAATCCCAGACGCCGTACATGGCGTTGTGGTAGTAACGGATGGCATCTTCAATCGAACCACGATGGGCGGCCACGCGGGCGAGGGCAAGATTGACTGAGGCATCCTGCGGAGCCCGCTGCCAAAGGGCGAGCAGATAGGATTCTGCTTCCTCCAGACGCTGAGGATCATTGCTGTCGCGCAGGACGCGGGCCAGGCTGAGCTGATATTGCGAGTTGGTGGGATCGCAGGTAAGCGCGGCACGGAAGGCATTGATCGCGTCGTTGTAGTTGCCGGCGTTCGCGTAATTCAATCCGAGGGCATAAAGCTTGCGCCCGCGCGCCTGCTGGTTAAGAGTGTAACGCATAACCAGATGGCTCACGGCGGCAAATCCGCTGGCGGCCGCGAGTGTAAGCACAAGCAGAATCATTGGAGCCGAACGCGGGATCAGTTTGGGAACCTTCCACGACATATCTCGTATCACGATACCATTTTGAGAGAAGGGAGCGAGCAATCGGTACCAAAGTGGAATACCTGCGCCTTGCAGTTCAGGTAATATACTTCGTCCGCTGCCGGAACGTCGAAAAATGAATCGCGAATATCACAAGAGATACAGCCAGGAATTGAATCGCGATATGGAAATGCTGGTCTTCGGGCACAGCGGCACGCCGCTGCTCGTGTTTCCCACTTCCATGGGTAAATTCTTCGAGTATGAAGATCGTGGAATGATCGGCGTTCTCACTCCACAAATTGACCGCGGCGAACTGCAGATATTTTGTACGGATGCGGTCGATACCGAGAGTTGGTACAACAAAGGCGTGCATCCCAAGGTACGCGTGATGCGGCATCTCCAGTACGAGCGCTACGTGCTGCATGAACTGCTGCCTTTTATCCGGTGGAAGAATCAAACTCCTCGGCTGGCGCTTACGGGGTGCAGCTTCGGTGCTTATCACGCGGTAAATTTCGCGCTTAAGCATCCCGATGTAGTCACGCATTGCGTCAGCATGAGCGGGGCGTTCGATATTCACCAATTTCTGGACGGATATTACGATGACGATTGTTACTTCAATTGCCCGACGGATTATCTGCCGAACCAGAACGACGACTGGTTTTTGAGCCGCTACCGGCAGATGAAAATCGTACTGGGCTCGGCCGATTGGGATATTTGTCTGGACCAGAATGTGAAGTTTTCCGCGATGCTGAATGGGAAAGCGGTGCCGCACTGGCTGGATATTTATGGAGACAATTCGAAACATGATTGGCCGCTGTGGTTGAGGATGGCGGAGAAATATTTTTAGGTGTACGCGGGTGGTTGGAGGGCGAGAATGAGGCAGGTTCCCTTCGACTTCGCTCAGGGCGGGCTCTCACCGGGCCTTCGGCCCGATTCGGAATGACACAGTGAACGGATGATCGGACTGGCTAAGTGAGGGGGATGGGATGAAGAAAATTGGGATTTTATTCGGAATGGAAAATACTTTTCCGCCAGCGGTGGTGGAGAAGATCAACGCGATGAAGGTCGAGGATGTTACTGCGGAGTTTGTGCAGGTGGGCGGGGTTCGCATGGACGAGCCGCAAAAGTATGCCGTTATCATTGACCGAATTTCGCAGGATATTCCGTTTTATCGCGCATATCTCAAGAACGCAGCACTGCACGGAACCATCGTGGTGAATAATCCGTTCTGGTGGACGGCGGATGACAAGTTCTTCAACTACGCGCTGGCGCACAAGCTGGGCGTCGCGATTCCGCCGACGGTGATTTTGCCGCATAACAAGCATCCGGAAGGAACGACCGACCGCTCGATGCGGAATCTAATCTATCCTCTGAACTGGCAGGAGATATTTGACTATGTAGGCTTTCCTGCTTTCCTCAAGCCTTATTCCGGTGGCGGATGGAAGCATGTTTATCACGTGCATTCGCCGGAGGAATTCTTCCAACATTACAACCAGACCGGTGATTTATGCATGACGCTGCAGCACGGCGTTGTATTTGAAGAGTATTACCGCTGTTATGTGGTGGGGCAGGAGAAAGTTCACATCATGAAGTACGATCCACGAGCGCCGTTTCACGAGCGCTATGTAAAGGGGAATCCACCGCCATCGTCGGAGGCCTTGCGAGCGAGAATAGAAAAAGACGCGCTGACTTTGTGCCGCGTGTTGGGATACGACCTGAATACCGTGGAGTTTGCGGTGGAGCGTGGCGTACCTTATGCAATCGACTTTCTCAATCCCGCTCCGGATGCGGAAATTACATCGGTGGGACAGGAGAATTTTGATTGGATCGTAAACGCTGTGGCTGAGATGGCAGTAAAGATGGCTGTGACCGGAGAAGATCCAGCGCGGGAAATGCGATGGGCGGCGTTTCTGGCAGGGAAGGCTCCGACGGACAAATCCGCGCGAAAGGGTGAACCCGCGTGGGTCGCCGAGCGTAGGCGGGGGAAAGCGAAGAACTGACCAAGGCATGCGCTTCGCGAGCACCAAAGTAAAAGTAGAGTTAGACATGATGAGAACTGAGTGGATGAGCTAAAGAAAAAGCGCTTTCTGTGGGGCGTGGTGCTGGCGTGGGCACCTTGGCTTCCAATCGTGGTTGGGCTTGGCCACACCATCCTTGGCATCTCAAGACAAAAGGCGACGGGCATTGGCGCTATGGCTGGCGGTCTCAACGAGATATTCATCGTTTGGGGAATCGGGGCGATCCTGATCGGTCAAGTGATCGCCATCTTCTTGTTATTTCTCGCATTTTCGCCGGGACACTGGATTCGCAGTCTCTTTTCCGTACTTTCCATTTGCTTGAGCGCATTGATGCTCATACTTGTGGGTTTTTTCCTGTGGTTATCCTGGTTCCAGGCGCACCATAGCTTCTGATCGTCATTCTTGGCGTCGTTGTTATACTGTTTGGACTCGGGGCTGGGACCGGGAACCGGGGAACTGCGGCTAAACAGCGGGTTCCTCGCTTCGCTAGGAATGACAAGCCTTTTTGTACTGCTGGGAATCAGAGGATTCTCCTGACACTGCGATGAAACCTACTTTCACCATTGGGATTGAAGAGGAATATCAGACGATCGATCCGGAGACGCGGGATCTGCGGTCGCATATTCATGCGGAAATTCTGGAGAAGGGCAAGTTGCTGCTGCAGGAGCGGGTGAAAGCGGAGATGCATCAGTCGGTCGTCGAAGTGGGCACAGGGGTTTGCAAGAACATTAAGGAAGCCAAGGCGGAAGTGAAGATGCTGCGGCGCGATATTATCCGCCTCGCCAGGGAGAATGGATTGCGGCTGGCATCAGTGGCGACGCATCCGTTTTCCGATTGGCGAACGCAGGATATTAATCCCGACGCGCGCTACAAGAACATTGTCGAAGATATGCAGTTAGTAGCGCGAGCCAATTTAATTTTCGGCCTGCACGTTCACATTGGGATCGAGGATCGCGAGACCGCAATTCACATGATGAATCACGCGCGGTATTTTCTGCCGCACTTGCTCGCGCTCTCAACCAATTCGCCCTTTTGGCTGGGGATGAATACAGGGTTGAAATCTTATCGCTGCAAAGTTTTTGATAAGTTTCCGCGAACGAATATTCCCGATTATTTTCCCAGCTGGGGCGAGTATGAAAATTTCATCAAGCTTCTGATCAAGACAAACTGCATCGATAATGCGAAGAAAATCTGGTGGGATATTCGGCCGCATCCTTTTTTTAATACCATTGAGTTTCGCGTGTGCGATATTCCCATGCGCGCCGATGAAACCATCGCCCTGGCCGCGCTGATCCAGGCCACTGTGGCCAAGCTGTACAAGCTACATACAGCGAATCAGGGATTTCGCCTGTATCGCCGTGCGCTGATAATGGAGAACAAGTGGCGTGCATCGCGCTACGGCATGGACGGAAAGCTGATCGATTTCGGCAAACAAATCGAGGTTCCAGCACGGGATTTGATTCGCGAATATCTTGAGTTTGTAGACGATGTGGTGGATGAACTGGATTCTCGCGAGGAGTTGAACTACATCCATACCATGCTGGATGAGGGCAGCGGCGCGGACCGCCAGTTACGAGTTTACCAGGAGACTGGAGATCTGAAAAAAGTTGTCGATTATATTATCGAAGAGACCGAAGTAGGCTTGACGGAAGTTGAGACAACTTCGGCAAGAAAAGTCGGATAGATGAAGAGAAAATTAGGACAATGAACACCCCGGCAGGGCAACTCAAAATCACCACCACCCAGTCACAAGAAACGCGGGCGGGGTGGGGTACGCGCACTTTCGATCCTGAATACTCAATCGGGGCGCGCAATGCGATCCACGTTTGTTTGCGCGTGCAACCGGAGGAGAAAGTTTGCGTTATTACTGACGAAGCCACGCAGGAGATTGCGGCTGCCATCGTGGCCGAACTCGAAAAGCTTGGTTCCCCGCATCGCGTGTGGGTTTTGGAAGATGTGGCGGAGCGACCGCTAAGGGATTTGCCGCCGGAGATCGCCGCCGATCTCGAGACTAGTCAGGTTTCTATTTTTGCGGTGTGGGCGCAGCGGAATGAATTGCGATCGCGCATGCAGATGACGGATGTGGTGAATCGGAAAAAGATCCGGCACGCGCACATGGTGAACATCAACCGGCAGATCATGCTGGAGGGAATGCGGGCGGATTTCCAGAAAGTCGACCGGCTGAGCGCGAAGGTGGTTGCGATAGTGCGTACGGCGCGGCGAGTGCGGGCGAAAACCGCAGCCGGGACGGACCTGATTGCGGATTTGAATCCTAATTATCGCTGGCTAAAAACGAGTGGAATTATCTCCGCCGAAAAGTGGGGCAACCTACCGGGCGGTGAAATCTTTACGACGCCGGGCGAAGTGAACGGCACATTTGTAATCGACGGCGTAGTTGGGGATTATCTCTGCACAAAATTTGGAAATCTCCAGGAAAGGCCGCTCACCGTACGCATAAAGGGAAACCGCCTCACCGAGGCGCATTCTGAAAATCGCGAACTGGAAGACGATTTCTGGAAGTATACGCACACCGATGTGAATAGCGACCGCGTGGGCGAGTTCGCCATCGGCACCAACATCGATCTCAAGGATGTGATTGGGCAGATTCTGCAGGATGAGAAATATCCTGGCGTGCACATTGCGTTTGGAAACCCTTACGGGGCGCACACGGGCGCGGAGTGGGATTCGTCGACGCATATTGATGTTGTGGGGCGGAAGTTCAATATCTGGGTGGATGACGAGCAGATCATGCGGGATGGTAAATTTCTGGTACGAGCATAGGGCCGGCGCGCTAAAACAGAGATCCTTCGACTGCGCATGACGCCCACTTCGTGGACGTCACGCTCCGCTCAGGATGACAGAGCTTAGAGTGTTTCGATAGCCGGCGAGATACCGGCGCTACGATGATTCCCTCGTTCCGACAACAATTCAACGACAACTTCACTCCTGAAAAATATCAGCGCTTTCTGCGGCGAATCGATGACGTTTGCGGAACGCATGTGAACTTCCGTCTTTCGGAGACGCCTTGCTTTTTTCCGGCGCAACTTTTGCAACGGATGGCTGAGGACGGCAAGGTTCTGATCCGGCAACTGGTAGAGAATCCGCAGTATCTGGCTCGCTCGAATGCTTCCATTCCCGAGGAATTTAAAGTTCCGAATGAACCGCAGCACCCCATGTTTGTCCAGGTGGACTTCGGATTAGTGCGCGATTCCACCGGAGAGTTGCAGCCGAAATTGGTGGAACTGCAGGCCTTCCCTTCTCTGTATGCGTATCAAGTCATGCTCGCGCAAAGCTACATCGATGTTTACGGGCTGCGCGATATGTCTGCTTCCGGCCCTCAGCCGCCGGCTTCGGAGCTGAAATTTTTTTTGAGTGGGCTAAACGAAGCCTCGTACGTGGAACTGTTGCGGACGGCAATCGTCGGCGATCACGATCCCGAAAACGTCATTCTGATGGAGATTGATCCCACTGCGCAGAAGACTCTTCCAGATTTTCTGATGACCGAGAAGATGCTGGGAGTCAGGACCGTCGATATCGCCGCGATCAGGCAGCACGGAAACCAGCTCTATTACAAGCGCAACGGCACGCAGGTTCCGATCCGGCGGATTTATAACCGCGCGATTGTCGACGAGTTGCAACGCAAGAACGTGAAATTGGGATTCGATTGGCGAGACGATCTGGATGTGGAGTGGGCGGGGCATCCGAATTGGTATTTCCGCATCAGCAAATTTTCAATTCCTTATCTGCGGCACGAATCGGTGCCGAAAACGTGGTTTCTGAATCAACTGGATCAGATTCCGGACGACTTGCACAATTACGCTTTGAAACCTTTGTATTCTTTCGCGGGGCTGGGTGTGGTGATCGCGCCGACAAAAGAAGATATCGCGGCCATTCCGATGGAGAAGCGGGGGGAATATATTCTCCAGGAACGGCTGCATTTTGAACCGGTGATTGAAACCCCTTTTGGCGCGACGAAGGCAGAAGTGCGCGTGATGTATGTGTGGCAAGAAAAATTGCAGGCGGTGCTGACGATTATTCGTATGGGGCGCGGGTTGATGATGGGAGTGGACCACAACAAGAATATGGAGTGGGTGGGAGCGTCGGCTGGGTTATGGGTAGGGGAATAGGGTGCCCAGCAGCGGACTTAGATCAAAGTCGTGATTGCCGCGGTTGCAGAGAGTAGGGATCCTTCGACTGCGTAGCTGCGTCGCTTCGCGAAGCAGCTACTTGGCTCAGGATGACAATTCATTTTAGCCGATTCTTTTGATAATGCTTGTTTCCAGTTCGCGGCCATTGGGCCGCCGAAGGAAAAGCTTTTCGCCTTCCAGTCGAATGCGGACTCGATCTCCGGCTTTCCATTCGCCGGGCAAGTAACCATCGGCAGTGGCGAGGTCGTATTCTCCGGTGTAAACCACTCCTTCAAGGTTAATCACTACGGCGGGACGAGGTAGGTGAGCGCCGGTTTCGCGCAGAATTTCTGCTTCGGCCTGGCGCCAATTGTCGAGGTCGTGGCCGACTACGGCTCCGCCACGCCAGTACAGTTCCGCAGCACGCCTGCGGATAGCCTTCTCAAGTTCAAGTGAATCCTTAACTTTCTGCGCCATGGGAATCGATTCCGGCAATTCGTTGCTGGATTCATAGTAGCCTTCACTGCCGATACTCGGAGCATCGTCGACAAACAAAAGGTCATGGCGGTTATCACTTTGGGAAACGCTGGCCTGTCGAACTCCCTTACTGTCAGCGCGGCGTCCGGCATCTAATTGTGCGCAAAGGCTGTAGTTGACCGGGATCATCGGCGAAGCCTAACATTACCGCCGTCGGGAGTAACGCCCTTTCATGATTGGCCAGACCGTATCCCACTACCGCATTCTGGGAAAACTCGGGGGCGGTGGCATGGGTGTGGTTTACGAGGCGGAAGACCTCAAGCTGGGCCGGCACGTTGCGCTGAAGTTCATTCCTGAAAATCTTGCCGGCGATCCCAAATCGCTGGAGCGCTTCGAGCGCGAAGCCAGAGCGGCATCCTTACTCAATCACCCCAATATCTGTACCATCCATGGCATTGAAGACAATCAAGGGCATCCCTTCATCGTGATGGAGAAGCTGGAGGGCGAGAGCCTCAAGCAATGCATCTCCGGCCATGCTCTGCCAACGGAGAAGCTGCTCGACATTAGCATTCAGGTGGCCGATGCGCTGGCAGCTTCCCACGCCAAGGGAATCGTGCATCGCGACATCAAGCCGGCAAATATTTTTCTGACTCCTGACGGGCAGGTGAAAGTCCTCGACTTCGGGCTGGCCAAGCTGGTGCACAACGTCGGCACCGACAGCGATGGGGGCGCGAATGACAATTCCTTGACGGCGGTGGGGGTGATTCCGGGAACGGCCGTCTATATGTCGCCGGAGCAGGCGCGCAGCGAGGATATCGATTTCCGCAGCGACCTGTTTTCTTTTGGCGTGGTCATGTATGAGATGTCCACCGGGAAAAAGCCCTTCACCGGCAAAAACTCCTTAATGACCCTCGATGCTGTACTGCACGACAAACCAGTTCCGCCGGGAGAATTGAATCCGAAGGTGCCGGTGGAGCTGGAAGGCATCATCGGCAAGGCGATGGAGAAGGACCGCAAGGATCGCTACCAGAGCGCCACGCAGATGAAGGCGGACCTGCTACAACTGAAGCGCGAAAATGAATCGGGGCAGGTGCGGAGCGGTTTACAGACCGCAAGGCTCAGGGTCGCCAGCAAGACGTTCGGCCGACCTGGAAGTCGATGGGTTTTCTGGTTGTTGTTGGGAAGTCTGGCCATGTTAGTCACGGTGTTGGCTGCGGTGGGAGCGTACTGGTGGAAGCATCGCGAAGTGGCTAGCGCCGAGGAACGGAATGCGATTGCCGTATTGCCACTGCAGAACATGAACGGCGACGTCAGCGTGGACTATCTACGCTTCGCGCTGGCCGACGAACTGACCAGCGTATTGAGTTACTCTCGTTCCCTGGAAGTGCGGCCTTCCTCGGTCACGCGCAGGTATGTGGAACCCGATCTGGATCCGCACAAGGTGGGATTGCAACTGCACGTGGGCCGATTGCTGATGGGGCATTTTATGCGCCAGGGCGAGAAGTTAAACGTGACCCTCGAGGCAATTGACGTACCCAACGACCGTCTACTCTGGCAAGGCAGCGCCTCTGCGTCCGTGAATGATTTGATTTCGTTGCAGTCGCAATTGAGCACACAGGTGCAGCAAGGATTGTTGCCGGCCTTGGGTGTGGCTGCGGGAACGTTGAGCACGGCATCTCGCCCGCAGAGCCAGGAAGCATACGACTTGTATCTGCATAGTTTGGCGCTGCCGCATGATCCGGGGCCGAACAAGGATGCGATTGCGGTTCTGGAACATGTGGTGGGAGAAGATCGCAACTATGCGCCGGCGTGGGAGGCATTGGGCCAACGATATTACTTTGATTCGATCTATGGAGGCGGCGGAGAAGCGATGTTCCAGCGGTCGAATGCCGCCTACGAACGAGCGCTCTCACTGGATCCAAACCTGGTGGAAGCCGCCAGCAATCTGATTGTGAACCGCGTGGAGCGTGGCGAATTGGGTCGCGCGTACGACGCTGCCACCGACCTGGTGCGGCGCAGGCCGCAAAGCGCCGACGCTCACTTCGCTTTGAGTTATGTGCTGCGTTATGCGGGGATGCAGGAGAAGGCGGCCCAGGAGTGCAACGCTGCGCGATCGCTCGACCCTGGAAACTTCACTTTCCGCTCCTGTGCCTGGGTGTTTATGGCGTTGGGGCAGACGGATCGGGCGATGGACTTTATCCATTTGGACGCCGGCTCCGAATGGGCGGCCTGGGCGACCCCTTACGTTTATCTGACTGCAGGCAACGTGGCACAGGCGCGGGAGGCGGTGAAGAGTGTGGCCAAAGCTCCTATCTATCATCGTGATTTGCTGGTGGCCTGCACGGCGGCGCAAAAGCCGGCGGATATGGACCGCATTGTCCGGGACGAAGAAGCGTCGGTGATGACGGAACCCGACCCGGAGGCTTGGTACCACGTAGGCGCGCTGATGGCGTATTGCGGACAGAAAGATGCCGCGCTGCATCTGCTGAAGGCGGCGGTCCAACAGAATTACTGCGCGTATTCCGCGCTGTTGGAAGATCCGCTATTGAAGAGCTTGCGGAAAGAAACCGCCTTTGACGAGGTGCTTACAGCCGCCAGCAGTTGTCAGGAGACATTGAAAGAAGGACGGGGACAGTAGGGTAATTTGATGACGGTCAAATTGCATCGCAGCCAAAGAATTTGCGTCCAAGCGGGGCTAGGCCCCATCCTTGTAGGGTGAGATATTTGGAACTTGACCAACTCGCCGGCCGCTGGCAGCGGCCCGTCTGGCATTTCTTGAAAGCTGTAACAACCCACGGCTCATTCTTGTTACTTTTTTTGGCGTGTCCTTTGCTGCTACTGGCTGCGCCGCAGCAGACAGGAGAAACTGCTCACCCTCCGGCGGCGCGGCCAGTGGACAATCAACAATGGTCGGTAACGGATTTCCCTCAACTGCCTTACCAGGGAACTCCTCCCGAACTTCCGCAAGATCGAGGCACTCTCGGCTTGCGCTTGATGCTGCGGCGATTGGCCACAACCGCACACCTGATGCAGACCGTCGCGCACCCGGACGATGAAGATGGCGGAATGCTCACCCTGGAGTCGCGCGGCCATGGCGACAGCGTGTTGTTGATGACGCTCAATCGCGGCGAAGGTGGGCAGAATAAGGTTGGCAGCAATTTGTCAGATGTGCTGGGCGTGCTGCGTACTCTCGAACTTCTGGCGGCGGATGAGTATTACGGAGTGCAGGAACGTTTTTCGCGCGTGGCGGATTTTGGCTTTTCGAAAAGTGCGGAAGAGACTTTCTCGAAGTGGGGCGGGCACGATATTGCGCTCGGCGACATGGTGCGCGTCATAAGAACATTTCGTCCGGATGTGCTGGTAGCGCGATTCTCGGGAACGCCGCGGGATGGACATGGGCATCACCAGGCCTCGAGCATCTTGACCCAGGAAGCGTTTCGAGCGGCGGCGGATCCAAAGCGCTTTCCCGAGCAGATCGCTCAAGGGCTGCTACCCTGGCAGGCGAAGAAGCTTTACATCGGCAATGTGTGCGGGTTTGGGGCGATGACCTGTCCGGATGCGAACTGGACGGTGAAGTTGAACACGGGCGAACGTGACGCCGACTTGGGCATGTCATACGTACAGTTCGCGATGGAAGGATTGCGGCATCAGCTCTCGCAGGGATCCGGAAGCTGGACGGTGGAGCCAGGAGACCGGTTTACGTTTTACAAGCTGGTGGATTCGATCGTACCCGCAAAGTTGGATAAAGATGGGCACGAAAAAGATTTCTTTGATGGGATCGATACGAGTTTGCCGGGCTTGGCTGCCCGTTTAGGGACGGAGCAAGAGAAGGTTCCGCAGCTGCGGCAAGAATTGACTAAAATTGCCAGCGAGCTTTCCGCAGCCAGTGCCGATGCGAACCGCAACGATTCCCCCGCTGCGGCAGCGCCGCTAACCAGGGTGATCGCGGAGTTTCAGCAACTGATAGAAGAGATTGGGAAATCCGGTCTAAATGCGGTCGCGAAGGCTGACCTGAGTGCCTGGCTTGAAGAAAAGACGGAACAGGCGCAGGCGGCGCTCAACGCTGCCCTGAACGTGAATCTTGCGGCAACCGTAGTTTCGCGAGCGGAACCATCAAAAGTTTTGCCGAAAGAAACGGACGCGCGAACGACAGTTTCTCCGGGACAGGATTTCATGGTCGCGGTGGATTTTCGCAATGGATCAAAGGACCGGCTGCTGATCGACGGATTGAAACTGGAGGTACCGGAAGGCTGGAGCACAATTTCAGATAAGACAAAACAGGTTGTGATCAAACCTGGAGATAGTGTACACGCGGTCTTTCGCTTGAAAGTTCCGGTTGATGCGGCCTACACCCGCCCGTACTGGCATCGGGATAATCCCTTTACCGATAGCCTCAATCATATTGACGACGAGAAGTATGCCACGCTTCCCTTCCCGCCCCCGGTGCTGCGGGCCCGGGTTGAGTATTCCGTTGCGGGTACGGGCGGTGAGCAAGCAAAAGGTGCGATTGGAGCCACAGTTGTAACAACGTTCGAAGACGAGAACGGAAAGGAACGGGCGCGCCCCGTAGCCGTAGTCCCGGCATTTTCGGTTGCGCTGGAACCCGGAACGCACGTGATCTCGACCCATAACGGCGCGAGTTCCACCGTTACGGTAGGCGTGACCAGCAATCTGAATCGCGAAATGCAGGGTGTATTGCGGCTGGAGTTGCCGCAGGGGTGGCGATCGGAGCCGGCACAGGCGGATGTGAAATTCGCTCAGCGTGGGGAGAAGCAGGATTTTCACTTCTCAGTCTTCCCTGCCGGCCTGCAGGAAGGACGCGACCAGGTGCGCGCCACGCTGGATGCGGAGGGCAAAAAGTTCAACGAAGGCTATACCCTGGTGACCCGTGAGGATCTGGGCAGCTTCTATTACTACCAGCCTGCGTTGCAGCGCGTGAGCATTGTGGATGTACAAGTCCCGCACGACTTAAAGGTCGCTTACGTTATGGGGGCGGGCGATGATATTCCCACCGTGTTGCAGCAACTAGGAATGAACGTCAGCTCGATTTCGCCGGAGAAACTGGCGAGCGAAGACTTGAACAATTACGGAACGATTGTGCTGGGGATTCGCGCCTACGATACTCAGAAAGAAGTGGTCTCGAATAATAAGAAGCTGCTGGATTTTGTGGCGGCGGG
>CAVRWS010000028.1:0-35090 GCA_963724815.1 uncultured Acidobacteriaceae bacterium
AAGACTATTCCGGGCGAGCAGCTGCTCAGGGAGTTGGCTGACGAGTTTCCGGATGGTGAGTAGGTCGTTTTAGTTTCATCCTGAGGCGAGAGAGGAGTTTCGAAGCGCGACTCGTTGGTACCGTGCGCGAAATCTCTTGGCATCGTCGGACTTTCGCGCGGTCGTATCGAGCGCGATTCGGCTGATTGCGGAGTCGTCTCAGCGGTGGCCAAAATATCTTCACGGCACGCGTCGTCTTGTCATGCAGCGGTTCCCGTTCTCCGTTGTTTATCTTGACGAGGCTGATTTAGTCATCATTGTGGCGGTTGCACAAAGCAAGCGAAGGCCGGGGTATTGGAAAGATCGGGTTTGAGTTCAGTACAGTGGTAGCTACTCCCACTTCTCGCAAAGGACGCGAGAAATGGGGCACCCGGATGTGTGGCACCCGGCGGTTGGATGGGGGTAAGTCATTGAATGGGTTAGGCTTCGAGAGCTTCTGATGGCAAGCCAAGAGGTGGAAGCGATTCAACAATCTTTACGGTCTCAAGGCTCACTGTAATTACCTGGCCGATCAGGCGAAGGATATATTCCTTGTCGTCGGCGCGGTTGGGATCGTTAATGATGCCGCTGCGCTTGTCGGTTGAGACTTGATACTGATCGATTACCCATTCCAGCGCGGAGCGGTTGCCGAGGCGGTATTCGTAGGTTTCCTTTGGGATGCCGCTGAGGGTGAGGAACTGGTTGTAGATTAGCGTCGACTTGTCTTTGCTCAACTTCATTTTCGTGACGGCGTAGTCGAGTTTCTCTCCCGCCTTTTCTAACTTCGTGAGCTTGTATTCGGGTTGTTGTTCGTAGTGAACGTGGATTTCGGCGAGGCGCTGGCCAGCCTTCACGAACGCCTTAAACACACCGATGTCATCCTGAGGACCGCGTTCTTTGCGGGCCGAAGGACCTATGTACTCGCTGGCAGCAGCGGTGCTGTCGGCAAGTTGCATAGGTCCTTCGTTGGGAGTCCTCGGCGAAGCCGAGGACTCCGCTGCCTCAGGATGACAGTCGGTGGTGCAGGCGGCAAAGGGAATGCGCGGGAGTTCGCGGCGGAGGTTGGCGGCGTAGCGCTCGCGGTACTCGGGGTGGTGCAGGACGGCGTAGATGTAGTGGAAGATGTCCCACTTGGTGATGGAGGGGTCGTGGTAGTGGGCGCGGAATTGTTCGAGAGCCCAGTCGGTGATGTTCTCGCGGCGGTGGGTGCCAGTTGATCCCCCGCCAAAAACGCCGTCACCGGCACCGCTTCCTTCGTTTCCTTGTCAATCATCACCGCCATGCCAGTTCCGCAATTCGGGTGGCAACCACACGAGAGTTGGCCCCAATCGTTTTTTACGTCGTTGGCGTGCATTAGGTCTGCCCAATCGCTGAATGTTCCCATGAAGGAAATTGGGAACCAGTCGCGGCTGGGCTCGCCTAGGCCGGTTTGATTTTTTACGTCGTGCGCTAAGTGAGAGAGCGTGTAGCGCTGGGCCTGGCGGCGATCGTCGGTTACGGCTTCGTCGCGTCCGGTGAAGCTTACTGGTTGGAAACTCAGGAAGCTGATTGTCTTTGGATTGTCGAGCGCGAACTTGATGATGCGTCCGACTTGTTCGTTGTTGATGCCGTTAACTATGGTTACGACAGGAACGATTTCTACTCCGGCTTTGTGCAAGTTTTCGATGGCTTTTAATTTCACGTCGAACAAATTGCCGACCATGCGGTGAGCGTTGGCGGCGTTGCCGATGCCATCGAATTGCAGATACGCGTAGCGCATTCCGGCTTCTACGGCTTGCTGGCAGAACTCAAAACTTTTTGCGAATTCGATTCCATTGGTAGCCGCTTGCACGGAGTTGTATCCAACTTTGCGCGCGTAGCGAACGGCGTCGAGGAAATACGGAGACAGCGTCGGCTCACCGCCGGAGAACTGCACGCTCATTTGACGACGCGGCTTAATTGTAATCGCGTTGTCGAGCATGGTCTTGATTTCTTCCCATTGCAGTTCGTGGACGAAGCCGACTTGATTCGCGTCCATGAAGCAGGGATCGCACATCATGTTGCAGCGGTTGGTGAGATCGATGGTCAGCACGGAGCCGCGTCCATACTTCACGGTGGAAGAACCGTGATGGTGAAGCTTCTCGTCGTTATGCGCGGCGATATCGCGTCCGGGGAAAACATCTTCGAGGTGCTTGGAGAAATCGGTGTCGATCGACATTACGTCTTCAAAGTGGCCGTGAACGGGACAATCTTTCACCATCAAAATTTTGCCATCGCGTTCGACGATGGTGGCTTTGATCTCGCCGATCTTTTCGTTCATCAAAACTTCGTGCGGAAGTTTGCCGTCGAGAATCTGCTGACGGATTTCCGGCACACACTTCGGGCAAAGAGAATCGGTGGAGCGAGGCCAGCCGAGGGGCGGCTTGGATTTTTCGTAGGACTTGAGCAGAGGCTTGTCGGACCATTTCGGGATTGGGGACGCACCTGGGTTGATGCGGTTCAAACGATCGAAGACCACCCAAGCGCCTTTGGCGGCGACGGTGACCGCTTTCTCTACGTACTTAATCGGCTTGCGCATGTTCGCTTTAGCTCCTGGCTTCTAGCTCTTCGCTTGAATCTCTGGTTTCCTGGGCTGGCTTCAGCTTGATGGCACGCTTTTACCTGGCCCGGAACCTGAGATTCTAGCAAACAGTTCGAGTTCTCCCCGGAAGTTGAACCTGGCTTGTATGAACCTGGTTTGTACACGTTTCCCTGGGAGTTGTCTGTGGCTATCCTATGGGAGGGGAAGAGGATAAGCACCATTATCCCAACGAATGGGAGAAAAACGGGGTTTAGTGGTTGGATGGGGGATTGGGCGGAGGTAAGTGATTGAAAGGAAAAGGGGCTCTTGTTATCAATGGTTTGCGTGCGGGTGTAAGATGGAGCGAACAGCGGGGTGGTTATGGCACAGATGACGCCGCAGGTTTCGGAATTGCTGGAGAAGGCTCTCAGCCTTTCCACGCATGAGCGCGGTTTGCTGATCGATCGTTTGGTTGAGAGTCTCGATGACGAGCCGGCTGAGGAAGGGGTTGAGGCCGCCTGGGACGACGAGATCAAGCGGCGGGTCGATGATATTCGCTCGGGTCGAGTGAAGACTATTCCGGGCGAGCAGGTGCTCAGGGAGTTGGCTGACGAGTTTCCGGATGGTGAGTAAGTCGTTTCAGTTTCATCCTGAGGCGAGAGAGGAATTTCGAAACGCGGTCCGTTGGTACCGCGCGCGAAATCTCTTGGCATCGTCGGAATTTCGCGCGACCGTATCGAGCGCGATTCGGCTGATTGCGGAATCGTCTCAGCGATGGCCAAAATATCTGCACGGTACGCGTCGTCTTGTCATGCAGCGGTTTCCGTTCTCCGTTGTTTATCTTGACGAGGCTGATTTAGTCATTATTGTGGCGATTGCTCACAGCAAGCGAAGGCCGGGTTACTGGAAAGATCGAGTTTGAGTTCTGTCCATTGGTAGCCACTCCCACTTCTCGCAAAGGACGCGAGAAATGGGGCACCCGGATGTGTGGCACCCGGCGGTTGGATGGGGGTAAGTCATTGAATGGGTTAGGCTTCGAGAGCTTCTGATGGCAAGCCAAGAGGTGGAAGCGATTCAACAATCTTTACGGTCTCAAGGCTCACTGTAATTACCTGACCGATGAGGCGAAGGATATATTCCTTGTCGTCGGCGCGATTGGGGTCATTAATGATGCCGCTGCGCTTGTCGGTCGACACTTGATATTGATCGATGACCCATTCCAGCGCGGAGCGGTTGCCGAGGCGGTATTCGTAGGTTTCCTTTGGGATGCCGCTGAGGGTGAGGAAATGATTGTAGATTAGCGTCGACTTGTCTTTGCTCAACTTCATTTTCGTGACGGCGTAGTCGAGTTTCTCTCCCGCCTTCTCTACCTTCGTGAGCTTGTATTCGGGTTGTTGTTCGTAGTGAACGTGGATTTCGGTGAGGCGCTCCCCGGCCTTCACGAACGCCTTAAACACACCGATGTCATCCTGAGGACCGCGTTCTTTGCGGGCCGAAGGACCTATGTACTCGCTGGCAGCAGCGGTGCTGTCGGCAAGTTGCATAGGTCCTTCGTTGGGAGTCCTCGGCGAAGCCGAGGACTCCGCTGCCTCAGGATGACAGTCGGTGGTGCAGGCGGCAAACGGAATGCGCGGGAGTTCGCGGCGGAGGTTGGCGGCGTAGCGCTCGCGGTACTCGGGGTGGTGCAGGACGGCGTAGATGTAGTGGAAGATGTCCCACTTGGTGATGGAGGGGTCGTGGTAGTGGGCGCGGAATTGTTCGAGGGCCCAGTCGGTGATGTTCTCGCGGCGGTGGGTGCCGTCTTCGGCGTAGGTGTAGAAGGGGAAACACTGGTTTGCATCAATCGAGACGACAGAAAGGCTCGGGATTGAGTTGACGGCAATCGCCCAGTATTGTGTTCTTCCGCCGACGCCAGGCACGCAGATCACTTGGTTTTCGCGCTCGCTGGCTTCGGTGGGAAATATCGTTGGAAATCGGTATGTGTCTTCGCTGAACGCGCGTTCGAAGTAGTACCAAATTCGACAGAACGGTCTATAGACGGATGTGCGAATTTTCGGTTCTGCGAATTGCACCTCCTCGCCGCGGAGGAGTCTTCTCTTGGTGTTCCTGATCCATTTCAGCACACCTTCGTTTACTCGAAGAAACTCGTCTGCGTTTTCCGGCCTGCCGTTCCGATTCCAACGGTCTAGCTCCGCGTTGTAGTTCTCGACCATTGCTTGCGCCCGTTTGGCCACGGCCTCTCGGTCAAAGCCGCAGACGTAGGAGTCATTGTTGGTTTTGACACCGTTACTGAAAATCCGAAAAGCAGCTTCGGTACCCGCACCCGACTTGCGGCCACGTATCCCCAAAGGCAGCAGCGTGGGGTAGTCCGCTTGCTGTCCCTGCGTCAGCCAGGTGTGCTTGTTATCAGGGTGCACTTCGGCGAGCGGGGCGCGCGCGATCGATTCCCACTTGTCCAGGTGGGCACGCTTTGTTTCGCCGCTTTCGTAGTCGGGCACCGAATGGACAAATACTTTGGCAGCGCTACCGGAATGGGTGCGGTCGCGGATGAAAAATGTGATCCCGACGCCAACACGTATAGCGTCATCGAAAATATTCCCAGCCTCCCTCTTCCTGCGCTCGCCCGAAGTCCTCGCGTTTCCCTTAAGGTTGACGTGGAAAATTGTGGAGAAATCGCGCTCCAGGTGTTTCCTCACCCCGTCGAAGGAGATATTGTCTAGGAAGCTGTTATTCGAGACGAAGGCGACGATACCCTGCTCACCAATCCGGTCTGAGGCCCACCTAATTGCCTTTATATAAGGATCGCTGAGACTGTTTCGCAGCGTGGCGACCGAATCTTTGACGTAAGTGTTCTGCACTCTGTTGTCAATGCTCTCCGGGGTCTTGTCGTATTTGCGATTCTTGTTCCTATCGTTCTCATTCACCTGGCCGGAGTTGTAAGGTGGGTTTCCTATTACGACGAATATGGGCGCCGTCTTTTGCCGGTTTACGCGCTCGGCATTTTCGGCCGTCATGAAGCTCAGTTCGGATTGTTTAGGCTCCGCTAACTCGAACGTATCCACCAAGCAAATTCCCGGGAACGCTTTGTACTCGTCGGTGCGGTCGAAATAGGCATGTTCGATATTCATGCTTGCGATGTAGTAGGGCAGGAGCATGACTTCGTTGCAGTGCAGTTCGTTTTCGTATTTGTATTGCAGATCGGTGGCTTTGATTTCCTGCATGATGCGGACGATGAAGTTGCCGGTGCCGACGAAGGGGTCGAGGATGTGGACGCCTTTGTCGCCGAGAGAGCGGCCGAATTCCTTTTGCAGAATCTCTTCGACGCTGCGCACCATGAAATTGACGATGGGCTGCGGAGTGTAGACGATGCCGTGGGTGTCGGCTTCTTTGGGTGAATAGCCCTGGAAGAAGCGCTCGTAGACTTTGTTGAGGAACGCCTGCTTCTCGGAGAAGCCGGTGGTGTTTTCGGCGCTGACTTCGATGGCTTTGTAGAAGCGGTCGAGCGGGCGCAGGAACTCATTTCGATTAAACGCCCGTTTAGTCAGCTCGACGATGACTTTTTCGATTTCGGCGGCGACAACATTGCGGCGCGTGAAATCGGGATTGTCGAAGATTCTTTCGAAGATGCGCTCGGTGAGCAGATGCTGGATCAACATGCGCTCTACGGCTTCTTCGGAGAGATTGGGATTGATAGCCTGGCGGCAGAGGGCGTAGAAGTCTTCGAAGCTGCGGACGAAGGCGGGGCTGTGTTTCCGCTCTGCGTCGATGATCTTCTTTACGGCCTCGGCTAGTTCGGGGATGCGCTCGGAGAATTCGGTGACGGCCTGTTCCCACTCCTCGATGTGAGGGGCTTTGTAGTCGAAGAAGTGATTGACGATCTGGGCGAGGTAGTCGGGCTTGGAGATGTCTTCGTCGGCGACGCGGGCTCCGGCCTGGTAGAGCACGGCGCGCTCGGGAGCCTGGAAGATGATGTTGTCGTTGGGATAGCCTTTGGCGAACTTGGCTTTGATTTCGCGGTCGAGGTCGTCTTTTTCGTCCTTGGCTTCCCAGTAGCCGTGGGCGAGGTGAAAGGTGTCGAGCAGGGCTCCGTCGACGATGACGCGGGTTTTGGCGCGCTGGATCGGAAACTGAGGAATGAAGGTTAGATGGAGCTTTCTGCCGCAATCGGCGAGGAGTTTGGCGAAGGCGTCGCTGACTTGGGCCTCGTTGTTGAAGTGGAGTTGTCCGACTTGCGTGAGGGCGGCGTAGTAGTTCTTTACCGCGGCGTGGGTCGGCTTGAGGGCTAGTGACATCTCCGGCGATTCAGTTTACATCGGGGAGGTGACAGTGGAGGTGGCGGGGCTGATACTTTGCGCGGCGCTGAAGCGCCGCTCTTCCACGGTTGTGCTGGTGTCGGCGGCGAGCCGCCTTCCGTTATCCACTCTAACCATGTGACATCTACCCTTGCCTCCGCAATTTCAATCGACGATGATGATCAGGGCGCGACGCTCAGCGACTCGAAAAACCGTCACACCCTAACTCCTTTGTTTCACGTATTTTGATGGTTAAGTGCTTTAGACCTTCGGATTTGCAGCGATTTTCTTGCTAAGCCGGTGATTCTAAGAATGAGGGGGAGGGGGGAGGGTATCCAGTTTTGGCCGCACGTGCCCAAGCGGGTGGCCACCGCAACGTCGACGCAAACATTACTTCCGGGAAACCTGTGGCACCCCAAGCTAGTTCTGCGCAAGGGCGTGCACGAGGGGCGGAGCGGCCGTCGATTTGGCCTGAGAGTGGGCAGGGACGGCTTTGTGAGTCGGGGTCTTAGTGACAGGTGGCGCGGCGGCCGATTTGGCGGCGAGTTTCTTTTTGTTGAAGTCGCGGACGATGCGGGCGACGTAGGCTTTGGTTTCGTAGTAGGGAGGGACTCCGTTGTATTGCTCGACGCGCTGCGGACCGGCGTTGTAGGCGGCGAG
The DNA here is from genome assembly GCA_963724815.1 of uncultured Acidobacteriaceae bacterium. Taxonomy (GTDB): domain Bacteria; phylum Acidobacteriota; class Terriglobia; order Terriglobales; family Acidobacteriaceae; genus Sulfotelmatobacter. The sequence continues at coordinate 7,510 of CAVRWS010000028.1, forward strand.
AGCCTTGATGAGGTCGAAGTTGTAGCGCTCGAGCAGGGTGCGGAGATAGTGGGTTCCGGCTTCGACGTTGGCTTGCGGGTCGAAGGCGTTGTGCACGCCGAGCTGGCTGGCGGTTTGCGGCATGAGCTGCATTAATCCTTGAGCGCCTTTGGGCGAGATGGCGTGGATGTTGAAATCGCTTTCGGCGTGGATGACGCTGGTGACGAGATCGGGATCGAGTCGGTAGGTGCCGCTGGCGTCTTTCACGGTTTGATTCAGATCGAAAGGATGCGGAGCGATGGCAGCGGGCTGCGGGGGCGAAGCGGGGGTTGGTGGATCGGGGATGGATTCGAAGTGGTCGATATCGGCGGTGGGAATGTCGACGAAGTTGGATTGACCGCTATCGATGTAGAGGCGAGTGATGGTGCCGATGGTCTGGCGATGGTTGTGAGCGATGGAGAATCCGTTGCGGAGGATGGCGGAGTCGGAGGCGAAGGCGAGAGATGAGAGCAGGGTGAGGATCGCGGCGAATTTTAGCGGCGTGTTCATGTGCGGCGATCCATACCCCAGGGGCTAAAGCCCGGAATCTTTAGCATCTCATATCGCAGCGCTGAAGCGCTGCGCCACCCAAAGGGCCGCCGGGGCTAAAGCCCGAATCGATTTGATGCTCTACGCGGCGCTGAAGCGCCGCTCTTCCACGGTACTACAGGCGCAACACTCGGCGATCAAGTGCCGCGAGTAAGAACTCAGTTTCCAATTACATCTGCGATGGCGGCGGCTACGCCGCAATTGTCGTTGCCTAGTGTGATGCTCCAGCCGCGGGAACGGAGTTCTTCGCAGGCATTTCCCATGATAACTGGATGGCCGGCAAACTCAAGCATTTCGACATCGTTGTGGTTGTCACCGATGGCCATGACCTGGTCGCGATGGAAGCCGCGGTGGGCGGCCCAGCGGGCGAGGGCGTGGCCTTTGGAGCATCCGGCGTTGAGGATATCGATCATGGAAAGATCGCGCTCGGGATATTCGGTGCGAAGAATGGTGATGCGGTTGTTTAGGCCGGCGGCGTCGAGGGCGCGTAAAGCCTGGGCCATGCGAGGCATGGAGCCGCAGAACATGGTCTGGATGGGATCGGTAGTGATGGCGTTTTCGATGGGGATGACGAAGTCGATATAGGCCATATTTTTTTCGAGCCAGCGGCGGATGCTGGCGTTGAGTGCGTCGAGATGTTCGAGGACGATGGCTCCTTTGGTTTCTTTATCAAAGGTAAGAACGGTGTGGCCGCGGAATTCTTGCATGGCGGTGCAGAGGTCGCGGCAGGTTTGGCGGGGCATGAGGTCGCGGTGGAAAGTCTCGCCGGAGAGCGAGCGAGTGACGGCGCCGTTGGAGCTGATGAGCCAGAGATCGAAGCCGAGTTGCTGGGCGATGGGTAGAGCGAAGGTGTGGCGGCGTCCGGTGACGAGGACGATTTCGATGCCGGCGGCGTGAGCAGCACGCAGAGCGGCGAGATCGTCTGGGGAAATTTGGAATTGAGGGTTGAGGAGGGTGCCGTCGATATCGGAGGCAAGAAGGCGGATGGAGCCTAGAGCCGAGTTCGGAGAGTGCCTTGGCGAAAGGCTGATGGTTTCAGTCACACTGATATTGTGACATACGCTTGCATGAAGCTTTGCCGAATCAAGCTTTCTTGCGTTTGTCCATGGCGACGGGAAAATTGATCAGGTTGTAGGTGGCGACGTTGTGAGCATTCTCGATGAGCGCGGTGATGGCGCATCGAAGTTCGAGGATTGCTTTTTCCAGTTCCTCTCCGTGCGCCGTGTCAATCAACGAACAGAGCTGGCGCACGCGCTCTTCGGGGGAGGTTGCCATCCTGTAAGAATTGCAGAAAGCATGAACAAATGCTGTACGGAGTTTAACGTAGAGACCCTTAAGGCTTCTTCTGTACTGAGAGAATGCTGATCCGCTTCGCCGTGTTATATTTCGCATTCCATGGGATTTCTCGGCTTTTTCTTTCACTGGTGGTCATTTCTGCTGATGGCGGTGGCGATTGTGCATTTCATTCGCCGGCGTCCGGATTTTTATTGGCTCTTTATTATTCTTTTTCTGGGATGGATTGGGGCGGCGATTTATATCGTGGTGGAAGTGATTCCAGATGCGGGGTTGCTGCGAGGTTCGTTTCAGGTATTTCCGCGGCGGCGAAGGATTCATGAATTGGAAGCGGCCATTCTGGATAATCCTTCGGCTGGAAATTATGAGGAGTTGGGGCTGCTGTATCTGGATGATGGAGATTTTGCCAAGGCACGAGGATGTTATGACCGGTCGATTTCGCAGCGGGCGGATTCGGTAGATCCGTTTTACCGGCGCGGAGTTGCGGAGATTGCGTTGGGAGATTTTGCCGCAGCAGTTCCGGATTTAGAGCGGGCGGTGGAAGAGGATCCGACGTATGACTTTCATCGTGGGATAGGGCTGCTGGCGCACGCTTATGCGCAGACGGGGAAGACGGAAAAGGCGGAAAAGCTTTTTCGCGAGGCGACGAAGATTTCTACAAGTTCGGAGACTTATTACAACTACGCTTTGTTTTTGCAATCGCAGGGGCGAGTGGAGGAAGCGCGGCAGTGGGTGCAGAAGATTTTGGATAAGCGGGCGACGATGCCGGGGTATCAGAAGCGGCGGGAGCGGCCGTGGTTTCGGAAGGCTTACGGGATGATGGCGCGGTTGCGATTGTAGGGGGGCTGAAGCCCGGTCAATTTTAGGGAGCTTTACGCGGCGCTGAAGCGCCGCTCTTCCACGGTACTGCGAGCGTTTTCGATTCGCGTTTCGGCATTCCCAAGAAGCACACGTCAAGAATGGCGGCGAACAGCGGGTTCCTCGAGTTCGCATGGCCATTCGCTTCGCGAATTGTCCTTGCGAATTCTCGGAATGACAGAGGTTGAGGATGCTTGTCGGCGCGATTGAGGCCGCGCCTTTTCAAATCTGTCAGCGCGATTGCAGGCGCGGGCTTTCAAATCTGAGAGTATCCCTGCTGAGCTTAGTAGCGGTCGTTGGTGTCGATGTTGAAGCCGAGGATGGCGTTGACTTCGACGGGCTGGGAGCCGCGCGTGGCGGGACGGAATTTCCAGCTGGGCAACGCAGCGATGAGTTTTGCGGTCATGGCGGCGGGGCCGGGTTCGAGGACTTGCAGATTTTTTAGATTGCCGGAGGCGTCGAGTCTGCATTTGATGACGACGCGGGCGTGGGGAAGATTTGCGGGAAGATCGGTGCGCAGGCCTTGGGGACCGGTGAGTGGTCCGGCGTTGGGATGGGAGCTGGGGTCGGCTTCGGCAAATTGCATGACTACGGTGCCGGCGGGAGTGTCGACGTAGACGGTGTAGTTATCGCCGGGAAGTTTGCCATAGAAATCGAATGCGCCGCCGGAGCGGGAAGTGGCGACGATGGTGATGGCGGGGCCAGGGTCGGCTTTGACAGAAGAGCGGCCGGGGACGCTGGGCGCGCTGCTGTTGCTGGAATCGAAGCTGGGGAGATTGACGACGGCGCTGCCGCCGCGAATATCGACGCCGGGGGCAGCGGATGATCCGGTTGGTGCCGAGCCGGCTCCGCCGGGACCGGGAGTGGGAGAGATTCCGCCGCGAGCATTAGGATCGGAGCCGTGACCGGTGCCGGACTTTCCTGCGCCGGAGTTTTCGGCCGTAGTTTTATCGCTAAGGCCGCTGCCTGGGCCTTTGCCGGTGCCAATTCCAGAGCCTCCGCCGGAGCCGCCGAGGCCGGGTTTATCGCCGCCGGAGGGAGACATCGCGAGCGAGCCTTTGCCTCCGGTGCCGGGCAGGGCGCGTTCGGAGCCGGGATTGGTGGATAGGACTACTCCGGAGTTGTCGGAGCTTCCGGCGGCGGACTTGGGTGGGGCGAGGGGTGAGCCGAGATCTCCGGGGTAGCCGCGTCCGATGCCCGATCTGCCGGAGCCTGAGGGACCCGAGCCGGTGGTGGGCGGCGGCGAGATTATGTTGCTGGCGAATGCGCCGTCATTTCCAGAGCCGGTGGAATTGCGGGCGCCGTTCGGAGAGCCAGCGGCTACGCTCGGTGGCGGTGGGACGATGCTGGAAACGTTGGGTGAAGATCCGGAATATTTTCTGAACGATCCTGAAGAGTTTGATCCTGAGTTGGTGGTCGACGGTGGCGGGGGGATCACGGTGATTGAAGATTGAGATCCTCCGGATGAGGCGCCTAGAGATGAGGAGCTGAGATTTGAGCGCGAGATTCCGGCGCTGGGCGGAGGCGGGATGACGTTTGTGGCGAGAGTCTTACCGGTATTGCGCGATGAGGCGGCGTCTGCGGAAGTGACCGCTGGCGGGGGCGGGACGACATCCTGGGTGCCGAAAAGTTTTCCGATGATGCTGCTGACGAATGATCCGTTAGCCGCTTGCGAGGGTGGTGGTGGGACCACAGTAGGCGCGGGCAGATTGAGTTTTGCGGTGCGCTGAGTTTCGCGTTCGGGTGCGGAGACGGGCGGGGGGACGATGGTGCTGTTCATCTGCACGCGAGAGGGAGAAATTTCGTGGGCGATCGACGAGGGTGCGGGGGCGATGATCGATCCATTGAAAGATGGAGCGGAACGGGCTTGATCGCGGCTGACGCGTGCGGAAGCGGGAGCGATCACGACGGAGTTGAGGGATGGGGCGGCTTGGGTGCGCTCTCGGGAAATGTTTGGGGCGGGGGCGATGATGGTGGAATCGAGTTTGGGCGCGTAGAGAGTGTGCTCGGAACGGACGGTGGGCGCGGGTGCAACTACACGTGCGTTTAGAGCTGGGATGGAGCGTGCGTTTGGAGAAGAAATATCCGGAGCTGGTTGGATTATGGAATTGTTGAGCGTGAGAGCGGCGCGGGATTGATCTCGCGCGATCTGCGAAGGTGCGGGGGCGATCACCTTCGACGTGAGACCAGGAGAAGTCAGGGAAGAGTGCAAGCCTTCCAGGGGAGGTGGTCCGGGGATGGATTTTACGGCGAGGAGATTGGCCACCGGGTTTGGGGAAGAAGGAAGTTTGAGGTTGGGAGCGTCGACGACTTTTGGGGCGAGTGAGGCTCCGCGAGCTACGTGGATGGTTTGGGTACGATGATGAGCTTCCTGGCCTCCGGCGTGGCCGGAGGCGCCGGATTGAGCTCCGCCTAGATCCTGGGTGCGGGGGAGTTCGTTGGCGGAGTAGTAGACGAGCTCCTCGCGCTGGATGCGCGGGGCGGCGTAGGGACGGAGATTGGCGACTTCGCGGGGGAGGACGATGACGACGAAAATCAGAAATGCTTCCAGCAAAAGAGATGCGATCAGGCCGCGGTAGGGAAGGATTCCGAAGGGAGCTTCTCCGGCGAGACGCGGAGCGGAGCGGGAGAAAGCGGGACGGATGGAGGTGGTGAACTCCTGCCAGCGCGGAGACCAGTCGACGAGCAGCTTGGGAGCGTCGTGGAGAGTGGCGAGTTCTTCGAGTTGGAGAGTTTCAATCACGGTTTGAACCGGGGGCTAAAGCCCGCATCAATTTTGTGCTTTACGCGGCCCGTTCGACTTCGCTCAGGGCAGGCTGCTAAAGCGCCGCTCTTCCACGGTATTTTATAAGTCCCGGATGGTTCGCAGGGCCTTCGAGCGCCGCTCTTTCATGGTACTCAATTGGGCTCAGGATAGTTCGAAAGCTTTGAAGCGACGCTCGCTTAGTTCTGATCGAGCGTTTGGATTCAGATGTCCTCCTGGAGTTGGATTTCTATTTTATCGCCAAGTGCGGTTTCTGTTTGGGCGATGGTGTGGGGCGGGAGTTCCAGCACTGACGCGGCTTGCAGGCGGACGGGGGCGAAGCGCCAGGGTTGCAGATTGGCGATGACGTGGACGACGATGTTGGCGCGATCGAGGTAAAGCACATCGATGGGATAGCGCATGGCTAGAGTATGCACGCCACGGCAGGGGCGAATCCAGAGGCCGCAGCCGTTACGGAAGTCATCCTCAGAAGCGCCGAGCAGGCCGCGTAGACGGGACCAGTGCGTCTGGGCGACGGCGAGATGGGTGGCGAGAAAGCGTTGGCGGGTTTGATTGAAGGCGTGGCCGCGTGGAGTGAATCCCATAAGCTGAAAAATGTGCGAGAGTTTCAGGCGTCCCTCCGGGACGCGTTCTGATCGGCTGCTCTACCCGGCGCTGAACGCGCCGGGCTATTGTCGGATGCCCCTCCGGGGCATCTTTACGTCTGCGACGTTAAGGGCCAGCGTCCTTGGGTAGTGGGGCACTATGGCTTACGCGTTGCGCCGCTTAAGCGGGAGATCCTTCGCTACGCCTGAAAAACGGCTCCGCTCAGGATGACAGTCCTCGTGTAATAGCCAAAAAGCCCCACCACCTATCCTTGCCAATCTTTCTGTTCGTTCATCACTTGTCATTCCCCGAATTATTTGCTGACGAGGGAATGGTAGGCCTGGATCAGTGCTGGGCCGATCGTGACGAAGAGAAATGGGACCAGAATGAAAATGACGAGTGGGGGAACCATTTTGATGGTGGTCTTGGCGGCCTGCTCTTCGGCGCGCTGGCGGCGGGCGGTGCGCAGGGAATCGGAATGAACGCGAAGAGCTTGCGCGATGCTGGTGCCGAAGCGGTCGGTCTGGATGAGTGTGCCGACGAGGGAGCGGATGTCATCGACACCGGTGCGGTCGACGAGATTGCGAAGAGCTTCGGCGCGGGGTTTGCCGGCACGCATTTCGAGATTGACCAGATGGAATTCGTCGCTGAGATCGGGATGGGCGTGGTGAAGATCCTTGCCGACGCGCATGAGGGCTTGATCGAGGGCGAGTCCGGCTTCGACGCAGATGACGGTGAGGTCGAGAGCGTCAGGTAAAGCGATGCGAATGCGATGCTGACGGTCTTTGATCATGCGCTTCAGTATGAAACGCGGGACGAAGAAACCGAAGGCGGGGACGCAGACCAGCAAGGGAACGCTATTGACGCCGGAGAAAAGGATGACGCCGGCAAGGCCAACGAATGCCAACATCATACGGGCGCCGAAATAAAAGCTGACGTGGCGGGATTCGCGAAGTCCAGCCTGGATGAGCCATGCGCGGGTGCGGGAGACGTCGGTGGGGGAAAGCGGAATGGCTTTGCTGAGGGGATCGAGGGCTTGCTCGATACGCTCGCGGACTTTGACGGCGGGCTTTTCCTGGGCGACCGTGCCGTGGCCGCCGAGAGCGCGCAGGCGGGCTCCCAGCACCGAACTTGGTGTTACTGCGGCCGCGCCGAAGGCGAAGACCACCAGAACGATGGTGACGAAGACGATGATGGTGAGTATTAGCGGCATCATCAAACCTGAATCTTAATGATCCTGCGGATCACGAAATAACCAACTGTTTGCAGTGCGATGCTGCCCACCAGCAGGATGTGGCCGATGGGATCGTAAAAGAGCGGGTGGACGAATTCCGGGCTGAAGATATAGAGAATTGTTAAGACGGTTGGCGGCATACCCATGAGGAGAGCCATGGTGAGGCGTCCCTGGGCGGTGTGAACGCGAACCTGGCGCTGAATCTTGAAACGCTCGCGGATGACGTAGGACAAGTTATCGAGAATTTCGGCGAGATTGCCTCCGGTTTCGCGCTGCAGCATGACGGCGGTGACGAAAAATTTTACGTCGACCAGAGGGATGCGCTCAGTGAGATTCATGAGGGCATCGCGGACGGGCATGCCGAACTTTTGTTCTTCATAGAGTTTGCGGAATTCGGAAGCGAGGGGTTCGGTGGTTTCGTTGGAGATCATTTCCAGAGCGGTGGTGAAGGCGTGCCCGGCGCGGACGGCGCGAGCCAGGGTGTCGATGGCATCGGGGAAAAGTTCTTCGAATTTTTCGAAACGTTTCTGGCGGCGATAGGAGACAACCGAGTAGGGAAGAAATCCGCCGATGACGAGGGCGGCCCAGCCTATGGCGGCATTCCGGGTATAAAGGACGGTGGCGAGTCCGGCGCCAACACCGCAGAGCACGCAGAGCAGAAGAAAATTTCCGGCGCGGAACTTCATGCCCGCTTGCAAGAGGGCATCCTGCATGGCGGAGACGCGGGCGGAGCGGCGCAGCAAAGTGTCGAAGGCGGGAATCTTGCTGAGCTGTTCGTCGCGGAGCAGGGCGAGTTCTTCGTCGGGTTCACGCTCTGGAGCTTTCTGGACGGTGGCCAGGCGGTCTTTAATGAGGCGGGCGCGGGCGCTACGCTCGTCGAGTAGAGAGAAGGCGGCGAAGGCCACGAGGGCGACGACAATGAAGACAAGAACTGCGATTAGCAGCGGCATGAGAGGCTCGGCACTTTCGAAGGTTTGCAGAGCGAAAGCGATAAGGATGCGAGCCAAACGCGCGAGCAGTGTGTCGCAAAAAGCGCGACACATCGCGCGGCTCGCTCGGATCCTTCGCTGCGCAAAAGACGCTTGCTCAGGATGACAATTTTACTTTTTTCCGCGATCTTCAGATTTGGCTCCCTAGACTTCGGTTCTTGATTCGAATAATGCGGGACGCAGGCGGCCGCCACCGGTGGCCAGGCGATCGGCGAACTGGGGACGCACTCCGGTGGCTTTGAAGCAGCCACGAATTTTTCCGTTTTCATCCACCGAACGGCGTTCGAAAGTAAAAATTTCCTGCATGGCGATCAGATCGTTCTCCATGCCGGTGACTTCGGAGATGGAGATCACTTTGCGCGTGCCGTCGGATAATCGCGCGACTTGCACGACGGCGTGAATGGCGGAGGCGATCTGATGACGCACGGCGCGCTCGGGAATGTTGAGGTTCGCCATGGAAACCATGTTCTCGACGCGGGCGAGCGCGTCGCGGACAGAGTTGGCGTGAATGGTGGTGAGCGAGCCCTCGTGGCCGGTGTTCATGGCCTGCAACATGTCGAAGGCTTCTTCGCCGCGGACCTCGCCGACGACGATGCGGTCGGGGCGCATACGCAAACTGTTGATGACTAACTGGCGCATGCGGACGGCGCCTTTGCCTTCGATGTTGGGAGCGCGAGTTTCGAGGCGGACGATGTGTTCCTGTTTGAGTTGCAGTTCGGCGGCGTCTTCGATGGTGACGATGCGCTCGACATTGGGAATGTAGCCGGAGAGAACATTGAGCAGAGTGGTTTTGCCGGCGCCGGTGCCGCCGGAGATGAGGAGATTCAGTTTTCCCTTGACCATGACGGAGAGCAATTCGAGCATGGCTTCGGTGAGGGTGTGATTCTCCAGCATGTTGCGGGCGGTCACGGGATCGCGACCGAAACGGCGGATGGAGAGGCAAGCGCCGTCGAGGGCGAGCGGAGGAATGATGGCGTTGACGCGGGAGCCATCGGCGAGACGGGCGTCAACCATGGGGGAAGATTCATCGACGCGGCGGCCAACCCGGGAAACGATGCGCTCGATGATCTGCATGAGGTGAGGATTGTCTTTGAAGGACAGGCCGGTGAGTTCAAGCTTTCCGGCGCGCTCGATGTATACCCGGTCGAAGCGGTTGACTAGAATGTCGGAGATGGTGTGGTCCTTGAGCAGAGGTTCGAGCGGACCGAGGCCGAAGATTTCGTCGAGAATTTCGCGGGAGAGACGTTCGCGTTCGGCGAAGCTGAGAGGAACGGCTTCGTTGTTGACTGCGTTGCGGATGAGAACGAGAACTTCGTCGCGGGCGGCGTCGCCGTTCGAGCGGCCTAATTTTTCGAGATCGAGGCGATCGAGGATTTTACGGTGCAGGTCGGATTTTACCTGCTGGTACTGGCTGTGCTCGAAGGTTTGTTGCAGGTTACCCATTTGGTTTTCGAGAACCGAACCTCAGCGGCTAAAGCCGCTTTTTCTGCTCTGCTTGCGGCGCGGCTGAAGCCGCGCCCTTTCAAAACTACGACGCTTCGGCGGCAGAAGCCGCACCCTTTCAAAACTGATGCTTCGGCGGCAGAAGCCGCGCCCTTTCAAAACTGTGGCGACTCACGCCGTCAACTCTATACGCTCTTGAATAAGGACCAGGCGGCGCGTTTTACATCGACGTCGTTGCTGGTCAGTTCTTGTGCCAGCCCGGAAAAGCACCGGGCTATATCCGTATGACTTTGTTCCATGACCGGCGAACCACGATCGATGGCCGAAGAGATGGCGAAATATTGATTGGGGACGCGCCATAGCAATTTTACTCCCGCGGCGTTTTCGGCGTCGGATTCGGTGAAGCCGGGAACCTTTCGAAAACGATTGAGGACGAGGCGCAGGCGCTCGCGGTTACCGGTTTCTCCGAGATATTGTTGGACGCGGGCGGCGCTCCACAGCGAAGCCACGTCGGTGCAGGCGACGAGCAGTACGCACTCCGATAGATTCGAGACCAGACGGCTGGCCGCGTCGAGGCGGGAAGAATTGTCGACGACGACATATTTGTAATGACCGACCAGCATGTCGAAGAGGCGAACGAATTCGGCGGTGGAGGGTTCGATGGCTGCGGGCGCGTTGGTTCCGGCGAGCAGTTGCAGGCCGCCGCTATGGCGAGTCATGAAACTTTCGAGCAGGGAACTATCCATGCGGTGAAGATTGCGCGTGGCGTCGGAAATGTTGAATAGAGGCTTGAGATTGAGGTGTAGCGCGGTGTGGCCGAGTGGAGCGAGATCGACCAGGGCGGTGGATCCGTGCGCTGATTGCAGGGCGAGAGCAAGATTAACGGCCACGGTGGTGGCTCCGCTGCCGCCTTTGGCATTGACGATGGTAAAGACCTTGCCGCGCGGGCCCTCTTTGTGAACCCGGCGCTGAGCCGCGGTGAGACGAACGAAGGCCTCGAGCAGATCGGTGGTGGTGGTGGGACGCTCAATGAATTCGCGGGCGCCGGCGCGCATGGCGCTGACGATTACTTGAGGCTGGCTCAGGCTTCCGATGGCGAAGACGGCGGAATCGGGAAGTTCCTGGCGAAGAAGTTCGATGGCGCGCATGGCCGGGGCTGGGTTGTCCATGGGAATGTCGACCAGGAGGACATCCGGATTGGCGGCCTGGACGCGGCGCATGATGGGATCGGAGCCGGCGACAGGGAAGTTGGCGCAGGTATGCACGGTGCTGGCCACGCTGGTGCCATCGACCAACACCTGGAGCACGGTGCGCTGCTCGTTATCGGTGGCGACGATGACTACGGTGAGTTCTGGCATGTGCGGACTTTCAATTTCCGATTTCCGATTTTAGATCTCGCTCCTTATTTTCCTGAGGGTTTGGGTTTGGTTCCGTCGAATTTGTCGTTGTTGATAAAGGGTTGCGGATTCGTGGGACCTGGCCGTGGCTGATTGTCGGGCGAGATCTTGTGCACGGTGCACAGGACCATCAACTCCGAGTTGCTTTTGGAAATGCTCTTACTTTTGAAAAAAGCGCCGAGGATTGGAATATCACCGAGGCCAGGAATTTTGTTCCAGGTATCGGTGACACGGTTATCCATTAATCCGGCGATGACGAAGCTTTGTCCATCGCGCAATTCGAATTCGGTTTCCGCCTTGCGAGTGCTCAGGGCGGGAACGGTGAAACCGGAGATGGTGAGCGCGTCGGCGAAATCGAGCGTGCTGACCTCCGGCGCCACGACGAGATGGATATTGCCGTTGGGCATGATGACCGGAGTGAATTCCAGCTTGACGCCAAATTCCTTGAAGGAAATGGTGACTGCGGTGAATCCGGCGCCAGGTTGCACGATAGGGAACGGGAACTGGCCTCCGGCGAGGAAGCTGGCTTTCTTTCCGTTGACAGCGATGAGATTGGGTTCGGACAAAATCTGGAGAAGATTTTGGGTTTGCAGAGCCTGGATCACGGCGCCGAGGTGAATGTTGGGTTGAAAAAGAAATAAGTTGAGCACGCTGCTGAGAGTTTCCGTGGCGGGAAAAGGCGTGCTCTGTCCTTGCGTTTGAGTGATGGAGGGAGGGGTAAAGCCGCCGTACTGGCCGGTGGTGGAAGTTCCGACGACATTGGCGGCTCCATTGGAGAAGACGTTGGCTCCGAGTTGAGTGAGGGCGGAGCGGTCGACCTCGGCAAACTTTACTTCGAGAAGAACTTCTTGTGCGCCGACGGGACCGAAGGTGAGGACGTTGATGACGTTCTTGGAGTAGGCGGAGGCGAGTTCTCCGGCGCGCTTGGCGACGTCTTCGGTGGTGACGTGGCCGGAGAGAACGATGGCGGCGCGGGAGGGTGAGACAGAAATCTGTTCGTCGGGAAAGACGCGACGTTCTTCTTCGGCGCACGCGCTGACATCGACATCGACGCGGAGATCGAAGCTGCGCGAGCGTTCATTTTCATCCCAGATCAGCAGGGAGACTTCGCCGGGGGCAAGGCCGTGGACGAGAATCTGAGTGGGAGTGATGACGCGCACCGTGGCGATGGTGGGGTCGGTAACGGAGATGCGTTTGAGGCGCTCGGTGGTATTGATGAGCAGCGATTTGTCGACCATGACGCGCAGCGGCGCGGAGCCTTGCGGCTGCGCGGACTGAGGCGGAAGGGTGGTCTGGTTGGAGTGATTGACTTCTTCTTGCGGAGGCGGAGGGGCAGGAGCGTTGGGCTCCTGCAGAGGAGCGAGAGCGAAGGATGTGGTGAGAAATAGGAACAGGGCGATGGCTGTCAAAAGTGTCGTGCGAAACTTCATCGTATGATTCGTCTCCACGGGAGAGAAGCCGCCATGCAGCACTGAGACACGCATGCAAGATTCGTCTTTCAACTATTTGGGCTCCTCACTACCTTCGGGGAAGTTGACGACCTCTTTTTTCTTGTCTCCCTGATAAACCTCAATACCCAGGATGGAAGCGGGCTGGGGCTGAACTTTCGGCGGCCTCACGGAATGCACGTGCGGGGTAGGCGCAGCCGCAACGGGAGTTCCACCGCGGTAGAGTCCTTTGGCATTGACTGCGCCGACGTCGTCCTGGCGAGTATCGAGGGGGTTGCGCAGGGCGAGCTGAATCCGGCCTTCGGCGCTGGCGAGAGTGAGGCGCTCGGCGTCGTCGGGAGAAACCAGGACGGTGATGACCGGAGTGTTTTGGGCATCGCCGGCGGCATTGCGCTCCAGGCGCTGGCCGGAGGCGATTACGGCGACGTTCTGCAATACCGTGGTGGTTTGATCTTCGGTGCTGCCGTTGGGAGTTCCGGTGAGGAGTATATCGACGCGAGTGCCGGGACCGACGAAGCCGGCAACGGAGACGACCTCATTGACGCGAACGGAAACGGCGCGCATTCCGGGAGGAATGAGGGATGGCAAACCGGAGCCGGCATTTTCCGGCGCGAGCTTGCTGGGGAGGATGAACTCGCCTTTGGAGATGGGAAGGATTACACCGCGGCCCATGACTTTGGAACGCGCGCTGTAAGTGCCAGAAGGCAGAGCCGAGGCGGGATATTTGACGGCGCGAACATCGTGCTCTTCGATTCGGGCGCCGACCTGAATGTCATCGGCGGCGACCAGAACGTCTACTCCTGGCTCGCCACTGGAAGCACTTTTCCCCTGCAGATTTTTGTAGACGAACAGGCTGACGAAAGCGCCCAGGGCCAGGGCGACGACTCCGATCATCAGCAAACGCGTACGATTCATAGCACTCCGCTAAGACCACAGAAACGACGGTACACGCCGGAAATTCGGTGGTCGTCCGACTGCTGCGTTACGCCGGAAGAAATTTGTACTGAGCAAAATCTTACTGAATGGAACTGGCGACGTTCGAAAACACATTATTTGCATTCGAGCCAATCAGCCGGACGGTGCCGACGACGATGACCAGGATGACGGCCAGCATCACGGCGTATTCGGCAATGTCCTGGCCTTGGTCGTCGCGCCAGAGCGTGTAAAGATGTTGCATAGTTTGTCTCCTAAAAAAGAAAACATCAGAGTTTGTACTGGAAATTGAAAGCGCACACAAGCGTCGGCCTCCGGAGAACCATTACCGGTTGCTTGCTTTGCTCTGCGGAGGATTGTTCAGAATATAAACCATAATAGGGTGGGAATTGGCCAAAAGTGTAATTAATTGCATACCGAGAGTAACCGGTATGACGCGGCGGGAATCGAGCTTCGCTCGATTGGACAACCGAGGGCGGCTGTCCAACATAAGCTGCATTCGGTGGCGGGAGATTTGTAAGGATGATGGCTTGGGGATCCTGGTAGGAGATGGCCCAACCGGGGGAGCTTTGCAGGCCGACAGCCAGGGCGGAGGTTGGGGGAACGATGACAGTCTGGATTTTCCAGCGCTGAAGAATTTGCTGCCAGTGGTTTTTGAATTGGTAGGCGTCGGCGAAATCGTGGAAGAGATCCGGGCCATAGAGGTCGGCGCGGCCGTCGATGAAAACCGGGGTGGTGGGATAGAGCTTCCAGATGAGATAGCCGCCCCAATCGTAGAGGTTGAAGATGGGGCCGGCGGGCGGATGTTGCTGGAGAAAGGCGACGGCGCGGGCGGGAAATTCTAAGGTCTCGGCTTCGCGCTGGTGGTGGATTACCTGGGAGACGCGGACGACAGCGAAGATGGTTATTGCAAGGATGATGGCAGCGTTGAGCGATGCGCGGAAATTACTGCGGGGGTGGGGACGGGAGCGAGGCCAAGTTCCGAGACGCTTCGCGATTAGCGGCGTGGCGATTAAAACGAAAAGCGGGATCATGCGGATGGAAATGAGGCTGGCGTAGAGGGCGACAACGAGAAGGATGAGATCGCGCGGGCGCAGGGGAGTTTGCGACCAGCAGAGAGTGGCGAACGTGGCCAGCAGGATCAGGAGGAAGGGCCAGTACTCCGGGCGATGGAAATTGGGAGAAGCCCATTCCACGATGTAGTTCTGCATGGTGGTGGAGCGCAGGGTTTCGATGGGATAGGAGAACATCCGCAGGCCGTTGGGATTCAGCGGGACGAGGGCGAGATCGAGAAGAAGGATGAGAGCTGCCTGTGTGAGATGTGAATTAGTCCTGGGAAAAGAGCTGTGACGTTTTGCGAGACGATGTTCGATGAAATCGCCGGCGAGAAAAAGTGTGGAGAGGACCAGACCTGAGGCGAATCCAGCGTGCAGGTTGACCCAAAGGAGGGTGAGGGGAAGAGTGAGCCAAAGGAGATTGGCACGAGTTTGGGAGCGCTCCAGAACCAGGAGCCAGAGACTGGTCAGAAGCAGGGAAATAATTTGTGGGCGGACTCCCCAGAGCGGCGCGGTGGCCCATGCGGCGCAGAGCGTGGCGATGCCCGCGAGGTAGGAAGCGGGTCCGCAGCGCAGGTAGAGAAGGAAGAATGCGATGGTTGTGATCGCGGCGAAGAGAACGATGAGAGAGCCGAATCCGGCGTGGAGTTGAAGTTCGTACATTCCGAGTTCGGTGAGCCATTCGTGAGCGACCCAGGGGTGACCGGCGCGAGTGTAGGAAAAAGGATCGGTGCGAGGAACTGATTTGTGTTGGGCGATGTACTCGCCGGTTTTGAGGTGCCACCAGACATCGGGATCGATGACATTGCGCGCCGTCATGGCGAAGAGTCCAAGGAAGAGGACGGCGAGGAAGGTGCGTTTCGTGGTGAGGATCGAGGTCATGATGATGGAAAGAGCATGGCTTCATCCGGAGCGGATTGAGTGCGGAAGAGCACGATAGCCAACATCGGCAGGTAGAGAAAGATCACAGCGATGCGGCCGACTTGGGTGAAATTGTGCGGGGTGTAATACCAGCGCCAAATGCCGGCGCCCCAACTGATCAGAACTGTGGCGGAAAGCTCACGCCAGGATTTTGGGATGAGCCAGAGAGTCAGCATGTCGTAAAACCAGCGCTGCGGGACGATGGCCATCAAGAAGAGAAGGCGGGCGTCGTTGGAGCGGTAGCGGAACAGAGCCAAGGCGAGCAGCGGACCGGGCAGGACAAGCAAGGGAAAGAATCGCGCATATTGATGAAAGCTACCGACCCACAGCCAGGGCCAGTTCGGGAGAAATATAAAGCTGAGTGCGATGACGATGATGCAGGCGAAGATGCCGCGGCGGGAAAATCGCGTGAGGAAAACCGGAAGCCCGATTTGCGGCTTGGCGAGAGTGGCGGGCAACAAGGGCGGAAGAAATGCGGCGGCCACGATGAGAGGCGTCCATTGCGCGGTGATGAGACCGGCCCAGTAGGGGTAAGCGAGGAATACGAAGAGGCGGCGGTAACCGTGGCGAGTCAGGCCAAAGGCCATGAGGGCGGAACTGATTCCGTAGAAAATGCCGCCGGCAAGTTCGGGGCGCATGCGCAAAAAGGGAAATCCAAAGATACTGGCGGTAAGCGGATAGAGCTGCATGGGGCGGGCGTAGGGATTGCGATGATCGAGCACGTCGCGCGCGGCCCAGATGGCCCAGGTGAAATCACCGGCGCCGATGTGAAGGCGGGTTAACCAGAATGTGCAGTACATGCCGGTGGCGACGCCAATGAGCGCCGCAACGATGATTCGTTTCCGCATAGAGAGAGAAATTGTCCACCAGTTGTAACATGGGGCGGTTGGTTTGAGTTCACTGGAAAGAGTTCGGTTTATTTCATTTGCGGAGTGGCGGCAAACTCGTTGGAGTTTTTTCTTGCGGCAGCGCTGGCGGCCGCGAGCATGTGGTTCTACGTGGACCGGATTCTGGTGAGCTACCAGGTGGCGGATGCGGCGGCGCACCAGAGGCCGCGGGGAAATCTTTCGGATCTGTATCCGCGCTGGCTGGGGGCGCGCGAACTGCTATTGCATGGGCGCAATCCTTATAGCGACGACATCACGATTGAAATTGAAAAGGGATATTACGGGCGGGCGCTGGATCCGGCACGGGTGGATGATCCTAAGGACCGGCAGGGATTTGCCTATCCTGTGTATGTAGTGTTTGTGTTGGCGCCGCTGATTGGGCTTCCGTTCCATGAGGTGCAGATATTTTTTCACTGGCTATTGCTGGTGGTGACGGCGGCGAGCGTTTGGCTGTGGCTGCGGGCGCTGCGATGGCGATTGCCTCCGTCGGCGATTGCCGCGGCGATGGCACTAACGCTGGGGAGCGTTCCCGGAGTGCAGGGAATCAAGCTGCAGCAACTGAGTCTGCTGGTGGCTGCTTTAATGGCAGGAGCGGCAGCGTGCATAGCGAGTGGATATTTGTTTTGCGGCGGAGCATTGCTGGCCGTCGCGACTATCAAACCGCAGCTGGCGTGGCTTTTCGCGGGATGGTTGCTGGTGTGGGCGGTGAGCGACTGGAGAGCGAGAAGAAGGCTGGTGTTTGGATTTGGATTGGTGATGGCGCTGTTGCTGGCGGGCGCAGAGATTGTTTTGCCGGGGTGGTTGGGGATGTTTGCCGGGGCGCTCGGGCAGTATCACCGTTATACGCAGAACCAGTCGGTGCTGGATCAGCTTGTGCCGTGGGGATTTGCGGGAAAGATTTTGGCGGCAGCGGCGGTCCTGGGCTGCGTTTTTTTTCTGTGGAAAGTTCGCCGCCATCCGGGCGATGCGGTGGAGTTTGGTGCAGCGATGGCGCTGGTTATGGCATTGACGGTGTTGGTTGTGCCGATGTATGCACCGTATAACCAAGTGCTGCTGGTGCCGGCCATTCTGGTGCTGGTACGAGATCGGGCGATGTTTTTGTCGCGGTCACGGGTTCGGCGGTTCGCATATCTGGTTGGCGTTTTGGTGGTGGGGTGGGAGTGGGCTGCGAGCTTGAGCCTGAGTGCGATCTACCTGGTGGGGACACGGGGCTGGGCGATGGAGCGGTGGAAATGGCCGTTCCTGGCTACGTTTGCGTTGCCGGTGTGGGTGTTCGCACTGATTTTCTTCTGCGTGAATAAAGCGGAGGCGAGTCGAAGGGCGGAGTGGTGATTCGTGAAAGCGAGTTGACGAGCGATCCGGCTTGACTGATCTCTCCCGATCAAACTGTGTGATAATCCTGCGCGTATGAGTTCTCGAACGACCGCGTACATTTTGGCTGTCGTAATTCTGGTGACGGTGCGGCTGGTGGTTGCTGTCCGTGAACGGGGCAAGCGCGATTTCTCGATTGCGCAGCCGGAAGAAGAATCGCAGCGCAGCGTGTGGCGGTTGTTGCTGGCGAGCTTTCTTGTCTTGTTCGCCGAACTGGCGTTTATTCGCTGGATCGCGGTGGAAGTGCGCATCTTTGCTTATTTCAAGAATCTGGCTTTGCTGCTGTGCTTTCTCGGCTTTGGTGTGGGATGCGCGCTGGTGCGCAAGCCGAATCGGTGGAATACGGCGGTGACGGCGCTGTTCGGGCTGCTGCTGGTGGTTCGGATGCCGTGGTATGCGGGACGCGTGCTGGAAAATCTTTCGCAAAATCTGGGTGCCGGGTCCGACATGAGCATCTGGGACACGAGCGCTTCCGGCAATGTGCTGGGATTTTTAACGGCGGCGGCGCTTTCGGCTGTGCTGTTTTTGTTGGTGGTGTGGGTGTTCGTGCCTTTGGGGCAGGAAGTGGGCCGCCAGATGAACCTGACTCCGAAGCCTTTGACGGCATATTCGCTGAATCTGGCTGCGAGTCTGGCGGGCATTCTGGCATTTCTCGGGGCCAGCCGGCTGATGCTTCCACCGTGGGTCTGGATGGGGATTGTGCTGCTGGGATTTGCGGCGCTACAGAGAAATACTGGAAGGCGGATTTTGCTGACCTGCCTGGTGGTTCCGCTGGTACTGCTCCTGCATGAGCCTTCGGATCGCGATCACTACGGTTTATGGACGCCGTATCAGGAAATTAATTTCACCCGGATTTATGCCTCGAACGGCGAGATGGCGGGCGGGCTGGTGCGGGTCAATCATATTGGGTATCAATTTATCGTGGACCTGGCCAGCGATTTCCTGGGCCGACATCCGAAGGCGTTGAAAGAGCCGGTCGACGAGAATCCGTATAACGTGCCGTTTCGCTTCGCGGAGCCGGAGCCAGCGGTGATGATTGTTGGCTCAGGCACGGGCAACGATGTTGCCGCGGCTTTGCGACACAATAGTTCGCTAATCGATGCGGTGGAGATTGATCCTGCCATTCTGGAAATTGGAAGGAAGGAGCATCCGGAGCATCCCTATGATTCTCCGCGAGTCTCGGTGCATTTGACCGATGCGCGCGCGTTCCTGAAGCGCAGCACGAAAAAGTACGATCTGATCCTTTTCGGATTGCTCGATTCGCACACGCAACTTTCCGATTACGCCAACATGCGGATCGATAACTTTGTATATACCGAGGAATCTTTTCGCGAAGCGAAGGCACACTTGAAACCGGACGGAATTATTTTTGTGAAGTTTGAAGTACGCCGGCCATGGATGGCGCGGAGGCTGAAAGAGATGCTGGCTTCCACGTTTGGTAAAGAGCCGGTGGTCTTCAATGCGGACTCGAGTTACACGGCGCGGGCGCGTTGCTTCGTGATTTCTGCTTCGAATCGCGTGGAGGAAGCGTTGAGCAGCGATCCGCGGCTGGCCGATTTCGTGGCGCAGAATCCTGTCGATAGCGGAGGCGGCGATGTGCCGGTTACGACCGACGACTGGCCATACTTGTATCAGCGCGATAAGACAATTCCGCGGCCTTACTGGTCGATCTCCGCGATTATTGTGCTGTTGGCTCTGGGACTTTATTGGCGGATTTCCGGGGATGCGCCGCAGAGACCGCAATTATTTTACTTCTGGATGGGAGCGGGCTTTCTGTTGCTTGAGACCCAGGTAATCAGCCGATTGGCGCTGTTCTTCGGCACCACGTGGCAAGTGAACGGAATCGTGATTTCGGCAATGCTGGCGGCGCTGCTGCTGGCGAATGCCATCGTGGAGCTTAGCAGCAAGCCTGTTTCATCGGCATGGAATGTGGCCGCACTGTTGGCTGGACTGGCGCTCGCGTTCTGGTTTCCTTTCGAACGAGTCGCAGGATCTCCAGCGGTGGTGGGGACCGTGGCGGTGGCGGTTTTCTCTATTCCTGTGGTGTTTGCCGGGATCTTGTTTTCCTCGCAATTTCGGACCGTGGAGTCGCAGAGCGCGGCCTTGGGAGCGAATCTGTTGGGCGCGGTGGCGGGAGGTTTGATGGAGAATCTGTCTCTGGTGTTTGGCATGCGCGCGTTGTTGCTGATCGCGATGGGGATCTACGCACTGGCAGGGGTTGCGCTGTGGAGGCAGGGGGCTGGGGTGGGAACGGAAGCGTCAAGCGATTTTGTTCGGCTTTGAGGCTATTGGCTGGAGAATTGGTCCGGTATTGGGTGAGTTGCCGCGAAGGCCCTTCCCGGCGGGGTATGATTCCTGTCATTATCTTAATCGGCATGGCATTGGTTTGAAGGTTGGGGAAATCCCCAGCTTGTCTCTGCAAAGCGCGCGGGGACAAGGATGGGGTTCCCGTTTTGAAAAATCATGGTTCTTAATGCGATAGGGCGACCGCAGTCGTCGGGGTCGGGAGTATTTCCCGCACTGGTGCTGGTGCAGGGAAACGAGCAGAAGAATATTGTGCTCAACCGAACTCCGTTCAGTGTGGGACGGAAGGTGGACAAGGATCTGGTGATTGCCGACCCGCGAGTGTCGCGCGATCACGCGCTGATTGTGCTGGAAGAAGAAGGGTTCTTCCTGGTGGATCAGGGCAGCAAGCATGGGACGTTCGTTAACGGAGAACGGGTTCAGCGGCAGAAACTGGAGCGCAACGACCGGCTGGAATTTGGGGCGCGCGATTCGACTTATTTGATTTTCAATCCGGCGCATGGGACGTCGAACACCGCGCGAGAATTTCTCAGCCAGATTTCCGGGATACAGATTTCGCAGGAAGCCACCGACCTGGAAAAGTTGACGCTGTTTCTGGAAGCGGCGCGCAAGTTGAACACGGCGGGAGTGCTGGATGAAATTCTGATGACGATGCTGGAGGTAACGCTGCGGCTGACGCGGGCCGAGCGGGGATATGTATTCCTGAAAGACGATGAGGGGAATCTGCGGCTGGCGGCGGGAAGAAATAATAAAGGTGAGGCGCTGCTGGATGACAAGACGATTTCGCATTCCGCGCTGGATGAATCGCTGCGATCGAACTCGGAATTTTTGCTGACCGATACCGGGAGTTCTGCGGACCTGGCGGCACGGCAAAGTATTGTGGCTTACGACCTTCGCACAGTGATTTGTATTCCGCTGCGCAAGCGGCAGGTACAGGCCACGCGCGACCAGCAGACTCCGGCGCCAAACGTGGCGTCTGAAGTGGCGGGAGTTTTGTATGTGGATTCGCGGTTTGCGTCCCGGGAATTTTCCGGGGTGGGCCACGATATTTTGCGAGCGATCGCGACAGAAGCGGGATCGCTGATTGAAAATGCGCGTTTGGTGCAGGCGGAGGAGGAGTCGAGGCGGTACCAGCAGGAGTTGACGATTGCGGCGAGCATTCAGCAGCGGCTGATGCAGGTGAAGATTCCGGAAGTGCCGTTCGCGAAACTGCGCGGAAAAAATCTTTCTTGTAAGGAAATTGGTGGAGACTTTTTTGATGCGGTGAATACGAAAGAAGGGCTGGCGGTAGTGCTGGCGGATGTGAGCGGCAAGGGAGTTTCGGCGGCGCTGCTGGCTTCCACGCTGCAGGGAATGATTTATTCGCATTTGAGTACGGGGATGCCTTTGCTGGATGTAGTCACGGCGGTGAACCGGTTCTTCACCGAGAAGCTGGTGGGAGAAAAATATGCGACCGTGCTGCTAGCGCGACTGCGGCGCGATGGCGACCTGGAATATGTGAATTGCGGGCACGTGCAGCCGTTGCTGGTTTGCCGCGGGGAGGTGATGCGGCCTCCGCATGGAAATGTTCCGGTGGGATTGCTGGCGGATGCGACGTATGAGAGCGCGCGGTGCCAGTTAAATTCTGGGGATCGTTTTATTCTGGTGACCGACGGCGTGACCGAAGCGGAGAATGCGATGGGAGATTTCTTTGAAGATTCGCGGCTGGAAGCGGCCGCGGCGAAGGCTCCGACGCTGGAGGGAATTTTTTCGGCGGTGTCAGAGTTTTGTGCGGGGAATCCGCTGAATGATGATTGCACGGTGGTGGAAATTATTTATTCGGAGCCGCGGGCGGAGGGGTGAGGGTGGCTTGCGGCCTTACGGGCCTAGGGGCAAGGCGGTTCCGAGCCTCACATTCGATGGCATGCCCTGATACGAATCTTTCTTCAAGCTACCAGCAGACGGACAGGAGTGTCCGTCCCACACGAACCGCGCCGAGGGCGGCTGTTCCTACTGCCCGGTTTACTCGACGACTACGGTGTAGTTCGTGCCTTCCCAACGATTTTCCTGGGGCCAGTAGAAAGTGAATACGACTTGTGCGCCGACTGGAAGTGAGGCAGTGGGCAGGTCGAGGATGTAGGTATCGAGGCCGGTGTCGCGGGTGGGAGTGTCTTGTGAAGTTTTCCAGTTGTCGATGGTCCAGCGCACGACCGCAGGAGTCATGAGGACGAGGCGAAGTTTTTTATAGCGGGGGACGCAGCGCGCTTTGTTATTGAATCTCCAGCCGAAGATCTGGCGGATGGGTTTCTCGACTAAGTATCGTTGAATGGTTTGCGGAGGCTGGTCGAAGATTTTGCGGTCGCGCAGGGAGCGGCGGAGCTTGATGTATTCGGAATGGGCCCAGACCAGGGGACAGGCGGAGCCACTGGGCTTGCCGCGGAAGAGTTCGAGCGCGGGGATGTCGGCGGCGTCCCAGACTTGCTCGGGGAGCAGGCGACTGTGACCGGTGGTGGAGTTTTCCATCACGGTCAATAAGGCTTCGGCTTCTTTGGGGCGTCCGGCGGCGAGTTCATAGTGGGCGCGCTCGCCGGCCAGAAGCGGCCAGGGGCGGCCGATGCCGGTGCCGTCGAAGGGTGAGCCGTCTTTATGCTCGCCGTATCCATCGCCGTTGTAGCGGTACCAGCAAGGGCCTTGCGGAAGTTGCACGCGGAGCAAAGCGTCGATGACGCGGATTGTGTTGAGAATGCGGGGATCGTTGGCGGCGCGCAGTCCGAAGCGGACCAAAGCGAGAGAATCAGGACTGACGATGCGAAAGGCGCGCTCCATGCCTTGACCGGGAGGACGATTCTTGATGGGGACGAAGCCTTGCGTGGGCGACGCGGCAGCATCGGTGATGGGCGGGGAGATGCGGACGTAGTAGCCTTCGACGCCGATTTGCTGGGCGAGATCGCCGCCCGTGGCGTAAACCCAGCGTTCGATATTGTCGTTCCAGGCGTCGGCGTGGTCGCGAAGAGTGAACGCGATGTCGCTGTGGCCGGAGAGTTCGGCGATGTCGGCAGCGGCGAGGAGGGCGGAAATTTCTGCGGCGAGGGTGAAGGGAGAGTATCCGCCGTCTTCTTCCCAACGATCCTGTTGCGTGACCGGACCATTGCGAACGATGAAACTTGCTGCTTTGCGGACCATGGGCCACCAGCGGTCGAGCTTGCCTAATTGTTTTGGGGCTTCGCGGCGGAGAAGATCGAGCAGGAGGACGGGGAAGGCGGTCTCATCCATCTGAACGCCGCTCCAGTAGGGACGGCCGTCGAGCCAAAGATTTTGCGCCCAGTTTCCGGCGGCTTCCTGCGTGGCTTCGAGATAGCGAAGCACCCGTAGGGCATCATTGACGGCGCCGGCGGCGAGCAGAGCTCCGGCAGTTTCGACGAGGTCGCGTGGCCAAACCAGGTGATATCCGCCAAGATCTTCGTCGCCTTTACTGAAACCCCAGGGAATGGAGAGGCTGGCGATGATACCACCGAGAAAATCCTTGGATTCGTGAGTGCGCAGGACGCCAGTTGAGGCGCGGTAGAGGTCGTTGGCGCGCAAAGGTTCATCGAGCTTGATCAATGTATTCTGCCAATTTTTCCAGTGGAAGACGTAATGCTGGCGAAGCTCGTTGTAATCCTCCAATAAAGAGGAGCGGACTTGCTGGCCGGCTTCGGTGACGATGGAGCCGAAGCCGAGGGCGAGAACGAATTCTCCGTTGCAGGCGGCGAGATCGATTTCTCCGGTGCAGGCGACGTTGCCGTTTTCGGCGCGCTGGTACTCCCATTGCATCTGGAAGTGAGCCGAGAGATCCTGCCAGCCATCGGAGGCGCCGACGAACCCGACAGACATTTTTTTCCAGGGCACGGAACAGGCGAAGGCGAGCGCGGTGCCATCGTGCTGGGCGAGGAACATGGGCACGCCTTTGTATTCGCCGACCCAGGCGGTATTTTCCGCACCGCAGTTGGCGAGATGGGGCGAGAGCAGGACGTAGAGGCGGTAGTCGGAGAGTTGGCCCTGCAGGGGTTCGAAGCGAATTTGTTGTAGGAGGACGTTGCGGTAAGGGTCGGTGAGAATTTCTTTATGGATGCGGTAGCGGCCGTTGATTTCGGTATTCGTGAGTTCAAAGGCGGGGACGCCTGGCTCGAACGGGATGTTCTGGAAAGTGCAATGGCGTTTTTCTTCAGAGAAGAAATCGCGTCCGTTGGTGACCATGAACCCGAGGTCACGAGTGCAGGCTTGGTCGACGCGGGGAAAATACACTTCGTTGACAATTCCGTGACTGGTGGTGAACCAGATCTTGCTATGTTGATTCAGGGCGGTTCCGACGCCGGTCTTGGCGCTGGAGGTCCAGCGCGGAGAGATGCCGGGCCAGCCTGGGGCGTAGAGGGGATCGGTCATGAAAGTTTCGTCCTCTGCGATTGAGGGAAAGTGCGGCCACGGGGAAACGCCTGAGCCACGCGGCGCTCAAAGTGCGTCATAGGGACAAAAACTCTGCTTTGCAAGAGTGTAATCATCGATATGGTAGCAGCCTTGTGGCTGAGTTTGGCGCCGCCGGTGCGCTGGTGCGTGCGGATGGGTGGATTGCCGGCGGGTAAACAGGGTGGTATGTCGCTGACCTGCAGCTGACGACGCAGCGTGGAAGATCGCTGACGCCATTGGATTCTGCCGGCGATCGCTAATGGGCGGGAAAAGGATTAAGACGCGGGCGCTGAGAGGCTAAAGCCCTGATCAAGAAATAAGTCTCTTTTCGCAGCGCTGAAGCGCTGCGCCACCCAAAAGCACGCCTCTCCGGCCGAACTGGAAACACAGGGGCTAAAGCCCTCCTCGGTGGAGACGCTTTACGCGGCGCTAAAGCGCCGCTCTTCCACGTTACTATCCACGTCCGCGTTACTCCCATCGATTTACTCACACCGCGTTACTCTCATCGCTTTACTGGCACCGCGTCGCTCTACCGCGTTGCTCTCACCAAGTGCTCATCACGTCACTATCCGCATGCGTCGATTTCCAGAGACGAAGAGGGATGGTGCTGCACGCGTCCCGCGTTCTTCCTTTGAGCCGCCTCCCCATTCATCAGAAATTCATTGGTTTGTAACCGTCCTTTAACACGGGGCCGTTAGAACCTAGAAGAATATTTTCAAGGAGAAAATTGTTAATGCGGAGAACTCTGCTGCTGTTGGTGTGCGCGCTTCTGGCTGTGCCGGCGATAGCTCAGACCACCCTGAACGGAGCGGGAGCTACGTTTCCTTATCCGATGTACTCGAAATGGTTCAGCGAATATCACAAGCTGCATCCGGATATTCAGATCAATTACCAATCGATTGGCAGCGGAGGCGGGATCCGGCAAGTCATCAATGGCACTGTGGATTTCGGGGCGAGCGATGGTCCGATGACGGACGAGATGCTGAAGGAAGCGAAGACGAAGATTCTTCACCTGCCCACGGTGATGGGAGCGGATGTTCCCGCTTACAACATTGCGGGGGTGAATGCGGAATTGAAATTTACTCCCGACGCGCTGGCCGGAATCTTTTTGGGAAAGATCACAAAATGGAACGACAAGGCGCTTACGAGTGCGAATCCGGGACTGAATTTACCGGACAGAGACATCATTGTGGTGCATCGTTCTGATGGGAGCGGGACGACTTATATCTGGACGGACTATCTGTCGAAGATCAGCTCAGAGTGGCAGAGCCAGGTGGGAAAAGGAACGTCGGTGAAGTGGCCGATTGGGTTGGGCGGAAAAGGGAACGAAGGAGTGGCGGGATCGATCCGGCAACTGCAGGGGTCGATTGGATACGTGGAGTTGATCTACGCGGTGCAAAACAATATTCCCTACGGCAGCGTGAAGAATGCGGCGGGGAATTTTGTGAAGGCGACGCTGGAGAGCGTGACGGCGGCGGCGGCTTCGTCGCCGAAAATGCCAGCGGATTTTCGGGTTTCGATCACCAATGCGCCGGGTAAGGACGCGTATCCGATTTCGAGTTTCACCTGGCTGCTGATTCCGCAGCAATCGAAAGATGCGGCGAAGGGGAAGATTCTGGCGGATTTTCTGAACTGGATGGTTACAGACGGCCAGAAGATGACGGCTGCGCTTTCGTACGCGCCTCTGCCGGAAAGCGTTGTGGCAAAAGAGAAGGAAGCAATCAAACAGGTTAAGTAGATTCCAGGGATTTTCAGTCATCGTAGAAAAATAAGGAGAGTGTGATGAATTCTGCAGGGAAGTGGTGTGCGATTCTGTGTCTGGCTACAAGCGTGGTGGCGCAAACCAGTACGCCTCCCAAACCCAAAAAAGCTAGAGCCGCAGCAACGGCTTCGGAAGTGCAGGCGTTGAAGGAAGCAGTGGCGGCGCAGCAGGCGGCGTTGGCGGCGCAGCAGCAGGAAATCCAGGCGCTGCGCGATGAATTGCATCACAAGGATCAGGCGGTGAGCCAAGTGCAGGCGACCGCTGCCGACGCAGCGGCCAAGGCGGACGCGGCGCAAGTATCGTCGAGCAAGCAGCAGGCGACGGTGACTGAACTGAAGAACGACGTGACCGATCTGAAGACCAACGTGAACAACACGGCGCTCTCGCTGCAGGAGACACAGAAGAATGTGAAGGCGGAGATTGAGAGCCCGATTGCACTTCACTATAAGGGAATTACGATTACGCCGGGCGGCTTCGCGGCGGCCGAATTTGTGAGGCGGTCGCGGGCGCTGGGATCCGATATCAATACGCCATTTAACTCGCTGACGCTACCGGGCGCGAGCCAGAATGCGTTGACTGAATTCTTTGGGTCTGGACGTCAGTCGCGAATCTCGGCTTTGGCCGAAGGGCGATTGGCGAGCGCCAAGCTGTCAGGCTATGTGGAGACGGACTTCCTGTCGGCGGCTGTGACCTCGAACAACAACGAGAGCAACAGCTATTCTCTGCGGCAACGGCAAGCGTGGGGCCAGGCGGCGTTCGATAACGGGTTTTCGTTCACGGGTGGGCAGATGTGGAGCCTGGCGACCGAGACCCTGCACGGAGTGGATAACCGGACCGAGGCAGTGCCCTTGACCATCGATCCTCAGTACTCGGTGGGGTTCAGTTGGGCGCGGCAGTACGGACTGCGGGTGGCGAAGAACTTCGGGAACAAAGTGTGGCTGGCGGCGTCGATGGAAAATGCGCAGGCGACGATTTCGAGCCACAACAATGCGGATAACTTTCTTGTAGGTTCCGCGGGAGCCGCGGGCGGCCTTTACAATGCGGCGGTCTCGACTTGCAGCACGAGCAGCACGGGAGTCACGACCTGCAGTCCCATTGCGAATTACTCCTTCAACCCATCCCCTGACATTATCGCCAAGGCGGTGTTTGAGCCGGGATTCGGACACTATGAAGTATTCGGAATCTACAGCCGGTTCCGCGACCGTGTATTTCCCTGCGGCGAAGTAGCTTCGTCAACGACGCTTTGCGGGGGCAGCACGACCGCCGGTCCGAACGCTCTGGGAGCAAGCAACGTTTCGAATAATGGAGGCGGCGTGGGCGCCAACGCGCGCTGGACGTTCATGGATAA
>CAVRWS010000029.1:0-16235 GCA_963724815.1 uncultured Acidobacteriaceae bacterium
GCATATGGTTTTCGGTCTGCATGGGTTGACTGGGCGGGGCATTGGCCGCTACGGTTCCGGCGGACTGCCGGACGCAGCGGTTTATGCCAACGGAGGGCTGGATCTGATCCGGTCCTATCAGGGCTTAGCCACCGTGGAATTTCACAACAAAAAGCTTGATGTCTATTTGGATGCCGGCGGGGAGTATGCGGGAAGAGCGGCAGGTTACGATCCGATCGAAAACAAGTTCATCGGTTACGGTAATCCCAATCTTTCGAACAAGGGCTGCTACACAGAAACTCCGCCGATCGTTGGCAGCGGGTTTATTCCTGGAAGCCTAGGCGGCTGCACGGGCGACACGCGGGTGGTGATGGAGGGCACGATCGGTTACTGGTATCGCCTGTATACTGGCCCGAAGGGGCGGTTCCAGTACGGTATTCAGTACTCCTACGTGGCGCGCGATACCTGGGATGGAACTGGCTTTACCAAGGGAATGAGCGTGGCGCCGAGCGGACTGGACAACATGGTGTTTACGTCCTTCCGCTATTACCTGCCGTAGGACTGAGGGGTGGAAATTGCGTTTACCGGCGCGTCACATGGCGGAGTTTGCTATTGCGACGCGCCGGAGGTTTTTTCGGTCGATTTGCGCGGGAGTCACGGGAATTGCTGATTGATCGGGAGTGGTGGAGTTTGGCTTACGCGTTGCGCCGGTTAAGTGGGAGATCCCTCACGCGGCTGAAGTACGCCGCGTTTCGGGATGACGGAAGTCTAACCTTTGATCACCCCAAGTACCGTTCGGTCGAGGATGTTTTATACTAGTTTTATTCGGTGGAAGGTTCCCCCGTTTGGCTCGTTTGCGGATCGCAGCCGACAACGAGAATTGGACGTAGTGTAAGACCCTCATGGCTCGCCTCTCGCTCGAAAATCCTGAGTATTACCTCAACCGCGATACTTCGTGGCTTGCGTTCAATGAGCGTGTGCTCGAAGAGGCGGAGGACACGGGCAATCCACTGCTGGAACGGCTGAAGTTCCTCGCCATCTCGGCCAGCAATCTGGACGAATTTTTCGAGATTCGCGTGGCCGCCATGATGCAGCAGATCGAAGATGGCTATAACGAAGCCGGCCCGGATGGGCTGACGCTTACGGATAAGCGCGAGGTGCTCGCTCGGCTTACGCACAAGTTCGTGGATGAGCAGTATGAGTGCTGGAACACGCTGCGGCCGGCGCTGGCGGAAAACGGGATTCGCGTGCTCGGGATGCATGAACTGGACGCCGAGGCGCGGCGGTTCGTGGACGAGTATTGCGAGAAGGAATTAGATCCGTTGCTGACGCCGGTGACGGTGGATCCGGCGCATCCTTTTCCGCGGGTGATCAACAAGGCGCTGTGCCTGGGTTTGCTGCTGCGCAGGCGCCGACGCTCGGCATTGACGTATACGGGAGTAGTTTCGGTGCCGCGCAGCTTGCCGCGGTTGGTGCGGCTGCCGTCGGAGAACACGACCGACTTTATTTTTCTGGCCGACCTAGTGGCGCATCATGCGCAGAATATGTATCACGGCTACGACATTGTGGCGGCTGCGCCTTTTCGGGTAACGCGGAACAGCAATCTTTATCTGCAGGAAGAAGAGGCGCGGAATCTGCTGGAGTCGGTGCGAGCGGAGCTGCATAACCGGCGCAAGGGCGATGCGGTGCGCATGGAAATTGAAGCGGACGCCGATCCGGAAATGATCGAGCGGTTGCGAAGCGTGTTTGAGTTGGATGCATGGCAGGTTTTTCCGGTGAATGGTCCAGTGAATCTTTCGCGGCTGTTCAATGTGTACGAGCAGACGGCGAGGCCGGATTTGAAATACCGACCATTCGCGCCGCGGGAGTTGCGGCTGACGGCGAAATCGCAAAATCTGTTTGAGGAGTTACGGCGGCACGATGTGTTGTTGCACCATCCTTACGATTCTTACGATGCGGTGGTGGCGTTCATCGAGTCGGCGGCGGAAGACGATCACGTGCTTTCGATCAAGCAGACGCTGTACCGGACGAATGAGCATTCGCTGATCGTACCGTCGCTGATCGATGCGGCTTCGCGAAAAGAAGTGACGGCGGTGGTGGAGTTGAAGGCGCGGTTCGATGAAGCGCACAACATCCGCTGGGCGCGTGATCTGGAAGATGCGGGAGTGCAGGTATTTCACGGGCTGGTGGGGTTGAAGACGCATTGCAAACTGTCGTTACTGGTGCGGCGCGATCCGGATGGAGTGCCACGCAGCTATGCACACATTGGGACGGGAAATTACAACGCGACGACGGCCAAGATTTATACCGACCTGAGTTTGTTTACGGCGAACCCGGAGATTACGCGGGCGGTGCATGATGTTTTCAGTTTTCTGACGGCGTATGCGGAGAATCCCAGTTACGATCCGCTACTGGTGGCGCCGCTCGATCTGGCGGAAAAGACGATTGCTTTGATTGATCGCGAGGCGGAGCATGCGCGGCAGGGACTGCCGGGACGAATCATCGCCAAGATGAATGCGCTGCTGGATAAGAACTTGATTCAGGCGCTGTACCGGGCGTCGCAGGCGGGAGTGGAAATTGATTTGATCGTGCGCGGGATTTGCGCGTTGCGGCCGGGAGTGCGGGGATTAAGCGACCGGATCAAGGTGCGCAGCATTGTGGGACGATTTCTGGAGCACAGCCGGATTTATTACTTTGGCAATGCAGGGGAAGAAGAAATCTATATCGGAAGCGCGGACTGGATGCCGCGCAATCTGTACGAGCGGGTGGAAGTGCTGGTGCCGCTGCGCGACGAATTCATTCGCGAGCGGGTGCGGCGGGAAATTCTCGATTCATTACTGGCGGATAACCGCAAGGCGCGGATTCTCTTGCGGGATGCGACTTATATTCGGGCCTGGCAGCCGGTGCGTGGGAAACGGAACCGCAGGCCGCCCACGGGGGCGGCGGCGTTTAGCGCGCAGGACTATCTGATCAGTGTGGCCGAGGGGAAGCAGTTGGGTTCGGTTCCACCGGCGGTTCCGGCGAGGAAGCGGTGGGCTGCGCGATCTGCCGCCCGGTGAGTCATCACAGAACGCTCGAAACCAACAGCTTGAAACGCAGAGGGCGCTGAGAACTTCCGCGGAGCACGCGGAGGGTAGGTTCACATTCCGGGATTCGTTTGATAGTATCGGGTTTCAATTGGATCGAAAACAGGTTCGACCACACTCCGCTGCAACTGCGCTTAGTCCGCAACCTGGACAACGATAAATCGCGATGATTATTTATTTCTTAAGGCATGCCAGCGCCGGAGAACATTTTGTAAATCCGAAAAAGGATGAGAAGCGCGGGCTCGATCAGGAGGGGATTGAGCAGTGCGGATATGTGGGGCGTGCGCTGGCTGCGATCGACGCGCAGGTAGACGTGATTATTTCCAGTCCGTTGAAACGTGCGACGCAGACGGCTTCGCTGGTGGGGAATGAGATGGGATACGAAGGCAAGTTGCAGATGGATGCGGGGCTGCGTCCGGAGGCGAGCTTTGCGGATTTCCGCAAGGTGCTGGAAAAGTATGCGAAGCAGGAATCGATCATGGTGGTGGGACATAATCCGAATTTGAGCCAGTTTTTGGGAACCGTGATCAGCGAGTCTGGGTGTGAAGCGTCGGTGGAGTTGAAAAAAGGCGCGGTGGCGCGAGTGGATATGCGGCGGAGTTCAGGGACGCTGCAGTGGTGCTTAACGCCGAAGGCGCTGCGCACGCTTTATACGGCGGCGGTGGAGAGTGCGCGGCCGAACACTTCGCGAAAATAAGGGGCGTCCTTCTCGATGGCCCAGAGTTCTAAATCCACGCCCATGCGGCGGCGGGGGACGAGAGTCAGGTGCACGCCGGCACCCTTCTGGGTGACTCGAACTTTTTGTACGGCGCGGGTGCGTCCAAGATTCAGGGCGCGGGCCAGGCGCAACAGAATAATCGCCTTCTGCACACCCGGCCGTTCCGCCGGGTCGAGCGCCTTCATGGGAGGCTCATCCAAAGTGGGGCGCGACTTTCCTAAATAGCGGGCGATGGCTGCGATCAAACGACGCTGCTGCGGCGTGTAGCCGAGAATCTCCGAGTTGGAAATGATGTAGTAGGTGTGACGGTGATGGCCGTTGCGGTTGACGTAATCTCCCACCTCATAAAGCATGGCGGCGGCGGAAAGCCACTCGCGGAACTCGGGCGCGAGGCCGTGCACAGAACGCAGCGCGGAAAATAAGAACATCGCGGAGTCGCGTACGTCGAGGGCGTGCTTCATGTCGACGCGGTAGTGAGTTACGGCTTTCGTGATGGATTCCCAGCGTTCGGATTCGATCTGCCTGCCGGAGCGCGTGCTGCGGTCGTGTTCGGCCGCCATTTGCGCCAGCAGGCCATCGCGCAGGCCGAGCGGGGAATAGCGAAAGCCGTTTAGGTGCAAGCGGTCGAGAAGCTCGTGATAGACCATGGCTCCGGCGACGACGATCTCTGCGCGGCGGAGGCCGATGCCTTGAATCTTGCGGCGCTCGTCGAGGGGTAGGCGAGCGAGGCGCTTGGCGAGGCGAGTCATTTCCGCGCGGGAGACCACGAGACGCTGTCGAGATCCGTTCTTACGAATGTTGCTGGCGGCAATGGCGAGGGCGTCGGCGGTTCCGGAGGTGGCGATTACGTTTTTGACTTTGGCGGCGATGATGCGCGACGCGACGCGGTTGACTTCGCGGGCGATGAAGCCCTGCAAGCGTTTCAGTTCGCCTTTGCGCGGAGGATCGTGTCGCAGGAATTCGTCGGTGAGACGGACTGCGCCTAAGGGAAGGCTGACGGTTTCGCGAATCTGACCGCGGGTGGAGACGGTGAGTTCGCAGCTTCCGCCGCCGAGGTCCAGCATGAGCGTGGGAGCGCTATCGACGCGCAAGTTGGAGACGAGGCCGAGGTGAATCAGGCGGGCTTCTTCCAGGCCGGAGATGATTTCGACGGTCCAACCGGTGGCGGAACGAACCCATTCGAGAAAAGCCTGGGAATTGCGGGCGTCGCGGAGAGCGCTGGTGGCAACGACGCGGACCGGATCGGTGACGACTTGCTGGGTGGCGCGATGGAAGCGGCGGAGGACTTTGACGGTTTCAGCCATCGACTCGGGAGTGAGGAAGCCGGAGCGGAAGACGCCTTCGCCAAGACGAGTGACTTCGCGGTCTTCGTGGATTTCGCGAAGATGGCCACGGGTGAGTCGCGCGATCTTCAGTCGAACGGAATTTGAACCGATATCTACGGCGGCAAAGGTCGGCATGGGAGCGAGGGGAACAGTTTACAGGGATGGGGATGGTGAGTCATCCGTTGGTGGGAGAACGAGGTCAAAACAAACAAACCTTTAACACGGGGGGCACAGGGGACACAGGGTGATGCCAGGGACATTGGACATTGGCGAATCGTTGGCGGTTGGAGGTCGAAAGTTTATTTGGGAGATTGGGGTTTAACCTTGGCAAGAGCCGCGAGGATGTTGAAGGCACATGCGGTGCAGCATTCACCTTGCTGCCATGATCGATCCTGGTCGGAAAGGACATCAAAGTGAAGCACCGCGGGATTGATGGAACAGAGGTCGCAATTCGCCTGGCTGTCCAGCGCGCGAAAGGTCATCGAGTCTTGCACGGAATGCCCCCATGAGCAATTGCATAGCATGAAGTTGCGGTTAGACGCCGTGACGGAGGATACGGTTGTATTTGAGGTTCGTCACAAAAAGGGATGGCGGCTAAGCCGCGGACGCCGTTTTGGCATTTGCGCCCACGGGAGGCGCCAGTGGACGCCTGGCGGCGTGATCCGCGACGGGCGGAGCGGCGTTGCCAATTTGGGAGAGGACAGCGATGGCGCGGCGGTATTTCGCTCCGGTGACGTTGTGGAGTTCGGCGACTAAAGGCGATTCGCGGACATCGCCGAGATGCGCGGTGGCAGTCTGGGTTAAAGTGAGCCAGTCGTGCCAATCGCCGAGAGCATCCTGTATGCGTTTTATCTGGGCGATGAAGCGCTCGGACGCGGGAGACGGGATGGCGAATTCGGCGGCGTAGCGAGCGCGCTTGCTGAGAATACGATATTGGTGCAAGATGGGCTCGGTAAGAGGCGCGCCGGTTCGATGCAGGGAGTCGAGGATAGCGCGGGCAACGGCCAAAGGGTCGCGGCCGCCATCGGGATGGAAGTGCTTGGCGGCGCGTTTGAGGCGCTTGCGAATTTCGCGGATGGTGTTTTTATCGAGCTGCTTGCGAAGTTTTTTTTCCTGCTGGCCGCGGAGTTCGATCAGATGGCTTACCAGTTGAGATTTGCGCCGCGGTTCGCGGGGAACTTTGAGGCTGCGTAAAGCCGCCGCTTGCATGTCGAGATCGCGAACTTTGCCGGCGCGCTTGCGGATCCGGCCTAATTGTTTGAGAAGCTTTTTGTCGGTACGATCCAGCTTGGGCGAAAGTTCGGAGAGCAGTATTTGAAGCCGACGGGTTTCGGTACGGAAACGGTGAACCGTCTTCGCCTGAGGTTTTGAGGCGAGATTGACCAGATCCCGTTCAAGGTTTTGAAAAACCTCGCGGCTGCGCTTTGGATCAATCGGCATAAGGCAAAACGAATTGGTAGAAGAAAATACAGGCTTGTCTGCGGAAAGGCAATCCCGAAAAGCTCGCTCATTTTAACATCCTGTTAACAGGATTCTGCTAGGGTAAAGCGGAATGGCCTTGCCTGCACAACCACGGCCCGATATGCCTCCTCCGCAACCTATAGAATCCACGAATGTTAGCTATCAAGCCTCGGCAAAAAGACATCCCGCCCGTATATTTCTGAAAAACGGCGAAACCGGCGACCAGATCTTCAAGATCGCAATGCTGATGTGCGGTTTGACGGTGCTGGGGACGCTGGTGCTCATTGTCTATGAGCTGGTGCTGCGATCCGGACCTTCGTGGCACGCTTTTGGCTTCAAGTTTTTTGCCGGACGCGACTGGGATCCGGTAAACGAAAAATTTGGGGCGCTGCCGTTCATTTACGGAACGCTAGTCTCATCTCTGTTAGCTCTGATTATTGCGGTGCCGCTGTCGATCGGGGTTGCGGTATTCACCACGGAAATGTGTCCCAAGGCGTTGCGTGGGCCGCTCTCGTTTTTTGTCGAGCTATTGGCGGCGATTCCGAGCGTGGTGTACGGGTTGTGGGCGATCTTTGTGCTGGTACCGATCCTCAGCAATTATGTAGAACCTTTCTTGTCGCGAACGCTGGGGTGGACGGGATTTTTTGACGGTCCACCGTATGGGATCAGCATGCTGGCGGCGGGAATTATTCTGGCGATCATGATCGTTCCGATTATTTCGTCGATTACGCGGGAAGTGCTGATGGTGGTGCCGCAGCATCAGCGGGAAGCGGCGCTGGCGCTGGGGGCAACGCGCTGGGAGATGATCCGGCTGGGAGTGCTGCGTAACGCGCGGGCGGGAATTATGGGCGGCATCATCCTGGGGCTCGGGCGGGCTTTGGGCGAGACGATGGCGGTGACGATGGTGATCGGGAACCGTCCGGAGATCGCGAAGTCTTTATTTGCACCGGGTTATACCATGGCGAGCGTGCTGGCCAACGAGTTTAGCGAAGCGACGGGAGATTTGAATCTGGCGGCGCTGATTGAGATTGGATTGGCGCTGTTTCTGGTAACGATTGTGGTCAACGCGCTGGCGCGATTGCTGGTGTGGTCGGTAACGCGCGGACAACCTGCGAGGGCCGGTGCCTGAGACTAAAAAATCCGCGGAGAATGTTGTTCCCCAGATTTCTTTGCGACGGCGAATCACCGATCATGCGATGACGGGAGTCGCTGTGTTGACGGTGGTGCTGGTGCTGGCGCCGTTGTTCGCGATATTTGCCTACCTGGTTTATCGCGGAGTGGGATCGATCAACTGGGCATTTCTGACGCAGACGCCGAAGCCGGTGGGGGAAGCGGGCGGAGGCATGGCGAACGCGATTGTGGGATCCGTTTTCATTCTGGCGCTGGCGAGTGTGATCGGAGTTCCCCTGGGAGTGGGCGCGGGAATTTATTTGGCGGAGTATGGACGCAATCGCTTTGGCGATGCGATCCGGTTCACGGCTGACGTGCTGAACGGAGTGCCGTCGATTGTGGTGGGAATTGTGGCTTATTCGATTGTCGTGTTGTACCAGAAGCATTTCTCGGCATTGGCTGGAGGAGTGGCACTGGCGATCATGATGATTCCTACGATCACGCGCACTACGGAAGAGATGCTGTTGCTGGTGCCGCGGGCGTTGCGCGAGGCAGCTTACGGGCTGGGGATTCCGCGGTGGAGGACAACGCTTTCGATTACATTGCGGACTGCGACCTCGGGCGTGATTACAGGAATCATGCTGGCGTTTGCGCGGGTTGCGGGGGAGACGGCGCCGCTTTTATTTACTGCATTCGGAAATCAATTCTGGAATCTGCGGGCGAATCAGCCGACCGCCGCGCTGCCGCTGCAGATTTTCAACTACGCCATCTCTCCTTACGATGAATGGCACCGGCAAGCGTGGGCGGGAGCACTGGTGCTGATTATCCTGATTGTTACCGCGGTTGCGGCGGTGCGTTTTGCGGTGCGCCGTGGTACGTTTGGAGCCGCATAGTCTATGGGCGTTGGAATCAAAGTCGAAAATCTGAATGCGTGGTACGGGAAGACGCAAGCTCTCTACGACATTCAGCTGACGATGGCGGCCAACCACGCCACGGCGCTGATTGGGCCTTCGGGTTGCGGCAAATCGACGTTCATCCGTTGCTTGAACCGCATGCATGAAACCATTCCCGAGGCGCGAGTTACGGGCCAGGTTCACATCGGAGAGATTAACGCTTACAACGGAACTTCGGCGACGCAGCTACGGCGACGGGTAGGGATGGTTTTTCAAAAGGCGAACCCGTTTCCGACGATGTCGATCTACGACAACGTGGCTTCGGGATTGAAGCTGAATGGTTTCAGCGACCGCCGGAAGTTGGATCAGATTGTGGAAAGTTCGCTGGAGGCTGCGGCGCTGTGGGAGGAAGTAAAGGACCAGATACATAAGAAATCGGGAGCCAGCCTTTCGGGCGGGCAGCAGCAGCGGCTTTGCATTGCGCGGGCGCTGGCGGTTGAGCCTGAGGTGCTGCTGATGGACGAGCCTTGCTCGGCTCTGGATCCGATTTCTACGGGTAAGATTGAAGAGCTGATCTTTCAGTTGAAAGAGCGTTATACCATCGTGATTGTGACGCATAACATGCAGCAGGCGGCACGAGTGGCCGAGTTTACGGGATTCTTTTTGCTGGGTAAGATGATCGAGTTCGACAAGACAGAAAAGATCTTTACCAAACCGACGCACAAGCGGACGGAAGATTACATCACGGGCAGATTCGGTTAGAGCAGTTTCGCATAAGGAAGGTTGAGAGAATGCGCACGCGCTTTCAGCAAGGGTTGGACGATTTGCGGCAGAAGTTGCTTCGCATGGGTGGGTTGGCGGAGCAGGCCGTGGATCGCGCCCGGCAGGCTTATATTGATCGCGATCTCACGCGTTGCCAGATGGTTCTTGAAGGCGAGAGCCTGATCAATACTTCGGAACGGGAGATTGACGAGGCGGCGTTCGATTTGCTGGCCATGCAGCAGCCGATGGCGGTGGATCTGCGATTTATTCTCGCGGTGACGAAGATTAATTCTGATCTGGA
Organism: uncultured Acidobacteriaceae bacterium; assembly: GCA_963724815.1. Lineage (GTDB taxonomy): Bacteria > Acidobacteriota > Terriglobia > Terriglobales > Acidobacteriaceae > Sulfotelmatobacter. The sequence continues at coordinate 9,636 of CAVRWS010000029.1, forward strand.
GCGCGTAGGCGACCAGGCGGTGAACATTGCGGAACGCGTGATGGACATGATGGACCTGCCGAGCGTTGACTTGCCGGTGGATATCGCGCGAATGGGCGCTGCGGTAAGCGCCATGGTTCGCAGGGCGTTAGAGTCTTTTATTGAAGGAAAAGTTGAACTTGCGCAGGCTGTGCTCGAAATGGATAACGTGGTGGATCGCATGAAGGATGATGCGTTCATCCAACTGGTGAAGACGATGAACCAGCGTCCGGATGTGGTGCGGCAGGCGCTCGACGCGCTGCTGATTGCGCGCAATCTGGAGCGCGTGGCCGACCATGCGACGAACATTGCCGAGGATGTGATCTTCTGGGTGCAGGGAGCGGACGTGCGGCACAATGTTGGCGCGGAGGAGCATCCGGAGCCTGCGGCTGGGGTAGAGGGGTCGTCGAGAGCTTCGGGAGCTTAGGAAGATTCCGGTTTCGTCCTAACTTCTATTACGGCTTTCCGTAGTGCGACGTTCAGCGTCTTTCTTAGTCAGATACTTTTCCAATCCATCCTGCTTTGACCGCGGATTCCCGCTTCGATTACGCTCATCTCTGCTTCATCTCCGCTCGCAGATTAGTTAACCGGAGGCCTGCGTGATCCGATTCTCCCGTATTGTTTTTTTCGCTACCGCATTTTTTCCTCTGCCAATAGCGCTTTTGGCACAGGCAGCTCAGCCGGGGCAATCGTCGATCCCGCTGTCTACCAGCAAGAAGTTGACTGTTCCAGTCGCCGGGGCGCATTGGAAGTACGAATAGTTTCCCCGCGACGATTGCGATCAGCCCGAATGGGCGCTACGCGGCTCTGTTGAACGATGGGTATGGAACTCAGGACACGCTGGGGACGCAGTCGATTGCGGTGCTTGATTTGAAGACGAATCGACTGGCGGATTATCCGGATAAGAGATTCGGAGAGAACGCGCATCAGAGTTATTTTCTTGGCCTCGTGTTCGGCTCGGATGGAAAGCATCTTTACGCTTCGGTGGGTTCGATTACTGATCCGAGCGCGGAAAAGGAAGGCGATACCGGGAACGGAATTGCGGTTTACAAATTCCATGGCGGCAAGGTTGAGGCGGAACGGTTTATTCCGATTGGTCCGCAGGCGCTGGCTGCGGAGAAAAGGGTTTCGCTTGAATTGCGGAAGACGGCGGCAGGGACGGCGATTCCTTATCCGGCGGGGCTGGCGCTGGCTGGCGGAGGACATCAGGGCGGCCACAAAGATCAACTCCTTGTGGCGAACAATCTCTCCGACAATGCAGTGCTGCTGGATGTGGCGAGTGGCAAGGTGCTGCAGAGTTTTGATTTGAGTACCAACCGGTTAGTACCAGCTTCTTTTCCTTATGCGGTTGCGGTAACACGCGATGGACGGCGCGCGTGGTGCAGCTTGTGGAATGGGTCGCAGGTTGCGGAATTGGATTTGACCGATGGAAAGGTTACGCGGTGGATCAAGTTGAAGGAGCCGGATGATCCGATCGCGCCGGGTTCGCATCCGACGGCGATGTTGCTCAGTCGGGATGAGAAATTGCTTTACGTGGCGTTGTCCAATGCGGATGCGGTTGCCGTAGTTTCTACTGAGAGCGCGCAGATGGTTGCGCTGCTGAGCACGAAAATCAAGGGTGAGGAATTTCCCGGGACTTATCCTGGTGCGCTGGCGGAGTCAGCGGACGGGAAGCGATTATTTGTAGCGGACGCTTCTTCGAATGCAGTGGCGGTGTTTGATACTTCAACCGAGCCAAGAGCGGTGGGCGATGAGGCGGCCACGTTGCTTTCCTCTAGGATTCATTCCCACAGATTGGTATCCGAGTGCGCTGGCGGTGCACGGGGATGATTTGCTGATCGCTACCGCTAAAGGTGAAGGGACGGGGCCGAACAATCGTGAGGGAAAGACTGAGTGGGAGCTGAAACATCACGAGCATGCCTATATTGCAACGCTTTTGCGGGGATCGATTGCGCGGCTGAATATTCCTTCGACGCTGGAAAAGCTTAACGAACTTACACGAACCGTGGAGAACGATAATCTGCTGCACGGTGATCCGGGGACGATTCAGTTTGCGGGAGGAAAGAATCCGATCAAGCATGTGATTTACGTGATCAAGGAAAACCGCACTTACGATCAGATTCTGGGTGATCTGAAAGCCGGCAATGGCGATTCGAGTTTGACGATGTACGGAGCTGACATTACGCCCAACCAGCACGAGCTGGCATTGCAGTTTGGCGTGCTGGATAACTTTTACGACAGCGGGGAAGTTTCTGGCGACGGGCATCTGTGGTCGACCGCAGCCATTACCAGTGATTACAACGAGAAGACATGGCAGATTGCCTACCGCGGGAAGGAACGGACCTACGATTTTCAGGGAACGGTGGCGGGGGAGTATCCGCTGGATCACAAGGAGGCGGATATCGACGATCCTGCCAGCGGATTTCTTTGGGACAATCTGGCGCGACATGGGGTGAGTTATCGCGATTATGGCGAGTATGTGAATGCGGAGTGGTGCAATAAAATTCCCAGGGCTTCATCGCCGAAGCAGGGAACGCCTTCGCGGGAGGAAGCGGCGTGTCCGCGCACGGATGTGGAGAAAGGCGATGATCTGGAGCCGAACGTGGGCAATCCGCATGGCGGATCGAGTCCGTGGCCGTGGGCGGTACCGCTTTTCGGCGGAGTGAAGGCGACCAAGGCGGTGCTGCGAGATCATTTTGATCCGTTATATCCGGACTTTAATACGGATTATCCCGACCAGCTTCGCGCGGATGAATTTTTGAACGAATTCGCCGCTTATAAGCGGGCGCGGGAGGAGAACGAAGGGGCGGAATTTGAATTGCCGGCGTTCGTGCTGCTCTATTTTCCTGACGATCATACGGGAGGAACGAGGCCGGAAAAGCCGCGTCCGCAGGCCTCGGTGGCGGATAACGATTTGGCTGTGGGACGCGTGGTGGATGCGGTTTCACACAGCCCGTACTGGGATGACACTGCGATTTTTATTTTGGAAGACGATGCGCAGAACGGAGCGGACCATGTGGATGCGCATCGTTCAATCGCGTTTGTGGTGAGCAAATATTCGCCGGGAACGGCGAGCGCGCCTTACCTGGACCACCGGTTTTACACGACGGTGAATCTGATTCATACCATGGAGATGCTGCTGGGACTGCCGGCGATGAATCAGAATGATGCGTATGCGCCACCGATGGGACCTATGTTTTCGGGCGCGGGTGAGCAGGCTCCGTTTCAGGCGGACTACCGCAATCTGAAAAACGGATTGATCTATGAGACCAATAAGCGGGATGCACCGGGTGGAAAGGAATCGACGAAGATGGATTTCTCACGACCGGATGCGGCAGGAGCTGCGCGGCTGAATAGAGTGCTATGGCGGGATCAAAAAGGTGATGCGCCGATGCCTGCGCCGAAGCATACGGTGCTTCCGGCGGGAGATGATGATTAGAAGGTATTTTCCGGATGAAATCCAGAATGGGAACGTTCTAGGGCGCGAATCAAAACCGGAACACCTCCGGTTATGAACTCATTTTATTTATTGCCGATAGACTTCGCATGAGCACCGCTGCGCGCGAAAGTCGAATCGCGGTGATGATGCTGGCGGAGGTGTCGTGGGAGGATGTAACGGGAAAGTTGCTGAGTGCGCCCGCGCGGCTGGAAGACAAATCGCCAAGTGGCGCCTGTATACGGATGAAAAAGCAAGTCGAGGTGGGAGCAAAACTGAGAGTGTGCGGCCGCTTCGAGGAGTTTTCCGGAGTGGTCAGATACTGCCGTAGCGAGGGCTGGGATTATGTGGTCGGTTTGCAGCGGGAGAGCGAAAGTGCGTCAACTGAAAAACAGGCCGCGGTGCAGGACCGATCTGCTTTCCATGGAGAGACAGCGAGCAAGGCGCCGGCAGCGAAGCCTGCGATCAAAAACGACTCCGACGAGCGCCTGGCGAGCAGTCCAGCGATTGCACCCATGCGGGAAGATGAGCGCGGAATGGATGGCGAAACTGGGAAGGCGATCCCCGGCCATCGCGGAGATGGTATTCGATCCGCGGATGATTTTGGGGCGCACCGGCGAAGCCGATTTCGGACAACGCATCCGGCAAGAGCAAGGGAAGCTCCGAGGGAGAAAAAATCTATGGCACGCAAATGGCTCGAACTGGCACCCTGGCAAAACAAGCGGGAGAGCCCGAGCGTAAAAAGCGCAGAAAGCAGAGAACACGGTCAGAGCGAGAAGCGAAGGGAGAATTCCATGCAGCAGGCAGAGTCATCTGCAAAAAAGGAAGCTGAGGATCGCAAGACAGAGTGCGTCGCCGGTTTTCAAGTCGACCTGTTGCCCATGGAAGAGATCTACCGGGCAGCTGGAATTGCGAATTCCAAGAAGGGGTACAGCATTCACAAAGTAGTCGAAATGCTTAACAGCGAACATATGGTGGGGCTGGCGAATGAGACGAAGCGGGCGGCGGTGATGGTGGCACTGGAGGCTGCCGACATTTCGCTGGGGCAGGTGCAGCAGGATGCGAAGACACGTCAGGAGGCACTGGACCGCTATGAGGCCGAGCAGACGAAGCTGATCGAAGCGGAGTGGGCGCGGAAGACGGAAGAAAATATCCGGATTGAGGAAGAGTTGGAGCGGGTAAAGGTGCAGTATGCGGGGCGGGTGAAGCGAAATCTGGACGAAGCGGCGCGTGAGAAATCCAAGTTCGACCGATGGCTGGCGATGAAGCAGCAGGAAGTTCGAAGCATAACGGCGGCTATGGATCTTTGTTTGAAGCGCGAGATTGTCGAGCCGGACCGCGCGCCGCTGACGAATGCGGCCGCGGCGGGTGCAGGGACGAGCGCTGCTCTCATCGCCTCGCCGACCAAGGCATAGAGCTGTTTTTCGTTCGCACCGCGGGCTTTGGCCGAAGCCCGAATTCCATTCCAGCTTTCCCCTCTGCTGACCTCGGCTTTACACTACAGATGTGAAGATTGCGCTTGGGCAGATTAATCCGACGGTTGGAGATTTCTCCGGCAACGCGGCAAAGATGATTGAGTTTTCGCGGCGCGCGCGGGCGGCGGACGCGGGGCTGATTTTGTTTCCCGAGTTGTCCGTGTGTGGGTATCCGCCGCGGGATCTGGTGGAGCGGCCTTCGTTTGTTGCCCGCAGTCGCGAGAGTGCGGAGCGGATTGCCGAAGCGACGCGCGGGATCGCAGTAATTTGTGGGCTGGTCACTCCAGCCAATTCTGATACCGGCAAGTCGGTGATGAATTCTGCGGCACTGTTGCAGGACGGGAAGATTGCTTTCCTGCAATCGAAGATGCTGCTGCCGACCTACGACGTTTTTGATGAGATGCGCAACTTTGCTCCTGCAAAATCGCAGGAGCTTTTTTCTTTCTGCGGGAATCGCATGGCGCTCACGGTTTGCGAGGATGCATGGAACGACAAACTGTTCTGGCCGAAGCGGCTTTATATAGTGGACCCGATCGAGGCGCTGGTTCGCGCCGGCGGCAATTTTGTTCTGAACATTTCCGCGTCGCCATTCTGGATTGGCAAGCGCGAAGTGAGGCGAGACATGCTGGCCTCGATTGCGCGGCAGCATAAAGTTCCGGTTGCGATGGTGAACCAGGTCGGCGGCAATGACAGCTTGCTTTTTGACGGGTCGAGTATCGTGCTGAATGCGGAAGGGAAGATCATCGCGCAGGGACGTTCGTTTGAAGAGGATTTGGTTTACTTCGATTCAAAAACGCTGACCGGCGACATGCATCAGCAGATCGAAGGCGAAGAAGCCAGCGTGTATTTGGCTCTGGTGCTGGGGACGCGCGATTACATTCGTAAGTGCGGGTTTCAAAAAGCTATTATCGGACTGAGTGGCGGGATCGATTCAGCGCTCACCGCGGTGATTGCGGCCGACGCTGTGGGACCGGAGAATGTGATTGGCGTGGGGATGCCGGGGCCGTACTCTTCGGCGGGATCGATTGCGGATGCGAGCGCGTTGGCCAAGAATCTGGGCATTCGGTTTGAAGTGCTTTCAATTAACGACGCGGTGGAAGCGTACCGGGAAACTCTGAAGGATGTATTCGCGAATCAGAAAGAAGATGTGACGGAGGAGAATATTCAGTCGCGGGCGCGGGGCACGCTGCTGATGGCGCTCTCGAATAAATTCGGCGCCATCGTACTTTCCACCGGCAACAAGAGTGAACTGGGCGTGGGCTACTGTACACTTTACGGAGATATGGTGGGCGGACTGGCGGTGATTTCGGATGTGCCGAAGACGCTGGTTTACCGGCTGAGCCGCTATGTGAATTCGCGGCGCCGGGTGATTCCACAGGATACGCTGGAGAAGCCGCCATCGGCAGAGCTACGGCCGGATCAGAAAGATAGCGACTCGTTGCCGCCTTACGAAATTCTGGACGCGGTACTGGAGGATTACGTGGAAGATGCGCATACGGCCGAGCGCATCGCCGCAGATCATGGGTTCGATATTGAAGTGGTGCGGCGAGTCCTGCGAATGGTGGATCGCGCGGAATATAAGCGTCAGCAGGCGGCGCCGGGGATCAAGATTACTCCGAAAGCATTTGGGTATGGGCGGCGGCTGCCGATTGCGGCGAAGAGCGAAGTTTG
>CAVRWS010000030.1:0-176436 GCA_963724815.1 uncultured Acidobacteriaceae bacterium
CGAAGACTTTGGCGAACCAGTTAACACCCACAGTGATTGATCCCAATGCATTCACGCCCGAGTTCAAGGGCTTTCTGGTGAAACTGGAAAAAGTTTAGTTACGAAGGAAGCAAAAAGCATGAACCACAAGGGACACGAAGTATTACGAAGCCTTGGTTTCCGTGTTTTTCTTCGTGAACCCTCGTGTCCTTCGTGGTGGATTTCTTTTGAACCGGAAAAGTATGAGCGAGGGATGGCCTGGCTATGATCGACCGCAAGGCATTACAAACCGAAAAAATATCCGGCCACTCTGGCCCATCCCCGGGTCTCGGAATGCAGCGCGATTACGAGGTTTGCAAGCTCGTCGATACCACGACGTGCATCGGCTGCAAGGCCTGCGAAGTAGCATGTGTGGAGTGGAACGACATGCCCTTCGGCGTGACTACTTTCGACAATACCTACCAGACCATGCCGCAGACGCGCTGGAACTTCTGGAATTTGATTAAGTTCAACGAACACCAGCGCGAAGACGGAACGATTCAATGGTTGATGAGAAAAGATCAGTGCATGCATTGCGCTGATCCGGGCTGTCTGGCTGCGTGCCCGGCTGACGGTGCCATTGTGAAATACACCAATGGCATTGTGGATTTTAATCAGGATAACTGCATTGGCTGCGAGTTCTGCGTATCCGGTTGCCCGTTCAATATTCCCCGATTCAATCCTGGCACGAAGAAGGTTTATAAGTGCACGCTATGCTCGGACCGAGTCGGCCAGGGGCTGGAACCTGCATGCATCAAGGCTTGCCCCACCGGGTGTTTAAAGTTCGGCAGCAAGGATGACATGAAGTTCATCGCCAACGAACGCGCCCGGCAGTTGAAAGAAAATTTCGGCATGGAGAATGCCGGGGTTTACGATCCGCAGTCGATCGGTGGAACCCATGTAATTTACGTCCTCCATGATGCCACCGACCCCGAACGCTATGGCGGATTGCCGAAGAACCCGACCATTCCCTGGAGCTACACCATCTGGAAGTGGCTATTCAAACCGGTTCTCGGCACGTTTGCGCTGTTTGGCGGCTTGGGAGTTCTGCTGCATTACGTCGCGGTCGGCCCGCGACGGCCACAGCCGGAACCGTCAGAAAAGGAGCCTGCCCATGGCAACGGCGATTGATCGCTTCGACGAGAAGGCGCGGCGGACTTTCGATTCGATCGGACGAACCGAGGTTCATCGCGGCGAGTTGCTGCGGCACCCTATATACACGCGCGTGCTGCACTGGGCGGTTGCGCTGTTTTTCTTTCTCGCGTTGTTCACCGGCTTCGGAATCTATTTACCGTGGCTGTTCCGCTGGTTCACACCCATCTTTGGCGGTGGACCGCTGAGCCGAATCCTGCATCCCTATTTCGGAGTAGCATTCGTTTTTTTCTTTTTCCTGCAAATGCTGAACTGGCTGACGCCCATGCTGTGGGAACCCGGCGATACGAAATGGATACTTAATATCAGAAGAATTGTCAGCGGCGAGGAAACGCTTGAATCGCCCGACACAGGATTCTTTAACGCTGGCCAGAAAGCGATGTTCTGGGAGATCGTTACCGGCTGCGTCGTATATCTGATTACCGGGATTATTCTGTGGATGGGTGCGCGCACCTTCGGCGCCATGGCCGTGGCCATCAGTTATGTGCTGCACGATATCTCGGCGATCATTATGCTGGGAGGGATTTTCATCCACATTTATCTGAGCACGATCGGCGAGCCTGGGACTTTTCAAGCCATGACGCGCGGCGCCGTGAGCGAAGCGTGGGCCTGGACATTCCATCCCGCGTGGTTCAAGAAAGTAACCGGACGCGACCCCCGCGAGGCTTATGAGCAGGCGCGACGCGCGCAAGAGGGCAGTTCCCCACAAACAAAACTTCCGCAATCCTGACGCCCTGTAAGTGCATCCAAACTTTCGGGTTAAGTCGTTCAGTTAAAATCCCCTGGATAAGAACGAGGTTCCATGCGCTCACTTGGACATACCTACACAGTTATCGCCATAGCTATTCTGGTTTCAACATCTCTGTTACTTGCCGCGCAAGACGTAGACGCTGCGTTCCATAACGCGCCAGCTTCAGCCCGCGCCACAAAAAATCCTTATCAAGGTCAAGCCGCTGCTGCATTGGCGGGCAGGCAGCTCTACGCCAGCAACTGCGGCTCTTGCCACGGACAGACGGGAAAGGGTACAGGCAATGTTCCCTCGCTCGTGGATGGAAAACTGCAGACAGTCACTCCAGGGGAAGTGTTCTGGTTTATCACCAAGGGTGACAAAGATAATGGAATGCCATCATGGGCTGCTTTACCCGTAAATCAACGCTGGCAGATCGTCAGCTATGTGAAATCGATAGCGACGTCGCCGAATTCACAGGAGGCAAGCGCGCCAGCCCCGGCCGATATGAGCACATCGAAGTTGAAGGCGCCGCCGCCGACCCCGCCCTTCACCGACTTCCGCTACGAGAAGCCGGGTACGACTCGTAAAATTACAGTAAAAGATCTGCCAGCACCCTACGCCACTCAATCTTCGGATAATGGCCCCAAACTGGTGGCGCGTCCGGAGAACGTGTGGCCTTCGACGCTCTCCGGATTCAAAGTGGATCTGTATGCCTCTGGGCTCGACAATCCGCGCACGCTGCGCACCGCTCCGAATGGCGATATTTTTTTGACGGAAAGCGATCCGGGCCGTATTCGTGTATTTCGCGGCCTGACCAGTGACGGCAAACCCGAGCAGTCCGCCATTTTTGTCAGCGGCCTGAAACGCCCTTATGGCCTGGCTTTCTATCCTCCCGGGCCTGACCCGCAATGGTTATATGTTGGTAGCGAGCGCGAAGTGGTTCGCTTTACTTATCACAACGGCGATCTCAAGGCGAGCGGCGCGCCGGAACACATCGCCGATCTGCCCGGCCCCGGAGGACATTGGACGCGGGCTGTAGCTTTCTCGCAGGATGGCAAGAAATTGTTCGTCGCCGTTGGCTCAGGATCGAATATCGACGATCCCGACACAACTCCGCGCGAGAAAAATCGTGCCGACATTCTCTGGTGCGATCCCGCGAACTGCACGTTGAGTGTGTATGCCTATGGCATTCGCAATGCCGGAGGCGGCATTGCAATCGATCCGCAGACCGGCGAGTTGTGGTGCTCAGTAAATGAACGCGATGGATTGGGCGATAATCTCGTACCCGATTACATCACCCATGTGCAGGAAGGCGGATTTTACGGTTGGCCCTGGTGGTACATGGGCGGCCATCAGGATCCCCGGCACAAAGGCACACATCCAGAGTTGAAAGATAAAGTGATCGTCCCCGATGTGCTGCTGCAGCCGCACAATGCTTCGCTCGAATTCACTTTCTACGAAGGCCAGCAATTCCCTGCCGAATATAAAGGAGACATTTTCGCGTCGGAGCACGGTTCCTGGAACAAGTCAGTGCGCGTGGGTTACGAGGTGATTCGCGTGCCCTTGCATCAGAGCGGCGAGGCCAGCGGCGAATATGAAGATTTTCTCACTGGCTTTGTATTGCCGGATGGCAATGTGTGGGGGCGTCCCGTGGGCATAACGGTGGCTCCGGACGGCTCATTGCTGGTGAGCGACGATGGATCGAACTCGATCTGGAGAGTCAGCTACAGCGGGAAATAGGCGGAGTTCAGCGAACCACGAAGGGCACAAAGCTACACGAAGAATTTGGGTTTCATCTTCGTGCAACTTCGTGTCCTTCGTGGTTTAAGAATTTTTGGATGAGCAGGGAAATATGGCTTGACAATTCTCCCCCTCAAGGGCACAATTTTATAGGCGAATAAAAAGCGAAAGCTTACGGAGTTTCCCCCTCCGGTGCTCCCTGAAATCTTCCTGAGGAATTTATGTCTTCCGCAGTGTTTTCCACTTCGGCGGCCCAAGGCCGCCCTTTTGCATTTGATAGCGAAAATGGAGCCGAAGTTTGTCCGCAACCCACCCGGGACGAGCTTTTTGGCGAGGCGCGACCACCCCAGCGAGTCGTTTCTGCTGCGGCCTTCAAAGACACCAGACTTGCCGGCATCGCTCCGGCTTCGCAACTGGCAGTGCGCCCCACGCCAGCAATGGTTTCGAGCGGCATTGCCGCCATCGATGGGCTAACCGGAGGCCTGCCTCGCGGCTGCCTGACGGAAATTTGCGGTCCCGCCTCTTCTGGGCGTAGCACATTGATGTTGTCCGCGCTTGCTGCCGCAACTCGGCGCGCAGAATTTTGCGCGGTCGTCGATGCCAGCGATACTCTCGATCCGCAGTCTGCTGCCGCAACTGGAATTGAATTGGACCGTCTACTGTGGATTCGTTGCGGGGAGAATTCGCACTCTGCTGAACATCGATTGGAACAACTTATGCGGGTTACAGATCTGCTGCTCGAAAGCGGAGGCTTTGGATTGATCGCGCTCGATATGGGCGATCTACTGCCGCAAACGGCGCGACGCATCCCGCTGGCTACGTGGTTCCGTTTTCGCCGTGCCGTCGAATATACCCCTACCGTATTGCTGGCGATTGAGCGGCAGTCCATCGCCGGAAGCTGCTCGTCGTTATTGATTAAGCTGGCAGCGTTAAAACTCGCTGCGTCCGAAAATTTTGCGGGCGATGCCCCTGTCCACGCGCAATTGCTGACTAACGTGGAAATCACCGCGGAGCTGGTGCGATCGCGTATGGATCGTAAACCGGTTCGTTCCGCCGAGATCACATTCACCAGCAAAACCGCCTGGGCGGGATGAAGGATTTTGATGAATCAATGATTGATTGCTCACTGAATTTATACCTCCATGCCTTTTGCCTGCATCTTCGTGCCAAATTTTCCTGTGGCCGCATTGTCGCGCGCCGAACCGGAGTTGCGCGCCCAGGCCGTCGCTATTTTCGAGGGCAAGACTCCGCTGGAAAAAGTTTTCGCAGTCAATGAAAGCGCACGGCGCATAGGCATCACGGCAGGTATGACGAAAGCTCAGGCTGAATTATGTTCCGAAGTGACGCTGCGTCCGCGCTCACCGCTACAGGAATCCGTGGCACACGCCGCTTTGCTGGATTGCGCACAATCGTTTTCACCGTGCGTAGAAGACGCTGCAGCCGACGCCGTAATTCTTGATCTGGCCGGAATGGAATCTCTATTCGGCTCGTTGCCAGAAATCGCTCGCAATCTTTTTCGACGCGCCGCAGAACTCGGACTCGAGGGAAACGTTGCCGTGGCTTCGAATCCTGATGCGGCCGTGCTCGCGGCTCACGGCTTTTCCGGCGTGACCGTGATCCCAGCAGGAAGAGAAAGTGAATCGCTGGGATCTCTATCCGTAGAAGTTTTGTTTGCCCACGGATGTGGAAGGGAAAAAGAAGACGCTCAGAAAAATGAACCTGGCTCGTACGAAACGTTTTCACCAACTCTAGATCGTTGGGGCGTGCGCAATTTGCGAGATTTAGCCGCACTGCCGGCAATCGCTTTGAGTGAGCGCCTGGGCCAGAAAGGCCTGCGTCTGCAGCAACTGGCGCGTGGCGCGGCTTCGCGTACTCTAGTCCAGATAGAAGCGCCTCAAGTATTTGAAGAAGCAATCGAGTTGGAATATCCCATCGTGTTGTTAGAGCCGCTGGCTTTTCTTCTTAATCGATTGCTGGAAAATATTTGCGCGCGCTTAGCCTCGCGCGCGCTGCACACGCAGGAATTGCGGCTTACTCTGGACCTGCAAAGCTTTTTGTCGTTGAATCAACAATCAGCAATCAGCAATCAACAATTTCATCGCACCCTTAGCCTTCCGCTCCCCATGCTGGATGCAAAACTTTTTCTCAAGCTCCTCCAACTGGATTTGCATGCGCATCCGCCGGGCGCGCCCATCCTGAAGATTCATCTTGCTGCGGAACCAGCGCGCCCACGATCAGCGCAGGCCGGTTTGTTTCTGCCACCCACGCCAGAACCGGAAAAATTGGAGCTCACTCTGGCGCGTATTGCCAGGTTAGTTGGCGAATCTTGCGTGGGATCGCTGGAGTTGCTGGATACGCATCGTGCGGAAAGCTTCCGTATGCGACGCTTCATGCCTGGTCCAGGGCAGGAAAAGCAATCCTCAAAAACTCCTGAGCCGGCGGAAGATAAGTCCGCCATCGCCGCCCTTCGCATGTTCCGCCCTCCACTGCCGGCCACAGTAACTATGGAAAATGGAGAACTCGCACGCGTGGGGTGTTCAAAGAAAAAAGAAGTGCAGGGCAATGTTCTCTGGAAGGCCGGCCCCTGGCGCAGTTCCGGCGACTGGTGGGATCGGGAAGCCTGGGCGCGCGATGAATGGGATATCGCTTTGCAAAATGCAGAGAGTGTCGCTCTCTATCGTCTTGTGCATGATTTACTCGGCGGAGGCTGGTTCGTGGAAGGCACGTATGACTGAGTCAAAGAATTTTTGATTGCTGATTGCTGATTGTTCGTCTGTGTTCCTCTGTGTCCTCTGTGGTCAAGGTTTTATTGATGTACATCGAACTGCATGCCCGCTCTGCCTTCAGCTTCCTCGAAGGCTCTTCCCTGCCTGAGGATATAGCTGGAACCTGCGCGCGCCTCCAAATGCCTGCCATGGCATTGCTCGACACCGACGGAGTCTATGGTGCGCCGCGCTTTCACATGGCGGCGGACAAACTCAAAATCAAAGCGCACATCGGTGCGGAGGTCACGTGCGACGCTTGGGACCCTGTCATTCTGAGCGGAGAGTCGAAAGCCTGCCCAGAGCCTGTCGAAGGGAATCCCTACGCCCGACGAACCGTGCGGGCAATAGGGATTCCTCGCTCCGCTCGGAATGACAAACATGATCGAGATAACAATTCCTTCCGCCTTCCTCTTTTAGCTTCTTCCCGCACGGGCTACCAAAATCTCTGTCGTCTGATTACCAAAATGAAGTTGCGCAATAAAAAAGGGGAAGGCGCGGTTTACGAAGAAGAACTGGAAGAGCGCGCCCACGGCCTGATTTGCCTGACCGGCGGCGCAGACGGGCCTCTGGCCGCCGCCTTACAGCATGGCGGCATCGAAGAAGCCCGCCAACAAGTCGAGCAACTGATTGGCTTGTTTGGCCACAGGAATGTGTATGTCGAATTGCAGCGTCATTTTCATCGGGAAGAAGAAGCTCGCAACCGCGCCGCCGTTGGAATTGCACGCTCGCTCAATCTTCCTCTGCTGGCCACCAATGGTGTCTGCTACGCCACTGCGAAAGATCGCGAACTTTGTGACGCATTCACTGCCATCCGCCATCACCGCACTCTCTCGACCGCCGGACGGTTGCTGGCGCGCAACTCCGAGCGTCATTTGAAATCGCCGCAAGAGATGCAACAACTCTTCGCCGATCTGCCGCAAGCGATCCATAACACTGTCGAATTATCTTCACGTCTCGAGTTCACGCTCAACGATCTCGGCTACGAATTCCCCCGCTATCCCGTTCCCGAAGGCGAGACGATGAATTCGTTTCTGCGCGACCGCGCATGGTTAGGTTTTCGCGATCGTTATGGCCGCGCGAAAGCCGACATGCAGGCCCGCGCCCGGCGTCAGATTGAAAAAGAATTGGCGCTGATCGAAAAATTAAAGCTCGCTGGATATTTTCTAATTGTGTGGGATCTGGTTCGCTTTTGCCGCCAGCAAAACATTCTGGTGCAGGGCCGCGGCTCGGCCGCCAACAGCGCCGTCTGTTATTCGCTGGGAATCACCGCCGTCGATCCCATCAGCATGGAACTTCTCTTCGAACGCTTTCTTTCGGAAGAGCGTGGCGAGTGGCCTGACATCGATCTCGACCTGCCCAGCGGCGACGAGCGCGAAAAAGTTATTCAATACCTCTACCAGCTCTATGGCGAGCGCGGCGCAGCTATGACTGCCAACGTCATCACCTATCGCAACCGCATGGCAGCGCGTGAAATGGGCAAGGCGCTTGGGTTCGATCCGGAAACGCTGGGCAAGATTTCCGCCGCCGTCGCCACCTGGGAATTTCGGGACGAGAATGACGCGCTCGACCGCCGCTTCCGCGATGCCGGACTCGACCTCAAACATCCGCGCCTGCGCAAATATTACGAGCTATGTCTCGCCGTGCAGGATATGCCGCGTCATCTCGGGCAGCACTCCGGCGGAATGGTGATCTGTCAGGGACAACTCGATTCCGTGGTCCCGCTCGAACCTGCCTCTATGCCCGGCCGTGTTGTGGTGCAGTGGGATAAGGAAGATTGCGCCGACATGGGCATCATCAAAGTGGATCTGCTCGGCTTGGGAATGATGGCGGTGCTCAAGGATTCCATCGAGCTGATTCGTGAACACTACGATGAAGAAGTCGACCTGGCGCACCTTCCAGTCGATGACGCTAAAGTTTATTCCACGCTGCAACAGGCCGATACCGTGGGCATGTTCCAGGTAGAGAGCCGCGCACAAATGGCATGTCTGCCCCGTCTGCAACCGAAACGTTTCTATGACGTTGTGGTGCAGGTTGCAATTATTCGCCCAGGACCGATCGTCGGTCAGATGGTGAATCCATTTCTCTTGCGTCGTCAGGGACGTGAAGACGTTACCTATCCGCACCCTTCGCTCGAACCCGTGCTCAATCGCACGCTGGGAGTGCCGCTGTTTCAGGAGCAACTGCTGCGCATCGCCATGATCGCGGCAAATTTCAGCGGCGGCGAAGCCGAAGATCTGCGCCGCGCCATGGGCTTCAAACGCTCCGAAGCCCGCATGCGGGATATCGAAGCGAAACTGCGCGCCGGCATGACGCAAAACGGAATTTCTCATGAGGCACAGGAACAAATTATTCTTTCCATCACATCGTTCGCGCTCTACGGATTTCCGGAATCGCACGCCGCCAGCTTCGCGCTGATCGCGTATGCCAGCGCTTATTTGAAGTGCCATTATCTCGCCGCGTTTACCGCTGCCTTGCTCAATAACCAGCCCATGGGTTTTTATTCTCCGGCCACTTTAGTCACAGACGCGAAACGGCACGGATTGAAAGTACTGCCGGTGGATGTGATGAAGTCGGAGTGGATGTGCACGTTGGAAGCAGTATCCAGTACCGAGTACCCAGTACCCAGTGAAGCGGATTCGTGTGCGCGCGGGCGGGATCTCTTGCCCGCGAAAGCCGGCGGGGCGCCAGCGCTACGTCTCGGTTTGCGCTACGTTCGCGGGTTGCGGGAAGATGCGGGCCAAGCGCTGGTTCGCGAACGACAGCGTGCTCCATTCAAATCGATTCAGGATCTCGCCCACCGCGTTCCAGAACTTCGCAAAGATGAACTCAATACGCTGGCGGAAATCGGCGCGCTGAATGCGATCGGCCAAATTCCGATTGCCGATTGCAAATTGCCAATTGAAAATCCTGCAACCGATCAATCAGCAATCAGCAATCAACAATCAACAATTTCCAAAATCGACAATCGGAAATCGGCAATCGGCAATTCCCTCCACCGCCGCGACGCACTCTGGCAGGTCGAGCGCGCCGTACGCAGCTCCGGGCCGCTGCTCGAGCATCTACCCGAACCTGATTCGTCTTCGCCACTTCATCCCATGAACTATGAAGAGCGTCTGGTTGCCGATTTTCGCGGCACTGGCCTCACTGTGGGACCGCATCCCATGGCTTACCGCCGCGAATGGCTTAATGCCATGGGCATTCGCCGCGCTAGCGAACTTCGCGATATTCTCAACGGCAAGCGTCTGCGCATCGGAGGATGCGTGATCGTGCGCCAGCGTCCTGGAACCGCGAAAGGTTTTGTTTTTCTCAGCCTGGAAGATGAAACGGGAGTGGCCAACGCGATCATCGCGCCTGACTTGTTTTACAGCAACCGACTGCTGCTGGCTTCAGAAAAGTTTCTGGCGATCGAAGGGATTCTGCAAAATCAGGACAATGTGATCTCGGTGAAAGCCGAACGCGTCCTGCCACTGTTCGTCACGAAGGCTGAAACTGTTTCGCATGATTTCCATTGAGGAGGAGCTGTCGGAGTGATGTCAATGAGTGCTAAGGCGATTTATCAACAATTGAATCCATATTCGTGGGTGCCAATCGCTAGTGGTGACTTGATCGGCGAGCGTCTAAGCGTCCCGATGCTGACCTCAAAAGACCGGCCATGAACCACTGAATGAGATGCAAGGCGAGAAAGATGGCGAAGATGTTAGCGGCTAAAACGAAGAGAACTCTGAAAGTGCCAAGGGTGAGCATCACAAAGGAATTGGGCCCGCCACCTAGAAAATTCTGGCCAGCTCCCTCCAAACCAATAAACAGTGACAACGCGAAAAGGTAGAGGGCAGCTGTTGTAACCTGCCTCACTGTCGCCCAAAGATCGTGGAGCGTGGTCAGCGTTTCCTCAATCAGTGCGATATTTTCATCCGGGAGATTCCGAATCGATCTGAGGCGCAGTATTGTCGTCGCCGTCGAGAATAACGAATAAGCGCACACTCCGCCGAGTATCAGAACAAAACCGCGGTTCTGAAGGGAAAGTTCCTTCCAAATCGACCAGAGCGTGTAGGGTGGGTCCTGCATCCACATGTATTGACACCGGGCCGACAGTCTGCCTTCGCCCCGGGCTTGCCTCATTGGCTCAGAAGCGTTGGCCTTATTTTCACTCCGTAATGGACCGGAGCCAAAGTGACTGTTGTAACCAAGCCTTTACACGTTTTGACGGCTGGCCATCGATTGTTAAGGCGTCTCTGGGGGCTAAAGCCCGCGTTCTTTAGCAGATCTAAGCGGCGCGGCTGAAGCCGGGTCCTTTCAAGGCTCAAACCGCATCAATTGCGAACTTTAATTATTCCGGTCGGCCGTTTTCTGCAGGCGCCAGCGGCAACCGGGTGGCGCCGCGCATAATGTCGCGCTCCTGCGGCGAGAACATGCCTCGGAAGCGATAGGAATCGATAATCTGTTCCCGCTGACCCGGCGGCAAGGCACGCAGATCGCGGATCGCCGTATGCACCATGGCCCGCCGCTCCGGTGGAAGCTGCCGCATCCGGTTGAACACTTGCCGTGCCTGTTCTTTCTGACCCGGAGTCAGATGCTCCCAGGTTTCCATCCGGTTCAGCATGCGCTGCTGCTGTTGCGGTGGAAGACTGTAGAAATGCTGCAAACGCTGCCGCAACATCTGCTGCCGCTCTGGAGGCAAACGCCGGAAGCCAGGATCGTTCTGCAGCGCCCGCTCCCGCTCGCCAGGTGGTAACCCCTGATAGTGCCGAAGCCAGTCCCCGGCATGGCCCTGACGGCCTTGCGGATGATTTTGAATACCTGGCCGACCCTGCATCGGGCGAAAGCTATTACGTTGAGCCAGACAGGGAGCGCTCACAAGGGTCGCCACGGCCAGCACCGCAGTCGCCATCCATGCCGTTATGAAATTGCCTCGCAGCATTCTCTCCCCGCCCTGAAATTCCACCCATTTGCAGCCGCCGTTTCCACCCCGGCCTTACGGATTAGCCTTCACGTCTTGTTGCACTTCGAGATCATCCAGCAAATCGAAGTCCGCATACAGATCGTGATTCTTTTCGAGAGACTTGCAGATCGCCTACCGCAGTCCCGGGCTCGGCTGTTTGGCCGGAATCTGCAACGACATTCCTGCCGGAATCATAGAATCCGCTGTCCCTGGTGAAGAACAACCCCACTCCAACTCCCATCAGCACCGTCAACGCCGCAGCCAGCACCGGACGCCGGAACCATGCCAGCCAGCCCGCATGCGGCTTCGCCATCTCTTCCCGCAGTCGCGCCTGCAAACGAACATCGAAATACGGCGATGGCTCCGGAGCTTTCCATTCGTCCAGCAGAGCCATCGTCTGCCGGAACTCCTCCATCTTTCCCGTGCACGCACCGCAGCCCGCCAGATGACCGCTGATCTCCGGAGTCGTCTCCATCAGGCCGGAAGCCAGGTCCGGCATCACTTCTCGAATTTCTTCGCACTTCATAACCGTGTCCCCTTAATTTCTTCGCCCGTGCTCACTTTGCCAAACTAAAATAGCGGTCTCTAAATAAATTCTTTTAACTGTTCCCGCAAAGTTTCGTACGCCCGAAATAACAACGATTTCGTCGCCGACTCGCTTAACTTCAATACATCGGCGATCTGCTTGTAATCCATTTGTTGATACTTATGCATGATGACTGCCAGCCGCTGCCGCTCCGGCAAACCTTCTACCTTGGCCCGGATTGCCAGCATCCGCTCGCGCCGCACTAAAGACTCTTCGGCGCTCACCGTAGAGTCGGCCACGTCCAAAGTCGTGCCCGTTTCTTCGTCCGGTTCATCCAGGCTGACCGTCACTTCTGGCCGCTCGTGGCGCGTATCGCGCGCATGATTCACCGCCAGGTTGGTCGCAATGCGATACAGCCAAGTCGTAAACTTCGCGCTGGCCTCGTAAGTTTGCCGCGACCGGTACACTCGCAGAAAAACTTCCTGCGCCAAATCCTCCGCCGCCGCCGTGTTGCGCGCCATGCGGTACATAAAGCTCACCAGTGGCCTGCGATATTTCTGCACCAGGTAATCGAAGGCGGACTGGTCTCCAGCCTTCACCCGCAACATAACCTCAGCATCCGTATAGCTCTCGGAGGCGACCATCTGCTGAAAGCTGCTGATTGGAGGAGACCCCATCGCAGCCATCAGCGGGCTGGGATCCATGGCGGCAGTGCTCACATCTGTTCGAACCCCGCTATAGCGGGAAAGTTGCTCTTTTTCTGGGTCCGCTGACACCCCGGAACTTCCCGCAGATGAGGGGGATACGGGGCGTTTCAGTGGGCTGGTTTCGTCCGGCATCGAAGGTTACTTTTGGCATGGTAATGGCCTAGCGACCCGAACGCCGCTTCCGCCCCTGCCGCCGATAGGCTAACACGCTCTGAACCCGTATCCAAACCCCGGGCGGGTAAGAATCCAACCTGTCGAGCACACAATGCCATAGAATACGTCCGGCGGCTTTCTGGCCTGCTTTGAGGATCCAAGGACTACGCTCAGGGAAGGCTTCCCTGCCCCTCGAGCCCGCATCTAGAGGAAGAAGATGACATACGACTCCGAAAGGCCAACCGGTTCGGGACAAAAACCTCGCTGGCTGGGGGTGGGAAAATGCCTGTTTATCGTCGTCCTGGCAATCCTTTTTCTCCTTCTTGGGCAGAGCATGGTGCACCATCGCTTTTTTAGGGGCGGAGTAAACCGGAATTACACCGTCAGACAGTAGCTGGCCTTCCCTGGAGCGTCGATTTTGCCCTCGAAGTGGCGTAGGCCGTGGCCTGCTAGCGGACGTTCAGTTCAGCGTAGTGAGCGAAGTTGGAGAGCGCTACCTCGTCGTTGCCGGGAATATAGAAGCCAAACTTGCCCAGGCCGAGATTCGCGCCGGGCTGCGTCCAGCGATCAAGGATCGTCCAACTGTCACCGTGCTTAACCTGATGAACGACCTCCGCGGGGCTAACCCGGATCTGCAGCGTGCGGAAGCTTTTTTTGTCGCCTTTATCGGGAACTATAATCTGGTCCGTTTTCTGACCGTTACGAATAACGGTACGGTAGAAATTATTCTCGTCCATTTGAAATAGGATGTAGTTTTTGGGGTCGCTATAGTTGAGCACCCATTGTAAGAGGTGACCCTTGGCAGGCATCGCGGAAAAAACAAATGTGCCCGAGGCAGGAACCGCTCCGTATAGGACAAAGTCTCCACCTTTGTGAATGAAAGAATCCCTCTCCTTCTTCCATGCGCCCGGGTCATCCCACCTCGACATACCGCTCGGGGCGAGAGACAAATCTAAACTCTTGGATTGACCAGCCATAACTTCGAGTGTGGACGAGCGCGTGAACCTTTCGACGGTTCGCGCAGTAAGAGTGTAACTACCGGGGGCCAGATTAAGCGGGACACCACTGCTCACCATTTTCAGAAGCTCCCCTTTCGCGATCGCGACTTTGGCGTCGGCAGGCGTGAAGGTAATTTTCAATTCGCCGGGAGCGGCTTCCAACGCGGCATCCGCCGCAGCGAGAGATATGGTTCCACCCGCCACGAAGTGTTCCTTGAACTGCCGGGGCTTGAATCGCTCATGGCGGAGTTCGACAGTATGGTCTCCCGGATTAACGGTCGAAACCGAGAGCGTGCCCTCGGGCGGAATTGTTCCGACGACAGTTTGATCGACGAGAACCGTGGTTCCAGGAGCGCCGTTCTGGATGGTCAGCGAGGCCTGGCGAGGCTGCGATTGCAGGTTCTGCGGTTTGAGGTCAAAGGTAAGCGTGGCCTGTTCGCCGCGCCGAATGCGGATTTTTTGTTGCGGAGGATCCTGAAAGCCACTCTTCGAGACTTGCACAACGTAATCTTTAAGCTCGAGATTCGGTAGACGCAATTGCCCGCCTTGAGTAAGCTGCCGTTGAAGTTTTCCATTGAGGAAAATGCTTGCGTCATCTTGTCCCGCAACCACAACGAGCGTGCCCAGGTTGTGACCGGAGTCGGCGGCAGACAGTTCATTGCTGGGCTGTTCGGCGACCGGGACTTTTTCGGCCGACGTTTTGGAAGAAACACCCAAAGCAGGCAAAGATGGTTTGGGAGTTGTTGGTGCGGGCGCGGATACTGCCGGAGAGGAGATGCCGGGAACCGAGACTGGCGCAGAAATATTGGGCGCAGAAATATTGGGCTCAGAAATATTGGGCGCAGAGACGGCGGGAGCGCCTGCGGGTGCCTGCGCTACTGGCTGAGCATAATGTTTTCGCGTGAAGAAGAAGGTCGCTGCCACCAGAATTATCGCGGCGGCGGAGACCAGGATCGGCGCTATCGAGTTCGATTTGGTGGGCCTTTTTGGCTGGGATGATGGAGCTGCGACTATCGCCGCCGGTGCCGAAGGCTCAATGGCGGGAGCGGTGGCGGCTTGTGGCGCGGCGAGTTGTGGCTCTGGCGGAGGAGTGGTCGGGGCTTTACCCGACGGCACAATTCTGGGCGGAATTTTGCTCGTCGGAACAATGCTCGTCGGAACGATAGCGCTCGGAACATTCGCCGGCAAAACTGGGCTTGGCGGGACCGGGCCGGTATCGGCGCGGGAAGCCTCCGGAGCGCTGGGCCGCGGGACATGAAAAATGACGGGCGCGCCTTTGCTGTTCGGCGCGGCGGTTAGACCATCTTTGGGAACAAACCCCAGCCGGCTCAGCAGTCGATTGGCGATGGCTAAGATTTCTCCATCCGTCCAATGCTTGGCGGCCACCGCCTGAATCCGCTCTGCTAATGCCTGTTTTCCTGCCGCGTCCGCGGCCTCGTCGATTTTAAGCTCTACGCGCCGCAGGTCTTCCACATCGCTGCGGCGGGCCTGGCGTCGCCGAGCGGCCTGGTCACGCTGGATCGCATCATGAATCTGAAGCAACTTGGGATTGTCGGGATGAACAGCCAAGCCCTCTGCAACCCAAGCCATGGCTGCGAATAGATCGCCGGAGGACTGTAGCTGGCGCGCTCGCGCAACCCAATCCTCCACCGAGCTTGTTTTTTTCTGTTCTACGATCAGGCTGCGAATCGTGTTGGCCGTGGGATGTGCTGGGTTCAACTTGAGCGCCTGATTGGTCAGCGTCTCAGCTTCCAGCCAATCGGTTTCTACAACCGAATGCGCGTGCTCGACCAGGGCATTGGCCAGGATGGCGCGCGAGAGAGAATTGTTTTTATCCAGATCGTAGGCTTCGCGCAATAACTGAATCGCTTCGTTCGACTTCTGCTGCGCGAACAATTCCTGGCTTTCGGTGATGAGACGTTGGGCGTCGGCATTACGCTTGATGCCATCCCGGGCCAGCTTCTCCAGTTCGGACAGCTCCCCATCGTTGGGGAATTCGCTGGCTGTACCTCGCAACAAATCCATTGCACGGGAGTAGTTTCCCGAACGCAGGCAGACATTGATCTGCTCCACGATCTGTATTTTGGATTTGGTGCCTGTTTGCTGGTCGCTTCTTTTTTCCAAGCGCTCTAACCTCGAAGCTCAAACCTGCGTCTCTCAAACCTGGATATTTCAAACCTGGATATTTCAAACCTGGATATTGTAGATGGTGCGCCGCCTCTTGATGCTATGAGCTCTCGAAACAGGTCACGCATGCGGGCAGCCGTGTCTGCGCCTCAGAGTGGCTTCAGGGATCGTCCAAGTCATCGAATTTGGATGGTATCAGCTCCTGCAAATGTCATAAGTCCCCCGGCACATATGTTCCTACGCCGTTGACGGTTTTGGCCGCATCTGTTTGAATCGTTAAGGTTGGGCGCTTAACTCAGCGGTAGAGTGCCATCTTCACACGGTGGAAGTCATAGGTTCGAATCCTATAGCGCCCACCATTGCTTCGATTATCTACATTCAAAACCTGTGTGTTCAAGACCTGCGCGTGATGACCCACACCGCAAATCGGGCCGGCTTTAAAGCTATATGCTTATTCGCCTCCTGGATCGCGGTTGCCGTGCTGGGGATGGTCCCGGGATTGAGCGCGCTGCAGGCGAAATACCCGGCGCCAGCGCCGGTTCCGCCTCAGATCGCTTCAGCTAAAAAGGTATTCATATCCAATGCCGGGGGAGAAAGCTTCGAAGACGTGATCGACCAGACGGTATTTGACGGCGGTCCCGATCGTCCCTACAACCAATTCTACGCAGCCGTCAAAAACTGGGGCCGGTTCGACATCGTATCCTCACCTGCCGACGCCGACCTGGTTCTCGAAATCAGTTGGGTTCTTACGGATACGGGGCTGAGGCTTCCCGTTCTCGGACAGCTTCGCTTGATGATCATCGATCCCAGAACGCACGTCACGCTGTGGAATCTGACAGAGTATGTGCGAGGGGCAATCTTACTGGGCAACCGTGACAAGAATTTCGATCAAGCGATGACCACGATTCTGAACCGCATGAAGCTGCTGGCTGTCCCGGCCGCTACTCCCGCGAACTAGGACAAAAATAATTTCCACGGGATTTCTTAACCTGCAAACTCAAATTGCGTTGCTCTCCTGTCGCTTACCTTGCGATCTTTTGTCCGTCTAAGCCAACCAGCACAGCTATCAGACACAGAAGCCGCGTCCGAGTGCTTTGTCCCGGGCTGCGCCTGAGTTGGCTGTCGATACCCACCAAAAAGAGGAGTCTTCCATGCACAGAGCTCGCCGCCTGCTTATCGTGCTTTCAGGATTTTTGTCGCTAGTCGCTCTTGGTCACGCTCAAACCGTAATGCTTGATCTTCCCCTGCAAAGTCAGCATGCCGTGGTCACACAGCGCATTGGCATTACCGACATCACCGTCAACTACCACCGGCCATTAGTAAATAGCCGCCAGATTTGGGGCAAGCTTGTGCCTTACGGACAAGTCTGGCGTGCCGGAGCCAACGAAAATACCACCATCACATTCACCGATCCGGTCACGATTGAAGGTCAATCGCTCGATAAGGGAACCTATGGATTGCACATGATTCCCGGCGAAAATGATTGGACGGTGATCTTCTCGAAGATGTCCACCGCATGGGGGAGCTTCAGTTACAAGCAGGATGAAGATGCGCTGCGCGTTACGGTAAAGCCGCACGCCGCAGAGTTCCACGATGCGCTGACTTATGACTTTGACGACGTCAAACCCGATTCCACCGTTGTCACTCTGAGCTGGGACAAGGTCGCGGTGCCCTTCAAGGTTGCGGTCAATGTCAATGACATCGTTGAAGCCAGCATTCACCGGCAAATACGTGGACTCAACCAGTATTACTGGGAAGGCTGGGACGACGCCGCCGGATATTTCCTTGCCGCCAAAACGAATTTGGATGAGGCACTGAAGGACGAGGATCAGTCGATTAAAGTTGAAGAGCGCTTCGACAACCTGATCGGCAAGTCGCACATTCTTGATGCGATGGGTCGAAAAGATGCTGCCACGGAATTCCGCAATAAGGCGCTGGAAAAAGCCTCGCCCCAGCAACTTTATTTCTATGGACGTCAATTGCAGGGAGAAAAGAAACAGGAAGAGGCGTTCGCCGTCTATCGCTCAACCGCTAAGAAGTACCCGGACGAATGGACCTCGCATGTAGGCTTGGCGCGCGTTTACAGCGGCGAGGGCGACTTCGACAAAGCCGTCAAGGAGATGCAGGCTGCTCTCCCGGGCGCTCCCGACGACGCCAATAAGTCCAACTTGCAGAATTACATCAAGCGTTTGCAGTCAAAAGACGACATCAATCGCTAGATCGCACAAACAATAAACTCAACGGAAAAGGCCAGCCGCAAGGCTGGCCTTCTCATTCTGTGATTCGTTTTACCAGACCCGGCAAGCGTTAGCCCGCACCATCTTTTGGCCTGCCTTGCAGCCGAATGCCTTGGCGAAATCAGGCATATTCGAATCCACATTGTCGATGCGGAAGATGGGCAGTGAATGTGGGTTGGTGGTGACGATCAATCGAGCTACCTCAGGCCGCACGCTAGAGCACCACGAGTAGGCATTCGCCAGGAAGAAACGCTGCAGATAAGTCCAACCATCCGGACCTTTTTCGTCCAGCGATTTCCCTTGCTTCTTAAGATCGGCCTCCAGCGCCATTAATGCGAGATGGATGCCGCCGTTATCCGCCGTATCTTCACCCTGAGTCAACAGACCATTTTGCTTTACGCCCGGTCCGGCGTCCGGGACTTCCTGCGTGTATTCGTCGGAGATGCATTTGCCGCGCTCGTCATATTGCTTGGCGTCCTCGGCGGTCCACCAGTCGCGCAGGTTGCCGTGCGCGTCAAACTTGCGGCCTTGATCGTCGAAGCCGTGCGTGAGTTCGTGACCGATCACCATGCCGATGGCGCCGTAGTTTACGGAATCATCCATGTTCTTCTCGAAGAACGGCGGCTGCAGAATGCCAGCGGGAAAATTGATGGTGTTCAATTGCGGATCGTAGTACGCATTGATGGTGGGCGGAGTCATCGTCCACTCGCTGCGGTCGACCGGCTTTCCAATCTTGGCGACCCAACGCTCGAACTCGAAGGTCGAGGCGTGCTCCACATTTTCCAAATCGTTGTCGCGAGTGATTTTTACGCTGGAATAATCACGCCAGTGCGAAGGGTATCCAATCTTGTCTTCGATTCCCTTTAGCTTGACGATGGCCTGTTCCTTGGTCGCTGGCGTCATCCAACTCACGCTCTCGATATCTTCGTGCATCGCGTTCTCGATGGCATGCACCATTTCGAGAGTGCGCTCCTTGCTCGCGGGCGGGAAAGCGCGATCCACATAGGCCTGGCCCAGGGCTTCTCCCAGATCGCGGTCTGCCCAGTGCGTGCAGCGCCGCCAGCGCGGAAGTTGTTCCTCCTGACCGGCTAAGGTCTTGGCGAAGAAGTTGAAGTTTTCTTCGTCCATTGCCTTGGTTAAGTAAGGCGCAGAGCGATGAATCGCCTGCCAGCGCATGTAAGTTTTCCACTGGTCCAGCGAACGTTCCGCCAGCATCTTATCTTCGGCGCGAAAGAAGTCAGGCGACGTCACAATATAGTGTTCGCTCGCCGGAGCATCCACGGCTTTCAAATAAACGTCCCACTGGATAGTCGGCGTCAGTTCGCGAAGCTGAGCCAGGCTGAATTTATTGTTAACATTTTTGGGATCCCGGCGTTTGATGTTATCCATTTGTGCTTTGGCCATGGCGGTTTCCAGATCAACCACGGTGGCCGCATCTTCGCCGGCCTGCGCTTCCGGTTCGCCCGCCAGTACCAGCATCTTCTGAATGTGGGCCCGATATTTCTTGAGAGTCTCGACCGACTTCTCATCGGTGTTGATGTAGTAATCGCGATTGGGCAAACTCAAGCCGCCCTGATCGACCTGCGCCACCACTTTGGAAGCATCGTCGTAATCCTGCTGCCCGGTGAAACCGAAAAACGGCGCGTTGGTTTGGTTATCCCCTTGCTCCCAGGCACCGGGAAACAAACGGTGCAAATGAGCGATTTCCAGAGTGATTTCCTGCCTGGACTTAATTCCGGCAATGCGATCCAACTCCGGCTGCAGTGGTTTTATACCAGCTGCGTCGATGCCGCTCTCATCCATGCACGCGGCCCAATAATCGCCAATTTTCTGCTGCACGGCACTGCGCTTGGGATCATTCTTGCTCGCAGCCTCCAGCGTCTCGCGCAGCACGTTGTCATTCCACAATTCCAGACCGCCTCCGGTGCTCCAATAAACCTGATCGGCTGGAATGGGATTGGCGGCAATCCATTTAGTGCAAGCGTACTTGTAGAAGTCGTCGCAAGGGTTGAGAGACCGGTCGACCAGGTTGGGATCGAAATGATCGAGCTTAGGAGTTTTCGTCTGGTCCGCCGCTACGTTCGCGCTGGCGGAGGTCGGTGGAGCAGGCGTTTGGGCGAACAGACGAAACGGTAAAGTCACCAACAGACACAGAATAATTCTGGAAATAGACATAGGGCCTCTTTGTAGATGTTTCGGAATTGGAGCAAGAATGGCAATGGCACGCAACCGGACACCCTCCCGGGAGCGAAGAACAACATACTACAGACGTGCTGCCATCGTCATGGTTAGCGATCTCCCAAGGGGATAGAAAGTAGTTGACCACGAGAACACTCAGTATCACGAAGGCTATCTTGGCCAGATTTCCTTAGTGTGCCTTTGTGTCCGTCGTGGTAAGGGTCTTCCTACTGAGGCATGACCGAACTCTCCGTTTCCTGATTCCAAATTCAGCCCGTGTTGTGCAGCCCCGCGGCGATTCCGTTGATAGTCGCCCCCAGCGGATATTCCAGCGCTGCCAAATCCTGCCCCTGCTGCTTGCGGCGAAGAAGTTCAACCTGGATCAGGCTCATCGGGTCTACGTAAGGATTGCGCAGATGAATAGAGCGCGCCAGAACCCGGTTGCCGGCCAACAATTCACGCTGTCCGGAGACGCTGAGAATCATTCGTCGCGACCGCAGAAACTCAGCTTCCAGCATCGCAAAGACGCGCGTGCGCAATGCGGCATCCTTCACCAGCCCGGAATAAACTCGGGCAATGTGCAAATCGGCTTTGGCCATTCCGAGTTCGACGTTGCGTACCAGGTCCGAGAAGATGGCGAAGTCTTTTGCCATGTCCCGCAGCAGCCGCTCGTGGCTCCTTCCCTTTTTCGCGAAACTGCGCATACCTTGACCAACTCCGTACCATGCCGGCACAGCATGACGGCTCTGCATCCAACCGAATACCCACGGTATGGCGCGCAGATCCTCAAGACGCCGACCCTTAGTCCGGCGGGACGGGCGCGAGCCGATGCGAGCCGTATCCAGTTCCAGTACCGGCGTGCATTGCTCGAAGTATTCCAGTACGTCGGCATTCTCGGCGATGTCGCGCCGGTAGGCGCGGTAAGCTTCCTCCGACATCTCATCCATCGCCTCTTCCCAGCGCGACTGATTTTCCGATGAGGCATTTCCCGATGATGGATCTTTCGGCGGTTGTTTACCCGGACGCGTAAGCGCTTCAAGGCTGGCGGCAATCATCAACTCCAGGTTCCACTCCGCCAGCACTGCATCCGCATATTTCCAGTTGAGAACCTCTCCCTGCTCGGTAATGCGAATGCGCCCGGAAAAGCATCCTTCCGGCTGCGCCAGGATGGCCGAATGTGTGGGTCCACCGCCGCGTCCGACCGTACCTCCGCGGCCGTGGAAGAGCTGCAGTTTTACCCCACATTCCTGCGCTGCTCGATGCAATTCCCGGTGCGCCTTGTAAAGTTCCCACGTACTGGTTAGCATTCCACCATCTTTGTTGGAATCGGAATAGCCGAGCATGACCTCCTGCCACTGTCCCCATGAACTGAGGAGAGGTTGATACTCCGGATGCCGCCACAGCCGTCGCATTACGTCCCCGGCTCGGCGCAGAGAATCGATCGACTCAAACAGCGGCACTGGCATAAGTCCGGGGTCATTCGATTGTGGCGCACTCGAAGGTGGACTGTCCGAAAACGCATCCTTGCCGGAACCGGCCACTGTCACTCCACAAGCATGCGCCAGCCGAATCACATTCAGCACGTCATCCTCCGACTCTGCACCGCTGATGATGTATTGACTGATGGAATGCACGGGATAGATCCGCTTGAGCTCTTCGATCGCGTGGAACGTGTCGATCGTTTCGCGGGTCAGAGGAGAGCCCATCTCGGGTTGTTCCAGTGCGGCGCCTGCCGCCAAAGCTGGGGCAGTATCCCGTAATTCAGCTTTTCTTACTTTGGTCTTTCTAAGTTCGGGGCTTCTGGGCTCGAATTTTCTTGCGTCGATCTTTTTTGCACGAATCTCTTGCAGTACTTCCTCGTGCACTCGGGCGTGCTGCCGGATATCGAGAACCTGCAGATGAAAGCCGAAGGTGCGGAGTTGACGCAACACCGGATCGACGAAGGCTTCCACCAGCCGCTGCCCGCGATTCAACATCAGACTGTTGCGCAGCAGCACTAAGTCAGATTCAAACTCCGCCGCATCCTCATACGAGCCCCGAATGCCCGGGCCTTCGCGGCTGCGCTGCAACCGGTAAATCACAAATGAAAGAAAGCGCCGGTAATGCTCCACCGTATTGCGCGGCCCCCACAACATGGTTGTGCCGGGCATCGACCGCTCATAATGCGCCAACCTGGTAAGAATCTCCGCCGAGGCGCCAGCCTGCCGCGACGACGAACTCAGGCAGTCGCTCAAGAATTCGACGGCGCGTATGTATTCGCGCAGAATCACCGTTCGCGCCGTTTCCAGTGCATTTTTCACGCACCCGGACTTGACCAGCGGATTGCCATCACGATCGCCGCCAATCCAGGAACCGAAACTGATCAGGTTCGGCAAGTCGGCCGCTTCAACCACAGCTCCATATTCTTCGCGAATCGATTCCGCCACTTCGCTATAGATGCGGGGCAGCGTTTCAAATAGCGACAGGCGAAAATAACGCAATCCCATGCGGATCTCGTCATCGACGGTCGGCTTGGTCTGCCGAACTTCGTCGGTCTGCCAGAGAGCAGTAATCTCAGCATGGATTATCTGTTCGCAACGCAGGGCTTCGCTCACGGTCAAGGGAAGGCGATCCAGCCGTTCCAGTTGTTCGGCGATGCGGCGGCGCTTGAGCAGAACAGTCTGCCGCGCCACTTCTGTGGGATGCGCGGTGAATACAGGAGTCACCGTGACTTGGCGAAGTGCCGCCAGAGCGGCATCGGCGGAGATTCCGGCTCGCTTCATCCGCATCAGCGTTCCATGAAACGATCCAGGCAATGGCGCGGATTGAAGATCCAATTGGCGGGCTCGGCGCCGCCGCTTGCGATGGTTGGTCTCCGCCAGGTTTGCCAACTCAAAATAGATAGCGAATGCTTTCGTGACCTGGTAGGCGCGGTCCATATCCATTTTCGAAATCATCGCCTGCGCACTGGCCATCAATTCCCCATGCGAAGCCGCGGCAGGACTATGGGCCACGCGCTCGCGGTGCCGAATCATGAGCCTGCGCAGCTCTTCGACCGTATTGAAAAGTTCTGGGCCCACTTGCTCCACCAGCACGCGGCCGAGTAAGGCGCCGAGCGAGCGCACATCACGGCGCAACGCGTGATCCTTAGCGGAATCGTCGGACTGCGCCGTGAGTTCGGATAGACGGCTTTTTTGATTGTCCGCTTTCCACAGTGGTTTAGGCCGGGTCATTTGATGGCTGATTATGCTAAGAGTAGAGCACAGGATAAATCAAAGGAGTGCAGCGCGGCGTGCAGCGTGCGGATTCCAGCTTCGTTTCCTACGCCGCTCTTTGTGCGGCAATGACTCTTGCAATTCCTTGCAGATCGTGGATAACTCGCAAATCCTGCCATTCCTGCAAGAGATTCTTCACTCCGTCCACGATGGTTCCGCTGATTTCCATCACCAGCCAGCCGTTTGGACGCAACGCCAGGCGGGCTTGTGGGATCAGCCGGGCGATGATCTCTAGTCCGGTCGGACCGGCGAAGACCGCATTCCGTGGCTCGAATTTCCGCACTTCCAATTGAACTGTCTCTTCCTCCGATTCGCCGACGTAAGGCGGATTCGAAACGATGAAGTCGAAGAAGTTCTCATCGAATCCCGAAAGTAGATCCGTCTCGCGGAGATGAACCCGCTCTAGGAGTTGATGCCGCGCAGCGTTGATGCCCGCAATTTCCAGAGCCGCGGGAGAGACATCAGTTGCGTACACTTCGGAGTGCGCCAGTTCGTGGGCAATCGCGACCGCGATGCAGCCGGATCCGGTGCCGATGTCAGCGATGCGGAGAGTGGGAACCGACGTTTGGCTAGATTCAGCGGCAAGTTCCAGAACTGCCTCAACGACGTGCTCGGTCTCAGGTCGAGGGATTAGGACTGCCCCAGTGACAATAAAGTCCAGGCCCCAGAATTCCTGGTGACCGGTGATGTACTGAGCGGGCACGCCGCGGATGCGCTCCGCCAGCGCCGCGTCATAGCGAGCCCCTTCCTCAGCCGTCAACTTTCGTTCCGGATGCGCGTACAGATAAACGCGGTCGCAGGCGAGCGTGAACATCAGAAGGATTTCCGCATTCATGCGAGGGGATGGAACGTTGTTAGCCGTGAGACGCAGGACTGCATCCATGAGAGCTTGCTTCAGTTGCACCTGAACATTTCACCACAGAAACCGCTCATGCGGAGGCAGGTATGATCAAGCCCGGCGGGGATTGAGTCTGGCAATTTCCGCATTCAGCACGGCAGCGAATGCAACCCATGCCGCATAAGGAATGAAGGCGTTGGCGGCGGCGCGGTCGACTTTTCGAGCGGCCTTGATGTAAGAGAAGATCATTCCCTCCAGAGCAATGGCATCCCCCAACGCGAGCGTAGGGCGATGTTCGCCGAAGAAAAGTTTGGACCACTTGGCATTGGCGCTGAGCTGCGAGATCCACAGACGAAGCGCGTGCTTGCGTTCCCGTGACGGCGCAGCACTCCAAATGCGCCACCCCGACCATGCAATCATCGCGTACAGAGACATCCAGATCACAGGAAAGGCAGTATCCGGAGGAGTAAAACCAGGCTTTTCGAGATGGCCGTACCAGCTGTCACGGCTCCCGCCGCGGCTGTAGCGTGCACCGTACCAGGCGGCGCCGGCGGTCGCGAGTCCGAAGCCCGCAAGCGCCAAAAGGGAGCGGGATTTGCCATTGGACATAGTGACCTTTAGGTGCGGATTATCTATGCGCGGGTTGCTCGGGGAAGCAGTGCGTCTCCATCAACTCGCGCAGTACTGCAAAAGCTGGCCTGCTCCTCAGACCACGCCGGCGGTTTCCTGCTTCAGTTTTTCCGCTTGGTAATAAGTGGTGAGGGCTTCGATCAGCGGCTGAAGCTTGCCATCCATTACGGCTTCCAACTGATGAATGGTGAATCCAATACGATGATCGGTAAGCCTGTTCTGCGGAAAATTATAGGTGCGGATTTTCTCGCTACGGTCGCCAGATCCCACCATCGCCTTGCGCTCTTTCGCTAGAGCCTGCTGCTGCTTCTCCATTTCGATCTCATAAAGCCGCGAGCGCAGCACGCGCATACCCTTCTCGCGATTTTTGATCTGTGACTTCTCATCCTGGCAGCTCACCACGGTATTTGTTGGAATGTGGGTGATGCGCACAGCGGAGTAGGTCGTATTCACCGACTGGCCGCCTGGGCCAGAAGAACAGAACGTGTCGATGCGCAGATCTTTCGGTTCAATTTTGATGTCCACATCTTCGGCCTCGGGCAACACGGCGACGGTCACCGCAGAAGTGTGAACCCTCCCTTGTTGTTCAGTTGCGGGAACGCGCTGCACGCGGTGGACGCCGCTCTCATACTTGAGCTGAGAAAAAACCCGATTGCCTTCGATGATGGCGATAACTTCCTTCAGTCCTCCAGCCGACGATTCCGATGAGGAAAGAATCTCAACTTTCCAGCGTTGCGTCTCCGCAAACCGGGTGTACATGCGAAAGATTTCGGCGGCGAAGAGTGTAGCCTCGTCCCCGCCCGTGCCTGCTCTGATCTCCAGAATGATATTTTTCTCATCGTTCGGATCCTTGGGCAGCAACAAGACTTTCAGCTCTTCTTCGATCAATGCTACTCGCGGCTCGAGCTTGTTAAGCTCCTCCTGAGCGTAGGCGCGCATCTCGGGATCTTTTTCCTCGGCTAGCATAGACTTGCTCTCCGCGATGCCCCGGGTTAAGTCTTTGTATTCGCGATATTTTTCCACCACCGGCGCAATTTCGCTATGCGCCTTGGCGGTCTTCTGGTATTTCGCAGAATCGTTGACAATATCCGGCGAAGCCAGAGCTTGAGTCAGTTCTTCGTATCGAGCTTCGATTTGATCTAAGCGTTCAAACATCGGAAGTCTTTCCTGAAAAACTTGCTACGTCTCCGTTTCGCAGGAGCGCAAGCCAGCTAGAACTAGCAAGCTGCGTCCCTTTGGCATTGTAGATGAGAGATGAGGAGAGAGAAATATTCGCGGCGGCGCCGCTAGGCAATCACCAACTCGCCGCCGTTTTCTTTTTCCAGCGCCATTGCTTGATCAAGGGCGACGATGGCGCATTGCGCTTGCTCATCGGACGGAGGTTGCGTGGTGATCCGCTGCAGCCATAGGCCGGGAGCGGTCATCAAAGCGAAGAGCGAACCTCGATGTTTGGCGGCGAAGCGGATGATTTCGTACGAGACGCCGGCGATTACGGGTAGTAACGCAATACGCGACGCAAAGCGCGCCCAAAATGTGGTGAACGGAATCAGCATGTAGAAGCCAATCGAGATCAGCATCACCGTCATTAGAAAGCTGGTGCCGCAGCGGGGATGGAAAGTCGAATACTTCTGCACCGCTTTGGTCTCGAGCGGGTCGCCGTTCTCAAACGCGAACACCGTCTTATGTTCCGCACCGTGATACTCATATACGCGACGGATATCCGGGAACAAAGAAACTCCCCAGATGAACAGAAGGAAGAGGATTAACCGCACCGCGCCATCCACCAGGTTAAACACGATCTGGCCGCCCAGCGCGGGATTCGCTTTTTTCAGTTCGGTGGCCGCCAGCAGCGGCAGATATTTGTACATGAAGATGAAGAACGCAAGCGAGAGTATGACGTTGCCGGCGGCAAGCCATCCGCTGATCGAGGCAGCCTTTTCTCGCGTCTGGGTCGGGGTCGGGCCTGGGGAAATTTCCGCCTCGCTTCGCTTTGGCGAGACGGCTGTCTCAACATGGTCCGTGGAATCTTCCTGCATTATTTCTTCGATGGCAACGTTGGCAGAGAAACGCAGCGCACGGTAGCCAAGCGACATCGCGTACCCGAGCGTCATCACGCCTCGCACAATCGGCCAAGCCATCCACTTGTGCTTCTCTGATGGACGCTCCAATGGTTGGCTCATGGTGACCACTTCGCCCGAAGGTTTACGGCACGCAATCGCCCAGGCGTGCGGGGAACGCATCATTACACCCTCAAGCACAGCCTGGCCGCCGACCAGAGTTTCTTCCCCACTCTCGAGAGCGGGCAGAAGCTGCACGGCTACCAGAAAACGCACGAGATTACGCAGCGAACGCACGAGTGTTAGATGCTCCACGCGCGGAAAAGCGCCAGCATTTAGGTTATCACAGGGGCAAAACTCTCATTCAGCGCATTGCCTTTCGTCTATTCTTTGGAATGACATGCTTAAGTTCGCACAGACTTGCGAGGCGATCGCAGCTACCACGAAGAAATTGCAGAAGACAGCAATCGTGTCTGACTATCTGAACTCGCGCACCATCGGTGAAGCCGCCGTCTCGGCAGTGTTTCTTTCTGGACGACCCTTCGCCGTTTGGGAAGAGACCACTCTGCAGATCGGTGGGGCACTCTTGTGGCGCGTGGTCGCGGAGGTTTCTGGAAAAGAGGATGCCGCGCTGAGTGCGGCATATCGGAAGTACGGAGATTTGGGAGCTGTCGCGGAAGAGGTTCTGCCCGATCGGGCTGGAGAAGGTCTGAAGATTCTCGAAGTGGAGGATACTTTCCGTCAAGTCGCCGGCGCACGCGGACCTGCAGCGAAGTCTGCGCTGGTTAGGGATTTACTGACGCGCGCCATACCGCTCGAAGCCAAGTACATCATCAAGATCATGACCGGTGACTTGCGCATTGGGCTGAAAGAAAGCCTGGTTGAGGAGGCTATTGCAAAAGCTTACGGGGCCACCCTCGCGGAGGTGCAGCGCGCCAACATGCTGCTCGGCGACATTGGCCAGACTCTTCGACTTGCAGCTGAAAATAAACTGTCTCAGGCGAAAATGCGAATGTTCCATCCGCTGGGATTCATGCTGGCGAGTCCGGTCGACTCGCCCGAGGAAGGACTGGGTTACTTCGCTGAGGCTGCGGTAGAAGATAAGTATGACGGCATTCGCGCGCAGGCGCATGTTTCCGGCGGGGTCGCAAAGTTTTTCTCGCGCACTCGAGATGAGATCACCGAGTCGTTCCCAGAGTTGCCCGAGGCGCTCGCGGGATTGCCCAAGGATGCGATTCTTGATGGTGAGATTGTCGCTTGGGAATGCCCCGAAAATCCTACCCAGACTCAACTGATCGTGGATGAACCGCCTTCTGAGTCCGCTGAGATTAAGGCCGCTGACCTCGGCCACGCGCGCCCGTTCTCGGTTTTGCAACAGCGGCTGGGACGAAAGAAAGTGAGCGAGAAAATGCTGCGCGAGATTCCGGTGGCATACCTCGTGTTCGATGTTCTGTATGCGCGCGGGGAGTTGCTCATTGACCGTCCGATGCGGGAGCGGGCGCTGGTTCTCGATGAACTGCTCGCAGAGAAAAATCCTGAACACATAAGACACGGAGGAGCACCGGGGAAAATCAGGGCACAGGGAAAGCTTATTTTTGGAGATAGTGACGAATTGCAGGCAGCCCAGATTATTCGCGCGCCCGTTTTTCGCGTTTCGTCCAGCGAGGAACTGGATGGACTTTTTGTCGCGGCACAGGCTCGCGGCAACGAAGGGTTGATGATCAAAGACCTCACTTCGCCATACACACCCGGCAAACGCGGCAAGTCATGGCTGAAGATGAAGCGGGAACTGGCGACGCTCGACGTGGTCGTAACTGCCGTGGAGTTCGGGCACGGCAAGCGCATCGGCGTGCTCAGCGATTACACATTTGCCGTCTGGGATGGCGACCGCCTGGCAAATATCGGGAAAGCGTATTCAGGACTGACCGACGCTGAGATTGCCGAGATGACCAGGTGGTTTCTCGGTCATACGATTGAGGATCAGGGGTTCCGGCGCACGGTCGAGCCGAAGATCGTACTGGAAGTTGCGTTCAATAACATGATGCTGTCCGATCGTCACGAGAGCGGATACGCGCTGCGCTTCCCACGGATTGTTCGGCTGCGGCCGGATAAGGCGGCGGATGAAGCGGATACGATCGAGCGGGCGCGTGAAATCTTTGAGAAACAGACCTCGGTCAAAAAAGCCTGAGCCGCAGAGAACGCGGAGAACTTCCGCAGAGAGCGCCTGTCTACACAGCCGACCCATCTCTCAATGAGTGTGGTGATGATGCTCTTCGCTCTCGCCCACCGGAATCACACATCCATGCGCCACTTCGCATTCCACGTGCTCGAACTGGATGGTGGTGTGGTCGATTCGGAAGTTATGGTGCAGGCATTCCTTCACATCGCGCAGGATCCGCTCGCTGACTGAAGGCGGAATATCCGCGATCGAGATATGGCAGGAGAGCGCTCGAGTTTCCGAGCCAATGCTCCAACAGTGGAGATCGTGCACATCGTTGACGCCCTCGATGGATCGGATGGCCACTTCGACCGACTCAAGCTTCACTCCGCGGGGCGTTCCTTCGAGCAAGATATTCAGGGTCTCACGCACAATGCCGAATCCTGACCACAGGATCAGTGCGCCAATTCCGCAGGAGAGCGCGGGGTCGATCCAGGAATTGCCGGTGACCAGAATCGCCCAGCCTCCGGCAATCACGGCCGCAGTAGACAGCGTGTCACCGACTTCATGCAACAGCGCACTGCGAATGTTGACGTCGCCCCCTGAACGGTAAAGCAGCAGAGCGATCACTCCATTCATTACTACGCCCGCGCCGGCCACCCACATCATCACGGCGGCTTGCACGTGCTCCGGATGCTGCAAACGGCGGAATGCTTCGTAAAAGATAAAGAACGCGACCGCGACCAGGGAGACCGCGTTCACCAATGCCGCCAACACTCCGGCGCGGTGGTAGCCATACGTTTTAGTTGAACTGGCGGGACGCGACTGCAAATAAACCGCAACCAGAGATAGCAGTAGCGCCAAAAAGTCGGATAGGTTATGTCCGGCTTCGGAGAGTAGCGCCAAGGAGTGGGCGCGAATCCCAGCCGCTACCAGCAGCACGATATAAGCGAGCGTCACGCCGAGCGAGATCTTGAGTACTCGCTTGGCACCACCGCCGCCATGGGCATGCACGTGCATTTCTTAAGTGTACGGGCGACCGAGACCGGCTTCAACCGGGGATTAGAAATTTGAAGCGACCGACTCGGGGGCGATCAGCGGTTGAACAGGTTTTGCAGGTAGCGGTCGTTGTACATTGTGGTCGTGCTTTGAACGAACTCCAGAATGCGATACATTTTTTCGCGCGACTCGCGGCTCATTTCCTTGAACTGCACCGCAATGCCTGATCCCGGATGGATTCTGGCAACGCTTCCTTCCGCACTCAAATCCACGCTGTCCATCGAGAACACTACTTTGACACTAGAGCCAGGGGTGAGGATGGCGGCAGTTTCCACGTAGCAACCGCCCAGGCTAATGTCGATCAGATTGCCGAAGACTGGAGCCGCACTGCCCTGGGCATGCAACTCAATGGTGAGCCGGCACTTCATTCGCGTGTGCAGGCGCTGATCTTTTTTCGTAGGCTGTTTTTGTTTCTCGAGATACATGCGCCGGTCCGCTTCCGTCAGTAACTGTTCGGCGTCATTGCCATCATCGGGAGACACTGCCACTCCCACGCTGAGTGAAAGAATATCTTCTCCGCAAACATCGAACCCGGCTTGCCGCGCCAGCGGGCGAATCTGTTCGATCTTCTTGGCCGCTGCGTCAGTGGCCAACCCCGGAGCAATTACGACAAACTCGTCCCCGCCCATGCGGGCTACGTAGTCATATTCGCGGCAGCTATCTTTCAGAGCCTGCGCAAACAGACGCAAGACGCGGTTCCCTTCCAGGTGCCCGAACCGGTCGTTGATTTTCTTGAACCCGTTCATGTCGCAAACCATTAAGGTGAGCGAGACGTTGTCGCGCTTGCAGCGGGCGAGTTCGCGGTCGAGTTGCAGAAACAAAGATCGGGCATTAGGCAGTCCGGTGAGGTAGTCAGTAGTGGCGGAACTTTCCGCCTGCTGATACTTGACGGCGTTTTCGATTGCCAGTGCCATTTTGCCGGTCACTGCCAAAAGAATCCGCAAGTGATCGGACGTGAACGCATCGCGCTCGGCGCGGTAGAGGGCGAGAACCCCGATCACGCCGGTCACGCCCTCAAGCGGCAAGGCCAACGCCGATCGCAGCGTGCTGAATTTGGCGGGATCGTTCAGGTAACCCGGTTCCACGGAGGGGTTTCCATTTATGATGGGCTTCTTATTCTGCGCCACCCAGCCGGAGAGACCGTCTCCCATGGGAATTCGCAGGGAAGCAAAAAGTCGGTAGTTGTCGCCATTCACATACTCCGGGATCAACTCATCCCCGCGCCGGATGTAAATGGCAATCGCGTCATAGGGAACCATCGGTTTCAATTTTACTGAGAAGACAGAAAGAGTTTCCCCCAAGCTTAAGGAAGCTCCCAGATCCTGGCTCAGCTCAAACAAGGACTGCGCTTCCTGGCGCGCAGCAGCGATCGAGGAAAGAAAATTCGCTTCGCGTCCGGGCGCATCGGATACTGCAGCGCTTTCGAATCCCGCATCTGGCTCTGGCCCGCGCGCAATCTTGATCCCGCCGGAGTGCGTTGGAATTCCATCTTCCGCTGATTTCTTCAGCGCGAGATTTTCCAGAGACCGGTAACGCCTTTTCAGGACGTCCACCACCTTGGGGTCAAATGATTTTCCCGATTCCGCGGCCAGCCTCTGCATCACTTCATCCAGCGGCATTGCGCGCCGGTATTGCCGATCTGATGCCAGAGCATCCAGATAATCGACGGCGGAAAGAATGCGGGCTCCGATCGGGATTTCCATATTTTTCAAACCATACGGATAACCGGATCCATCCCACTTCTCATGGTGAGCTCGAACAATCGGCACCACCGGGTAGGGAAACCGAACGCGTTCCAAAATTTCCGCGCCGACAACGGTGTGAATCTTCATCTTCTCGAACTCTTCCGGAGTCAAACGTCCGGGTTTCGAAATGATGTGCTCTGGCACCGCCAGTTTGCCGATGTCGTGCAGCAGGGCGGCCGCGTGAAGAGCTTCCAGTTCGGCCCCTTTGACGCCTAATTCTTTGGCTACCTCGATGGCGTAGATCCGCACCCGTTGCAGGTGTTCGTGCGTGGTCTGATCTTTCGCTTCGATTGCGAGCGCCAAAGCCTCGATGGTTCGCAGATGCAGGTTCGCCATTTCTTCAACATGGCGTTTTTCATCTTCCAGTTTTCCCAGATACAGCCGGTAGGAGCGGTAAATCAGATAAATGGCAGGGACGAACAACAACGAAGTTTCCCAGTTGAACGCGTGATTGAACCAGGAAATTGCCCCGGCAATTCCGGCCCCGACCAGGTAGTAGGGGAACGACCAGAAGTAGCAGCCGACCAGGATGCTCCGCAGTGGCTTGCCTTCACTGAAAGAAATTACTGCGGCAATACAGCCAGCGTTAACGATGAAATAAATCGTGGCAGTCAGGCACAAAATCAGCGGACGGTTGCTGATCAGTTCGTTGCATAGTGGATTATGGTAGACGAAATAACCCAGAGCCGTCGAGAGCGA
Organism: uncultured Acidobacteriaceae bacterium; assembly: GCA_963724815.1. Classification (GTDB taxonomy): domain Bacteria; phylum Acidobacteriota; class Terriglobia; order Terriglobales; family Acidobacteriaceae; genus Sulfotelmatobacter. The sequence continues at coordinate 32,711 of CAVRWS010000030.1, forward strand.
GCCCGCGCAGACATTAAACGTCAATTGAATTGCGGTCGGCCGTCCCGGGTATAGACTTTGCGCTATCATGGCAACCGCGGCCAAGGTGAGGGTCTCGGAGTAGCCCAATTCCGCGATGGCTACCAGAATGAAAAGAAAGTTCACCGAGAGAGTCCCGGTAATGCCCGGCAGGGTGACGCGCAGTCGCGAAGCCAGGATCGCGATTCCCGTATAGCAAATGAACTCCGCGATGTTTTTGCTGTTCTGGTGAATGGCAGCCTGAAGCAGGCAGGCGGTGCCTCCCATAATCACCAGGGCAACGAATCCCTGAGCCCCGAGCGGTAGTCCCCTCCACGAATTGGTGCTGGCAGACATTTAAGCAGGGATCACCGTGCAACTATTCCGCCCACACCTGGGGCGGCCATTCTTAAAGGATAAGCACTTAAGGCTTTTAGTGACAGAGGTTTGAGAGCTTGGGCGGAAACTTCGGTAACGCACAAAAGTAAGTTATGGCAAGCCTCTTCGCCGGCAAACATCTCAACTTTCGAAGAATGAAGCGCTTAGGGAGCTACCACTGGACAAGTAATTTGGTGGCGGCGCGTGGACTCGAACCACGGACCTACGGATTATGAGACCGTCGCTCTAGCCACCTGAGCTACGCCGCCATTATTTGGGAAAACGCAACGAGAGGGACTAGTCGCATCCGCGCGGGGTCTCGCTGCCTGAGCGAAAAAACCGGAGTGGCTCTCCGCGCCCAATTGTTTATTCTAAGAGCGCTTGCAAAAAGGTGTCAAACGCACAGGGCGTCCTCCTATTCGCCGAGTCGATACTTGCCAGTGGTCCAACAAAGCCGGAAACTGCTCCTGATGAACACTGTTGCCGTTATTCCGGCTCGCTTGGCTTCGACCCGTCTACCACGAAAAATGCTGCGCGAGCTTTCCGGTAAGCCATTGATCGGCTGGGTTTATGAGGCGGTTCGATCGTCGCCACTGCTTTCCGACGTAATTGTGGCTACCGATTCAGAAGTTATCCTAGAGACCTGCCGCAGATATGGCTGGAGGGCAGAGATGACGGCGGCCTCGCACAAGAGTGGCACAGAGCGCGTGCATGAAATATCCAATTCAGCTGGCGGCGGATGTTTATGTCAACGTGCAAGGGGACGAGCCACTGGTGCGATCGGAGCAAATTGCCACGCTTTTGGACGTGATGAAAGCAAATGTCGCGGTGGGAACGGTTAAGACCGCTTGCCAGCCTGAAGATCTTCGGAATCCAAACGCTGTCAAAGTGGTGACCGCCGACGACGGTCGAGCGCTCTATTTCTCGCGCGCCACCATTCCATTCGATCGCGACAGCAGTGCTCCCCGGTATTTCAAGCACCTCGGCCTTTATGCTTATCGAAAGCCCGCACTCGATTGGTTTGTGGCTCAGCCGGAATCGATGCTGGAAAAGAGCGAGCGGTTGGAACAGTTGCGCTTCCTGGAAAACGGAATCCCGATTTTTGTGGGCGAGACGCCGTACGATTCGGTGGGAGTGGATACGGAAGAGGATCTGCAGCGGGTGGCCGAAATCCTGCGCCGGCGTTGACTTCCTAGTCTGTCTATACCTGCGGAGTTGCACCCTGGACGCGCTCCCACTCTTCTGCGGCCGCCACGCGTCGGGAGATTGCCGGGTGAGAGTGGAATAACAATTCGATCCATTTGGAAGGGGTACGCTCTGCCAGATTCTGCTGTGCCAGCTTATTCATCGACGAAATGAAGGGACCTACGTTGGCGATCGATTCGAAAGCGTAGCGGTCGGCCTGCCGTTCGTTGAAGCGCGAGTAAGCATTCAAGGCCGGCATCAGCACCAGCGAAAGCAGAGTTGCGGTGATCGCCAGCAATGGCAGGTTTGCGAAATCGGAGAGCTCCTCGAACATGTGATGATCGACCGCATAGTGCAGCACGAAATTCGCGATCCAGAAACCCAGGAAAGTAATTCCGGCTTGTACGAAAATGCTTTTCAAAATATGGCGGTGCACATGGTGTCCTAGTTCGTGCGCCAGGACCGCTTCGATTTCCTCGGGTGCGTAATTATCCAACAGCGTGTCAGCCAGGATGATTCGCCGCGTGCTGCCGAGCCCGGTAAGAGCAGCGTTAGCTTTCTTGCTCTTCTCCGAAAGCTTCCAGCGGTATACCCCGCGTACACGCGTACCCGCGCGTTCGCCCAGTAACACGAGCCGGCGCCGCAGATCTTCGTCGTCCAGAGGCTCGAACTTGTAGAAAATTGGAAACAGGACCACCGGCGCCAATTGGGCCAACAAGATAAACAGCCCCATGAATAACGCCCAGGTGATGAGCCACCAGTGTTGCGGCGATTGGCGAATCATAAAATAAAGCAACTCCACCACGATCGCAGCCAATATCAGTCCAACCAGAAAGCCCTTCGCTTCATCCCACAGCCACGATCGAAATTTTTGCGTAGAGAGTTGGAACCGCCGCTCCAGCCGGAACCCATAGTAATCAAGACCAAAGCCCAACCCCTTGCTGATCAGGAGTAAGAAGAATAAATACAAAAATACTGCGAGCATGTAATTCTGGAACCCTCGCCTCAACGCGAGATCGCGCAACCAGCCCGACCATCCTGTGATTAGGAGAACAACGAGGAATGCGGCACCGATGACAAAATCGGCGATCCCCAGCCAGCGATGGATCCTGTTGTAACGGCGCGCCTCAGGCGAGTCGACTGGATCTGAAGATGGATTTCCGGCAAAGGTCATGGCTAGCTAAAAGTATCGCACTCCCGGGGCAGGAAATGTCGTGACTTCGGTCGCAACGAGGCTGCTAGCCCTTTCGAACAAAGTCCTCCGCCGTTGTCAGGATCTCTCTGACCAGTTCCGGCGAGGATGCTTCGGCATAAGCCCGCAGCAGTGGCTCAGTTCCCGAAGCGCGGAAAAGGATCCAAGCGTCTGCCCCGTTGCCGTTTGTCGGCGCGTCGAGAAAAAACTTGACGCCGTCGAGATTCTCTTTCTTCATCACACGGTGGCGCCCCAGAGTCTGCGTGCCTTCGTCGCACGCCCGCCGAATCGCGCTTTGTTTCATTTCATCGGCTATGTGCAGGTCACGCCGGCCGTAATAGTGCGGGCCAAACTCGTGTTGCAAATCCGCGACTAACTGACCCAACGGCTTTCCTTCCTCTGCCATGACATTGGCCAGCAGCAGGCTGTTCAGGATTCCATCGCGTTCCGGCAGAAAGCGGGAATAGCCGATGCCGCCGGATTCTTCCCCACCGATCAGGATGTCGTGTTCCATCATCAGATCGGCAGTGTATTTAAATCCGATCTTGGTTTCGTAAAGCTTGCGACCATGTTTGGCGGCGATGCGGTCGAGCATGCGCGTCGTATTGAAAGCACGCACCACGTCTCCGGACCATTTCTTGCGCTCCAGCAGCCAGCGCAACAACACACAGAAGATCTTGTGGGAATCGACAAAGCTGCCATCTTCGGCGACCGCACCGATGCGGTCAGCGTCACCGTCCGTGGCCAGTCCAGCGTCGCACTTCTCGCGGACCACGGTTTGCTGCAAGAGAGCCACGTGTGGTTCTATGGGCTCGGGATTAATGCCGGGGAAGAGCGGATTCACTTCTTGCCGAATAGTGACGTGCTGCACTCCGCGTTCGGCAAATATTCCTGCGAGAATGCCGCGACCGGATCCATACATGGAATCAATGGCGATCTTGAATTTGGCTCTCCCGATGAGATCCAGGTCGGCAAACCGGCAAACGGCTGCGACGTAGGCAGGCTTAAGGTCGACTTCTTCGGTCACCGCTTTCGTTCCCTGCGGCATTGCTTCAGCTCGCAATTCGTCTTCGACCTTCTGCATGATGGCCGGCGTAGCGGATCCGCCAAAATTCGCCTTGAACTTCACCCCATTCCAGTTCCAGGGATTGTGGCTGGAAGTAATCATCACTCCGCCAGCCGCAGCAGTCTGTTTCACGGCGTAGGACACAGCCGGGGTCGGTGTGTAATCGTTGGCCAATTTCACAGGGATACCAGCTGCGGCAATTACTTCGGAGGTCACTTGGGCGGCCGTTTGCGAAGCGAAGCGGGTGTCATAGCCGATGACAATTCCGCCGCCTGCATTCTCATATTTCAAAACATAGGAAGCGATTGCTCCCGCGACTTTCCGGACGTTGTCGAAGGTAAAGTCATCCGCGATGATGCCGCGCCAGCCATCGGTCCCGAATTTGATTTCTTTCGCCATAAAACCGGGCTTATGTCAATCTGTGCAGCTTCTTACCATCTAAATACTTCACAACTTTACCCACGTCCTGCGCATTCTGTCGCGTGGTGATCAGCAACGCGTCCGGAGTGTCGACGACAACTAGATCATTCACTCCGACTGTCGCTACAAACTTACCCGGTGCATGCACGTAATTGCCGCTGGCATTCAGAACGAATACTCCCGAGCCATCGATGATGTTGCCTTCAGCCGGAGTACTCTTGGCGGTGTGATGTTCGTGCAAAGCCGTCCAGGAGCCCAGATCATTCCAGCCAAAATCCGCCGGCAGACAAATGATGTTTCCCTGCGCTTCGCCCTTGGCCGAACGCGGCTCCAGAACTGCATAATCGATGCTGATGTTTTCACACTTGGGATATAGTTTGCGCAGACTGGTATTAAATTTGCGAGTGCCGAAAGTGGCGGCTATCTGTTCCAGCAAGGCTGCGGTTTTCGGAAGATGCTCGCGAAGCGCGTTGGCCAGCGTGCGAGCGCTCCATAGAAACATTCCACTGTTCCAGAAGTAGTTACCGGAAGCGACGAAAGCGGCGGCGTTCTTCGCGTCCGGCTTCTCGGTGAAGCGGCGCACACGAAGCGCATCGCCATCGAAAATATTTCCGGCTTCAATGTATCCATATCCGGTTTCGGCTCGATTGGGAGGGATGCCGAGAACCACAATGTTTTCGCCGGACGCCGCAATTTCCGCACCTCGTTCAATCGTGGAGCGATATTTTTCTTCATCCCCGATCACATGGTCCGAGGGAAACATCCCGATTACCGCCTTAGGATCTTCCCGCAGAAGAAGAAACGCAGCCAGAGCGATTGCGGGAGCAGTGTTGCGACCCACGGGCTCGGCAATTACTTGCGCCTTAGGCAGCCTCGGGAGCTGCCGCAAGATCGGTGAACGAAGATCGTCGTTGGTGATGATCCAGAAACGATTCGAAGAGGCGAGGGGGAGCAGTCGCGCTACGGTCTGCTGGATCATGGTCTGCTTCCCATCCAGCGCGAGCAACTGCTTCGCCCGCTTTTTACGGCTTAAGGGCCAGAACCGGGTGCCTCGGCCACCAGCCAGAATCACGGGATAAAAATTTGCGTTCTTGGACACTAGGTTAGGAGCTCGTTCACATTCTTATCTCAGGTTCCAACAGCACCTCTCCTGGAACACGCGCCCTGAGAAATTCCAACGTCCACTGCGGCTGCACTGTAAAGTTCTCCAGATGAGCCGGCACCACGATCGCATCCCCTTTGGTGACGGTAATCGGTTCCGAGTTGCCTGCCTGCACGATCCCACAACCTTCTATCGCGACCAGGATCTGGGCTGAAGCCTTTCCCGACCGATCGCGCGTGGAGAATGCCTGCGGATCCTTTAGCTCAAACATATCGACGACGAAATAAGGCGCGGCCACTAATGCGGCCTGCCGGTTCTTACTGCCCGGAATTTGCAGCGGAGCAGGCCTCACCACTTTTCCCGACGCCACCTCCGGCTTTACTGCGGCCAGTCCCTCTTTCAAGTGCAACTCGCGGGGGCGCCCGTAATCATACAAACGGTAAGTTGTATCCGACTGTTGTTGCGTTTCAATAATGACCGAACCCGGCCCCAAGGTGTGCACCGTCCCGCCGGAGACGTAAATCATCTCGCCGGAGTAGACGTCAATCCAGTTCAACAAATCCTCGGCGCGATTCTCGTGGATGGCCTGTTCCAATTCCGCGACGGTCACACCTTCTCTTAAACCCAATCCAATTTTCGATCCGGGTTTAGCGTGCGCCACATACCAGCATTCTGTTTTTCCCCACGGCTGGTTCACGCGCTGGGCCTGCTCATCGTCGGGATGAACCTGGACGGAAAGCTTCTCGTGCGGGAAAAGAAACTTCAGCAGCAACGGAAAGCGCCGCGGATCTCGAGCTGCGTCCCCTACCAGCTCGCGCTCATATTTTTCGCTGAGCTGCGACAGCGTCTGCCCTGCCAAAGGGCCATTTCCCACTTTGCAGTCATCCCCGGTAAGCCACGCCTCGCCAATCTTTTCCGCAAATTGACGATTCGGATAAATCGGAGAGAGATCATGAGTGCCCCAGGGGCGGGGATCGAATGCCGGAAGCATCAGTAATGGATATAGAGCGCTCATGAAAATCTGCCCGAATGAAAAAGGCCGTTCGAGAACGACGGCCTTAGCCGAACTATCGACCTCCAGGATTACAACGCGGCAAAAAACTTCCGCATGCGCTCCAGCCCTCGATCCAATTCGGCCTTCGACGTCGCGTAAGAAACTCGAATATGGTCGCCGGTGCCGAATCCCTCTCCTGGGACGGTGGCTACGTGGGCTTCGCGAAGCAATCTTCCCGCCACGTCGGCCGCCGATCTGATGCCGCCACGCCCGAGGAACGCCGAGATGTTGGGGTAAGCATAGAACGCGCCTTCCGGCAACGTGCACGTGATACCGGGAATCGAGCGCAAACCTTTCACCACATGATCGCGCAACTGGATATATTCCCGCCGCATCTGCTCGACGCATTCCTGCGGCCCCTTCAGCGCGGCGACTGCTGCTTTCTGCACGATCGATGTGGGATTCGAAGTGGACTGGCTTTGCAACTTCGACATCGCGCTGATTACAGCTACCGGGCCAAGCGCATAACCCAACCGCCAGCCCGTCATCGCGTAAGTCTTCGAGAGCGAACCCAGCACCACAATGCGCTCTTTATACTCGCGCAACGATCCCACTGAAAAATTCTTTCCCGTGTAATTGAGATAAACGTAACACTCGTCGGAGAGCACCCAGATGCCGCGCTCGTGCGCCAAGCGGACCACCGCGGTCAGATCTTCGGCAGACATCACCGCACCCGAAGGATTCGACGGCGAGTTCAGAATGATGACCTTGGTCCGCGGCGTTATCAGGCGCGCGACCATTTCTGCCGTGACCCGGAAGCCTTGCCCCTCGTCGGTTTCCAGCAACACATTCTCGCCACCGGCATAGCGCACGATATCTTTGAATGAAACCCAATAAGGCACTGGGAGAATCACCTCATCTCCGTGATCGACCAGCACCTGAATCGCATTGAATAGAGCGTTCTTGCCGCCTGTCGAGGCAATCGCTTCTTCACGGCGATAATCTGAATCGAAATCGACCGCGTGACGGTGCACAATGGCATCGCGCAATTCCGGCGTGCCGGGAACGGCTGTGTATTTGGTGAAGTTCCCCTGAATCGCAGCGATGGCAGCATCCTTGATGTGCTGCGGCGTGGGGAAATGCGGCTCACCCGCGCCAAAGTCGACCACGTCGATTCCCTGCGCGCGCAACTTGTCGGCCTCGGCTACGACCGCCATGGTGGCCGAGGGTTCAATGCGATTGATTCGGTCGGTGAGCCGGAGCGCTTCCGTGGTTGCCGTTGTCATGATGATTTTCGTTTCCTCTCTTTTCTGGCTGGCGTCCGCGGCGTGACTTCCTGGAGTTCGTCATGGAACTTGTATGCGGGTTCAAGTTTCTCGCGCAGCCTCTGCTCCACTACTTCTGGTACCAGTCCCTTGACCGGACCTCCTACCTGCGCTACTTCGCGCACCAAGCGCGAGCTGACATAGGAATATTTGTCCGCCGGCATCATAAAGACGGTCTCAAGCGTCGGCTCGAGTTTGCGGTTCATAAGCGCCATCTGCAATTCGTATTCGTAGTCGCTCACGGCTCGAATCCCGCGCAATACACAAGTTGCATCGATCGACTTGGCGTATTCCACCATCAGCCCATGGAAGGCCTCAATGCGCACATTCTTCAGGTGCGCCGTGAGAGTCTTCAACATATCTAAGCGCTCGGCCAGGCTGAACATCGGACTTTTTTCCGAATTCCTGAGAATGCCAACCACCAGTTCCTCAAAAATCTTGGCCCCTCGCTCAATCAAGTCAAGGTGTCCGTTGGTGGGCGGATCGAACGAACCGGGATAAAGGGCGCTTACTTTGTTCAATGGTCCTCGCAGGAGGATGCGTGTGCCGGACAATACTGGATTCTATTCGGGCAGGAGCAGGGATGGCAATTCCAGAGTGGTGGTCGATGGAGTGTCATCCCTCGCGCGAAGCGAGGGATGACAAGTCTCAGTAACTAGCCTCAACGCTTCGCGGCCACCGGTACCCTGGCAGGCTCAGCGGGGGCACTCGGCATGGTTGTGACTCGCGCGCCTTGCGCCGCAGTCTGTGCGGCTCCGTTCACTGGCTGCGCGGGTGCTGGAGCCGCTATCAGTCCCAGCGCCTTGCGCACCTCCGTATCCAGCTTGGCCATAGTGTCTTTGTTGTCTTTGAGGAACTGGCGGGCGTTTTCTCGGCCCTGGCCAATGCGTTCGCCTTTGTAGCTGAACCACGAGCCGGATTTCTCGAGAATGTTGTTGTTCACGGCGATATCGAGCAAGTCGCCTTCGCGGGAAATGCCTTCGCCATAGAGAATGTCGAACTCGGCCTCGCGGAACGGCGCGGCCACTTTGTTCTTTACCACTTTTACGCGAGTGCGCGAGCCAGTGACTACGTCTCCGTCCTTGATCGCGGCAATGCGGCGAATATCCACGCGCACCGACGAATAAAACTTCAACGCGCGGCCGCCGGTCGTGGTCTCCGGATTGCCAAACATCACGCCGATCTTCTCTCGTATTTGGTTAATAAAGATCAGGCAGGTGCGCGACTTGGAAACCGTTCCCGTCAGCTTGCGCAGCGCTTGCGACATGAGCCGCGCCTGCAGCCCCATGTGGCTGTCTCCCATTTCGCCGTCGAGTTCGGCCTTGGGCACCAGCGCGGCCACGGAATCGACCACCAGCACATCGATGGCATTCGAGCGCACCAGCGCTTCCGTAATTTCGAGAGCCTGCTCGCCGTAATCCGGCTGCGAGACCAGCAGATTGTCCACGTCAACGCCCAGTTTCTTGGCGTAGGCGGGATCGAGAGCGTGCTCGGCATCCACAAACGCAGCCATGCCGCCGGTCTTCTGCGCCTCGGCGATTACCTGCAAAGTGATGGTGGTCTTGCCGGAGGACTCCGGCCCAAAAACTTCCACCACGCGGCCGCGGGGGAATCCGCCCACGCCCAGCGCCGCATCGAAGGAAATCGAGCCTGTCGGAATCACCGAGATGGGGACGATCGCTTCCTTCGACCCCAACCGCATGATCGAGCCTTTGCCGAATTGCTTTTCAATCTGCGCAAACGCTAATTCAATTGCCTTGCAGCGTTCATCCGCCATGGGAGTGTGGCTCCTTTAAACATCGCCGAACTAAATGTGGAAACTAATCTGGCCGGATTATACATACAGATTGAAGCGAATAAAAGGCGAATCTAGAAAATATAAGTGGAAAAGTTTCCGAAATTGGGAGAAAAGCTCACCTCGGCGGCTGAAGCCTGGCGATGATTTTGAAGATTTACGGCACGAGTGGAACTCGTGCCCTTCCCGATCACGGTTGTGCTAGTCGCTTGTACAGCTCACGATACTTTTCATTGGAGCGGCGATAGGCGGCCATCACCTCCGGTCTCACCGTCTGTTGCGAAGGGACTTGTCATTCATTCAGCCACCTACCTCTGCAGCAAATCCACCGGCGCCGTCACATCGTGCACGCGAAAATACTTAGCCAGCGCCGGATACCTCCGCGCCACCGCCTCATACATCGCATAGGCCACGTTGCGGTAGGAAACATGTCCCGCCGGCGTGGTGCGCAGCTCGGAGATGTAGACGGCCTCGGCGAAGTCCATCTTGAACAGGGCGCGCTTGCGGTAGGCCAGCGGAATCGCGTACTGCGAATTTTCTTCCGCCTCGGGCGAGTTGCGCGCGGCGAGCTTCTCGATCGCCGTTTGCACGCGTCGCATCGCGGCGTCGAATTGTCCTCGCATGCCCGCATCTTCCACATCGAGCAGCATCTCGTAACCATGCTGCGTGGTGAACGCCTGCATCACCTGGATGCAGCGCCGGTGACGGTGCATGTCACGGAAGCCGCCGGTATCCATAAGGATGTCGAAGCGAAACTGCTGCCCGGCGCGGAAGCCGCGCAGCATCTCGTCGTGCTTGCCGCGATGGCGCAAGCCGAGGTCGATGATCTCCCGCCGGAAGCGCTCGCCCGAAACCTGCAGCGCCTGCCGAACTTGCCTATAAGAGTGGTGACAATGCTCGTAAAGCAAAGTAGTCGCAATTTCAACTTCAAGTGGATCGTCATCGAGAAGATCAACAATTGCCTTTGAGGGTGCGACCGACTCGCTTTTCATCAGTTCGCGTGCCGCTTGCCGCAACTCACGGCCCGTTTCCATTTCATACGGATTCGGATCCGCATACTTCACCAACGTGGGCGCAACACGCACTTCGTGCAGCAATTCCTGCTCGGCTCGCGCACCCAGCTCCGGACTCACCTTCCGAATCTCCTCCACCAAATTGCGCAAAGACTCAGCATTCACGTTGTAAGCCGCCGAGGTCGCCGCCTTTTTCAACGACTCGCCGAGAACCCGGATTTCCTTGTGCGTGTGCGAGAGCAAATGCGCAACCTGGGTTTCCAGCGTCCGTGCATTGACGATCTCCCCTAAAGAAGTATTCGTGGCCAGCGGCAGCAGATAGCGCGTAATGTCGAAAGCCCGCGCCTTCAGCGTGCGTTCGTAAGCCTCCTGCTTCATCTCCGCAGGCTTGGGCGTGATGCTGATGAGATGCTGCGTCATATGCGCCGAGAGCGCTTCATACTCGGCAAAAAGAAAATCCAGGGTCTCGCGGTAGAGCTTTCGGGCCTCGTCATCTGCGCCAAAGTCGGGAACGTAGTAGCCGCTCTTCTTGAAATCCTGATAGCGGGTCGAGCGCTCCTGGCCGTCCCAGCGCTGTTCGTCGGCCAGCTCAATCGCCGCAAGAATTGATAGTCTCTCGACTGCCAGGGCAATATGCGCCAGATCGGCAATCGAGCGGTGACCGTACTGAAAATAGAAAGTATTGAGAAATTTCTCCGCCTTCTGCGAACTGATCTCACGCAGCGACTCCTTCATCGACAGCGCCGAGCGCGAATACTTCGCCATGGCATAAGCCTGGATCTCGGGTTCGACGCCATAAACAGCGAAGACCTCGGTCGAAGGCTCCGCCTGCGGTCTTTCTATCGGAGTTGGCCCTTCGGTTGTCGACGCCCGTTGCGTCGAGCGGTGCCCCGGGATATTCGTATTCGCAGATGAGTTGTGGTTGGCAGGCTCGGGCATGGTGATCACTTCATTCGTCGCAGATTGAGGCATGGCAGTGTTCGAATGTTAATCGGCGAACGACCGATGCGCAATCCGTTAGACAGATAATCCCGGACTCCGCTGTGGATAACTGGGTGGGATGCCACCGAGGTGATGGCACGCACAAATCAGGCGGCGGGTATAATCTCACGTTCCAATGTAAAAGATTTCCAAATCGAGCCTCGAAAAAAATTCAGGAGAACTCATGTCCCTTTCAGGGCGCGTAGCGTTCGTCACGGGAGCGTCGCAAGGCATTGGGCGAGCCTGCGCGTTGAAGCTCGCCACGGAAGGTGCTGCAGTTGCCGTTGCCGCTCGCAGTCAGGAGAAGTTAAACGATCTGGTCAATGAAATCACCGCTGCGGGCGGCACGGCGCTGGCCTGCGCTCTCGACGTCACCGATGAAGAGCAGGTGAAGGCCTCGATTAAAGGTGCGATAGCCCAGTTCGGCAAGATCGATATTCTGGTCAATAACGCCGGGATTACTCGCGATCAACTCGTCATGCGCATGAAACGGGCCGACTGGGATATGGTCCTGCAAACCAATCTTACATCGGCGTACCTCTGCATCCAACAGGTCAGCAGTTCGATGCTCAAGCAGCGCTGGGGACGCATTATCAACATCGCCAGCGTTTTTGGGCAGATGGGACAAGCGGGACAGGCAAACTATTCTGCCTCGAAAGCAGGGTTGATCGGCCTGACGATGGCGATCGCGCGTGAACTAGGATCGCGAAATATTACTTGCAACGCAGTGGCTCCCGGCTTCATCGAAACCGCCATGACCGAGGTTCTGGGCGACGAGTTCAAACAGAACGCCGCCAAACAGATTCCTCTGGGTCGCGTAGGCTCGGTGGACGATGTGGCCAACGCGGTGGCTTTTCTCGCGTCCGATGAAGCCTCCTACATCACCGGCCATGTGCTGAATGTGAATGGCGGCATGTTGATGGGATAGGAAAATCTGCCGCCCGGAGAACGCGGAGGAAATGAAAGTCGAAAGCACAAAGCCGTTGAACTCCCCTGTGTCCCCAGTGCTCTCTGTGGTGAAGACTTTGACGTTTACTCAAGTCGAATCCCCAACGCAGGTCGCGCAAGCCCGCGAATTATTTCTGGAGTACGCGCAGTCCCTCGGCTTCAGTCTATGTTTCCAAAATTTCGATAAAGAACTGGAAGCGCTACCCGGCCACTACGCTCCTCCGGAGGGCCGCCTGCTGCTTGCGGAATATGACGGTCAACTCGCGGGCTGTGTGGCGATGCGCGCGCTGGAGCCCGGCGTCTGTGAAATGAAGCGCCTGTACCTCCGTCCGCGGTTTCGTGGCATTGGGCTGGGGCGAGCGCTGGCAGACCGCATCATCGCCGAGGCGCGGCAAGTTGATTATCGCCGGATGCGGCTTGACACGGTCGAGCCTGTGATGAAAGATGCCGTGGAAATGTATCGCAAGCTTGGATTCAAAGAAATCGCGCCCTACCGATCGAACCCGATCGCGGGCGCAATGTATATGGAATTGGAATTATGATCGCGTTGGGGAAAGGCATGATGCTATGACGAGAATTGTCCTGCTGCTGTTTATCGCCCTCGCTGCGTCCGCATCCTTCGCCGCCGACGGGAAAAGCGTTTCCTACAAAAGCGGCGATGATACGGTGCAAGGCCTCCTCTACACCCCCGCGGGCAAGGGACCGTTTCCAGCCATCATCGTCATCCATGAATGGTGGGGGCTGAACGATTGGGTCAAAGATCAAGCCTCAAAGCTCGCCGACCAGGGCTATGAAGCGCTGGCGATAGATCTGTATCGCGGCAAAGTTGCGACCACACCGGAGACGGCGCATCAACTAATGCGAGGCGTCCCCGATGACAGGGCTAACCGTGACCTGGAAGCCGCGTTTAATTTTTTGCAATCGCAACCCAACGTTAAGAAGGATCGCATCGGCGCCATCGGTTGGTGCATGGGCGGCGGATATGCACTTGATGTGGCGCTTGATGAGCCAACCCTTGCAGCCGATGTAATCAACTACGGACACCTGGTCACCGATCCCGCCACAATCAAGAAAATCAACGCGCCCATTCTCGGATTATTCGGGGCGCAGGATCAAGGCATCACGCCCGACGATGTTCACAAATTCGAGGCCGCGCTGAAGGAGCAGGGAAAGAAGGTCGAGATCAAGATTTACGACGACGCCGGTCACGCCTTCGAGAATCCTAACAACAAGAACAAGCCAGGCTATCGCCCGGACGATGCCGCAGACGCGTGGAAGCGGACCGTCAGCTTTCTTGCGGATAATTTAAAGAAGTAATTCCTCTGGCCTAAGTTGTATGCTGTCTCCGTTTCTTTTACGGTGTGCAAATATTAAAAAATTCGTGCCGGGCCGTCCTTGAAATAAATGGGTTTAGATATGGCACGAATTTCCACTTGCCAGAAGATTCCGATCTGGTTACTATGTCGCATCCTGCAATGCTTCCTACCATCAACATCGGCGAAACCATCAGAAACTACCGGCTGCAGAAAGGCATGTCTCAGGGAGACATCGAGAAACGCACTGGACTGCTGCGCTGCTACTTGTCGCGTGTAGAAAACGGGCACACGATCCCGTCACTCGACACGCTCTCAAAAATTGCCGGAGCCATGGAGATCGCGCTCTCGCAATTCTTTTCCGAATCCGGCCACAACAACGGCTCCAAGGGACTGCCGCAACTCTCCGATGACGAAGTCCGTTTCCTCAGCCAGGTCCGGCGCTACGCTACCAACCTTAACGAAAGCGACCGCAAGCTGGTTCTGGCCATGGTGAAGAAGATGGCGTCGAATTCGAAATAAGCCGTTAGCTCTTAGCCTTTAGCTAGTCTCCTAATTTTCTCCCCCCGATAGAATCCACCGTTTTGTTTTACCCCTCTCGCTGCCGATCCTCCCATGACAAAAGCTAAGGACTAAAAGCCAATAGTTGACTTACTTTCGTACCATGACCTCGGTGACCCCCGGGTACCTCGCGGTCGCCGCTGCTTCTCACTACACTGTGACTTGGAGACGCTGCCTTGACCACCGATGAAGAATTAAACGTACTCGAGACCCAATTGCGCCGGCTGAAGATCGAGTATGAGGTTTATTTCAGCAATCCGACCAAGCGCCCACCCACTGACATCGAGTGGAAGGTGCTGTCGTTGTTGCGCAAATTCTCCGACGGCGGGCGGATGAACTTTTCCCAGCGCTACCGCTACAACGAAATGGCGCAGCGCTACGCCGTCTACAGCGATCTTTGGCGCAAGAAATCACGCATCCGTGAAGAGGGCTACCGGCGCCCGCAGGATGCGCTTCTTTCCGTACAAGGAGTTCGGCCCGAAGAGGAACACAAGCCTCACCACAATCCCGTGTATGGCTTGAGCCATGCTGCCGCCGCGTCAGCCGCAGCCACTTCTCAGCCCTTCACGGTGACCGAGAGCGAAGCCGGGCGCGAACAACTCGAACGCCTCTACAACACGCTGGTCGCTGCTAAGAAAAAAGCGGGTGAGAACGTCTCCGGCAATCTGGATTCGTTTTCTACGTTCGTGCAGAAGAAGACCGAGCAGATCCGCAAGCAGTATGGTTGCAAAGATGTGGAATTCTCGGTGGAACTCGCGGAAGGCACGGTGAAGCTGAAGGCTAAGGCGAAAGCGTAACGAAACGACAATGCGGATCCTTCGACGCATTCTGGTTACAGTAGTGGTCGCGCTCGCGGTCATCTTCGCGTGCGTATATTGGATTGCTCCGATCGCGCTTTCCTTTTATGCCCCTAGGAAAGCTCCTTCGGTAGCGAGACTCGTCCCCACCGAATTGAAGGATCATTCCATTTCGCAAGCGCCTGGGATGCATCTGTCATATGTCGGGTATGACTTTGAAGTCCCGTGGAACGATCTCGACGAATCCAAGACCCAGCTCTTTCCCAAAGACAAGCCGAGCAAAACCATGGCCATCCTCGCATTCCGGTCCGGCCTGCGACTAATGGTGACTTATTCTAAGCCCCGGTCGTTCGCCGATCAGTTCGGCAGCGATTTCAGGATGCCACCGCCAGCCTTCGATGCCGTCTTCGGGCCAGGAGCCGCAACTTCTGATTATCTATTTGAAAAGAGCGTGCTAGAATTCACGCCCGATAAGATGCATTACTGGTCCCTTTCCCCCGCTGTTCACTATCGCGAGCAGACGAGACTTATGATCAAGTCGGTCATGCCGGTGAAGGCAGCCGAGTCCGGCATCTTCAATTTGAAGACTGAAGAGTATAAGGGTTTCCAGGAGGGCGACTCTCGAATGCGTCTGCCAATGCTGAACGTAGAACTTTTCGCGAATGACAGCGGAATCGGGATCTTCTTTGCACTGGACAAATACCGCAATCCCGCCGGACTGAGCCAGCCTGAAATCAATCGGATTGTGCAGTCTCTGCACAAGGTCCCTGTGGCCGAGGTTGCTAGCTCTACAAGATGACGCTCAGAGCATCACCCATCAGCAAGCACCGCCGTCAATTCTTGCTAGAATCTGTATAGCCTCTCAGCAAAGCAAGCTTTCATGGCCAAAATCCAGCGCGCCATTCTCAGCGTCACCGACAAAATTGGCCTGGTCGACTTCGCGCGCCAGCTCTCCGCCCTCAATATCGAACTCATCTCCACCGGCGGCACGGCCAAGCTGCTGCGCGATTCGGGCATCGCCGTCAGAGATATTTCTGATCTCACCGGCTTTCCCGAGATGCTCGATGGACGCGTGAAGACGCTGCATCCTAAAGTTCACGGCGGCATCCTGCATCGCCGCGAAAATCCCGCGCACGTTGCGGCCGTCGTCGAGCATGGCATCCAACCGATTGATATGGTTGTCGTGAATCTCTATGCCTTCGAGAAAACCGCTGCGAAGCCTGGCGTGGCATTTGAGGAGCTGATCGAAAACATCGACATCGGCGGACCTTCCATGATCCGCTCCGCTGCCAAGAATTTTAACGATGTAGCTGTGGTCACGTCGCCTTCCGACTATCCAGCGATTGCGGAAGAACTCGCCCGCAATCAAGGCGCGCTCTCGCTGGAAACAAAATGGCGCCTGGCGCAGAAAGCCTTCGCTACCACTGCTGCTTACGATTCCGCCATCGCTTCAACGCTCGAAGGCATTCCCCACGTCAACAATTTTGCGCCGCAGGCAGTTGCGGAGCTTCGCTCCGCTGGACAGCCGGGGGCGGCTGTCCCCACATTTTCCGAAACTTTCCCGCAGACCCTGCGCCTGTCCTTCCAGAAAACTCTCGACCTGCGCTACGGCGAAAATCCCCACCAGAAAGCCGCCATGTACTCCGATGGCTCGGGCGTCGGCGTGGCCAACGCCCGTCAGCTTCAGGGCAAGGAACTTTCCTACAACAACATCGTCGACCTGCAGGCCGCCTGGGATCTCGCTCAGGAATTCGACCCCAAGGATGCCGCAGTCTGCGCCATCATCAAACATACCAATCCCGCCGGCACAGCTACTGGCAAGACTCTGGCCGAAGCCTACAGGCGGGCGCTCGAATGCGATCCCGTCTCCGCGTTCGGCGGCGTGATTGGCGTGAACCGGCCTATCGACCTGGAAGCTGCTGAGGAGATGCACAAACTCTTTCTCGAAGTGATCGCCGCTCCCGCCTTCGATGAAGCGGCAAAAGCCAGGTTCGCCAGCAAGAAAAATCTCCGCCTCGTGGAGGTCACGGCTGCGCCGCAGAAATGGACGCTCAAAAACATTTCCGGTGGAGTCTTGTTGCAGGATGCTGACATCCGCCCGCTGCAGGACATCGATCTCAAAGTCGTCACGCAGCGCGCTCCCACGCCCGAAGAAACCCGCGCTCTCCTATTCGCGTGGAAAGTTTGCAAGCACGTGAAGTCGAACGCCATCGTCTACGCGCGCGACGGCCAAACCATCGGGGTAGGCGCAGGCCAGATGAGCCGAGTGGATGCAGCCAAGATCGGCGCCATGAAAGCACAGTTGCCCCTGCAGGGAGCCGTCGCCGCCTCTGACGCCTTTTTTCCTTTCCCCGATGGCGTCGAAGAAATTGCCAAAGCCGGCGCTACAGCGATCATTCAACCCGGAGGCTCGCAGCGCGATGCCGAAGTGATCGCGGCTGCCGACCGTCTTGGCCTGTCTATGCTCTTCACCGGCGTACGCCACTTCCGCCATTAGAAGCGGCTTCAGGAAATTTTTGTCCTTTACCAAACTTGACAATTTCCAGGCGAAAGCCCCCCGGTCCCTGTACTTCCGGACTCGTTATTACTCACAAAAGGCCGCACTGTTTTTCCAAATCGGGCGTCCAACAGGATAGAATTAGAGCACCCCAGCTCCGGCGGTTGTGCATCCAATGGTCATGGCTTGGGAAGTGCACTCAACTCTTAAGAGGATCAGTTCCATCCATTCCCGCGTGGTCAGGTCGAGCATGAATAGAATTTTTCAGCTAGCTTTAGCCTTTTCGCTTCTCGCAGCGACCGTGTCTGCGCAAACCAATCCTTCGGCGCCTGCGGAATCTAAGCCGCAGAACTCTAAGCCGGCGCAAACGACACCGCACAAAGTGGACCATGCCGCTTCCTATTACCACTACACGCTGGCGCATCTTTACGAGGAGCAGGTTACGGCCTATGGCCGCAGCGAATTGGCTAATAAGGCCATGGAAGAATACCGGCTCGCCATCGACGCCGATCCTTCTTCTGAATTTCTGACTTCGGGCCTTGCCGAACTCTACGTGAAGACTGGACGCATTCGCGACGCGGTCATTCAGGCCCAGGACATTCTGAAGCGCGATCCGAACAATCTTGAAGCTCACAAATTGCTGGGCCGGATTTACTTGCGGTCTCTCGGCGATATGCCGGGCAACGGCAACGGATCCGAGAACGTGCTCAAGCTGGCCATCGAGCAATACGAAGAGATCGTCAAGATCGAACCTAATAACGTAGACGACCACCTATTGCTCGGCCGGCTCTATCGCCTGAATAACGATTTGCAGAAGGCGGAGAGTGAACTCAAGATCGCGGTGAAGCTCGAACCGGATTCGGAAGAAGCCGTTACCACTCTGGCCCTGCTCTATACCGACGAAGGCGACACGGCGCACGCTCTGCAAGTGCTCAGCGCAGTGCCCGATACCGGGCGTTCCGCCAAGCTTTATGCCGCGCTTGGCGCGACTTACGAGCAGCGCAAGGATTACAAGAGCGCCATCGACGCTTTCAGACACGCCATTCAACTCGATCGAGACAATCTGGATGCCATACGCGGTCTGGCTGAGAATCTTTTAAATGATGGCCAGATCGATGCGGCGCTCGATCAATACAAAGTGATCGCCGACGCGAACCCGGAAGATGCGCAGACTTATCTCCGCATCTCCGAAATCTATCGCCGGCAGGGCAAGTACGATCAAGCTCTCGACAGTTTGAAAAAAGCTCAGGACATGGTTCCCGATGCCTTGGAAGTTCCTTACAATATCGCCGTTGTCTATGAGGCGCAGGGACGCTACGACGATGCCATCAAGATTCTGCAGGATCTGCTGAAGAAAACTGAAAAGCCGGACAGCAGCTACTCCCAGGCCGACCGCAACAATCGCGGCATCTTTATTGAGCGCCTGGGGATGGTTTACCGCGATCAGGAAAACTATCCCGCCGCGGTAGACGCTTTCCGCAAAATGATTCCGCTGGGCGATGACAATGCCAAAACCGGCTACCAGGATGTGATCGATACCTATCGTGAAGCCAAGCAATGGCCGCAAGCTACCGCCGTGGCTAAAGAAGCGGTACAGAAAATGCCCGACGATCACGAGCTTCGCATGGTGCTTGACGCGCAACTCGCCGATACGGGCGATCCTGAAAAACCTCTCGCCGATGTGCGTTCATTGCTGACCGGCAAAACGGAAGACCGGGAAGTGTACGTGCGACTGGCGATCATGTATACGCGCCTGAAGCGCTGGAGCGACGCTGAGGAGTCGCTCAACAAGGCCGAGCTTCTTTCTACCAAGCCTGACGACAAAGAATATATTTACTTTCTGCGCGGCTCCACTTACGAACGCGAAAAGAAATACGACGAAGCAGAAGCGGAATTCAAGAAGGTTCTCGCGGTCAACCCCCAGAGTGCCGTCACGCTCAATTATCTGGGATATATGAACGCCGACCGAGGCGTGCAGCTGGAAGAATCTCTCAACCAGATAAAAGAGGCGGTCAGCCTCGACCCCACCAACGGCGCTTATCTGGATTCTCTGGGATGGGCTTATTTCAAGCTGGGCAAGTACGATCTCGCCGAAGAGAGTCTGAACAAGGCATCGCTCCGGATGGGTTCAGACCCCACGGTGCAGGATCATCTTGGCGATCTTTTTCAGAAGACTGGACGCCTCAAACTGGCTGCCGCCCACTGGGAGCGCGCAGTCGAGGAGTGGAATAAAACGGTGCCAGCCGAAGTTGATAGCGACCTACTGGTGGCCACGCAGAAGAAGCTCGACGCCGCCAAAGTACGATTGGCCAGAGAAGATTCGCAGAACCCGTAGCCGGGGAACGAATTGATGAGTGTTGATTTCTGATTGTTGATTTAAACCGGCTGCGAGTTGGTCTGAAATCAACAATCAACAATCATCAATGCTAGACTGTTCCCATGCTGGCCGGCTACGCGGTGCAGGTGGAACAATCCCGCGGCCGTCGCTTCCCTGAACCTCCTCATCCTTATCGCAACGAGTATCAACGTGACCGCGACCGCGTTATCCATGCGCGCGCTTTCCGGCGACTCGAAGACAAGACGCAAGTCTTTACCCGCCGGTATTCTGACCACTTCCGCAACCGGCTGACTCATACGATCGAAGTGGCGCAAATCACGCGCACGGTCGCGGGAGCGCTCTCCCTTAACGTGGATTTGGCGGAAGCGCTCGCGCTGGTGCACGATCTTGGCCACCCGCCGTTCGGCCACGCTGGCGAAAAGGCGCTCGACACAGCCATGCGCGAGCACGGCCTGTTCTTCGATCACAACCTGCACGCCCTACGCATCGTGGAGGATTTCGAGCAGCGCTACGCTGCTTTTCGCGGTCTGAACTTAACTTTCGAGGTGCGCGAAGGCATCATCAAGCACTCGCGCGATTACGACGCCGCGAAACATCCGGAGCTTGCCGAATACTTGCTCGACCAGCGCCCTCCACTCGAAGCTCAACTCGTCGACTTAACCGACGAAATCGGCTACAACACCGCCGATTTGGACGATGGCTACGAAGCCCATTTGCTGACGCTTGAGCAAATCAGAGACGGCGTACCTGTCTTTGAAAGTTTCTTCCGCGAAGTCGAGCAGACTTATCCCGATGCCGCCGAAAAGCTGCAATTCAACGAAGCGCTGAAACGCGTGTTTAATCGTCTGGCCGGCGATCTCATCACCAACACGCAAGCGCGGATCAAGCAGGCTGAAGTTAAAACACTGGCTGACGTACGCATACATCAAAACCGCTTGGCCGCATTCAGCCCCGCAGTCGAAGCAGAGCGCAAGCAGATCAAAGACTTTCTCTACGAGAATCTTTACTACAGCCCTTCGCTGGCAGGAGAAAAAGATGACGCCGAACGTATCGTCACAGAACTCTTCGCCTTCTGGATAAAGAATCCTTCAGCGTTGCCGCACTATTATGAGGAGAAAGCGGAACAGGAACGTTGCCGCGCGTGGTCTGCGACTATATCGCCGGGATGACCGACCATTTCATCATTGAACAATACGAGAAGTACTGCGGCGGGAAGTAACGTGCACAGGTTCATCACTTCCCTTCTGCCACCGCCGCAACCACATCAAACAAAATCCTCGGCCCGCGCCGCACTTCCTCCACCCGAATGCGCTCATCGTTTCCATGCTCGGTATTCCCTTCTTCCTCCGTGGCCGTGTATGGATTAAACCCATACGAGTTGATGCCCAGCGGACGGTAGCGCTGATTCTCCGTATAGCCGCTGGTAATGTGAGGAACTACGGGAGTGCCGGGGAAATACTTTGCCGAAACTTCGCGGATGGCATCGTAGAGCGCCGTGTTCGTCGGCGAATAATTGGCCTCGCGGAACTCCGCATTCAGCGGTTCGACGGTAACATTCGGATCATCGACGACTCGTCGAAGGTTTGCCAGGAGTGCCTTCGGATCTCCGCCCGGCAAAATGCGCACATCCAGATTCGCCCATGCCTCCGGAGGAATCACATTGGTTTGTTCCGACCCGCCGAGCATGGTGAGTGAAATCGTATCGCGTAACAAAAAGTTCAACGACTCATCGTTCTCGACATCCTGCTGAAATTTTGGCTCTCGAATCGCCTTGCGAATGTTGCGATATTCTCGGGCTTCTTCCGGCGGCTCATAGGGCGCCATCTCGCGCAGAAATTCCTCCACCACCGGCAGGACTTTCAATGGTGTCTGATAGGCCAGAATGCGATTGAGCGCGTGCACCAGGCGATTCGGCGCAGAATCGGGATTCGGCCGCGACGCATGTCCCGGCCTTCCATGCGCCACCACGTGCAGCCAGAACGTAGTCTTCTCGCCGACGTCCACGCCGACATATTTCACTTTGCCGTTCTCCAGCAGGTTCTCGCCGCCTTCGTTGATCAGGAACTTGGCATTCTCAAGCAGGTCGCGCTGGTGTGCGATAAACCAATCCGTGCCGGTGCCGTCGGCTTCTTCGTCAGCCACGGCCAGAAAAATCACATCGCGGTCCAGTTCAACTTTTTCGCGCTTCAGCATGACCATCACAACCAGCTGCGCCAGGCCTTCGTCTTTCATGTCCTGAGCGCCGCGTCCCCACAGCCAGCCATCTTTAATCTCGCCGCTGAAGGGTGGAACCTTCCAGTGAGCGGCATCGCTGGTAACCACATCCATGTGGTTCAGCAGAATGATCGGCCGTTTAGCTTCCGCCGTCGTGTGCGGCAACCGGGCCCACATATCTCCGCGCCCCGGCGCATACTCGAACACGCGATTCTCGATCCCTTCCTGATCGAGAATATTTTTATAGAAAGAAACCGCGCGCATTTCGTGTCCCGGAGGATTGGTAGTGTCGATGCGCAGATATTCCTGCATCCAAGTCAGCGCGAGATCGGAATACTGCTGCAAATGCTGCGCTGGAATGCGCGAGGAAGCCATTGCTGAGGGTTCGCTCGGCGTAGCGGCATCGGCTGCCATTGTCGGGGGTGCAAAGGCTAGAATCACGAGCCCCGTTCCCAACGTCAACCTCCCCAGAATCGACACCCGTTTGCCCAGCTTGGCGTTTGCCTTTCCCAGCCGCGCCTCCATTTATCCTGTTCGAAAGCCGCAAGTCGTCTCCCTCCGTTCCACGCAGTTTTTATATCAGGTTTGCCAAAATTACCGTGCGCAAACGCGTGCAGACTACTCGGAAGCCGGGTGGTCGCGTATAATCTCTTTAGGGTCAAGTGTTTAGCGCTCAAACCCAAAAGTGAGTTTTGGCATCACACATGTAGTAGAACTGGTGGCATCGGAAGGGTTGTGGTGCCTGAGTTTCGCGCTTTTCGGTATGCGTCGCGTCACCGCATACTGCTTGTTTTAGGGGACGCAACTAGAAATCACGCAACACGCCCGTTTCGGCGTGCTGGAGTGGAGCCCCGTAACCGCTCCCCCAAATTGGAGGAAGTTTTTTTATGAACACTCGTATGCTCGCTACTTTGCCTCTGGCCGCAATGCTTGCATTTCCGGCCTTTGCGCAAACTTCGTCTACCCAAGATCAGTCCACTCCCCCGGCAGCTTCCCAATCCAGCCAGTCTTCGGACAGCATGAATGGCACGGGCAAGCAACCGCTGCAGACGCCCGCTCGTGAAGGCTTCTGGGGACGGGTGAATCCCTTCGCCCGCAAAAGCTATGTAAAGCGCCAGACCGAACCCATTCGCGACCGGGTGAATGAACTGGACGATTTAACTGCCGCCAATAGCCGCGCAATCAAAGACACCGACGCTCGCGCCCAGGCCGGAATCAAGCTGGCTTCCGATAAAGCTAATGAAGCCGATCAGCACGCCGTCGATGCAGGCAACAAAGCGACAATGGCGCAGCAAACCGCCCAGCAGGCTACTACGCGCATCCAGACTGTGGAAACCGTAGTTGGGAACATCGATCAATACAAGGCCTCCAACCAGACTGAAATTCGCTTCCGTCCCGGCCAAACTGTGTTGAGCAAGAACGCCAAAGACGCTCTGGATGAAATGGCCAACGGCGTAAAGGGCCAGCATGGCTACATCATCGAAGTACAGGGCTTCTCTTCCGGCAAGGGCCAGACCGCGATTACGAACTCACAGAAGATGGCCGAGTCGGTGGTTCGCTATATGGTCCTGAACAATGATGTTCCGGTTTACCGGATTTATCTCGTGGGTATGGGCAATGCGCCTGTGGCCACGGATACCGATGCCAAGACCAAGCACATGAGCGGCGGTCGCGTGGAAATCAGCCTGTTGAAGAATGATCTGGAGCAATTGGCCAGTGGCTCTTCAACTCCAGCCACCACTCCCGATCAGCAACAGCAGCCGAAGTAGTTTGACTTTGGTAAGGGACCGAGCGCCTCGCTCAAGTCCCTCCCCCAACGAAAAGCCCCTTGCTCACGCAAGGGGCTTTCGTTTTTACCTGAAATCCCGATTGGACGGCCTTGCACGCGGCGCACCCGTGCCGGATTATTTCGCCATCCTAGCTAAGGTGGTGATAGTAATGGAGCAACAGGTGGGTTACAAAACCGGCCACAAACCAGGCAGCCGCTTCCAGAATTCGTTTAAATCGTTCCGTCATCAGGAAAAGGATAACCCAAGTTCGTATTCTGTGTCGGTGCCGAACCGACTGCTCAGGCGCGATAACCTGCCGGATTGATTCCGAAGGCGTTGAGCTTCGACTGAAGCGTAGTGCGCTTCAAACCTAAACGCGCCGCTGCGCCATTCGGTCCGCCGAGTTGGCCGTTGCATTCGCGGAGCGCGCGCAGAATGCGATCGCGTTCCGCTTCGTGCAGAGTCTCACTTTCCTCCCGCCCGATGTCCGCATGCAGTTCGCTGAGTGGCACCTGCAAGATCGATCCGGGAGTGAGAATTACCGAGCGCTCCACGAAGTTTTCCAGCTCGCGGATATTCCCCGGCCATCCCCACTGCATTAGAGTCTCCATGGCTTTTGCAGGGATGGTCAAGATCGACTTGTTCATCCGGCTGGCATACTTGCGCACGAAGTGTTCGATGAGAAGCGGAATATCCTCCCGCCGCTCGCGCAGCGGCGGCGTGCGTAGCGGGAAGACATTCAGACGGTAATAAAGGTCGGTGCGAAACTCCCGCCGATTCACACTCTCCAGCAAGTCTCGATTGGTCGCGGCTATCAGACGGAAATTCACTTTCAGAGTTTGCGTACCACCCAGCCGTTCGAATTCCTGATCCTGCAGCACCCGCAGCAGCTTTGGCTGCAGGTCCAGCGACACTTCTCCGATTTCATCCAGGAAAAGTGTTCCCTTATCAGCCAGTTCGAGCCGGCCCAACTTCTTCGCGACCGCGCCCGTGAACGCCCCTTTTTCATGGCCAAAGAGTTCGCTCTCCAGCAAGCCTGAAGGAATGGCGGCGCAGTTCAGCTTGATGAAACTATTATCGTTGCGATTGCTCAGGCGATGGATGGCACGCGCCACTAATTCCTTGCCGGTTCCGGTTTCGCCCAGCAGCAACACAGTGGCGTCACTGGGGGCGACCTTTGCAACTTTCTCCATCACCTCTTTTAGAGCAGTGCTGCGACCTATGATTTCCCCGAATCCCAGTTCCGTGTCAATCGCCTGTTCCAGATAAAGTTTCTCTTCGGAGAGTTTTTCCTTAGCCAGGCGAAGTTCCTCAGTCACCAACTGCAGTTGAGCAACATTCTCGCGTAAGGCTCTCTCCGCCTTTAATCGCGATTCATCCAGCTTCGCCTTCTCAGTGACATCCCGCTGAATGCCCCATGTCCGCAGCAGCATTCCGTTTTCCACGGTGCCGATCAGGCTATTGAGGAAGACTTTGGGCTGGCCGTGAATGTCGATCTCGTGCGACTCCCGATCTAATACACGAAATCCAGAGCGAATGTAGTGTCGGGTTAGCTCGATGTTGTGAGGATCGTCGGGCGGCAGCATTTCAGTCAGACGTTTTCCCTGCAAATCCTGCGCCGACTTGAAGCCGTACAGAGCGGCCATGGCATCATTGCACTCCACCAGGTAGGAGTCATGGAGGATGTGATGGATCAGCTCGTCTTCCGGCAGGTCGATGGGAAGCGGCTCGTCCAACTCCTCTCGGAAGATGCCCTCCGAGCTCTGCGCGACGAACATCCGGTAATTTTCTTCACTATGCCGCAAGGCCTGCTCGGATCTTTTTCTTTCGGTAATGTCGTTCCCGAAAGAGATCGTGCCCACGATTTCGCCATTGACTCTTACAGGGTTATTGCTCCAGGCGATATAACGTTCCTCGCCCGTCTTGGTTACAATGGGGTTTTCAAAAGTGTTGCTCGCCGTTCCGCCTACGAGCCTATCGAACTCTTCCCAGACGTCAGGAAATCGATCCCTGGGCACCAAAATCGACCAATTCTTATCTTTCACCTCCGAAAATTTGTAGCCGGTGATCTCCTCCGCAGCCTGATTAAACAGCACGACATTCCCCGCCCGATCCAAGCTGAGAATGATTGCATTGGCCGTCTGAATGAGGCTCTCAGAAAATGTCTTGGCGCTCTGCAAAGCTTCATCCGCCTGCTTGCGTTCGGTAATGTCGCGGCAGGTGCCCATCAGGCGGATCGGCTGTCCTTGTTCATTGTGGAAAACCCTCCATTGCTCCTCCAAGATTTTGACGCGGCCGTCTGCCATGACAATCCGATATTCGACGTTGGAGGGTGCATCCTTGTCGAGCGAAGCCTGAAAGGCGGCATCCACTTTCGCGCGATCTTCGGGATGGATAAATTCCGCAAAGTCCGGACGGGTGGGGCGAAAATGAGAGGGATCGGTCTCAAAGATTCGGTGTGTCTGCTCGGACCAGGTAATCTGAAGGCTTGGCAACGCGATTTCCCAACTGCCCACTTTTGCCACGGTTTGGGCCTCGATCAGGCGTGCACGTTCTGCCTCCAATTGCTTTGCGATGTTGTGCTGGTGCCGCTCACCGTCCCGGAGGGCCTTCTCCGCAAGCCTGCGCTCGGTGACGTCTTGCACTATCGCCATGTGCCAAACTGGAGTGTCGCCCTCCGGCCACATCGCTACCGCTTCGACTTCGGCCCATCGGACCGAGCCGTCCGGACGCAGAAACCTTTTTTC
Organism: uncultured Acidobacteriaceae bacterium; assembly: GCA_963724815.1. Taxonomy (GTDB): domain Bacteria; phylum Acidobacteriota; class Terriglobia; order Terriglobales; family Acidobacteriaceae; genus Sulfotelmatobacter. Next base: position 59,343 of record CAVRWS010000030.1, read on the forward strand.
CATTTCAAGGTGCCGCATCTGCCCTTCCTCGAGTTGCCGCAGCTTTTCGACGCTCCGCGACAGGTCCTCGGGATGTGTGATGCTCTGGAAAGTGCGCCCTAAGAGGTCCTGCTCCGTCCTTCCGACAATCTCACAGTATTTCGGATTGACTCTTAGTAGCCTGCCAGTATGAGTTTCGACCCAGCAGATACCAACAGGAGAGCGGTAATGGACCGCACGATAGCGGTCTCGGCTGGCTTGAAGACGCGCCTCAGCCAATTTGCGCTCGGTGAGGTCGCGGACGATTGCAACAATATATTCCCGTTCCAACTGGACGCGCCTCATACTGATTTCCACGGGAAAAGTTATTCCGTCTTTTCGCCGGTGGATGCTTTCCATCAGCAGAGATCCAGTTAGCCGTAACTGCTCTTTGATCTTCCCGACCGTAGGTTCGCTCATCGCAGGATTAATGTCGAACACGCCCATGGAGAGAAGTTCTTCGCGGCTATAGCCAAGCTCTGAGCAGGCCTTCTCGTTGACATCAAGAAAGCGCATTGTTTCCGGATCCACAACTTCGATCGCATCATTACTCTGATCCACTAGCGCCCGAAACAGTTTCAGCTCCCCGATCGTCCGCTCGTTCTTCCGCACTTCGCGAAGCAAGCCCTCTCCAGCTTCGCGCAGCAACTTTTCGGTATGCAGTTGCTCGGTAACGTCATGGGCGATGCCGCGGACGATCCGCCGCCCTTCTGCGCCTTCAATCCTTAGTGTGTTGTAGTACTCCCATATCCGCCTCTCTCCCGAGCGCGTCATCAAGGCGAGAAAGCCCCGAGCTTCTCCCTTCATTTCAATCTCGCTGAGATAGGAATCGAATTGGGAGCGGAACTCCGGAGGAATGAGCTGCTGCATGGGAATTCTAAGAAGCTCTTCTACGCTGTAACCCAGCAAGCGAGCAGGTGCGGGGTTGACCAGGAGAAGATGTCCTTCCAGATCATGGACGCACAGCAGATCGTGACTGTGTTCCACCAAATCCTGGTACCATTCTTGGTTTTCGCGCGAGCGTCGCACTCGGCAGAACTCTTCCGGCTTGCTTTCGAGAACCTGGCGTTGCTCGTGCCCAGGGTGCAAATCCATGGCTACTCCCTGCGGGCTAGGTAGATTCATTAAGCTGTGCGGATTCTGCTCCTGCGATCTTTTGCCGGTAGAGAAACCCACACCCAGGGGTGTGTGAGGCTACCCAACTCCGATTCGCCGCGAAGTGTAACAGAACATAGCTCTGTCCGCTAGCGAACATACATTTGCCTGATCGAATTGAGGGGTTTGTCCCAAATCGGCACTGTTATTCGGCCGCTTCTATCGCCCTCGCGCTCCGCCTTCCGCCAGTTTTGACCCCGTATCCATCCCCCGGCTAAACTCATTTCTTAGCGGGGTTTCCATGAAACATGTCTTATGGGTGTTGCTGGTTTCGTCCCTTTTCTTATCCACTGCCTTTGCTGGCGGCCCACCAGCGGATGACGATCACGCCCATCCTCACCACGAAGATTTAACCACGGCGCAGTTAGGCACAGTCGTGTTTCCAGTATCCTGCGCACCTACCGTGCAGAAGCCTTTCCAGCGCGGGGTAGCCCTGCTCCATTCTTTCTGGTACGAAGAAGCAGAAAAGGAATTCACCCAGATCGCCATCGATGATCCTGGTTGCGCCATGGCACGCTGGGGTATTGCCATGAGCTTGTGGCACCAGCTCTGGAATAAACCGGACGCCAAAGTAATCCAGCGTGGTCTTGACGAAGTTCACGAAGCAAGAACCACGGACGGCCCCATCACGGCGCGCGAGAAAGCGTACATCACCGCCATCGCCGCTTTTTATAGCGATTCTAAGAAATTGAATCATGAAGCCCGCGCCAAGGCTTACTCGGAGGCGATGAAGAAAGTCTACGAGACTTACCCAGACGATCATGAAGCTGCGGTCTTCTATGCGCTATCGCTACTCGCTTCCGAGCCCGAGGGAGACGCGACTTTTGCGAATCGCAGACAGGCGGCTGCGATCCTGGAAAAACTATTCGCCACCGAGCCCGACCATCCCGGGGTGGCTCACTACCTGATCCACGCCTACGACAAGCCGCAACTGGCGCAGCTGGGATTGCCCGCCGCCCGCCGTTACGCGCAAGTCGCGCCGGCCTCTCCGCACGCCCTGCACATGCCATCGCACATCTTTGCCCGCGTTGGCCTTTGGCAGGATGACATTAACTCGAACCTCGCCTCCATCGCCGCAACGCGCAAAACCGTTGCCATGCACATGGGTGGCGAAGGCCACCAGTTCCACGCCATGGATTTCCTCTTCTACGCCTACATGCAAAGTGGACGCGATTCGGATGCGCGCGCGCTGATCGAAGAAATCCGCGCCATGCCAAACAAGAAAGACGATATGTACGGCACGGGATACGATCCGCACCAGGCCGCCCTGGCCCACTTGACCGCGCTGTATCCGATCGAAATGCATGACTGGGCCAGCGCGGCAGCACTCGCGCCCACCGAAGTTGCGGGCACCGCCGAAGAGTCGACGATTTACTGGGCGCGCGCAATCGGCTCGGCCCATCTCCGCAAGCCGGAGGAGGTCCGCAAAGATCTTGCCGCAATCGAAACCCTCCATCAGAAGCTGGTAGCCGAGAAATCAGAATTCGCGGAAGGAGTAGAAGACGATCGCAAGGAAGCTCAAGCCTGGCTCGCCTTCGCCGAAGGCAAGGATGACGATGCCGTCGAAGCCATGCGCCCAATCGCCGATAAAGAGGATTCGCTCGGCGAGGAGCCGGAAGGTATCCCGGCCCGCGAAATGATCGCCGACATGCTGCTCGAAGCGAAGCGTCCGCAACAGGCGCTGGCTGAATATCAGACCGACCTGAAGCTGAATCCCAACCGCTTCGACGGCCTCTACGGCGCTGCCCGCGCCGCCGAAGCCGCCGGCAAACAGAACGATGCAACAGAATACTACGCACTACTTCTGAAGGTCTGCGGAGGATCAAACTCCACACGGCCAGAATTGGGCGAGGCAAGGAAATTGGTGGCGCAGAAGTAGACCGCTAGCAATGAAAAGTCTGGTTTCAAGAGGTCTATATGGAAAGAGTGGCTTCTATTCTATTGGACATGATTCCGCGCTTACTGATTCTCCTCCTCCTCGTTCAACAAGGTGTGACGCAGCAGAAGTCCTTGCCCACAGCTGCCTTATCTGGGGAAGAAATCGTCCAACTTCAATCCGGAGCCGAGGGCGGCAACGCTGAAGCTCAGACCGCGCTTGGTAGAGCCTTCGAAGACGGCAACGGCGTTCCTCAGAGCGATCGCCAAGCTGTAAAGGGGTACAGGGCGGCGGCTGAGCAGGGAGATGCGACAGCACAGAACGCTCTAGGTCTAATGCTCAGATCAGGACGCGGGGTGGATCAAGACAAGGCCGAGGCGGTGAAGTGGTACAAGAAAGCAGCGCGGCAGCGGAACTCGACGGCGATGTTTAACCTTGGCACTGCGTACTATAACGGAGACGGTGTTGCGGTCGACGATGTTGCAGCCAACGCGTGGTTCCTGCTTGCCAAGGATTTGGGCAGCCGACCCGCCATTGAAGCCGTCAGCCATATGGAGGAGCAAGCAAGGAACCTCCAGCCCGAGAGTTTCGAAAAAATCGGCGACATGTACCAGAAGGGCGACGCCTTGCCACAAAGCTACAGCGATGCGGTGGTCTGGTACCGGAGGGCCGCTGAAGAAGGGCGCGCGCCAGGCGTACAAGTGAAACTGGCAGGTCTGCTTCTTCAAGGCGGACCCTCGAACTATGGAGAAGCCGGCCGTCTCTGCGGGAAAGCTGCACAGCAAAGGTACTCCCCTGGTACCTACTGTATCGGCCTTCTAACCCAGCAAGGTCTGGGCGTGCCCCAGGACGCCAAGCAGGCAGCGAAGTGGTTCGGTGAAGCTGCAAACATGGGCAATGCACCCGCGATGCTGCGTCTGGGAGAAATGTATTGGAAGGGTGAGGGAGTCAAGCCGAACAAGATTTCGGCTTACGAGTTTATAGCCATGGCATCCACGGCCGACCTGCCGGAAGCCAGACGGGAGAAGGATAGATTGGAGAAGGAGTTGAATCCCGAGGAACTGAAGAAGGGACAGGCGAAGGCAGTCGAATGGGCGCGAACTCATCATCCACTCGTTCTAAGGGGTTCGTCCGCGGACCCAAATGATCTGCCGTGACGGGACCATCGGGCAGATCCGCCGCGCCCGTGCTTCCTAACTACGAAACAACCTCATCTTGACAACCAGCGCCGCTGTCATTCCGACCACTCCCAGCAGCGCATTGTACTCGCGATGCTTCAAATACAATGCCAAGGAGAATCCTCCCGGAGATTCGGCGGTCGCGCTTGATGCGCCCGTGAGCCGAGGCACCAACCTCGGTACCCGTCTCGCATATTCGTCAAACTCCGGAAACTTCGTCCGCAAGAATGCCTCTTCGTCGCGAATGACCGGCATATAGATGGCGAGGAACATTACGACCAGCGCAATGCCCACCCACCAACTCCGCGCCGCGACCGCAAATCCAACCCCCATCAGCAGCGATCCCAGATAAAGCGGGTTGCGGGTGTAAGCGTAAGGACCGGAAGTCGCGAGTGCCTCATTCTTGCGAACGTGACCCGAAGCCAGCGCGCGGATCAGCAACCCTGGCACGACCACGATGGCACCCAAGATTATCGAGCGCCACGTGGGTCGCGCCAGCCAGAAATAGAACACGGCGAAGATAAATCCCAGCGGCACCCGAATCCGCCGCGCGATTTTTGACCACTCAGCCATGAGTTATTCCGCTCGGGAAGGGCACGGCTTTAGCCGTGCCATCTAAGTTTGCTAAAGATACGGGCTTTAGCCCCTGAGGTCGCCACCCAACAGCCTGCCAGTTGCTGCCACCACCGCCTCACTGCCGATCCCCAGCATCCCTTCATCCGCCGCCGCACGCCGCATATGCGACGTAACGCTCCCCCGACTCCGCAGCACAACGCTACGTGTCCCATATGGCCCATTGCGCGCGGGATCAGTCGGTCCGTAAATCGCGACCACCGGAACCCGCAATGCCGCCGCCAAATGCAGCGGACCAGTGTCCCCTCCGATAAACAATCGCGCACGCCGGGTCAGTGCGATCAATTCTGAGATAGTACAACTCATCGCCTGTGCTGCTCCCCGGCTCGCCGCCTCCGCCACCCGGGCCAGTTCGGCTTCACCTGGGCCATAGTTAACAATCGAACGCACTCCGAGATTTGCCAGCCCATTCGCCACTTCTGCGTAGCGTTCCGCTGGCCAACGCTTCGCGCCCCATCCCGCGCCCGGATTCAGAATAACGAAATCACCAATCCCATATTGTGCTAATCGCTCAACGACTTTTGCCTCCGTCCGCGGATCGTGAGGGAAATCATCAGAAACATCGCTCCGTATAAAGCCCGTCGGACGTTCAACCAACCCCTCGGCGACCGAAAGATTTTGTTCGATCACATGTCTTCCGCGCGCTACCACTTTGCGCGTGTACCACAAGCTGGCCGCAGACTCTCGCGGCTCAGCAGCACCGCATACCACACGCGCTCCCGACAACCGCGCCAGCACTGCCGACCGCATGGCCCCTTGCAAATCTACGGCAACGTCGTAGCGCGCGCCACGCACGTCGTTCCAGACCGTGGCAATGTGCTGCAGCGTCGAAATCGAGAGCAAGGATTTTCGCCACAATTTGAGGTTCACAGTGTGGACTTCATCCACCAATGGCCGCAGCGCAGACCGCGCACCGCGCCGCGAAGATCCCGGCGCACATAACAGTTCGGCCCAGCGCTCCTCAATCAGCCAGCCGATATGAGCCTGCGGGAAAGCTTGCCGCAAAAACACCGCTGCGGGCAGTGTGTGGATTACGTCTCCCATTGCGCTCAGGCGTACGACCAACAGCCGCTCGACGCTTTTTCCCGGAACAATCTGGCTCATTGTCGAATCGTCAGGAATAAATTGGAAAATAGATTCGATACTGGCGGACTCGAAACTCACACCTGCCTCAGACGTAGACGCGTGCGAATAATCTCGCTGGTGGAATGATCTTTCGGGTCACCCACAATAGCCACGCGGCCACCATACTCCGCAACTACGTCGCGCTCTGGAACAGAATCCACCGTATGGTCTGTGCCCTTCGCCTGAATATCCGGACGAATCTCACGAATCAAAGCACGCACGTCGAGCTCTGAGAAAATGACAACCGCGTCCACAACGGCCAACGCCGCAACAATTTCAGCGCGTTCTTCCGCTGGCGTCACCGGACGCCCCTCACCTTTCAACGAGCGCACAGATTCATCGGAATTGATCGCCACCACCAGTTTACCGCCCAGTTCTTTCGCGCCTTGCAAGTAGCGTACATGGCCCACGTGCAGCAAATCGAAATTGCCATTAGCCAGAACGATGCGCTCGCCCGCACGCCGCCACTGCTCCACCCGCTCGCCCAGTTCGGCTCGACCGAAAACCTTGCCCTCTCGCATATTTATCTGGTTCGCAAATCTTTTTGCAGAATCAATGAGCTCTGGTCGAAGGCGGAGCTTGTTCAATCGCGCGCAGTAATTCCTCCCGCGAAACTGTTGCCGTGCCACGCTTCATCACTACGATTCCGCCCGCATAGTTCGCCAACTGCGCCGCCTCTTCGGTGGTGGCACCCGCAGCCAGAGCGGCGCTGAACGCCGCAATTACGGTATCGCCCGCGCCGGTTACATCGGCGACCTCATCCGAACCAAAGATTGGAATATCCACCGGCGCATGTTTCTGATCGAATGCGACCATGCCGTCGCGCCCTCGCGTAATCAGCAGCGATTGCAGCTGCATTCGTTCCATAATTTGCTTCCCCGACTGCGCCAATCGATCCCAATCCTGACCGATGCGAACGCCCAGCGCCGCTTCCACTTCGGGTTCGTTCGGAGTGGCCGCAGTTACGCCCGAGTACTCCAGCAACCGGTAGCGCGAGTCGAGGATCAAAGGGACCTGAACAGTTCTTCTGCGTCCGGCTTGCCGCAACGCGTTCACGATCACTGGACTCGCCGATCCGTATCCATAGTCGGAAACGAGGAGTGCATCGGAAGCTCGCAAATATTCCCGCGCTGCCAGATACAACTCGCGCGTAAGATGACGATTGGGAGGATTCTCCGGTTCGCGATCCACGCGCACCACCTGCTGGCGCGTATTATGTGTCGTCCCGGCTAAAATTCGTGTTTTCGTGACCGTCGTGTAACTCTTATCTTTCAGCACTCCGCTGGTCGGGATACGTTTGTGACGGAAAAACTTTGTGAGCAGTCGCCCCGGTTCGTCGTCGCCAATCGCGCCCACCGGAAGCACGTTGACTCCCAGGTCCGCCAGGTTGTTGACCGCATTCGCGCCCCCACCCGGCAATACGCTTCGTTCGCGATGTTTCAGAATCAACACCGGCGCCTCGCGCGATACCCGCGAGATTTCTCCATAGACAAATTCATCAGCCACGAGGTCGCCCAGAACCGTAATGGTGACCTCGGGGAATGCTTCGATAATCTTCCGCAGCCGGTCGACTTCCTTCAGATGTTTGGTCATCAGATTCGCACCAGCATGGTGCCGGTCGTCAAGGCATTTTCTCACGAGCGGGGGCGACGCTCGCCGATCACGCGCAGCATGGTATCCACAGCGTTAGCTGCGTCAGCGAGTTCCATCTTGACCGGGACGATAGCTAACGGCGACAGCGCGCCGAGATATCCGCCCAGATTGACCGCATCTTTTTCGGTGGTAACAAAGCCGCCGGCTTCGCTGCGGTTGGCAAGCCCCAGCAAGTCGCGAATGTCTTTCTCGACGTAAGCATGGTGATCGCGGAAGAATGCCTGCGCCGGGGGATCAACGTTGGCCGCTCGCAACTGCAGCAGAAAATTCTGCGGGCGCGCAATCCCGCAGAAGACCACAGGCCTGGCGGGAATGTTTTGCGCAACGATTCCCCGCCGCACACGCCAGAGTGTCTTGCCCTCTAACGGGAACGCTTCCGCCGTCGCGCCGGCGGCCAATGCCACGGCATCCGCTCGGCGCAACGCCCGCAGAGGCTCCCGCAACCGCCCCGCAGGAAGCAGACGATCGCGCGCATCCTCCGGCGTCACGAGCACGATGTCAAAATCGCGGGCCAGCCCGCGGTGTTGAAAACCGTCATCCAGCAAATGAATCTGCGGACCGAATCGCGTCTCCGCAAATTGCCCAGCCTCATACCGATCTTCTCCCACAACCACCGGCACTTGCACTCGACGGGCAATCAGTAACGGCTCATCACCGAAATCCTGTGGCAGCCCGCCGGGATCAACCAGGAGCACGCCACGACTTTTTCGACCGTATCCGCGCGAAAGCACGTCGAAGCGAATACCGCGCGCCTTCAATAATTCTCCCAGCAAAATTACAAACGGAGTCTTTCCCGAACCTCCCGCTGAAAGATTGCCCACGCTTATGACTGCTCCCCGCAGCCGGCGCACGCGCAGCCAGCGCCGGTCGTATAGCGCATTACGCGCGGCGACCACGCCGCCGTAGGTGGCTGACAGAGGTTTCCAGTTCATGCCTGCGCCAGCAGTTTCTGCAATTCATCGGCAGTGCGCTTCGTTGCCCCGAGCTGCGACTGCAGAGTCTCGCCGGCACGCCGCCCCAAAGCTCTTCGCTGTTCCTCATCCGCAAGCAGGTCAAGAAACATGAGCGGCAACTCCGCTGGACCAACAATCCGCACCGCATCCCGGCTTTGAAACAAGCTCACGATGTCGCGGAAATTTTCGGTGTGATTGCCGACCACGATGGCTGTTCCATGCTGCGCCGGTTCTATAATGTTGTGTCCACCGCGTGGCACCAGACTTCCCCCGACAAATGCAATATCGGCAAGCGCATATAGCGCGGCCAGTTCCCCGATTGTATCCAGCAGCAAAACCCCACCATTCAGAGCCTCGCCGTTCCAAACAGACCGTGGCCAGAAGCGAATCGACATTTCTTGCAGCAGCGCCGCCACGGCAGGAAATCGCTCGGGGTGCCGCGGTGCGAGAATCATCACCGCTTCCGGATATTGCACGAGCACGTTCTCAAATGCTTTCAATAGTAGAGGTTCTTCTCCCTCCACAGTGCTACCGCATACCAGCGCCGGCCCCGCAACGCTCGCTTTGATCGACGCCCGCACCTTTTCGACAATCGCGGGCGCAATTGGCGCAGGAATATCGAACTTCAAATTGCCGCTAATCCGCACGCGCTCAGGCGCGGCGCCGATATCCTTCAGCCGCGCGGCATCCTCGGGAGTCTGAGCAAGAAACAGATCGACGCTCGCCAGCAGCCTTCGCATCAATCCGCGGAATCGCTGGTAACGCGGCCATGATCGGTCAGAGATGCGCGCATTTACGACGGCAATCTTCGCTCCGCTGGCGTGCGTCAGTCGTATGAAGTTCGGCCAGAACTCGGTCTCTGCAATCACTACCAGCCGTGGCCGCAGCACCCTCAAATACGGACGAATCGCGAATGCGAAATCCAGAGGGAAATAGAAGACATCGGCTTCGCCAAATCGATTGCGTGCCAGCGCCTGCCCCGTGTCCGTGGTAGTGGATACAACGATTCGATGGCCCGATTCGCGCCGAAGTTCCTCCACCAACCCGGCCACCGCGGCCGCTTCTCCCACTGAAACTGCGTGCACCCAAATCACACGATCGTTTGCACCCGCCACCTGAAGACGCGCGGGCACCCGGCCCATCCTTTCGGCAAAACCCTTGCGGTACTTGCCATGGCGCGCCATCTGGAAGAGCCAGTAAGGCAGGCTCGCTAGCATCCCTGCCGCCAGCACCACGCTGTAGAGAAAGCTATGAAGAGAAGAGATCAAGTCCAGCCATTCTAAACAAAGATCTGCCTCGTGTACTCTGTGCCCCGGTGTTCAAGAATTTAAGCAGACCATCTCCGAGTAAGCCGCAAACAGATGGCTATCCTTCTATAATCGGAAACATGCAGCCGATAGTGAAGAGGCGGATTGTCCGCGTTATTATCTTTTCCCTCGCAGTGGTATCATTCGCGGACCATCTCGCCGCGAAAGATTTCGTCAAACCCACAGCCCACCCCGCTAAAACGTATCCCGCCCACGATGATCACACCGCCGACAAAGTAGCCATTGCAGCCGATCCCTACGACACTCCGGAGAAGGCGAAAATATTCTCGATAAAATTTCGCGAACACGGACTTCTCCCCATCTTCTTCATCGTCACCAATGACGGAGACCAGCCCATCTCCATCGCCAACATGCAGGTCACACTCACCACCGCCAACCGTTCGAAGCTCACGCCCATTGCGCCTGAAGACATCTTCCGCCGCCTTTCGAATCCTCACGAAACAAATCCAATCCCCGTGCCCATCCCACAGAAAAAAGTGAAGGGCGGACTTAGCCAAAAAGAACGCGATGAAATCGAAACTTCTCAGTTCGCCGCCAAGGCCGTCGAGCCCCACACCACGCAATCAGGATTTCTTTTCTTCGACGTGGAAGACCTTAATGCGCCACTGGAAGGCTCACGCTTCTTCGTCACCGGCGTTAACGACTCCAAAGGCACGGAGTTGATGTACTTCGAAATTCCGTTTGGGAAGTAAAATCGTGCGAAGCTCTTCTTTGCGAACTCAGCGGCAGTTCTCCGTGTTCTCCGCGATTCAGGTCCTTGATTTCGCGCGAACTATTTCACGAAGCGAAGCAATACTCGGAAACGTATAATCACGATGTATGTCGACCACCGCAGACACGTCCGTCGCTGCTGGCACGGCCTTCGAGCCGGTAATCGGCCTCGAAGTACACTTTCAGCTTCTAACGGCGTCGAAGATCTTCTGCTCTTGCTCCACGCGCTTTGGCGCTCCGCCCAACACGAACGTTTGTCCCGTGTGCCTGGGCATGCCGGGGGCACTTCCAGTTCTGAATCATAAGGCGGTCGAATTCGCCACGCTGGCCGCGATGGCCCTCAACTGCCGCATAAACGAAACGTCGATTTTCGCTCGGAAGAATTACTTCTACCCCGACCTGCCCAAGGGCTACCAGATTTCGCAATACGACAAGCCGTTGGCCGAGCACGGATACATAGAAGTTGCTGCCGCCGAAGGCAAGAGAAAAATCGGCATCACCCGCGTACACCTCGAAGAAGACGCCGGAAAGAGCCTGCACGAAGGTTTTCCCGACGCCTCCGAAAAAACTGCCATCGACCTCAACCGAACCGGCGTGCCGCTGATCGAAATCGTCAGCGAACCGGATATTGCTACCCCAGACGAGGCCTACGAATATCTCACGCGCCTAAAGGAAATCATCCTCTACACCGGAGTCAGCGACTGCAACATGGAGGAAGGATCACTGCGCTGCGATGCCAACGTCAGCATCCGACCATACGGACAGCGAGAGTTAGGCACAAAAGCCGAAATCAAGAACGTAAACTCCTTCCGATTCATTCGCGAGGCACTGGTTTACGAAATCGCACGCCAGATAGAAGTGGTCGAATCAGGCGGCAAAATCGCTCAGGAAACCCGCCTCTACAATTCACACGAAGGCAAGACCTATAGCATGCGTTCGAAAGAACAAGCGCACGATTACCGCTATTTCCCCGAGCCAGATCTGCTGCCGCTCGTAGTCGACGAGAAGTGGAAGGCCGGGATCGCAAAGTCACTGCCGGAACTTCCCGAAGCGCGCCGCGCCCGGCTGGTGAAGGAATTCGGCATCACCGAATACGACGCCCAGGTCCTGACGGCTTCAAAGTCGCTCGTTGATCAGTTTGAAGCGGCGGCCAAAGCGGCGCAGAATCCCAAACGTGTAGCGAACCTGGTTCAAGGCGAATTGATGGGGCGTCTCAAAGCCAAAGGCCTTGAGATCGAGCAGTCTCCAATCTCGATGAGAGGCGTCGCGTTGTCCGCCGATCTCGTGGAAAGCGGCGCCATCTCCGGCAAAATGCTCAAGGATCTCTACGATCTTAGCTTCGAACGCAACCAGGATTTCCCCGAGGTCTACGAACGAGAAGGACGTCCCCAACAGTCCACCGACACGTCCGCTCTGGAAACCATCATCGACGAAATCATCGCCGCGAATTCCAAACAGCTCGAACAATACCGCGCCGGGAAAAAGACCATGATCGGATTCTTTGTTGGCCAGGTGATGAAAGCCTCCAAGGGCCAGGCTAATCCGCAACTGGTGAATGAGTTGCTCACTAAGAAGCTGGAGTGATTCTCTAAGCAAAGTGACTGAAGTACCATCGGCGGGCATGACTTCCGCAATCTGATTGCCGGCCTCGGCATTCGTTACGATGATGTTGGGCCTGTCCGTCCCGGCCTGACCGTTCGCGAGCTTCCATGAAAATCAAACTGGACCGCATCATCAGCATAGCGACACTGGTGGCCTCGCTCGTCGCCATTTTCTTGGTATTGAAAAAGCCGGCCCCGGTGGCTCAACCTCAGACTCCGTCGGCGATCGCCGCCAATGCTCAATCGTTTGGGCAAAAGATGGAACACTTCGAGCAGGCGGTGCAGCAAGCTCCTCCGACGTCGAGCGAAAACTACCAAATAGCTTCATCCCCGAACCAGCCTGTGAATTCCTCTGAGGCTCAGCCGAAAGCGGAGGTTCGCCTCAACTCTGATGAAGTAGGAGCCGCGCTGGCTCAAGCCATGGGAGCCGCCGGAACCGGGGCGGCAGGTGGTGCGGAGCTTTCGCCGGATTCCAATCTCGGCAGTGGACAGCCCACTATAAAAGATCAGCAAGTCAGTTTCGATGGCGACACGGTTCACGGGCAATTTCTAACCGAGATTGCTGGAAAAGACGTCTGGGTCACGGTCTCGGGCCATCTTTCCTCGAAAGATGGATACGCAACATTCGATCCCACAGAATTTAAAGTCGGCGATCTGAACGTGCCGGTTTCGCTGGTGAATCCTGCCTTACAGAAAAAGCTAGCCGACCAACGCGATCGGATGAAGCTTCCGGACAATGTAGGTGGTTTGAAAGTGGAAAACGGCGAACTGGTGATGCAGCAGAAATAATTCGCAGATTGCTTAGACTGGCCCGACCCGATTTTTCTCCGCCACTTTTCCGTACCATCGCCCCGATTCTTTGATCGTGCGTTTCTGCGCTTTGAAATCCACGTAGGCCAGTCCAAAACGCTGGCTGAAACCTTCCGCCCACTCGAAATTGTCCATCAAACTCCATGCATGATAGCTGCGCACGTCGGCGCCATCGGCCATAGCCTCCGCAAGTGCCTGCAGATACTGCCGGTGATATTCGATGCGGCGAAAGTCAGGAATCACGCCATTCGCGTCCGGACCATCGTTGTACGCGCACCCGCTCTCAGTAATCTCAATCACTGGCCGGTTGTAGTCGCGGGTGATGCGTGTGACCATGTCGTAAAGGGCCTGCGGCCAAATTTCCCAACCTATATCGGTCTTCGGACCCTGCTCGCCGCCGGCCATCTTCACGGGGAACAGCCATTGTTGCGCATGGCTCAGTCGCTCTATCGCTGTGGGTGCAGACGCTATCGTGCGGTAGTAAAGGTTGATGCCGATGAAGTCGAGCGGGGCTTTCATCTTCTCGAAATCGGCGGACTTGATGCCCATGATAGTCTCCGGCAAAAACGCGAGCGCATCGGGATAACGGCCTTTGAGCGCAGGATCGAAGAACCAGAGATTTGTGATCGCGTGGGCGCGTTCGGCCGCCAACTTATCTTCTTCGGAATTTGTTGCCGGCTCGCACGGCGACATACTGAAAGCCGTGCCAACGCGTGCCGACGGACGGATTGCCTTCAAAGCTCGGAAGCCCTCGCCCTGCGCCAGATTCACAGTGTGCGAAGCGCGCAGAAAATCGATAAGGCTCCTTCGTCCCGGAGCGTGCATGCCTTCGAGATAGCCCAAGTCAACAAATGCGGAAGGTTCGTTGAAGAGAACCCAATCGGAAACGCGGTCGCCCAAGGCTCGCGATACGAGCTCTACATAATCAGCAAAGCGTGCCGCGGTATCACGACTGGGCCAGCCCCCGGCATCTTCCAAAACTTGCGGCAAATCCCAATGGTAGAGCGTGACGAGCGGCCGGATTCGGGCTTCCAGCAAGGCATCCACCAGGCGGCTGTAATAATCAACGCCTTTGAAATTCGCCGAGCCAGCGCCGGAGGGCTGGATGCGCGGCCACGAAATCGAAAAGCGGTAACTGTTCAAATTCATCGCGCGCAGCAGCCCAATATCTTCCTTCCAGCGGTGATAGGAATCGCAAGCAACATCTCCTATGTCGCCATCCTTGATTTTGCCCGGGGTATGCGCGAAGCGGTCCCAGATCGATTCGCCCTTGCCGTCCGCCTTCCACGCGCCTTCGATCTGATAGGAGGAGGTGGCCGCACCCCAGAAAAAATTCCTGGGGAATGGAATCTCCGAGGAAGCATCGAATTGCGTGCGGTGAGGACCGGGACTTGGGGCAGAGGTCGAAGTGTGCGCCGCATTCGCATTTGATGACACGCTGCACGCCAACAAAGTCCCGGCTGGCAACGCGGCTGCCACGGAACTGGCGAGGACCGAGTGCACAAATTCGCGGCGTGTCTGGCGCAAGGTAGAAGCAGGCTCCTGAAGAAATAGCGTAGCTGCGGTCGATTAATTATGCTTGATCAACTTACCCGTCTTCTGCCCAGTCAGCGAGTTGTACAAAGTCTCGAGAAAAATATCTTCGGTGACAAAGTCTCCGGAGTATTTCTTCCACGGATCGAGCAGCTTCGCCTGCTTCATCTGATCAAGAGTCTTGCCCTCTTTTAACGCTTGCTCCACCGCGTCACGAGTCCCTTTCAGCATGATGACGTAGGCTCGCATGTCATCGAGAGTCGACACCGGTCCGTGACCGGGAATGATCTTCACATCCGCCGGCACCTGCGCGATCACTTTCTCCACACCGTCAATCATGCCGTTGATGCTGCCGCCGCTTTCCACGTCAATGAACGGGAAGCCATAGGTAACGAAATCATCGCCCATGTGCACCACGTTCGACTTGGGAAAGAAGATAACCGAATCCCCATCGGTATGTCCGGCAGGGAAATAGAGAGCGCGGATATCTTCGCCGTTGAGATGAACCGTAATGTCATGATCGAAGGTGATGATGGGCAAGGCGTCGTGCGGCGCCGGCTTCATGTCCATGTGTATCGAGCCACCATTGCCGCCGCCTCCGCCGGTCTCCAGGCGCTTGCGAACATTATCCTGCGCGATGATGGGAGCCTGCTTTTGGAAGTATTCGTTGCCGCCGGTGTGATCCGGATGATAGTGGGTGTTGATGATGAAACGCACCGGCTTGTCGGTGATCCCTTTCAGCGCGGCTTGAATCTTATCGGCCAACGGAGCGTACTGGTCATCCACAATAACGATGCCATCGTCGCCCACCGACGCGCCGATATTGCCACCGGCTCCCATCAGGATGTAAACGTTGCCTGCGACTTTCGAGACTTTCATCTGAACTTTGCTGAAGTCCTGGCCCTGAGCTACAGAGGAGGTAGCGAACAGACACGCCGTAAAGAGAACCCACCCTTGGCGCATGATTATCCTCGTTTTAGTTCCGGCCATGGGCAGCCATTCTACCGCAACGGCCACTGGACATTCTCACTACGAATCAGCGCCAGTCATGCAACAGTTTCTCCAGGATATTGGCGGCAGCCATAAGCTCTGACAACTCGGTCCTGGGCAATGCCGAAAGGTGGTCCGCGAGATATTGAATGCGCCGTTGGCGCCCCTGTTGCAGAAGTCGCATACCTTTGGCCGTAGACCGAATACGCTTGCGACGCGCGTCATAAGGATCGGCACTAATTTCAATAAGAAGGCTGCGCTTGAGGCCTGCCACGATCCGGCTCATGGTGGGCGGTTTCACCTGCTCTGCCGCCGCGAGTTCCCCAAATGTTTTCGGTCCTGAAAAGACCAGGACCGAGAGAGCTGAAAGTTGGGCAGGCCCGATGCCGGAGGCTTCATCCTGCTTGCGCACGCGGCGCAGCAAATGGATAGCGGCGGAATGAAGCCGGTCGGCGACTGCAATGGTTCTCCCGCGCGACGCGACTTCCGTCTCCTGCTTGACTTTCTTCATCGAATATAGTTAGCTATGCTAACTAATATGACCCATGGAGGTCAAATATGAGTGCAGCTGCAGGTGAAGCTGGAATCGGAATCACTCGCCTCGGCCAGATCGCGGTCAACGTAAAAGATGTAGAACGCGCCGCAGATTTCTACCAGAACATACTGGGATTGAAGCTGCTCTTCAAGGCTCCGCCCGGATTGGCATTCTTCGACTGTGGAGGAGTGCGGCTCATGTTGGATCGAGCGGAGAAGCCTGAGTTCGATCACCCCAGCTCAGTTCTATACTTTGCCGTGCCTGATATTCAGTCCGCACACGGAAAGTTGAAAGAGAACGGAGTGCACTTTGAGGACGAGCCGCATATGATTGCGAAAATGCCAACCCACGATTTATGGATGACATTTTTCCGCGACTGTGAAGGAAATCTGCTGGCGCTGATGAGTGAAGTTGCGAGATTGACCAGCTGATCACTTTGGTGCGCGGTGCATGGGGCGATTTCGATTGCCAATCTTCGGTCGGCGATTGAGAATGACGCGACGGGCCACTCCTTGAAGCAAGCGCCGCCATCTCTGTCTGCGTCGGGTTTTGGCAGTCCATGGCTTGCGCTGTGCGTGGCCTTCGGATTGCACATCGTTGACGAAGCCGCTACCGGATTTCTTGCCGTCTATAATCCAACCGTCACCATTCTGCGGGCGCGCTGGGAGTGGTTTCCCATGCCTACATACGACTTTCGTGGCTGGCTGAGTGGGCTGATCGTGGCATGGATTTTGCTGCTCTGCCTGACCCCGGTGGCGGCGCGGGGAATGCGAGGCTTGCGGCCACTCGCCTGGATTTTTGCGATTGTAATGTTTTTGAACGGCGTGGGACACACCCTGTTTTCAATTCTGGGCCGCACCGTATCGCCGGTCACATTTCCCAGGCCGGCGCCGGGATTCTATTCTTCTCCATTCTTGTTCGCGGCCTCCTTGTGGCTGATGATAAGACTGCGGCGTACCGCGCGCGTGGATTTTCAATTGCCAACCGGCAACTAGGTTCGTCCCCGGCAAACAAGCGACGCGATGCTGCGCGGGCTGCTATCATCTTTTGCGGAGCTTTTTTTTGGAGTAGCCGTATGGAAGACATGGATGACGAAGAAGCAATCCCTTATATTTCCGGCTCAGGAGAAGGACTTATGGAAGAAGGATCGAATTTGCATACCAGTGCGCGCCGCGATGAGGACATCGCGCTTGACCTCATGAAATTTGTAGCTATGACCACAGGATATGGGCGAACCACCTCATCCGGCGTGGGCTTTCAAGGCACTGGTTCGGCGTCAAAGCCAGACGAATACGCAGCCCACTTGCTCGAGTTATACGGGAAGTGCAGGGCGGCGGTCGGAGGAAAGAAGTAGCGCGCAGTGAGGTTTTGCCATCTGCTCCGGCGGACAGAACCACACGCAGGCAAGAAAAGACCGCGGCTCAGTGCCGCGGTCTCAGTGTTTTGGGCGCTGCGTCTGTGAGAGGTATTTGGACGCTCGCAGACCCTTAGCGACGCCCCTTTTTTGCTTTTTTCTTCGCGGTTTTTTTGGCCGCTTTCTTTGCTGGCTTCTTTTTCGCGGCTTTTTTCGCGCTTTTTTTCTTTGCCGGTTTTGGAGGCGCTTTTTTCTTGGCCGGCACCTTCTTGGCCGGAGCTTTCTTGGCCGGAGCTTTCTTCTTGGCAGCCGGCTTCTTCGGACCACCGCCGCCGGGCGCGGCAGGCCTCGGTGCGGCTGGTGGTGGAGGAGCGGGAGCAGCCGGTTCGCTCATATCGGGTTCTGGAACTCCAGCTTCTTCTTCCTCCTCCTCTTCTTCTTCGAAATCCTCTTCGAGCGACTCGCTGTAGGCGCCGCTGTCGCCGAATTCTTCTTCGTCATCACGTCCGTAGAGTGTGGGATCGTAGAACGTCATTGCTCCTCCTGATCTTATTTTTGCCCCTTGCGCACGGATAACCACACAAGGCGGCGGGTACGGGAAATTAAAAGACCACCAGAAACTCTGTGCTGGAACGGCGCGCGATTATAGCACGACGTTTGCTGCAGGCTGCAAGGACCATGATCACAACGTTGCTGATTTATCTGTTATCACAGTGTGCGAGCAAAAGAAAGAACAATTGGGTCTTTCCGGGGAAAAGGCCGCCAGACCTGAAGGCCCGGCTAGAACGCGGTTTGAGGAATGCTAGCGGGCGGGTTCAACGACCAGAATCATACCCGGGCGCAGGGTCGCGACATTCTGATTATTACGCTTAAGGGCAGCCACCGTAGTTTTATAGGTAGTAGCGATCGAGTAGAGGGTTTCGCCGGACTTTACCTTGTGGTGCAGCACGCTAGCCTGCTCAGGGGAGTCTTCCGAAGCTTCCGCTGATTTAGCCGCATCAGATTTACCCGAGCCAGTTTTGGCCAAAGTAGTGTGCACTGCCTTAGACGATCGCCTGCTCGACGCGGAGGAAGCAACTTCCCCATTCGGCGAAACCGGCAAATGCAGGGCCAGCACCGTTCGTCCGTGCAAACTGTCGCCGCGCAGGCCGTTCCAGCGGCGAAGCATCCGCGCCGACACCCCGAAATTCTCCGCGACCGTTTGCACCGTATCGCCTTTGCGGACCTTGTAGCGCGTGATCCGGCGAGCATAGGTCGCCGTATCGCTGACGTGCTTGCTGGGGGCGACCGGGATTATCAGCTTGGCATTCGTCTGAAGCTCTGCACTCTCGAGTTGATTGGCTTCCTTGATCGACTTGGGCGTAGTGCGGTAAGTTCGCGCCAGTGATGCCAGAGTGTCTCCGGAATGCACAGTAGGATAGCGCCACCAGACGCGCATGCCGGTCGGAATCGAAGCAATGGTGGTCTGATACTGTGTTTTCGTCCCTACTGGCAAGTGAAGCTCGAAAGTCCCGTCCTTGGGCGTACTCAGCCGCAGCAGACTGGGATTTAATTGCTGTAATTGACCCACCGTCGCATCCACACAGTCGGCGACGAGCCGCAAATCCACGGGATAATTGAGAGTTACGGAATCAAAGGCTGCGGGCTCATCCATCGATACATCATCAAAACCGTAATGCGACAAGTTCTTGGTCATGATGGTCACAGCCAGGATGATGGGAACGTAATTCCGCGTTTCCTTGGGAAGAACGTTGCGCCGGTAAAGCTCCCAAAAGTCAGCATATCCGGTACGCTTCACCGCCGCCTGCACCGTGCCCGGCCCGGAGTTATAAGCGGCCATGGCCAGATACCAGTCGCCAAACTGAGCATAAAGATCTTTCAGGTGATGGGCGGCGGCGCGGGTGGACTTCTCGGGATCCTGACGATCATCCACCCACATGCTGTGCTGCAGGCCATAACCTCGAGCGCGGCTACCCATGAATTGCCAAATGCCGCGAGCGCCGGCGCGAGAAACAGCGGTTGGCTGGAATCCGGATTCGGCCTGAGCCAGATAAATCAAGTCCTGCGGCACGCCCTCTTGTTTGAGGATTCGGACCATCATGTCGTGGTAGCGGCCGGAGCGGGCAAAAGCGCGCTCGAATGTTCCGCGGCCCCGATTGGAAAAATAGCTGATATAGCCAGCGACCTGATCCGTCATCATGAGCGGCAAGTCGGAGTGAGTGGACTTGATTTCGGCCTGAGCCTTTGCTCGTATGCTGGCATCGGCCGAAGGCGTGATGCCGTTGGTTTCGTCGATGGGCGCCGGTTCCGATTTTTCCGCCTCGGAGTCGGTGGCCGAATCGCTCAAATTCAGCTGATTCACGCCTTTTGAAATCCGGGCAAATTCCTCTTGCAGCCGGTCATCGGAACGTATATCCAGCTTGCTTTCGAGCAACGCATTAAAAGCGTTGTCAAAATCCTCTTTGGCTGCATCCGCCTGACCCGCATGATAGTTCGCGAGGCCTGACTCATATTCATTCTCCACGTGGGCAACCAGATCCCCCACCGGATCGGCAGCAGGTTTCGGCAACGTTTCAGAGCTAACTGCGCTGGCTGCCGCAAGATCGTGCGTCATATCCCGCTTGGGCTGCGATGCCTCAGCTTCGGCCCGAGGGGAATCTGTAGCGGACGCTTTGGCAGCGAGAGGCGGCGGTGTTCCAGGCGGTGCCACGGAAACCGGCTTCTGGGCCGTCTGACAGGACGATCCTGCCAGGGCCGCTACCGCCAGCACCGCGATCCGCATTTGGAGTTTTGCAACTCTCATAGTTCTCTAGAAGATACGGATTGTCCTTGCTGTCGATGACCCGTGGATTCTATCAAAAATCGTACCTTGCGGTCGTGCTTGGGTCAACGTCGAAAAGGAACAGCCTTCGTTACTTTCGACACCATCACCCATGGTTACCCCGTTCACCTGTATTCAGACGAAAGAAGCCAGTTAAAGGTTTGAAAAGAGGATTCTTGGGCGAAGATTCCTCCGCCGCTTTCACCGGCCAGCCGCAGTTTTCAAACCCGCCAGTAATCCGGTCGCCAATTCTGGATTGCCTTCTTGATATCCTTCCGGGACAGCTTTTCGGAGAGCGCCCGCTCCGCCAACTGAGCGACTTCCGCATCGGAGGCGAAACGTAAGGCAATCAGTTGCTCCTCCGTTAACTCAGGGATACGCGAGCGCAGGGGCTCGGAGCATAAGGTCGTCAGGCGCAAACGTTCTTCGAGGCGGATGACACGATCTTGCACTTTGAGTGCGTAGAGGCGAATCTTCAGGACCGCGATCACCGCTGCCACCGAGATCACGAAGAACGACGCCGAGTGGAAGCTGGGATGCCACAGAAAGTGAATGGTCCCACCGATGGCGGTAAGTATGAAGACCGGCCCCACTACAAAGTGAAACAGCGGATCAAATCTGGCATGGTTCGCCAAATTCTGCGGCTTTTTTTCAGCCATGAGGAGGGCTCCTTACGAGAATGGGCAAGTGTAGCAGAACAGTTCTCAGGGTTCATATGCTAACTGCCGACCTACAGGCAAATCTTCTCCTCCTGAACCCTGGAACTAAGAACCGTGAGTGATGAAATGGTATCCTTTGTTCATCGAAAACGAATCCAAGGCAACCATGAAAGCAATCCAAGTCAAGCAAGTCGGTGGGCCGGAGGTGATGGAACTGGTTGAGCTTCCCGTTCCGCAGCCAAAGGCGAACGAGGCCGTAGTAAAGCTGGCCGCGTCAGGTGTGAATTTTATCGATGTCTATTTCCGCGAGGGACGCTACAAAACTACGCTGCCCTTCGTCCCCGGACAGGAGGGCGCCGGCGTAGTAACGGAAGTGGGCGCGGAGGTGAAGTCGCTCAAAGTAGGAGATCGTGTGGCTTGGTGTGGCGTCCAGGGCGCCTACGCGGAATATGCCGCCGTAGCCGCGGACCGCCTGGTGCCGGTTCCCCAGGCCGTGAGTGATCAGCAGGCCGCGGCAGCCATGCTGCAGGGAATGACCGCCCACTACTTGTCGCACGATACTTATCCGTTGAAGCAAGGTGAAACCGCGCTGATTCACGCGGCGGCCGGAGGCGTCGGTCTTCTCCTGGTGCAGATGGCGCACAATATCGGCGCCCGCGTGATCGCCACGGTTTCGACCGAGGAAAAGGCTAAACTGGCGCGCGCTGCAGGCGCACATGAAGTCATCCTGTACACGCAGTCCGACTTCGAAGTCGAGACCAAGCGGTTGACTGGCGGCAAGGGTCTCGATGTTGTCTATGATTCAGTAGGAAAGACTACGTTCGAGAAGGGACTAAACGTATTGCGCCCTCGAGGGATGATGGTGCTGTTCGGAGGTTCAAGCGGAGCCGTACCGCCATTTGATCTCATTTTGCTGTCGCAAAAAGGGTCGCTCTATGTAACCCGGCCAAGCCTTGTCAATTACATTGCCACGCGAGACGAATATGTGGCGCGATCGGGAGCCGTATTTGACATGATCGCGAGCGGAAAGCTCAAACTGCGTGTGGGGCATACGTACCCGCAAGCTGAAGCACAGCGCGCTCATCGAGATCTGGAAGGCCGTAAAACGACCGGGAAACTGCTGCTGATGCCGTAATTCCAGGTGATTTCTCAATCGAATTTTTCGCGTAGCGCCGGCATCTTGCTGGCTGTCACGAGCGCGGCGCGGCTCGCCTCGGCGCGAGAAAGATGCCCTCGAACGAACGGCGCTAGTTAAGGAAAAAATGAAAGCAATCCGCGTGCAACGAACGGGCGGCCCAGAGGTAATGGAACTGATGGAAGTTCCGGTTTCGCAGCCAAAAGCCGCCGAAGCAGTGGTGAGGGTCGCAGTTGCCGGCGTGAACTCAATCGATGGCTATTTCCGCGACGGCAGGTTCCGCACGCCCTTGCCCTTCATTCCCGGACAAGAGGGTGCAGGCGTGGTCACCGCGGTTGGTTCGCAGGCCAAAACCGTAAAAGTCGGCGACCGCGTGGCATGGAGCGGAGTGTTGGGATCCTACGCCGAGTTCGTGGTATCCCCTGAAGAACACTTTGTGCCGGTGCCCGCCGCCATCAGCGATGAGCAGGCTGCCGCGTCGATGGTTCACGGCTTGACAGCTCACTATCTGGTGAATGACGCACACAAATTGAAGGCGGGCGAGACGGCGTTGGTCCACGCGGCAGCCGGAGGTGTCGGGCTATTGCTGGTACAGATGGCGCGCGCGATCGGCGCCCACGTGATCGGCACGGTTTCGAGTGAGGAGAAGGCCCAGTTGGCGCGCGAGGCCGGAGCCGACGCAGTAATCGTCTTCACGAAGCAGGATTTTGAAACCGAAGTAAAGCGCCTGACAGATGGCAAGGGCGTCGAAGTGGTCTACGACGGAGTGGGCAAGGCAACCTTCGACAAAAACCTCAATGTCATGCGTCTCCGCGGAATGCTCGTGCTTTACGGCATGTCCAGCGGACCGGTACTGCCCGTGGATCCGGCAAGGCTCTCGGAAAAGGGATCGCTCTACATGGCGCGCACCACGCTGGCGCACTTCACCGCTACGCGCGAGGAACTACTGGCCCGCACCAGCGCTCTCTTCGGCATGATCGCAGAAGGCAAACTCAAATTGCGGATTGCGAAGACCTATCCCATGGCAGACGCTCCGCAGGCACATCGGGAAATGGAAGCCCGCAAAATCGCGGGCAAGTTGTTACTGATCCCGTGAGGGTCACACGATGCGCAGTTTGGGGAAGTCCTGACTGTAGCGTTTGGCATCCAGAGTCATAAGCCTGTCGGCTTTCAGCAGCGCATGCGCCGCGATGACGAAGTCCGCCAGCAAACGCTTTGGCGAATCTCCGCCAGAACGGCGGCGGCGAATGGCATAAGCCGCGAAGCGTTCTGCCGCAAGCAGCCAGACGTCTTGCTCGAGGTCAAAATCAATGGCGATGGCCATCTCCGCGAGCGCTTTCCGAACTAGCTGGACGTTGAGGCTGGGGATTGCGGATAACTCGACGACGACCGGCGCGCTAACCACCAGCGCTCCCTCTGCGTGAACTTTTGACAACTGAGCGGCAATCGTGGCTGCCGACGGCGCTCCCGTCCAAATTGTGGATAGAATGTTCGTGTCGAGCGCCGTCCTCATTCGTAGTCTTTATCGCTTCGCATATCGTCAATCCAGGCTTTGATCCCCTCTTCCCCTCCGGGAAACGGATCTGCGATTCCGATGAACTTTTCGAAGGGGTTGGCCTCTGAGCGAGCGGGTCGGATCACGGTGCGGCCTTCCTCCACTACAAACTCAACCCGGTCGCCGGGTTCCAGCCCGAGCCGTTTACGAATCTCTTGCGGAACGGTGATCTGACCTTTACTGCTGATTGTACTGGAGTTACTCATCTTTACCTACATGCTTTACAGTAAAGATAGCACTCTTTACACTCTCGAAGCAATGGGCAAACCTATCTCGAGCGCGAATAACGTTTCACGTAAGGCGGTACCTGTATAGTTGGATCCAGCCGCGCGTCACCAATCGGCGTTCCCGCAACCATCTTTAGCGGAACAACTCCCGCCCACGTCGGGAATGAATAGTCCGCTTCGTCGTCAACCACGGGTCCACTGCGCACCTTGGCCGAGAATTCTTCAATTGGCAGCCGCAGTACGGATGTTGCCTTAAGTTCCCGCTCATTCGGCTGGCGCGAGTCGGCCCAGCGGCCGGGAATGATGTGTTCGGAAAGAAGACGCAGGGCTTCGACTTTCTCTTTCGGATCATCCACCAGCGTGGCTTTGCCCAAGACCACTACCGACCTGTAATTCATCGAGTGATTGAAAATAGAACGCGCGAGCACAAGTCCATCGAGCAAAGTGACTGTTACACAAACCGGAACGCCATCTTTTAACTGCCGCAACATACGGCTGGCGGCCGAGCCGTGGATATAAAGGCTGTCGTCCTTCCGTCCGTAAGACGTCGGAATCACAAAAGGCTGGCCGTCCACCACGAAGCCGACGTGGCACAAGAAACCTTCGTCAAGGATGCGGTACGCGGCTTCACGATCATAAACAGCACGATCCGCTTCACGGACCAGACGGGTCCGCGGCGTAGGAACATAGGGCTGGGACATGGAAGAACGAACTCCGGGCAAGCGCCAAGGATGGGTGAAGAGAAAGTGTAACACCGAGCTTCGAGTTCCAGCTTTGGGCCTCGTCCGTTCCGCGAGGCCCATTAAACAAGAAGAATTACCAGTACAGCTTCACCGCAAACTGAAACTGCCGCGGGTCGTAAGCGGCCGTTGCCTGGCCAGCATTTGTGAACAGTGGACTGACTGCGGCCACGTTATAACGGTTGGCAATATTAAACATGTCGGCAATCCATTCAGTGTTAAGGCGCTCGCCAAAGTAAATCCGCTTGGCGATGCGCAGGTCATCGAAGACGGTCCAGGGCTGGACTCCGGCATTGCGGCCGAGATTGCCATCCAGCGAAAGCAGAGTCCCATTAAAATCGGCACCGCAAGGCTCTTGAAAAACTCCTGTCGGCGAATATTTCGAGGAAACTGCCGGATAGCCAAGCGCCGTGCAGGCCGGATTGACAAAGGTGTTCGGTCTCCCCGTGAGTGAAGATAATTGCAGGTTGTCATCGTTGCCGGTAATGATGTTGAACGGTCTTCCGGAGTCGAACTCAACCAGCGGAGCTACCGTCCAATTACTGAAAAACTTGCTGGTAAAGCCACTGCCGCCCAGCTTGCCCGATTGGTAGACGCCGCTGAACACAAAGCGGTGGCGCTGATCGAAAAGAGAACTCGCACGATCAAGAGCTGGATAGTAACTGTCCTGCGGCGTCAGCGTGGCCTGCAGGTCGGTAGAGTCGTCGATCGTGTGCGACCAGGTGTAGGAGGCGAGCAGCTCATAGTGCCGGTTGAAGCGCTTGCGGAGATTGGCAGTCAGCCCATGGTAAACAGAACTGCCGTTTGAGTAGTTGGCGTCCATGTCACCGAATGGAATGCAGTTCGCGAGAGTCGTAGGATCGCAGTTGGCATTGAAACCCTGCTTGGCCAACCCCTGCAAGATGGTCTGTGCTAACCCCACGCACGCAGCTCCTCCGCTGGCAAGGTAGGCACCGGCAATCGATGGGTTCAAACCAGAGGGTCGGAAGAAATTCATGAGCGAGGAATCAACATACGGTGTGCCAGTTGGGCCAACGCCGCATCCGCTCACGGTGAATGGACTAGCCGGGGTTTGGCCGGCGGCAAGTGCGGTTTCATAATTCGAAATCATCAAATCGCCCCGAATCGTGTTGGCATTGATCGGACGATTCAGATGGCGCCCGCCATTGAAGTTGTAGGCGAGGTTGAAGGCGTACCCGCCTCCAAGATCCTTCTCGATGCTGAAGTTAGCCTGCTGCGAGTACGCATAGACGAAGTTTTTTGCCTGCGGATAACCGAAAGGTTGAAAGGCGAGCGGAAGGAAGGTCGATGGATTCAGATAGTTCTGGTTCAGGAAAATGGAATTCGGCTGAAACGAATTGAACTGCTGTTGATTCGGCAGGTAGCCAAGATCGGCATTCGCCGCAGGAGACAACGATGGCGCGCATTGCGGTTGACCCTGAATTCCCTGAAAGATAGGGAACGCATTTAAATTCGCCGGATTTCCCGCGCCGGTGCAAAAGCCCGTGCCGGCAAATACCAATTGTCCACTCGTCGATCCATCCGACGCATCGCCCAGGAAATAGAGTCCCAACAAGGGATGGTCATAGAACAATCCATAGGAAGCTCGAATCACAGTCTTGCCATCGCCTTTAGGATCCCAGGCGATTCCGATGCGAGGTGCGATGTTATTGGAATCGGTCTGAATTCCTTTTTGCAATCCGAGATAGTTGTAGCCGGCTAAAGCGAGCGCTGTCGGAGATTTGAACTGTGGCGGGAACTCAATGTCATAACGCACGCCGTAGTTCAAAGTGAAGTTGGGACGAACCCGCCACGAATCCTGCAAAAAAACACCCAGCGGTTTATTGGGAAACGAATCTCGCGGGTTCCCGATTCCCTGAATGAAGTCAGAAGGCAATCCCGCGCCATAAGCTTGCACAGGATTCAGCATGGGAAACGGCGAGGGGAAAGCTGCAATGGAGCCCACATCATACACACCGCCGTAGTTCACCGTGAAAGTAGCGGAAGTGGGAATGTAATTGAAATCCACTCCGAACTTTGTATCGTGACGGCCAATCGTCCACGAAAAATTGTCGGTGAACTGGTAGCGTTGCTCCACGCGCTGAATGTAGGAGTAAGGTTCTCGGCCGAAATAAGCAAACCCCGGAATATTCACCGCCGGGTCCGATCCGCCGGGGATCGCCGTGTTGTAAAAATAGGAGAGACCGCGCCGTGCGTACTGGAAGCGGAACTCATTCACTTTGTTATTGCCAATGGTCCATGTATCCTGCACAACTCCGGCAACATCGCGGTAGGTCTGCTCGGAAGTTCGCGAATACGCGTTCTGTCCGAACGGTTGATCCTGACCGCTGACTTCGATCCCTGTCACTGTGCTGGGACTCACGTTCGCGCGCAGCATCAGGCGATTGCTCGTGCTGATGTTGTGATCGATGCGCAACGAGTAGAGACTCGTTCCCTCAAACACGGGAAAATTTCCAGTCTGCGATCCCAACGTCTGGTAAGAAGCGGGAACGAAACAAGGTGGCGCGCTGCAAGTCGTAGCGAACCCGCTGATGCCTGGGAATCCTGTGAGTCCGGTCGGCCATACTCCATTCAGTGCCATTCCTGACGATGCCCCAAGAAGGAATTCGTAATTCGGCACGCTTGGAGCAATGGCTCCGAAGGCCGCAGGATTGGTCGCGGCGAGCTGCGCCAGTCCAGGCCCCAGGAACGCAGCCTGCGCGCCAGTCACCTGGATGTTCCCGAAGGGAACCGGAATCAACCCTCCCGCGGTCGTCGACGTATCGAAATTCTGCAGTTGGTAATATGACAAATTGTTCGCCGCACCAATATCCGAGAATCCCGTTTCATGCCGCCGTGTGGCTTCATAAGAAAAATAAAAATATGTCTTGTCTTTCTTGATTGGGCCGCCGAAAGCGATTCCGGGTTGCACCCGCGTATAAGCAGGATTCGGAACCGTACTGAACGGGTTCACCGCCTGAAAGCTCCGGTTACGTACAAAGGCATAGACGTCTCCATGAAATTCATTCGACCCCGAACGCGTGATGATATTCACAACGCCACCCGAAGCGCGACCGTATTCCGGGGCATAGTTGTTAGTAATGATCTGAAACTCCTGCACATCTTCCTGAGAAACAGTGGAGCGGACTCCGTTCGTGGCGTTATCGGTGGCATCGGCGCCATCCACATTCACGAGGTTGGCGCGCGCACGTTGCCCGTTCATGTTCAATCCGGATGTGGGAGCAGCTCCTGTGTTCGGGGCGTTGTCCCGCTCTACCTGTGAGTCAGTCAATGTGAAATCGATATAGTTGCGGCCGTTAATCGGCAGATTATCGATCCGGCGCTGTCCGATCGTGTCCGTAGCCGAAGTGCGCGAAGTTTCTATCAACTCCGCTTGGGAACTGACCTCAACCACTTCCTTGCCGGTAGCCACCGCCAGCGAGATGGGAAGCTCCACCACTCCGCCGACCGTGATGCTCACGTCGTTAGCACGGGCCTTAGCGAACCCGGGCGCTTCCACGGTTGCAGTGTAAACACCGGGTGGTAACTGGCGAACAACATAGTTACCCAGTCCATTGCCAGTCGCAGTGCGCGCCAGGCCTTTGGCAATATCGCTCACCGTGACTGTTGCATTACTCACACCGTTGCCCTTCGCATCCTTTACGGTTATCTGCAGGTCGCCGGTGGCCGCGCCACCTTGACCGAAGGCACCCGAACAAACCAACACAACAAACATAGAGACAAAGAAGAATTTCATGCTGCGGAACGTGATCATGCGGTTCATAGAGTCTCCTTGCCTCCGGCACTCTGATCGCGCCGGTCCGATAACTCCAAATTGCAGTTTCCTTGAATGCGACGAGATTTCTGTGAAGGGACAGGTTCCGCTGGTTTTTACACCAGAAACGGTAGCGAAAACAAGGCAGGAATAGGGAAAGGTAGTGCGCAAGTAACCATGGCAGTTTCGCGGAGTCCGCTACAGGCGCGCGAAACTCGGATGTTTGTGATTTAGATCACAAATCTTCGGTCAGATTCGCGCTGAAAGGCGAACGGGGGCGGCGGGATTCTGCAGCCGGCCCAGCAACATGGCCGACCCGCTTACTTGCTCATACCGCTCCACTACGCGCACGGCGGCGAAGTTGGAGCTTGGCAACGCTAACGCTACGTAAATCCGAGCCAGAGCCAGGGTGGTGTTGCGACGAAGCAGGAGCGCGTGCTCCACCAGTTGCCACGCAGCATCGGCCACTCTTGGATCGCCGCTGGCCAGTGCTGCTTCGCCCAGGCCCACTAAAACACCGGCATTGTTTCCCGCGACTTGGACATACGCCG
Organism: uncultured Acidobacteriaceae bacterium; assembly: GCA_963724815.1. Classification (GTDB taxonomy): domain Bacteria; phylum Acidobacteriota; class Terriglobia; order Terriglobales; family Acidobacteriaceae; genus Sulfotelmatobacter. The sequence continues at coordinate 88,259 of CAVRWS010000030.1, forward strand.
CCATAGCCCGCAATCGCGCACGGCGCACTTGACGGAACTGCGCGGCAGGCAACCGCCGCCTCAAATATTGATCCTCCGCGGGGTTGATCAGATTGCGGAACGCCTCCACATCGAGCGAACGAATCGTCGTTGCCGAACCGAGGCTTCGCTTGGCCTGCAGACTTCGGGATACAGCCAGACGCAAAATCACGCCCAGCGCAACTGCAGCAGAAATAACAAGGATGATGGCCAGATTCATGGTTGGAGTAAACGCTCCAATTCCCGGTTCCAGATGTCGAGATTATGCTCAGGCAAGAGAACCGCAGACGTAGTGGCATTCTTCTGAGGGACAAGGAGGTAGTAGCACCAGATGAGAACGCAGACGTGGTACGTGGCCATGTTAAGGAAGTCGAGAAGGTAGGTCTTCTCCCCTAAGAGCCAACCTGCCATCAGAGCCCAGTAGGCTAGATAGACCGACGCAACGATTCCAAAGCCAAGTGTTATTCCGAAAACCGAGCGTTCCCACCGCAGATGGAAGTGAGCGGCAAACAGAAAAAGAAAAAGAATTATTCCGCACTGAACCACACTGACACTTCGGCCCAGTATCCGCGTCGCGGAAATTAACCAGAAGGCGGCTGGATGGGCATAGGCTGCGATCATCGTGGCGGCAAATACGAGCGCGACACCAACGCCAGTGGTCAGCACTTTGGCCGATTTGCCGAGAGAAGGGTAGAGACGTAGTAGGTGAGTAAAAACTTCCCCGATGACCACAAATTTTATGAACACTTCAACAATCAGGAAAGAAAAATAGCTCCACCAATAGATCGCACCCGAGACACGCGGACTCACGTCAACGGCATACATAACTCCGCTGCCGACGGCCTCAAAAACGGCGTAGCAAAAGAAAGCAGGAAACTCCCTGTACAGTCCTCGCTTCCACATTAAGAAAGCCAGAAGGGCGAGCAGGGTACAGGGCGCAACCCACAGGTAGTGCCACAGAAATGAATGAGGCTCCAACATATTCCCTAGCGGCGTACTATACCGTCAGGTGCACCTGTCAGCAACGCCGTTGCGCGGCGTTTCCGTTTTTCGTAACGTCCCCCGACGACTACGGCTTGCATAGCCCGGTGCTGCCAGAACAGTTGCCGCCCCCGCTCCCGCCATCGGCGTGGACCAGGGTTGGAACTACCAGTGTATTGAGGAAGAGAACTGCTGCTGCGACGATAAGTAGTGTTCGTTTCACGATGGGGTTTCTCCTTGTATTCGAAAATCGAGCGTGATACTTTCATGGCTCAGGCTCTGCTGAAAAGAGCACTGTGGACCGCGAGTTGTTCGGAATTCGTAACACGCACACCAACGTGAAATGACGCTGAAATCGGCTCTGCAGGATCTGCGAGAGACTACGCTGGCGGCCGTCGCCGGACTGCTCGCCAGATTGTCCTATTTAGGTTCATTGCGCCGCCAGGAGGGTGGTTACAGGCATTGGGGCCTGTCGCTGACTTACGGGGACGAGTCGTCAGAGCGTGCCCTAAAAACGGCTCACGCAGAAGTGTTATCAAAAGTGTTGCGAACACCAATATCGGAGTTAGAAGAAGACTTACGCGAATCGAGCCAGAAGGGCTCCAAAACCTCAACCGGGTACATTGAAGGCATGCAGCAGCAGTTCACTCAACTGCTTCCTTCACCGCAAGACAAAGTCTCTGCGAGCCATCTCAATTCAGTGTTGGTTGCGCTTTCGGCGTTGGAGAAGAACCGTAAGCCTGCCACTCCGTCAGCTTCATAGCAACCCCTACAACCTGCCCAATGATCTCCGCTTCCTGAGGATGGCGCAGGACTCGCACTTGCACCGGCGAGAGCGGATGGGGCTGCAGGATCAGATCATCTTTTCTCATGCTGCACCAGCAGCAAGTATGCCCGTCGCGAGTTTCCACAAAATAGATTGGGCGTTCGTATTCGGACCGCCAGGTTCCCTCCGCCACCTTATTCTTTTCTTCATCGATCTGGATGAAGCTGCCCGGCGGAAGAATGGGATACATGGTGAAATCCTGATTGCCGATGTAACCATAGGTAAAATCGCTGTGCGCGAACTGCGCCAGATAGGATAGCGGCACCAGACCCCACTGTTCCACCATGCGCCCTAAATTGGAGGTGCGATGCTCGTCGAAGGCAGGATCCATGCGGATGGGCACTTGCACTGACGATAGCGCCGACAGCGCCTCGGAGACGTGCGAGCGCGGCGGAGCAATCATGCCGAGATCCGCCGCCATATTGCTCAAGTCCACACCATACCAGGCCAGTAATTCCCGCAAATCGCGGCGGTAGATTACCGCTAGCGTATAAAGACGGAAAATACTCGGTAATACACCCTTGGTTTCAATGTCGGACAAACGGCTTGGCGGAATCGAAAACTCTTCGTTGCGATATTTTTCAGCCATGCGTGCACTCGACATCTCGATGTCGCGCATGGTCAAGCCGAGCTTCTCGCGAAGGGTACGAAGACTCTTACCGGCCGGAAGCATGGGAGTCCTCCATAAAAGTCTGGGAGATCACTAAAGTGTCGGCAATCATAGCAGGGAGCTGACTCGAGTGTCATGATTTTACGAATAAAATTTAAGGCTCCGCATTTTGTTACGATTTCCGAACAGGCCCATCCCCGCGTCCTGCCTAGCGAATTCGCCACCTGACACTCAGACCACGGCATTCCTTCGCTCGCCCTTCAGGTTTTGATGGTGGTGCCTTTGTTCGTTTTTCGTAACAACGATCAGCCCAGATTGCGGAATCGCCATTCTTGAGCTTCCGGTTGGATTCTGTGGCGCTCACCCTTAATGTCTCAAAATCTGTGCGAATGACATTTGTCACGCTGATTCTGTGATGAACGGCACTGGTGCCTGCGCCTCAACTCCACGATGATGCAGCTGCCGGGACAGAACCAAGATCGCAGTCCCGGCAAGCATAGGGCCGCCGGAGATAGCCAACATGATTGCAACCAGCGAAGAAAGAAACAGTAGGCAGCGGACAAATTCGGACACCGTCGTCGCCAGTCTGGAGGGTGTCAGCAGGAATTATGGTGACGTGCGTGCCCTTCGGAATGTGAACTTCAGCGTGCGCGCGGGCGAGGTCGTCGCACTCTTAGGCCCGAACGGAGCTGGCAAGACCACAGCGGTAAAGTTGTTGCTGGGTCTTCTTCCGCCAGACTCGGGCAACGTCCGCGTCTTCGGTGGAGATCCAACAAATCCCGAAAATCGTATGCGCACCGGCGCCATGCTGCAAGTCGGCAAGGTGCCGGAGACGCTGCGAGTGCGCGAGCACATCGATTTATTCTCCAGCTACTACGCGCAACCGCTTCCTCTCCAAGAGGTGCTGAAGGCGGCTGGGCTGGAGAAATTGGGTGATCGCAAGTTCGGAGATCTCTCCGGCGGCCAGCGGCAACGCACTCTGTTCGCCCTGGCCATCTGCGGAAATCCCGACCTTTTGTTTTTGGATGAGCCCACTGTCGGCCTCGATGTGGAAGCCCGGCGCGCCCTCTGGGAAGAAATCCGCCGCCTGGTCGGGCGCGGAAAAACGGTTCTGCTCACCACCCACTATCTGGAAGAGGCCGACGCTCTCGCCGATCGCATAGCCGTGATTCATCAAGGAGAGATCATCGCCGAAGGCACGCCCGCAGAAATCAAGTCACAAACTAGCGGCAAGCGCATCCGTTGCGTCACGGCGTTAAGCGTGACTACGTTGCTGCAAATTCCAGGCGTCACTAATGTCAAGTTCGATCGCGAAGCTGTCGAGATCCATACCGGGGCAGCAGAGTCGGTGATTCGCACCTTACTGGCTCGCGATCCATCGCTTTCCGGATTGGAAATCAGCAGCGCCGGCTTGGAAGAGGCCTTCCTGTCGCTGACTCGGGGCAATCGTAAGAACGAATAACCAAAATGGAAGACGCCATTTTCCTATAAGCAGAGTTAAGAGATAACAGAGATAAGCGAGGAAACCACCATGAGCACCACTGCAGCAGCACTCAGCAACAGCCAGATCGAGCGCTCTCCAAGCCACACCGCCGCTATTTACCTGAAAGAGGCAAAGTATGAGTTCCTTAAAAATTTGCGCTTACGCGTCTATACGATTTCGGTAATCACCTTTCCGCTGATGTTCTACGTACTCTTCGGTTTGGTTTTGAATGCAAGGGAAATGATCGCCGGTACCGGCGTCCCTACGTATCTGATCGCAACCTACGGCACCTTCGGAGTGATGGGAGCCTCGCTGTTTGGCACCGCTTCCGGCCTCGCCTCCGACCGCGGCCTGGGATGGCTGCAGGTGAAGCGCGCCAGTCCCATGCCGCCGTTCGCCTACTTCGCCGCCAAGGTAGTACTCAGCATGATCTTCAGTGCGGTTGTCGTTTCACTGCTATTGCTTCTGGGCATCCTCTTCGGCGGAGTGCGTTTGCCGGCCGCTGAAACGGCCAAGCTGCTCGGAACATTGGTGGCCGGATCACTTCCCTTTTCCTCCATGGGATTGGCCATCGGTTATTTCGCCGGACCAAATTCCGCACCCGCCACCATCAATCTGATCTATTTACCACTCTCGTTCTGCAGTGGCTTGTGGGTGCCTTACATGTTTCTTCCTAAACTGGTGCGTCAGATCGCCTTGGCGCTACCGCCGTATCATTTGTCGCAACTCGCGTTAGGAATTGTCGGCGCAGGACGACACGAGCCAACATACACGCACTGGGAGGTTCTATTAGCCTTCACCTTGATCTGCCTCGGTGTGGCGCGCATTGGCTTTCAGCGCGATCAAGGAAAACTCTACGGGTAGCAAGCGGATTGGAGAGATCAAATATTAAGGACGCATTATGACCGCCGACGGGAAAAGAAAATACAGATCAGCGATTGTCCTGATATTTCTGGGTATATTAGCCCTGTATGGCGGCGCACCTTGGCTTCTGCTGCTGATTCCCGCTGCCCTACTGATCTGTTATGCGACCACCGGAGAACAATTCAAGAAAGCCGGAACTGACGTAGGATGGTCGAGGAAGTAACGACTCAATGAGGCTTCTTCCCAAAGACAGCGAGTACACCTGGGCAATATACTCCGTCCTGTACTTTGGCTTCTTTCTCATCGATCCCATCGCAAGCCACGCCGGTCTCCGGGTTTGGTGCTTCACTTTACTGGCAACCGCCATCTTTCTAGTTCTGTATTTCTCATTGTTCTGGATTAGCTGCCGCCAGGGTCTGCTCCATCTTGCAGCTATGGTTCTGATGGGCGTGGCGTTTGCCAAGTACAACGGAGGCGCGACTACGTTTTTCATCTTCGCCGCGGCTTGCGGACCTTTTGTGGTCGAAGATGAGGGCGATGGCATCAAGGTACTGCTGGCGGTGGAGGCCGCAGCTCTCATTACCTGGTGGGCACTTCACCTCAATGCCTGGTTTCTGGTTTTCGGATGCGGACTTTCTTTCATTGTCGGCGCCAGCAATATCCACTTCGCACAACGCAATCGAGTCAACAGGAAACTCATCAAGGCGCAGGAAGAGATCGAGCACCTCGCGACCGTCGCTGAGCGTGAACGGATCGCCCGCGATCTGCATGATGTTCTAGGACACACGCTTTCCGTAATCATTCTGAAATCTGAATTGGCTGGAAAACTTATGGAGCGGGATCCGAACCGCGCCGGCCACGAAATCCGCGAAGTGGAACAAATTTCCCGGCAGGCGCTTTCCGAAGTGCGCGATGCCATTCGCGGCTACCGTTCGCAGGGCTTGCCGGCGGAACTCGCTCGAGCTAAAGCTACTCTGGAAACCGCTGGGGTCACCGTTCAATGCGAAGCAGCGCGGATTGAGATGCCCGCTCTGCACGAAACTGTGCTCTCAATGGCGGTTCGGGAAGCCGTCACAAACGTTGTGCGTCACGCCCACGCCCGTACATGCGCCCTGCGCCTGGCGCAACAAAATGGCTCTTGCCGTCTTCAAATTGAAGATGATGGCCGCGGCGGCCTCGAGAGCGAAGGCAACGGACTTCGCGGTATGCGCGAGCGTGTCGAGATGTTAGGCGGGACGCTTGATTGCGACTCGCGCGCCGGCACAAGACTTACCATCACCCTCCCACTCAAGGAGATCGCACCCAAAGACGAGGTCCGCGCCCATTGAATCCTGTCGCAAAGGAAAACCGTAAAACCATTCGCGTGGTTCTCGCCGAAGATCAAGGCATGGTTCTGGGCGCGCTGGCCGCGCTGCTCGAGATCGAAGGCGACATCTCGGTTGTGGCTCAAGCGCGGAACGGCAAGGAAGCTGTCGATGCCGTGCTCGCCCACAAACCTGACGTCCTTATTACTGATATCGAAATGCCGCTCATGACCGGGCTCGATACCGCCGCAGAACTGAAACGTCGCCGCTTGAACACCCGGGTCATCATCCTCACCACGTTCGCGCGCGCCGGATATTTACGTCGCGCCATGGAAGCCGGAGCGCTCGGATACTTGTTGAAAGACATGCGCGCCGAAGAACTGGCTGAAGCCGTGCGCCGCGTGCAGCAAGGCTTACGCGTTATCCATCCTGATCTGGCAACCGAGGCCTGGTCAGAGATGGATCCGCTCACTGATCGCGAACGCCAGGTCTTGCGCCTGGCTGGCGAAGGCATGCAAAGCGGAGACATCGCCGCGGAACTGCGCCTCTCCGAAGGCACGGTGAGAAATTATCTTTCGGAAGCGATCAGCAAGATGGGCGCCAGCAACCGCATCGAAGCCTCGAGGATCGCCAGAACTAAGGGCTGGCTCTGAGATTGTCGAGTTCCCTTCCTTCGCATGTTGAACAATCCGTAATTAATATCCAATACTATAGCTTCATGCCCGACGCCTACATTCTCGGCATCGAAAGCTCGTGCGATGAAACCGCGGCGGCCGTCGTGCGTTCGGGGGAGCAACTGGTCTCGAACGTGGTAGCCTCGCAGATCGCGACACACCAGCCTTTCGGCGGTGTCGTTCCTGAATTAGCATCCCGCGAGCACTTGAAGGCGATCGTTCCCGTCATACGACAAGCCTTGGCCGAGGCAAATCAGACCTACAACTCCCTCGACGCAATCGCCGTCACGCAGGGTCCGGGACTGGCGGGGGCGTTACTTGTCGGCATCAGCTATGCCAAAGCGCTGGCCTTCGCCCTCGAGAAGCCACTGATTGCAGTCAACCATCTCGAAGGCCATATCCACGCGGTCTTGTTGGAAGAGCGGCAGAAAGGCAACCACGAATTGCAATTTCCTGTTCTGGCTTTGGTGGTTTCGGGTGGACACACCCATCTTTATCTCGCCGCACAAAAGAACGAAAGTTGGACTTACGAAAATATCGGCCACACCCGGGATGACGCTGCCGGCGAGGCTTTCGACAAAGTTGCCAAGCTACTTGGCCTGGGATATCCCGGGGGGCCGATCATTGACCGCCTCGCTCCACACGGCGATCCGAGCGCGGTGAAGTTTCTGCCCGCGCAAATCAAGCATCCGGATCGTCGGCAGCGGCGCGGGGAGGAAGGGCTCGATTCTGATCGTCCGCGCTTTGATTTTTCGTACAGCGGCATCAAGACCGCCGTGCTTCGTTATGTCGAGCTCCACAACATGCGGGAGTCCATCGAAGCTCGTCGCAAGGCTCTGGCCAACATCACAAAGCCCAAGCTCGAAGATTACTTAGCGGCCTGCGATCGGCAGACACTCGACCTAGTTGCCTCATTTCAGCGTGCTGTCGTTGAAGATTTAGTAGGCAAGACTCTGGCAGCGGCTGCGGCATACGACGTGGCTACATTATTCGTGACCGGCGGAGTAGCCGCCAACAGCGAACTGCGGAAGACTTTCGAGCAACGCGGCGGTCAGGAAGGTGTGCCAGTATTTTTCCCTTCGCGCGCACTTTCCACTGACAATGCCGCAATGATCGCGGCTGCAGCTTATCCGAAATTCTTAGCAAAGGATTTTGCCGCGATGGATTTTTCCGCCGAGGCCAGCCTCGTCCTGCGCTAGCGTCGGTCTGCGCTTGCGTCGGCCTGCGCTATCTGGTTCACTCGAAACTCGGCGGGAAAAATTCCACCTGCTACTACTTGCTGGCGCCCTGGCTATTTCCCATCACTGCATCCAGCGCCCTTTCCAGCTGGCTTTGAATGTCAATATCTTTGTAGATGGCAAAGTTGGCTCGCTTTTCACTTTCATCAAAGCCGCTGCCGCGGCCCGCAACAATAATGATAGGAATACCGGCGGTCTTCGGATTCTTCTTCAGCGCAGTAATCAGCTCGCTGCCTGACATCTTCGGCATGTGCATGTCGGTGACAATCACATCGGGATGCATACGCTCGAGAATCTGCAATGCCTCCACGCCATTCGTGGCGGACTCCACCGCAAAGCCGCGCTCCTCCAGAGAGCGGCACACGGTGTAGCGGATCAGCATGGAGTCATCGACCACCAGCGCTACAGCAGGCATGACTTTGCAACGTGCAGAACGCACGCCCCCGGCCCGCAGATTAGCAGCGTGCTTCGGCGGAAACAAGCAACAAGAGAGCTTGCCCGGTTACTATGGTGAGCAGGTTGTGGAGTTTACGATTCCTGGATGTCCCCGTCGACGCTCTCTTCGATGCTCATGTCCTTTAACTCGCTGGACTCGAAAACTTCACGGCACTCCAGGCATTCGACGAATTCAGCATCTTCATCGCGGCTCACAATTTGCACTCGCGGATGTTTGCAAGGTTTATTGGAGTCTTTCGGCTGGGAGAACGGCTTTGAGGTCATAAACAGGACGTCGCCCTCGTCGCAAGAGCCTGAGGGAACGATCAGGGAATTTCCGGTATTTTAGCCTTGCTGCGACTATTGTCAAGACCCCTTTTCAAAGACTTTTCTCACGCCCCGAAAAACCGGAATCGGCCAGCCCACCAACCCTGAATTCCGACCAAGACGATCTCCTCGCCTAAGCCACTCAAACGTGGTTGCTTACCTTCCAATGCGAATTCTTGCTGCTGCCTGTCAGACCTTGCGTCAATTCCTGTTTTGGTCGTAGAATGAATTACGACAGAAAAGGTCGGATTTATCTCCGACTCAAACGGTCGCAAATTAGCGGTCACCTTAGTGCACTCGAATGCTGAAGCTAACCAAAAAAGCGGATTACGCACTGATGGCCATGAAGCACCTGGCCGACCATGCGCAAGAAGGTACGGGCAGCGCCAGTGCCAAAGACGTTGCCGATTCCTTTGGCATTCCGCCCGAAGCTTTGGCCAAGATTCTGCAGCGGCTCGCGAAGGCTGGTCTGCTGCAATCCCAGCACGGGACCTACGGTGGCTACAGGCTGGCTCGAGCGGCGCACACGATTTCCGCGTTCGAAGTAATCCAGGCCATCGACGGTCCGCTCTTTATCACTTCTTGCGTTACGGTGCGCGGCGAGTGTGGCCAGAGCGATCGCTGCAATATCCGCGAGCCCCTCCGCAAGGTGAATGAGAGCATCGAAGCAGTGTTGAAGCGCATCAAGATTTCACATATGCGAGAAGAGCCGGAAGTGGCCGAAAGTGCCCCGGGCAAACTTGCAGAGCTAGTGACCATCGTCTAGTGCTGCAGACAAATAAAGTTAAAGTAAAGATCAGGCAACTAACCAGGTAGGAGAAGCAATTATGAGCACGGATGTAAAGATTCCCCACGAACTCCCAGTCACTAGGCACCAAGCGCCCCAGGGAGTCAAACTGCCCATTTATATGGACAACCATGCCACCACGCCCATGGACCCGCGCGTGTTGGAGGAGATGCTGCCTTACTTCATGGAAAAGTTCGGCAATGCCGCCAGCCGCAATCACTCATTCGGATGGGCCGGTGAGGAGGGCGTGGAAACCGCGCGCGAGCGCATCGCCAAGCTGATCGGCGCCACCACGAAAGAAATCATCTTTACTTCTGGCGCCACGGAGAGCGACAACCTCGCCATCAAGGGCGTCGCCGAGATGTACCGCGAGAAGGGCAACCACATCATCACAGCGGTCACCGAGCACAAAGCAGTTCTCGATACCTGCAAGCGCCTGGAAAAATATGGTTATCGCGTTACCTACCTCCCAGTGCAAAAAGACGGGCTGATCGACCTCGAAGATCTCAAGCGCGCCATGGACGACAAAACCATCCTGGTGAGCATTATGTTCGCGAATAACGAGATTGGCGTGGTTCAGCCAGTGGCCGAAATCGGCAAGCTATGCCGCGAACGCGGCGTTATCTTCCACACTGACGCCACGCAGGCGATCGGCAAGATTCCAGTAGATGTAAACAAACAGAACATCGACTTGATGTCGATCTCCGCGCACAAGATGTATGGTCCGAAAGGTGTAGGCGCCTTGTACGTGCGCCGCAAGAACCCGCGGGTCCAGATTTCCGCCATTATCGATGGCGGCGGCCACGAGCGCGGCATGCGCTCGGGAACGCTCAACGTGGCCGGCATCGTTGGCTTGGGCAAAGCCTGCGCCATCGCTTCGGAAGAAATGTCTCGCGAGGCAGCTCACTTGGCTGGCTTACGCGACCGTCTGCGTGACCGCATCATGAGCCGACTCGATGAAACTTATATCAACGGCACCATGGAGCAGCGCTTGCCCGGCAACTTGAATATCAGTTTCGCCTATGTGGAAGGCGAGTCCTTGCTGATGGGTATCAACGATATTGCGGTTTCCAGCGGATCGGCGTGCACCTCTGCGACGCTTGAGCCATCTTATGTATTAAAAGCTCTCGGCACCGGCGACGATTTGGCGCACAGTTCGATTCGATTCGGCATCGGCCGCTTCAATACCGAAGCCGAAGTCGATTACGTGGCTGACCGCGTCATCGAAACCGTCGAGCGTCTGCGCGAACTTTCTCCGCTCTATGAAATGGCGAAGGAAGGCATCAATCTGAAAGATGTGAAGTGGGCGGGAGAGTAAGCGACGAAGAGTACGACTGGGAAGGGCACGACTTAAGTCGTGCCGCAAAGATTCGAACCGAGAAGGGGCTTTAGCCCCTGCGGTAAATTGGAAGAATTCAGGAGAGCGAAATGTCATATAGCGATAAAGTGATCGATCACTACAACAATCCCCGCAACGTCGGCTCGATGGATAAGAGCAGCGCCGATGTGGGCACCGGTCTGGTAGGCGCACCCGAGTGCGGCGACGTCATGAAACTGCAGATCAAGGTCAACCGCGAGACCAATGTGATCGAGGAAGCCAAGTTCAAGACTTTCGGCTGCGGCTCCGCGATCGCCTCCTCTTCACTGGCCACCGAATGGGTCAAGGGCAAGACTGTGGATGAGGCCCTCACCATCAAGAACATGGACATCGTGAAGGAGCTTTCGCTTCCCCCGGTGAAGATCCACTGTTCCGTCTTGGCGGAAGATGCAATTCGCGCTGCCATCGGTGACTGGAAGAAAAAGCAGGAGAGCGCCAAACCGGTTGCTTCAGCGGTAGCGCAGTAAGCTTTTCGCAGTAGGCACGCGAGACGGGTGACTGTTGAAAGCGCTCGAGAAGGGCGACACGGATGACTGTTGGAAGTGCTCGGGAAGGGCACGACTTTAGTCGTGCCGTAATTGTCGCGTACCTGTGGCGGCTTTAGCCGCTGAGGTATTGCGTCAGCAATTCGCAAAATAATGACAACCGCAACAGAACAAACCGCGCCACCATCCCAGACCGCACCCGGCAAGGGTATTCAAGTAACGGATAAAGCCTTGTCCAAGGTGCGCAGCGCGATGGCCAAAGAGGGCATCTCGCCCGAACAGGGGGGATTGCGCCTGGGCGTGCAGGGTGGCGGCTGTTCTGGCCTAAGCTATAACGTTCGTTTCGATACCCAGCCCCGCGAACGCGATCGCATCTTCCAGTTCAGCGACGTGCGCGTCTTTGTAGATCCGAAGTCGTTTATCTACCTGAACGGCATGATCCTCGATTACCAGGAGACGCTGATACAGCAGGGCTTCGTGTTCGTAAATCCCCAGGCCACAAAGTCCTGCGGCTGCGGGACTTCATTCTCCGCGTAGCTCTGTGGCGCGGGCACTTTTGCCCGCGAGGGTTTGCAACGCGCGACCGTCTTCCAGCAGCGCCCTGGGCTTGCACCGGTTCAAGCGGAGAGCGTGCACTTGTGTTTTTTGGAAAATGCAGGCAGAAATGACGAATTCATCTTTGACCACGATTACCGCGAAGTCCGCGCCCGAGGAGACTCAATCCTGCTGGTCCTGCGGAACCATGCGCGCGGTGCATTTCTGCGAGTCTTGTGGCAAGGTTCAGCCTCCGGCACCGGTGGACTATTTCACTTTCTTTGGTTTGCCCCGAAAGCTGAATCTCGATGTAGCCGCGCTGGATAAAGACTTCTACCTGCTGAGCAGAAAACTGCACCCTGACTTGAATGCGCGCGCCGGGACTCAGGAGCAGGAATGGAGCCTGCAACAGAGTTCCCTGTTGAATGACGCGCATCGCACCTTGAAAGATCCCATCAAGCGCACGCAGTATCTTTTGAAGCTTGAAGGCGTGGAACTGGAAGAGCAATCAAAATCGGCCACGGAGCAGGCCCGCTCCAGCGGAGAGCTCAAAAAGCAAATCGTTCCGCCGGATTTGCTGGAAGAAGTCTTTGAATTGAACATGCAACTCGAAGAACTTCGCATGCAGAAGAAAGCGGGCGAGGACGATCCCGCCCTGATCGAAGAAATCGGCCGGCAGAAGCTGGAACTCGAGGAGAAACACGAAGCGCTCCTGCGTGAGCTACAAGACAACTGGAAGATGTGGGACGGAATGATCCAGCGTCAGCAGAACGGTCAACCCGTCTCAGACGAAGAGCGCAGGCAGGAACGGGACAAAATGGTGGACTTGCTGAACCGCCGAAACTACATTCGCAATTTGGTGCGGGATGTGAATGAGGCGCTGGAGCAGTAGTATTCAACTTTCTATGGCAACGGATCGTATTGTCGGCATCGACCTGGGGACCACGAATTCCTTGGTGGCGTTTATGCAAGGGGAGAGCCCTGTCGTGATTCCCGGAGACGATGGCTTGAATCTTGTGCCTTCGGTTGTAGCGCTCGATGAAAACAATCAGCCCGTCATCGGTAACGCTGCTCGCAAGTATTTAACCGAGACGCCCGACCGCGCCGTCTATTCGATCAAACGCCTGATGGGACGCGGAATCGACGACATTCAGCAAGAATTGAAGTTCTTCCCATTTCGTCTGACCGAAGATCTTCAGCCCGGCGAAGTTTTGCGCATCAAGCTTGGTGAGAAAACTTTTACTCCGCCGGAGATTTCGGCCCTGATTCTGCGCCAGCTCAAACGCAATGCCGAACGCTTCTTCGGGGCGCCGGTGACTAAAGCCGTCGTTACCGTACCCGCGTACTTTAACGATGCGCAGCGTCAAGCCACAAAAGACGCTGGCCGCATTGCCGGCCTTGAAGTTCTGCGCCTGGTAAACGAGCCCACCGCTGCATCACTGGCCTACGGTCTCGACAAAAAGCAGAACGGCATCGTTGCCGTCTACGACCTCGGCGGCGGCACCTTCGACGTCTCCATCCTCAAGCTGCACGATGGAATCTTCGAAGTCATCGCCACGAACGGGGACACGCATCTTGGCGGCGACGACATCGACAATCTGCTGATCACTATCGCCCTCGACGACTCTCTCGGCGATCTCGGTCTCGATCTCCGCCGCAATGGCGAAGCGGTGCAAGCCATTCGCAAGGCCGTAATCGAAGCCAAAATCGCTCTTTCCTCGCAGCCTTCGGTGAAGCTCGATGTGGAATTGCCCGGTGGAAAGCGGTATTTGCGCGAGATCACGCGAGAGCAGTTCGAACAATTGATTCAACCCATCATTGATCGCACCGTAGGACCCTGCAAGCAGGCGCTGAAGGATGCTGGGCTCAAACCCGAACAAATTGACGAAGTGGTCCTCGTCGGCGGTTCCACGCGGATTCCCAAAGTGCGCGCTCTGGTAAAAGACTTATTCCAGCGCGAGCCGCATATCGATCTGAATCCTGACGAAGTAGTAGCTCTGGGCGCGGCTGTGCAAGCGAACATCCTCGGCGGCGGGTCCGAAGCCACAGAAAACATGTTGCTGCTCGATGTCACGCCTCTGTCGCTCGGAATCGAAGTGGCAGGCGGCGTCACCGACAAAATCATTTTGCGCAACTCAACAATCCCTGCTTCGGCCACGCAGTTCTACACGACCCAGGTCGACGGACAAGCCAACGTCGCCATCCACGTGTTACAGGGTGAACGCGAGTTGGCGAAAGATTGCCGCTCCCTGGCGCGTTTCGATCTCAAGGGCGTGCCGCCGATGGCTGCGGGAATGGCGCGCATCGAAGTCAAATTTCTCATCGACGCCAACGGCATCCTGAATGTTGCCGCGCGCGAGCAACGTAGCGGGAAAGAGGCAGAGATTCAAGTCCAGCCCAGCTATGGTCTCACCGACGAGCAAGTCGAGGGTATGATCCTAGACTCGTTCGACAGCGCGGAAGAAGACTTCCGGCAGCGCCAGGTCATCGAAGCGCGCAATGAAGCTGCCACAATCCTTGCCGCACTCGAAAAAGGCAAGAAGAGTCCGGCATGGGGCCATCTCACAACTGACGAGAAGAAAAAAATCGCCAAGATGGAGAAGGCTCTGATCGCGGTAAACAGAGAAGACGATTATCAGGCCATCCGCAAAGCCATTGACGCACTCAATCAGGGCACAACGCGTCTGGCCGAGTTAATGATGGACAGCGCCGTTTCCACCGCACTAAAAGGCAAGACGATGGATGAGGCCGACATGGGTGAAGGCCCAACCGCCCCGCATCCCATGGCGAAAGCAGAGTTTGAATAGAAGCAGCAAGCAATTAGCGGTTGGCGAAACGCTTATTGCTAAATTTTTCGGAGCAATAGAATGTCAGAAGAAAAAACACAGTCCGCCGGCACCATCACGGAAGAAGCCCCCGGCGAAAACACGGTACAGGTCACATTTCTGCCCGAAGGCAAGACGGTGCAGTTCGAACATGGCAAGCTGCCCTACGAAGATCACGGCAAGGAAGAATCGATTCTCGACATCGCGCTCAACTACGGTGTCACGCTCGACCACGCCTGCGGCGGCAACTGCGCCTGCACCACCTGCCACGTGTGGATCAAAGAAGGCGCAGAAAATCTCTCTCCGATGGACGATGACGAAGCCGACCGTCTGGACATGGCCGCCGACTTGCAGTTAAACTCTCGTCTCGGCTGCCAGGTGCAGATCACGAAGCCGGGAAAAGTCGTCGTCGAGATCCCCGCCTGGAACCGCAATTACATTTCGGAAGAACATCACTAGCTAGCAGTTAGCAGCTGGCATTTAGCCGGTCGGCCCCCTCAAACATCATCAGCGCCGGACTGTACATGCTAATTGCCAACTGCTAGTTGCTGGCGTGCAAGGAGCCGTCAATGCCAAAAACTCTCACCTGGGACGACGCCGAAGATATCGGCATTCTGCTCTCCGAAGTACATCCCGAACTCGATCCGCTCGCCGTCCGTTTCACCGACCTGCATCGCTACGTGACCGAACTGCCCGATTTCAAAGGTGATCCCGGAGCCTCCAACGAAGGCAAGCTGGAAGCCATCCAAATGGCATGGCACGAGGAATTTCAGGATCGCACGCAGAGCTAGTGCGGAATCTTACTGAAGAATAAATCTATCCAACCGTCGCAGGAATCGACTCCTCTACGCCCGCCTCGCGCAGAAATTTCGCCGCTTCTTCGGGCGGCGTGGGATTAATGTAAAACCCAGTTCCCCATTCAAATCCCGCCGTCTTGGTAAGTTTCGGCATAAATTCCATGTGCCAGTGGTAGTGGTCGTTGGTCGGATCCTGCGCCGGTGAAGTGTGAATCACCAGATTGTATGGCGGGTTATCGAGCACGCGGTCAGCCTTGGTCAGCAGCGTCTTTAGCGCCTTGGCCAGATTCTCGAACATGTGCGAAGACGAGTTCTCGAACGCCGATTCATGCTGCTTGGGCAGAATCCAGGTTTCAAACGGAAAGCGCGGCGCATAGGGGGCAATCGTCAGAAAGTTCTCGTTCTCGGCCACCACGCGGCTTCCATTCTCTATCTCCTGCCGGATGATGTCGCAGAAAACGCAGCGCTCTTTATAAAGGAAATACTGCTTCGCCCCCTCAATCTCCTGCACTACGTTGATAGGAAGAATAGGCAGCGCGATGAGCTGCGAGTGCGCATGTTCCAGCGATGCTCCCGCCGCCTCGCCGTGATTCTTGAACAACAGGATGTACTTGAATCGCTTGTCCTTCTTCAGGTCGAGGATGCGATCCCGAAACGTCCACAGTACGTCCTCAATTCGCTTCGGAGGCAAGGTCGCCAGGCTGGCCGTGTGGTCGGGGGTTTCGATAATTACCTCGTGCGCCCCAATGCCGTTCATCCGGTCGAACATGCCCTCAGCCTGGCGGTTTAAAGTGCCTTCAATCCCCAGAGCCGGGAACTTATTGGGAACGACCCGTACGGTCCAGCCGGGCGTATCACGCTGCGAGGTCGGTCCCCCATTCGATCCCGGACGATAAGCCTGAATCTCAGGTGGCGTCTTGCCTTCATTTCCATAACAAAACGGACAAAATCCGCCCTTTAACTTAACGTTCTCCCGGGCAAAATCGGTGGGTCGCTTGGCTCGGTCCGTGGAAATAATCACCCAGCGGCCAACAATAGGATCTTTTCTCAGCTCAGGCACTCAGAACCTCTGTAGATAGGATAAATGCAAATTTACAATTCTAAGCCGTCAGGGAGGAATTGCGAAACACTTCAATTTGCGGACGGTTAGCCGTCGGTCGGTCATAGTATACGCTGACCACATCGAAGCGCCACTGGCACGATGGCGGAAGCCGGCGCAGATACTCCCGTGCCACGGCGGCCACTTCGTGCCGCTTATGGCGATCCACTGCCGCTTCCCCGGTTTTCACATCTCGCGTGCTGCGCGTCTTGACTTCCACAAAACAAAGAACGTCTTTCTCCCAGCCAATCAGATCAATCTCGCCGCGGCAACGTGGTGATCGGAAGTTTCGCGCCACCATCGTATAGCCCAATTTTCTAAGGTGGAAGTAAGCGGCTTCCTCGCCCCGGCGTCCAGTGCGCTGGTGAACCGGACCCTTATCAGGCGGAAGCATTCGCTCCGCCAGCCAATCCAGAACATGAAGCACCGCAAGAGTGGGCCGCCCTGAAAATCTCCGCCATAAACCACCTCTTCTCGAAAACACCGGCAATCATCTCCAGTCTTCATGCTACTCACAACTGGCGTTAGATAGACGCATGCCCAAGTAACAAATTTGACCGAAGGACCGTTCTGGGAAGATTCCGACCTCGCAGCAATCCCGGCCTTCTTCGCGCTTGTCTCTGGCCCTAACCCGCAAGCTCACAACGGGTTTATAATCTCGAAAGCTGTACCGCATTCATGACGGATCAACTTAGAAAAAAATTGCAGGAAGAAGTCGACGCGCTCGAGCACGAACTGGTGCATGAGCTGCCCAAGGAAATCAAGCGTGCCGCCGCGCTCGGTGACCTCAGCGAGAACGCCGAGTATCACATGGCGAAGCAGCGCCAGGAGTTCGTCAAGGCTCGCTTCCGCCAACTCGGCAAACGCCTTGCCGATCTCTCCTTGACCAACATGAACAACATCCCCAAGGACAAAGTTGGCCTGGGCTCAACCGTCAAGGTCTTCGACAGTACCAAGAATGAAGAAATCGAGTACAAGCTCGTGACCAGCGAGGAGTCAGACGTCAGCGCCGGTAAGATCTCCACCACCTCGCCGATTGGCCGCGCTTTGCTCAACAAGAAGGTAGGCGACGAAGCCACCGTGATCACTCCCAACGGCAAGCGCGAACTGGAAATCCTAAGTCTGATCACGGTTCACGATGAGGCCGGCCCGGAGAAGGCGGAAGCCTGATGTCGTCGCGCCACTCATGGACCAGCGCCTTTGGACGAGCATGCGGCGTCCTGCTCGATACCATCGTCCGATGGCTGGCTCTGTCCCGCATCAACCCCAACGTCCTGACGTTTATGGGACTGGTCGTAAACACTTGGGCTGCAATTCTATTTGGCTCAGCAACCGCCGCCACCCAGAAGCGCATGTTCTTTCTGGCCGGCCTGGTGATTATCTTCTCCGGCTTCTTCGACCTCGTGGACGGTCAAGTCGCTCGAGCTACCAACCGGGTCACACGTTTCGGTGCATTTTTCGATTCCGTAGTCGACCGCTACAGCGACGCTTCGCAATTCCTGGGCCTGCTGGTCTTCTATGCCCGCGGTGACCGTTTTTTTTATGTCGTGCTCACCGCCTTCGTCATGGTGAGTGCCATCATGGTCAGCTACACGCGCGCCCGCGCCGAGTCCCTCATCGGAAGCTGCCGCGTGGGATTTATGGAACGTCCCGAGCGCCTGGTGCTGGTAATCATCGGTGCCCTGTTTAACCGCATGGCGCCCGTGTTGTGGGTGATTGCGGTTCTGTCCACGATTACCGTGATTCACCGCATGCGCTATACCTGGACCCGCACCCAGGATGGCCCACCCGCAGCCAGCGCCAAAGCAGGCCAGGCCGCGTAAACGATTCGAGTTCCCTGCCCTGACCTCCAGCCCCGTGCAATGCTAGACTGTTCAGTCGTTTCGAGGATATTTCTTGCCTACTGATCCAGTTCTAGTGGTTCACGGCGGTGCCTGGGCTATACCCGGCGACATGGTTGAGGCACACCTGCACGGCGTGCGAAACGCGCTGGCAGCGGGCTGGCGAGTGCTGGAGCGCGGCGGCCCAGCCCTGGATGCGGTCGAGGAAGCCGTCGTCATTATGGAAGACGACGAGACCTTCGATGCGGGCCGCGGAAGTTTTCTGAACCGCGACGGCAAAGTACAACTGGATGCGCTCATCATGGACGGCGCCACGCTGCGGGCTGGAGGCGTGGGATGCGTCGAGCGATTGCGCAATCCCGTCCGGGCGGCGCGCAAAATTCTTAGCGAAAGTCCGCACGTATATTTTGTGGCGGAAGGCGCCGAAAGATTCGCCGCTGAGCATGGCATTCCGCTGTGCCGGAACGAAGACCTGATAATCCCCCGCGAGGTGGAGGGTCTGCGCAAATATCAGCAAGAGGCGGCCAGACACGAATCCACCCACGACGGAAACGACTTGTTCGCACCATCGATCTCGCACGATACCGTAGGAGCAGTAGCCCTCGATCGCAGCGGCAATATGGCGGCGGCGACTTCGACCGGAGGAACGCTGAATAAGGCTCCCGGACGTCTCGGCGATTCGTCACTGATCGGCTGTGGATGCTACGCCGATAATCTCAGCGCCGCTGCCTCGACCACAGGCTGGGGCGAACCGATCATGAAGCTGGTGCTGGCTAAATGGACAGCCGACCGTGTGCTGGCGGGAAACCTTCCCGAGTGGGCGGCGCAGGAAGCCATGAACTATCTGAAACAGCGCTTGAACGGCCACGGCGGCATCATTGTTCTGAATGCGCAGGGACAATTCGGCATCGCGCACAACACTCCACGAATGGCGTGGGCATCTAAGACGGTAATGAAAGAAGAAGCCGGTATCGAACGCGGCGCTCTTTGAAAGGGCGCGGTTTCAGCCGCTCCGCAAACATCCCATGACAATCAATAGCAGCCTTTAGCCGCCGCGGAACATGTCCAGGAATTTCGCCATCTCGATCATCGAAACTCTGCGCCGGCAAAGCTTTCAAGCCTACCTGGTCGGCGGATGTGTGCGCGACCTTCTTCTCAATCGCGAGCCGGCGGATTTCGACGTTGCCACCAGCGCCACGCCCGCGCAAGTGATGAAGATTTTCCCCGACACATACGCCGTGGGAGCGCAATTTGGAGTTGTGCTCGTGCCGGCTCCGGGAGAAGAGAATACGCGCGCGGGCGAAAACGAGAAATCTGAATCGAAGACTCACGCCGTAGAAGTAGCAACCTTCCGCAGCGATTTCGGATACTCGGACGGGCGCCATCCTGATCAAGTGCGATTCAGCCAGGATCCGCGGGAAGATGCCGCACGCCGCGACTTCACCATCAACGGCATGATGCTCGACCCCCTTAGCGGCGAAGTGCTCGACTTCGTTGGCGGCGAGGATGATTTGAACGCCGGACTCGTCCGCGCTATCGGCGAACCCGAGCGCCGTTTCGCCGAAGATAAATTGCGCATGCTGCGTGCGGTTCGCTTCGCGGCGCGCTTCGAGTACCAAATCGAAGCGGAGACGATGATTGCTATAAAACGCTTCGCCCATGAGATCAAAGTGGTCTCGCGCGAGCGCGTTCGCGATGAACTGACCAAGATGCTTACCGAAGGCCACGCTCGACGCGCCTTCCTCCTGCTCGACGAAACCGGTGTGCTCAAAGAAGTCTTGCCCGAGATCTCGGAAATGAAGGGAGTTCAGCAACCGGCTGAGTACCATCCCGAAGGCGATGTTTTTATTCATACCTTGCTCGCGCTGGAAAACCTGCCCCATCCGTGTCCACCTACTCTGGCCTGGGGCACTCTTCTTCACGATGTTGGCAAGCCGGCAACTTTCCGCGTCGCGCCCGATCGCATCCGTTTCGATGGCCACGTGGAAGTGGGCGTAAAGATTGCGGAGGAAATTTGCGAACGCCTGCGATTCTCCAAACACGATACCGCCCAGGTGCTCGCGTTGATCGATAACCACATGCGCTTCGGTCACGTTACGCGCATGAAAGAGTCAACGCTGAAGAAATTCATGCGGCTGCCGCGCTTCGATGAACACCTCGCCCTGCATCGCGCCGATAGTCTGGCCAGCCACGGTATTCTGAGTACTTATGAATTTCTTCAGAAGAAGCTGACGGAGATTCCACCAGATACGATTCGCCCGCTTGCTTTAATTACAGGTAACGATTTAATTGCTGCCGGATATATTCCGGGAGCAAAGTTCCGCGAAATTCTCGATGCGGTTGAAGATGCTCAACTCGAAGGGCAGCTCGATTCGAGCGAAGCAGCTTTGGAGTTCGTCAAGCGCACGTTCCCGCTTTCGAGCGTACGGTCGCGCTGACGCCGCTGAGGTCCATGGAATGCTAAAATCTGACTTTCCGCCGGAGGACGTTCTTGGAGCAAGCTGGCTCGGGATTAGAAAAAATTGTTCTGAGTTCCATGCGCCGCGCTCCGCAGGCCGAAGCGCCGTTGCTCGCGTGGCCGTTGGTTTGCGGCTCCGCCGTGGCCGAGCGTACACGCGCCGTACAGTTTTCCAATGCGATCCTCTGTGTTGAAGTTCCCGATGCCGGATGGAAACGCGAAATGCAGAGCCTCGCTCCCCGCTATGTCGCGGCAATGAACCGCTATGCCGGACAAAAGATAGAAAGAATTGAATTTGTGATTCGGCGAGAACAACCGGCAATTCACCTCGAATGAAAATCACAGAGAAAGATGTTAGCTACGTCGCCGATCTCGCCAACCTGGAACTTTCGGGTGACGAACAGATTGCCATGGTCCGTGATCTGAACTCGATTCTCGGTTACATCGACCGACTCAACGAACTGGATACTTCGAATGTTCAGCCGATGGCGCAAGTGTCCGACCGTCACGGCGTAAACGAATCAAAAGAAGGCAGCGATAGATTTGCCTACGCATATCGCGAAGATGTAGTGGAGGGATTGCGCAAATCGTTGAGTCAAGACGCGGCGTTGGCAAATGCACCGGATGCTGACGGAACATTCTTTCGCGTCCCGAAAGTGATTGAAAGATAGTTACGGCTGGTCATTTTTTCTCGGCGAAACCGGAAGTCCTTTCATATTTCTAAATCGTCCGCTCCACCAACGAAATGGATCTGACTCAACTCACCATCGACACCGCTCGCTCCTCTATCCAGAAGCGCAAGACAACCGCGCTCGCCGTTGCCGAGGCACACTATGCGCGCATTCAAAAAGAGGATGAACAAATCGGCGCCTATCTCACCCTGTGCAAAGAGCGCGCTTTGGAACAAGCGGATCGCATCGACCGCATGGCCGCCGAAGGCAAGCCCTTGCCACCGCTGGCTGGCGTGCCGGTCGGAATCAAAGACGTGATGAGCACCAGCGGGGTGCGGACCACCGCCGGCTCAAAAAGTTTAAGCAATTACATTCCGCCTTACGACTGCACTGCGGTCGCGCGCATGGAAGCCGCCGGCGCCGTCATTCTTGGCAAGACCAATTGCGATGAGTTTGCCATGGGCTCGTCGAATGAGAACTCGGCATTTCATCCCGTCCGCAACCCGCAAGACATGACCCGCGTACCCGGCGGTTCATCCGGAGGTTCAGCGGCGGCCGTTGCCGCGAACATGGCGGTTGTAGCGCTCGGGTCTGACACCGGGGGTTCGATCCGCCAGCCAGCCTCATTCTGCGGAGTAGTGGGATTGATGCCCACCTACGGCCGCGTCTCTCGTTACGGTCTAATCGCGTTTGCCTCTTCGCTCGATCACATCGGGCCACTGGCAAAGACAGTGACGGATGCGGCAATCGTATTGCGCACCATCGCTGGCCGCGATCCCATGGATTCAACATCGGCCAATCTACCGGTCCCGGATTATGCGTCAGAACTGGGAAAAGATATCCGCGGACTAAGAATAGGTGTGGCCAAAGAATATTTCGGGGACGGCCTGGATGATGAAGTTCGCCACGCCGTAGAGTCAGCGATCGACAAGTTGAAAGGTTTAGGCTGTGAAGTAGTTCCTGTCTCGCTTCCGCACACGCCCTACGCGATTCCTACGTACTATCTGATTGCTACTGCGGAGGCGTCTTCGAATCTTGCCCGCTACGATGGAGTTCGCTACGGCTATCGTGCCGGGGGCGCGAAGTCGTTTTCTGACATGTATCGCCGCAGCCGCGATGAAGGCTTCGGAGCGGAAGTGAAACGGCGAATCATGCTCGGCACCTACGCGCTGAGCGCAGGTTATTACGACGCGTACTATTTAAAAGCCCAGAAAGTGCGCGCTTTGCTCACGCGCGATTTCGAAGAAGCCTTCCGCAAAGTGGATGCAATCGTCACACCGACCAGTCCAACCGCGGCGTTTCGATTAGGCGAGAAGTCGAACGATCCGCTGGCCATGTATCTGGCTGATATTTACACAGTAACCGCGGACCTTGCGGGTATTCCTGGAATTTCAATTCCTTGCGGAGTCACAAAAAATAAATTGCCCATCGGCCTGCAAATTCTGGGAAAGCATTTCGACGAAGCGACCATGCTGCGGTTAGCGCACGCCTATGAGCAGGCTGTCTAGAGCGCTTCGTAGTAGCATTCCCCAGCGCAGGCGCGACAGAGCACCTTACCTTCCCTTCGCACTTCTCTACGAAAGTTGATCCCCTCACCGCAAACTTCACAAGCCACGCGCTCACCTCTGTATCCAGGAAATTCTTCAGGCGGTAACTCGACCTTCACCCACTGCGTCGAGAACAAATCTTCGTCTGCTATTTCACGATACGCCAGCATCTGCTGCTGGTTCTTATCTGCAATTTCAGGATGCATCTGCCGCGCAAGGTTCTTGGAGGATTCCTTGGCTGCAATCCGGACCGCCCTGCCTGTGCTCACATCCACAAACGTTGCCGCAACTTTTCCCCAATCGCGAAATTTCAGCGCGCGCTTTCCCAAACGGCATCCAGTCACCACGGCAACCGCATCCGTGGCGCAGCGATCGATTTCGACGAAGGTAACAAGCCGCTTCCGGTCTTTGCCGTAGGGATCGTCGATCCCCAGTTTGATCAGGCCCAGCATTGCCAATCGCACACCGAGAACCTGGCCGGCGCATAGATGTCCATGGGCTTGTTCGGCATCGCGCAAGTATTCGTCGAGGGATTTCATAAAAAGCTGTCAGCCTTTGGGTCCGCTTTCAGCCTAACACCGTGGAGACTACTTTCTTCTCCAGCGCACACCATCTTTTGTATTTTCGATGACAATCCCAGATCCAGTGAGTTCCGCTCGAAGAGCATCCGAAACCTTGAAGTTGCGGGTGCTGCGCGCCGATTCCATATCGGTAATTTTCTTCTCAATGTCTGCGTCTGAGAGCTGAGCAGATTGCACAGCTTCTCGTAGATCCGGGCTGATGTCTTTTTCTCGCCCCTCGCTTTGAGCCCACTCAAAGACTTCTTTCATCTTGGGGCCGTCGTCATCGTTGATCACAGCGAAAACTTGATCGAACTTTTCCAGCGCAGCGAGAAAGACTCGAACATCATCTTGCTTAATTTCCTTCGCATCGAGCGCTGCATTGGCGCGCCGCACCATTTCGAATATGGCGGCCTGCGCTTGCGCTGTGTTGAGATCATCTTCCAGCGAACTCTTCATTCGATCAATGGTCTCGTTCGCCATTGCCTGCATCTCCATATTGCCGCCAGGCGCAAAAGTTCCAGAGGTCAACCGCTGCCGAAAGTTACGCAGTCGCTCCACGGATACTGCGGCTTGCTTCAGCCCGTCAAAAGTAAAATTGAGCTGATTGCGGTAGGGCACAGAAGTCAGCAGATAACGGATCGACGACGGTTTATGTCCCTTCAGCACCAGGTCGCGCAAAGTATAAAAATTTCCCAGGCTCTTCGACATCTTCTCGCCTTCGACCAGCAGGAAGCGAACGTGAAACCAGAAATGTGCGAACATTTTTCCCGTTAATGATTCTGATTGCGCAATCTCGTTCTCATGATGCGGGAAAATTAAATCTTCTCCACCTGCGTGCAGATCGAACGTCTCACCCAACTCCTCCATCGACATCACCGAACACTCCAGATGCCACCCGGGTCGCCCCGGCCCGATCGGTGAATCCCAGAAAGCCTCGCCCGGCTTGGGTGCTTTCCACAACGCAAAATCACGCGCGCTGTCTTTGTCGTATTCGTCAACATCCACGCGCGCACCGTCGAGCATTCCTCCGAAATCCTTCTTCGAAAGTTTGCCATACTGGGGAAAACCGGCAATACGGAAGTAATAAGACCCATCGTCAGTGCGATAAGCAAGATCCTTCCCGACAAGTTTTGCCACGAATTCCGCCATCTTCCCAATATGTTCCGTCGCCCGCACCAGAACTGGCTGTTCGATGCCGATCATGGCGGAATCTTCCAGAAATGCTCTCTCAAACTTCGCGGTGTATTGCTGCACGCTCACCCCATCGCGCGCCGCGTTGGCGATGATCTTATCGTCCACATCCGTAATGTTCATCACGTAGCGGACGCTGTAACCCGACTGCCGCAGAAACCGCTGCAGCAGGTCTACGGCAATAAAGCTTCGGAAGTTCCCGATGTGGCCATAGCCGTAAACCGTCGGCCCGCAGGCATACATGCGGACTTCACGGTCGCGAAGCGGAACGAACTCCTCGATGCGCGAGGACATGGTGTTGTAGAGGCGTAGGGCCATAGGATGATTGTGCGCTGGAGACGAACCTCTAATTCTAGGGGGCCGCGCGAAACGGGGTCAACTGGCGGAGATATCGGCGGAAGAGTGTTGTGCCAGCATGTGAGAGTTCGCCCGCAGCCGGTGTTGCACCAGAAAGACATAATGCAGCGCCGAGATAATGGTGAAAGCAAATGTCGCGCGGAGAAACACCGTCCGTGTAATCCATACCCAACGTTGCGGCCGCAGGCTAAGCAGCATCACGAAAAAAACGGCAGCGATCTGCGAAAAAGTATTTGCTTTGCCGAAGATACTCGGCTGGAAATTGCGCAAGCCGGCAATCGCAAACAAAACCGCACTCGCCGCCAGAATAGAAATATCGCGACTAAAAACCAGCACGGTGAACTTCCACGGAATTTTGTGCAGGATCGAAAGCACCAAAAACAGCGTGCTCAACAAGAGCTTATCTGCAATGGGGTCGAGATATTGGCCCAGCAGAGTTTGCTGATGTAATTTTCGGGCTAACAACCCATCCAGCCCATCGCTGAAACCTGCAATCACGAACAGAATCAGCGCCCAAAAATAACGGCCCTCAACCAGTTCGATCACGATGAAAGGTACGAAAACCATCCGCAGCATCGTGAGTTGGTTCGGCGCCGTGAAGACTTGCGAAACCTTCATGCCGGTTCTTTCTTGGAAACAGATGAGGAACGAACCGCGCTTACCGCATGATTGCCGGACAGCGGAGAACCCAACATGGTTGCGGGATCGGAGCCCGTCTTGGCCGAAAAGCGCTGCGCGAGCGAAGGCAGATTTCCATCCGGTAGGTCGAGTTCCACCCGTTCGATCCGGTGCATGGGAAAGAAAACGATCGCCGGGCTGAACGATTCGCCATCTTTCACCATCACCACAAGATCTTCGAAAGAAGCCAACTCGATGCCACTCAGGCTCAGCCCTTCCGGCGATAGCGAAAGAATCATGCCCCAGAATTTATCTCGCGGATTGCCCAGCGTCACTACCACCAGGCACCCTGGCAAGAAAGGATCGCGAGGCGCGCTCAAGGAAGTAGGTTCGCCACGCTGGGAGTTATCTTGCATAAATGATTGTCGCTGCCGCAGCCGGAACTTTGCAACTGGTAACCGGCGATTCAGCCAGGCATTGCAAAGCAAAACAAATCCGTTGTCGCTATCGAGAACGTCAAAATGCGCGCCCAGCCTACGGAGCGCTATGACCCGCACACTGCAACACGCCCAGATATGCTCTCCACGGGCCGACCACATCCCGATACTGGTGGGCCATTACGCGGGAGAGTTGATGCACATGGGTGAGGTCGTGGACCGCCCACGTCGCTAGTAGTTCCGATAGCGTCACCACTCCCAGCGCAGGGTGCCGCCCTCGACGAATTAAATCTTCCGGCTGTAAATTCAGCGCCCGCAGAGCAGCCAGATTCTCTCTCCGCAGCCCCGCAAAATCGTCCAACAGCTGCTCTAGAGATTTGCCCCGACTCTCTTTCGACTGTGCGAAGCGGTCAAAGGGATCAAATGCCCGCGCTTCCCCATTCTGCAAGATGATCCGCACCCTGGGCATCCAGTCGGTGCGCTCCCCGACAATCAGGTGCCCCACGATGTCAAAAGCGCTCCACGTATTTTCACCTTCGTTGGACTGCACCCATTTGTCAGGCAGCCCACGCAACATCGCTTCCATGGTTGCGGGAGTGCGCGCAAGAACTGCACTGGCCTCGGCCAAACTGAATTCCGTCACCATCGCCATCTTCCACCTAGATGCAGGCCTGATGGTTTGGACTCAACACAGAAGAACCACCGCGTGCAGGAACAAGGTTTGTTCCCACGGTGCCATGTTAAAATCGTATCTAATTGTAGGCGCGTAGCTCAGTTGGTTAGAGCGCTACCTTGACACGGTAGAGGTCGCTGGTTCGAGTCCAGTCGTGCCTACCATATCCTCACTCATAGCCTCTGCCTCACATTTCGCGGCATTGACCTTTAAGACTTTCCTGCGTCGCCGAGCCCGTACAACCATCTGTCTTTCTCATGCAACTAATTTACTAGTTGACAGTCTCATATCTGGACCGTCTAATTGTTTATGGATAGACATTCGTATCAGGAGGGATGGTTTTGCCTCCCAGAAAATCATCGACTCTAACCGAAGCTGAACTACGGCTCATGGAAATTCTCTGGCAAAAAGGGCCAGCCACAGTTCAGCAGGTATTAGAGGATCTGCCGGGAAAAATGCCGCTAGCGTACAACTCCGTGCTGACGACGATTCGAATTCTCGAGAAAAAAGGTTACGTGAAGCATGAAAAGGATGGCCGGGCTCACGTATATGTGCCTCTGGTAGAGCGTCAGGAAGCGACCCGGTCAGAGATTCGCCGGTTGGTCACCCGCTTCTTTGGAAACTCTCACGAGTTGCTGGTGCTGAACATACTCAAGGATCAATCGGTCGACGCTGCTGAGTTGAAGCGCTTGCGAAAAATACTCGAAGGGAGCGAGTGATCCAATGGGATTCGCAGCTCACTGGCAGGTTCTGGCACAAATTTTCGCGGAACGAATGCTGAACGGTGCAGGGGAAGGTATTGTCCTCGCGATGCTTGGCTGGGCCTTGCTACGCGTGAGTGGTCGCCAGAATTCCAGCACCCGGTTCGCCGTATGGTTCTCGCTGATGGTGGCGATAAGTGCGCTACCCTTTTTCGGAAGCATTGGATTGGCCGGCGCCGGCTTGCCCCGCAGCTCGCACTTCGCGTTTCAGCTGCCCGGGTCCTACGCGGCTGACATCTTCGTAGTATGGGCTCTTATCGCACTTGCCGGCTTAGCCAAGATCGGTTTTGGTTTTTGGCAGCTACGCCGCTTGCGGCAAAGTTGCAAGGTTATGGATTCAGCCAGTCTTGATCCTGTTCTACGCAACACGCTGGCTCAATTCGACTGCTCCCGGCCGGTGACGGTGTGTACCTCCGAACGCGTCCGCACCCCTGCGGCAATCGGCTTCTTTAAACCGGCAATCATTTTTCCTCCCTGGATTTTGCAGGAGCTCTCTCCCGGCGAATTGAATGCGGTTCTGCTACACGAGTTAGCCCACTTGCGTCGCTGGGATGACTGGACAAATCTGGCTCAGGAAATCGTAAGAGCGCTCTTCTTTTTTCATCCAGCGTTCTGGTGGATCGGACGTGGTCTGGCGCTGGAGCGGGAAATGGCCTGTGACGATTTTGTACTGGCCAGTAATTCGAATCCTCGAGCCTATGCGCAATGCCTGGTATCGGTAGCGGAGAAAAGCTTTCTGCGGCGTGGCTTGGCCTTGGCGCAAGCGGTTGCGGGACGAATGCAACAGACAACACAACGGGTCATACGAATTCTCGACTCCGAGCGTCCTACCGCGACTACGGTTTACAAGCCCGCTCTGGGCTGGGTCGCCGCCTTCTCCGCTGTATGTCTGATTGCGCTGCCCCACGCTCCGAGGCTGGTGGCCTTTGACAGCAATGGCGCCAGGTTTTCAGAATCCACATCCCGCGGAGTTGGCACCCCGGCCCTCGATTCAGCCGGCCTCGGCGCGAAGATGATTCCCGCGACATTTCATGGCCAGGCTGCATATCCCGTGCACAGCGACGTTTCGCCGCGGGCAGTTCCCGGCGCCGCCCCGCAAGTAACGTCGCGAAGCATTTATCACCACGGCGCAAGCGAAAAGAACGCCGACAGTATTAGGTTCGCTGCTGCGCGTCGGAGCGATTCTGCTCCGCGAATGAGTTCTCCGCGCACATTCGATGCAAAAATGATCGACGCCAAGATGATCGACTCGAATCCCGTCGCTTCCAACAGTGTTGATGACGCCAGCTCTCGGAAGGCGATGTTGCTGGTGATTCAAACCGAAGCGGTCGACAGTAATGGCCAGATCTGGAGCATCAGCATCATGCGATTGACGGTATTCCATCCCGCCAATCGCCGGATCCAGAAGGGAATCGTCCCAAAATCAACCTAACCAAGTTTGCCCCACGGGGGTATTTGTACGGTCTTACAAACTAAATAATTAGTTGCACACAAATCGTTAGGAGAAAAAGCAAATGAAAAACTGGTTTACCAAAGCATGCGTTAGCAAAACCCTCCTGACACGCCGCCTGATCTTGCCCCTCCTGGCAGTCGCGCTGGTGTTGTCATTCACCACTTACGAATTCGCCAAGCCGGCGTTTGCCCGCGGACCAATCACGTCTCCGACCGCAACACCGCTCGACGACAACAGCGTAGCCGCCTTGCTTTCTCTGGATCAGGCAATGGAAACTCTCGCCGCCCGGGTTACGCCGGCGGTTGTAAACGTTGCCGTCACCTCTCACTCCAAGACCGAAATGGCAGATGGTCAAATGCAAGAAATGCCCGAAGGCGTGCCCCCAATGTTTGCTCCGTTCTTTAATCATCCGATGAGGCCGCAAACCCAGATTGAGCACGGCATCGGCAGCGGCGTGCTGATCTCACCCGATGGCTACATCGTCACCAACAACCACGTGATCGATGGCGCGGTCGACATTCGAGTCACCCTCAACGATCGCCGAATTATGAAGGCCAAGTTGATTGGCGCCGATCCCCTCACTGATCTTGCCGTTATCAAGATCGATGGCACGAATCTTCCCAACGTGCCTTGGGGCAATTCGACAGCGCTTCGTCCAGGCGAAACCGTGCTTGCTTTCGGTAATCCCTTCGGCTTCCAGTTCACCGTGACGCGCGGCATTGTCAGCGGATTGAACCGTCCGAATCCTTTCTCGAAGGATCATCGTGCCCCGGGCAGTTTTGTTCAGACCGATGCAGCCATCAATCCCGGTAACTCCGGCGGTCCGCTGGTCGATGCCCGTGGGGAAGTAATCGGCATCAACACGTTCCTGGTGTCGAACTCCGACAGCTTCTCCGGCATGGGCTTCGCCATTCCCACGCAGATTGTCCATCCCACGGTGGACGCTCTCATCCGCGACGGTAAAGTCACCCACGGATACATGGGAATCGGTATCAGCGATGTGACACCGGAGAATGCCAAGTTCTTCGACGTGCACAACAATGAAGGAGCCGTAGTCAGCCAGATCGAAGACGGATCTCCGGCGGCGAAAGCCGGTCTGAAAGTCGGCGACGTCATCACCGAACTGAACGGACAAAAGGTGAGCGATGCCAGCCAGCTTCAAATCGAGGTTGGACAGAAGCAACCCGGCTCGACTATCAAGCTGGAAGTTCTGCGGAACGGCCAGCCAGTCAGCATTCCGGTGACGCTCGAAGCCATGGGCAGCCGTGACAATCAAGGCAAAGAAGTCGCCAGCAATGGTCACGGCAAGGCTCGCTGGGGACTGGGCCTCGCGGACATGACTCCGGACCTGCGCCAGCAACTGCAAGCCTCTAGCGATCTGCAAGGCGCAGTGGTCGAGCAGGTGCAGCCCGGAAGCTCTGCTGACGACGCCGGTCTGCAGCGCGGCGACGTGATCGTGCAAGTCGACCGCAAGCCGGTGCAGAGCGCCGCCGACGTGCAAAAAGCCTTGTCCGCCGTACCGCAGGGGCAAGACGCTTTGGTGCTGGTGTGGTCCAACGGCGGAACGACCTTCCGCGTGATGCATGCCACTTCTGCAAACGAAGACAAGCCGGGAATGTAGGCGAGTCTTCTGAAGGTCTCGCGTCCCGAATCGTTGCGCAACCACGCACGCCTTCGGGTCGCGGGACCATTTTTCTGCCCGTCAACAGTGCCACAGCAGGTTTTGCACGCGCCCGCTCTCGTGACTATTTGCGGTTGTTGAGCTTGGTTAGCAGGCGCAAAATCTCTAAATAAAGCCAGACCAACGTTACGATCAATGCAAATGCCCCGTACCACTCCATGTATTTCGGAGCACCGGCGTTAATGCCACTTTCGATGGAGTCAAAATCGAGGACGAGATTTAAGGCGGCGACACAGACCACCACGACACTGAATCCGATCCCGAGCAGCCCAGAACCATTGATGGCAGCGAAGCGGACTCCAAAGAACCCGAGAACAAATTGAACCAGATAGAAGACCGCAATGCCACCGGTCGCTGCCACCACGCCGAGCTTGAACTTCTGGGTCACCCGAATCAGACCCGAGCGGTAGGCCATCAAAAGAACGAAGAGCGTTCCAAAGGTCAGGCCGACCGCTTCGATTGCGATCCCGGAATAGCGCAGTTCGAATAACGCGGAAATACCGCCCAAGGCCAACCCTTCCAGCAGGGCATAAATCGGTGCGGTAATCGGAGACCATTCTTTCTTGAAGACTGTGACCATTGCGACAATAAATCCACCGATTCCCCCCAACGCCACGAGAGGTAACACCGTGTCTGAAACCGGAGCGTGAAAAAACCGATTCCAGACCCAGGCCGCAGTCGCCACCACGCAAATCAGCAGAACACCTGTCTTGTTAATGGTCCCTGTTAAGGTCATGGGCTCGCCAGATGCCGCCTGTTCGACACGAAAACTACCTACGTTCAGCGCTGGGTTCGAGGTTTTCATGAGGGCCATCGATTTCTCCTTAATTTATTTGCAGCTTTTACGAATGCAGCAGTGGGACGGCGGAACGCTTTGTTTTTAACTAATGGGGAACTAGGATGAGCGCCCGCTCGGCCAATCTGTGCCGCATAGAATGTTATCCTAGTTGGGGCCCATACCCAGCGAGGCTGTACTCTTTCATGTCCAATCCAACATTACCCAATCAAAGCATCCCTGAATCCCAATCCGCGCCCGAATCCAACGAATCCTTCAGCGAGCTATTCTCGCAATACGAGAAGAGTCATGCGCGCAAGCGCAACGGCGAGGACGGCAGCAAACAACTCGAAGGCACAGTAGTCGCCGTCTCTGCCGATTCCGTAATCCTCGACATCGGGTTCAAGAGCGAAGGCATCCTGCCCCTCGCAGATTTCCAAAACGCTGGCGATCCCGAGAAGGCCGCCGTCAAGCCGGGAGACAAGCTGCTGGTTTCCGTGAAGGGCCGGAATCCGGAGGGTTATTACGAACTCACTCGCGCCAAAGTGGAGCGGCCGAAAGATTGGTCGGCGCTGGAGAAGGCATTCGCCGATAAGGCAACGATTGTCGGCACGGTCACAGGCGTAATCAAAGGCGGCCTCAGCGTAGATGTGGGAGTGCGCGCGTTCATGCCCGCCTCGCGCAGCGGAGTCCGCGACGCCGCCGAGATGGAGAAGTTGGTCGAGCAGGAGATTCTTTGCCGCATCATCAAGCTCGACGTAGCCGATGAAGATGTTGTCGTAGACCGGCGCGCCGTCGTCGAAGAGGAAGAGCGTTCCGCGAAAGACCGTCGCTATTCCGAGATGAAGGAAGGCGACATCGTAAGCGGCACGGTGCGCAGCCTTACGGATTACGGCGCCTTCGTCGATCTCGGCGGAGTCGATGCCCTCTTACATGTAAGTGACATTGCCTGGAGCCGCGTGACCAAGCCCGCGGACGTGCTTTCCATCGGTCAGTCGATCGAAGCGAAAGTGCTGAAGATTTCTTCTGACGCAGACAAGCGGCGCATTTCAGTCGGCATGAAGCAATTGCTGCCACATCCCTGGGATGCGGTCGCCGGAAAATACAAAGTAGGCGAGCGCGTCCGCGGCACAGTAACACGCGTGGCCGAGTTCGGCGCCTTCATCGAACTTGAACCCGGAATCGAAGGGCTGATTCACGTCTCGGAAATGTCATGGGGAAAGAAGCTCAGAAGCGCCAGCACGCTGGTAAAACCGGGCGAAATCGTGGATGCAGTGATCCTGGGAATCAACGCCGCAGAACGGCGAATGTCATTGGGATTAAAACAAGCGCTCGGAGATCCGTGGACTGACGCAGCGCAAAGGTTTGCCGCTGGCTCGGTAGTCGAAGGTCCGGTCGTGAGCATCACCAAGTTCGGAGCGTTCGTGCAACTCGCCGAGGGCGTTGAGGGCATGATTCACATCAGCGACATGAGCGCGGAGAAGCGCATCAATCATCCGCAGGAAGTTGTGAAGGTCGGCCAACTGGTGAAGGCGCAAGTGCTGGCGATCGACACCGAGAAACGCCAATTGCGCCTAGGTATTAAGCAACTCGTGCCGAGCGGCCTGGATGAATACATCGCCGAACACAAGCAGGGTGACCTGGTGAATGGCCGCATCATGGAAATTTCAGACGGCCATGCGAAGGTGGAACTCGGCGAAGGCATTCACGCCAGTTGCCACATCGAGGTCGCCCATCCAGGGGCGGAAAAAGCTATCGACGCAGCATCGCCATCTCCTAAACCTGATCTTTCTTCCTTAGGTTCCATGTTGCAGGCGCGGTGGAAGGGCGTCACTCCCGGCGGCAAGGCAAAACCCGAAGCACTCCAAGCCGGACAGGTTCGCAACTTTATGATCACCAAGCTAGACCCTGGCGCCAAGAAAGTAGAACTAAAGTTAGCATGATTTTCGCGGTTGCCGCGAAGCAACTCCTGCTCTAATCCATTTCCCGCATCTGCATCGCAGCCGCTCTCATCCCGGCGCCAGCCGCCGCAGATGACTCTTCCTTTTTCTTCTGCCAGTCGGCTTCGGCGAGCACCGTGATTATTTCCTGCTTCTTCTTTCTCAACCCGTTGTTGATGGCTGGCAGATCTTTCTGCGTCAGTTTCTGGAAGTCGTCGATCACATCCTGCAATTCATGACCCAGGGACTCAGTTCGCGCCGCCTGGTAATCCGTCGGCTTGCCGTCGTATCCAGTTACCGCGCCGTAGAGTTGCCCCAGGTGTTCGCGGATGCGTTCTTCGCCCGTAATCATGCCACCTTCCTTGGTGGCAACGATTTTCGACCGCAATGTGTCGCAATCAGCGGCCAATTGTTGCAGCTGTTTGCGCAAAGGATCCTTCTCTCCTAACTTGGCGGCGCGCGCGTTGGCGGAGTCGCGCACCCCTTCGATCGCCTCCACTCCGTAGGTCATGTGCTCCAACTCTTTATAGACCTTCATCGAGAGATCGAATTGCGCCTTGCGTTCTTCCAGCGAGTATTTTGCTCGTGGATCGATGGCAACGTCGAGAGTCTCGGTATAAGTCTGATCGCCCTTGGTGAGCTTGACTGTGTATTTGCCCGGCAAAACCCGCGGCCCCTGCGCGGCTTCAAACAGCGCAGATGCAGCGGGAGCAACCGCCGGCGGTTTCACCCGCATGCCCCATCCTGCGCGGTTCAAACCGCGATGCTTACCGCCGGCGACGGTATCGACAAGTTTGCCGTCCTGATCGAAAATCTCGATCTTCAAGTCGCCGAAGATGTGCCGTCCTTTTTGGTAATAGGTAATCTGCGCGTCCGTAGGACGGCTGCGGCCGTGGAAAGTTTCGTCTCCTTCAGGCCAGCCACCCTGCACGTCGAAATATTGAATCGAGGGCCTTCCCGGTAGCAGCGTCGCGGTCTTAGTCATCACTTCCGGGGTCAGTGCGCGCAGCGGCGAAATATCATCGACGATCCAGATTCCACGCCCGTGCGTGGCCAGCACCAGATCTGATTCACGCGCTTGCACAACCAGATCATCCACTGGGACATCCGGAAAATCCGTCCCTTTGTATTGTGCCCAGCGCTGGCCGCCATCCACTGAAATCCAGAGCCCGAATTCCGTACCCAAGAAGAGAACGTTCGGATCCACGGTGTCTTCCTTGATCACGTGAGCAAACCCGCGCACTCCGCTGTCCTGGGCCGCAAGCCCTGTCCACGACTTTCCATAGTCGGTGGTTTTGTAAACGTACGGCTTCATATCGCCGTAGGTGTGCCGGTCAAACGTCGCATAGGCCGTTCCTTCGTCGAAACGGCTGGCCTCGATGGTTGTGACCCACGAATTCTTGCCGAGGCCGCTGATGTTTCCCACCACATTCGTCCATGTCTTCGCGCTGTCGCGGGTGATCTGGACATTGCCGTCGTCTGTGCCGACCCAGATGATTTGTCCATTCTTCGGCGACTCCGAAATCGAGTAGATCGTCGTGTGCATCTCCGCGGAAGAATTGTCGATGGTCACGCCTCCGGACTCTTCCTGCTTCTGCTTCTCCGGATCGTTCGTGGTCAAGTCGGGAGAAATGCGATCCCACGACTGACCGTGATCGCGCGAGCGGAACAGGAATTGGGCGCCGATGTAAATCGTCCCCTTTTCGTTCGGGCTCATGTGAATCGGAGTGTTCCAACTAAAGCGCAATTTCTTCTCGCCATAATTCGGCCAGGGATGAAGATCACGCGTCTCATGCGTGTAACGATTCACCCGGCCGATTTCGCCACCTTGCGCTTCAGCGTATAGATAGTCTGAATCCGAAGGGTCCTCGAACATCCAGAAACCATCACCCCCATACATGTTTTCCCATCGCGAATTCGTCACGCCTCCGGGGTAGGACGAATCGCCGACCCAGGAACTGTTGTCCTGCAAGCCGCCATAGACGTGGTATGGATCGGCATTGTCGGTGCTGACGTGATAAAACTGCGAGACCGGCAGGTTCATCTGGTGCTTCCAGCGATTACCGCCGTCTTCGCTGCGCCACAAGCCGCCGTCATCGCCGGCGATAACAATGTTGGTATTCTTCGGATCGATCCAGACGTCATGAAAGTCGCCGTGGTCCGAGTTCGAAACCACGTTGAAGGTTTTGCCGCCATCGTTGCTCAACAACAAAATGAGGTCAGGTTTGAAAATCTTGTTTTCGTCTTTTGGATCGACGATCAAATTCCCGAAATAAAACGGACGCCACACCATATAGTTGCTGGCATCCAGCTTCGTCCACGTTCCACCGCCATCGTCGGAGCGGTAGAGACCGCGTCCTTTTTCTGCTTCAACGTTGGCATACACAACATTCGGCTTTGACTCAGCCACCTGCACCGCTACACGTCCCCAGGGTTTGGCCGGCAATCCTTTCGCATTGTGATCGCTGACTTCAGTCCAGTTCGCGCCACCGTCGGTCGATTTGAAGAGACCGCTGCCCGGTCCGCCGGAGCGGAACGTCCACCCTTGGCGGCGAAAATCCCACATTGCCGCATAAATGGTTTTTGGTTCCTGTTTGCTGCGGGCGATCATCGCGCATCCGCTT
Source organism: uncultured Acidobacteriaceae bacterium (assembly GCA_963724815.1). Lineage (GTDB taxonomy): Bacteria > Acidobacteriota > Terriglobia > Terriglobales > Acidobacteriaceae > Sulfotelmatobacter. The sequence goes on from CAVRWS010000030.1 coordinate 124,514, forward strand.
GATCCATTCGCGCCCGCCAGAGTTTTCTTCCAAGTCTTGCCGCCATCGTTCGTCCGGTAGACACCGCGCTCGTCGTTGTCGTCCCACAAATGTCCAGTGGCACATACCAGCACGTCGTTGCCGTCGCTGGGATTTACCAGAATCTTCGCGATGTGCTCGCTGTCTTTCAAACCAACATTCGTCCAGTTCTCTCCGCTGTCTGTGGATTTGTAGACGCCATCGCCGACCGAGACGCTGTTGCGCAGCCATGCCTCGCCGGTTCCAACCCAAACAGTCTTCGAATTGGAGGGATCAATCGCCACCGCGCCAATCGATTGCACATCTTCGCGATCAAATACCGGCTTGTAGGTGGTGCCGCCGTTCAGAGATTTCCACACGCCGCCGCTCGCCGCGCCAACAAAAACCGTGATGCGGCCGTTCTCCTCGACTGCATCCAGCGCGGCAATGCGCCCGCTCATGGTTGCAGAGCCGATGTTGCGCGCAGGCAACCCGGAAACGGTTGCGGAGTCGAAACGATAGGGGGCTTGCGCGCCGGCTTGCAGTGCGAAGAATGTTAATGCGGCCCCGGTCAGCGCCGTACTCATGAGCGTGATGAATCTGGACTTTCGAGCGGATGCTCTCATAGTTGTGAATCCTTCTTCCCCAACGCTTGTTTTTCTTTCGAACTTTCCCGCGAGAATTAGTGAATCCCGACGATGCCGGATTTCTTCTCTTCAGTTTTGAGGGATGCGGGAAGCGCGAAATCCGCCGGATTGATCGGGACGTTCGCTTCCATTTTCTGCACCGTGGTGGTCTGCGCGTCGGGGTTGTTCTTGGGTCCCTGCGACAGCGAAAATGGATACATTACTCCGCCGACCGGCTTGTAGGAACCGAGCCCCATCACGCGATCCCGCATCGACCCGCGAATAAACTGCTGAATCTCCCGCCGGATTTCGATAAACGTATCCGGATCGAGATAGTCATAGATGATGTCGCCATTCTTCAGCGTCACTTTCAGCCGGAGCGCATCGTCGCCATCGACGATATCGTGGCCAAGATATTCGACTGTGCTGCCCTTTTCTTTGTAGTCGACAAGAGGCCCGTCGAAATCGCCGTCGAGAACAAGATCGCGCAGGTCATCTTCGCCCATCAACTCCGGATCTTTTTTCCCGCCGAACGGCTGGATCTGCCATCCAGTCGATCCGTCATAAGCCTGCACTGCAGTCATTCCCTGTAGCATGAACGTTTCACGGATCAAGTCTGGCCGCTCGTTTTCCTGCGTCACGACCGCGGTAAACCCTCCGCCGCCATCGAACTTGCCGACCATGCGCAGGGTCTTGATGGCTTTCATCTTTTCCATTCCGCCTCTGGCCTGAATGTTTTTGGCAATCAGTTCGTCCGCGGTTTGAGAAAAAGAGAGAACGCAAAGGCAGCACACAGCAATCACCACCGTTAAGGCATGACGCATCGGGCAGACTCCTGTTTGCAGGAACTGGAAAGCTAGGAAACGGGAAACAGTACTGTACTCGCTGTAGACGCGTTGTTCAAGTATTCGTGAGCGAGGAATCGCGAGAAAGCTCTCGGGCCGGGGCTGTGCTGCCCAGAGCAAGAACCGCTCTCGCGAGCGGCTTGGCACTGGTTTGGGAGATCACTTTGCGGGGGTAAATGAAAAGTTCAACCCGGTGGTGAGGATCAGATCGTTCTTCTTTGTCCCGACCGGCGGGTTCGAAACGTAGATATCGCTGAATTGATTCTGCCAACCCAGCCACTTGCTGATCTTGGTCACCGTGCCCAAGTCGAATTCTCCTTGATACTCGCCGGTTTCCGACAGGTTTGGATAGAAGTCGAATTTTTGCGTTACCACAGTCGACTTGCCCGCTTTTAGCGTCAGTTGGTCTCCCAGAGTCAGCGCAAGAAATCGATTCGTCACTCCATACGAGACGTATGCCGGAGGAATCGTCAGCGGCGTCACCACCGCTCCGTTCGAATAAGTTTCGTGGGTGTAGTTCAATCCGGCGAGGACATCCAACATGGTCTTGTCGGACTTGATGACGTGAACTCCCAATCCACCACCATACATGCCGCGCAGATCAAGATCCTGCAATGCATTACTCATGAAGTCTGCAGCCACGAAAGCGAATAGTCTCGGGTCAAGGTTGTGGTCGTAGCGAATTCCTGCCGTGATCAGATCGGCCACTGTGCTGGGAGTGGCCAACTGATTATTGGTGTCGAGCGAGGTCAGGTAGATCGTGGTTGCATCGTTCTCGGTGGGATGAACCGCGTTGATCGCCAGCGCCAGGTTGGTGGTTTCACTATTGCCGCGGGCCAGCGAGAAACCAACATTGACCCCACCATTCCAGCCATGCAGCAACCCCGGATGCATCGACGTATCGTAAGCCTGCTGCTCGGCATCATTCCGCATCAGCGTAACTTTAGCCGGAGGAACTTCTACCGTCCCACCCGTCTTGGTGGCGACTTCGATTTTTCCGTCGCTGGTGGTTACCGGCCCTACGACGGTTTTCTTGTCAGCCGTGGTGACGTGCAATTCTTTTTCGGTTGTCAGTTGCGTGATTGCGTCGAACTGCACCGTTACGTCTCCCGCGTAGTCGGTATGCAGCACCAGGGTTTTACCGTCGGATTTCACCACCGTCCCGCTCAGATGATCGCCATTCTTCAATGTGATCTGATCGGCAAAAACCGCCGAGGCTAAACCTAGAAACGCAACGAGAGGAATAAATGCAGTTTTGCGCAACACAACGTACCTCCTGCTTTCAGAGTCAATTTTTACGCCAGCAAAAGAGCAATATTACGATTGGGAACCCGCGACCGCATAGATCAGACAGGAAACGACCACAAAGCGGCGATTAAATCAAAGAAGATTACTGCCCGCGAAAGGAAGTGCTCTCAGGCTTTGGTATCTTTGTTTTCGATGGTCTTGTTCTGATCGGCCGGAGGGGGAGGCGTATCCTTCATGCCTTCCTTCAAAGCACGAATCCCCTCGCCCAGGCCCTTGCCGAGTTCAGGCAACTTTTTAGGACCGAAAACCAGCAGAGCAATCGCGAAAATGATAATCAGGTGCGTTGGTTGGAATAAACCTTCAAACATCGGAACCTCCAGAACCACACGGCGAACACTACTATGTATATACGCTACCGGACGGCTACCGGGAAGTCAAACTCCGGTCCGCCGGATCTTGGGCTACGTTTTAGCCATCTTTATCAATACTCTGCCCTCCTCGTGGACGGCGCTGTGATGAAGATCACAGCACGCCGTGACTGCCCTCTGGTTCGATGGGTAGATCAACCTTTTGGTCACGGGCCGTCCTATCGCCCTGCGTGTTACTTCCGTGACCTTACCTACGGTTGAGCGGCCGGGCTAATGTAAATGAGCGGTTCGAAATCAGCGCGATAACGGGTGGAGCAAGAAACGCTGCCGTCACGAACTTGCAAGCCAACCCGTTTCCGGAGATTCGAGTGAAGCGCAAGGGACTGTTAGTCTTTTTCGTTCTTCTTGGGGTAGCGCTGGCCGCCGGCGAAAGTCAGCCTGTCAGCCCGGTTCAATTGATGGCTTGGCTCACGGCGGGAGTGCCCAGCAGTCGACTGGTCCGCATCATGCAAGAGCGCGGCATCGCGCCGGTTCCCGGCCAGGACCAGATTCATCAATTTGAAGCCGCCGGAGCCGACTCGGACCTGGTTCGCGCTCTCACCAGTTTGCATCCCGCAATCAGGTCCCCAGAAACCGAATTGCCGGCTCCGCTGCTGAAGGCAGCGTTAGACGCCAAAGCGCAGCGCTTCCATGAAGCTGAACTCGATCTGGGCCCCGCTCTTACGGCTGATCCGAAGAATGCCGCCTTGCACTTCGTTCTGGGCAACATGCTGATCCGGCAGGAGCAGTGGGATGACGCCTTCGACGAAATCACACTGGCCGCGCAACTGATGCCCGATCTGCCCGAGAATCACAGCAGCCTGGCGTACATTTTTTATCGACTCGACGACGGCCCTAACGCTATCGCTGAAGCCCGCACCGCCCTGAGCATGGATCCGCAGAATACGGAAGCGTACCAGTTCCTGGGCCTGGCTCTTTATTCCAGCGGACAATATGCCGCTGCAGTTCACGCCTTCGACGAATCGCTCGCCCGCGATGCCGCAAATGCCGACACCTATTACGACTTAGGGATTACGCTGCACGCTGCCGGAAACCAATCCGCCGCCATCACCGCCTATCGCCAGGCTATTCATCTGAACCCGGCTTTCTGGGAAGCGCATTCCAACCTGGCATTAGTCTTCCACGAACAGAAAAAGCTTGAGGATGCGATTGCTGAATACCGCGAGGCCAAGCGGCTTGCGCCGCAAGAAGCTTCCGTCCGCAATAACCTGGGTAACACTTATTGCGACAAAGGCGATTTCGACGCCGCCATCCTCGAACTGAATGAACTCTACCGCCAGCATCCCGAGTGGGAACAGGGTCACGGTTGTCTGGCCCGCGCCTACATGTCGAAGAAGCAATACGGAAGCGCCATCCAGGAATGGCGGGCCTCAGTTCTGCAAAATCCTACCAGTTCCTCCGAACACCGCATGCTCGGGGAAACATTCTTGCTGAATGATCAACTGGAGGAGGGGGTGCACGAGTTGCGCCTTGCGGTGACGCTCAATCCGGATTCTGACACGGCTCATCGCGGTTTAGGGACGGCACTCTTTCGCCAGCAGAATCTGCCGGCGGCGGAAAAAGAGTTCCGCGAAGCCCTTCGGCTGAATGCTTCGCCCGATAACCACTTCTCGCTGGCCGCCTGTCTTATGACCATGGACCGCTACGAGGAGGCTTTGGCTGAACTGGACGCCGCCGCCCGACTCGATCCCGAGCGCCCGCTTTATCGCGCCCGGCGCGAAGAACTCATGAAACTGATGAGGGAAACAAAGTCTCAGTAGCATTAGGACAGTCCGGCTTGTGTACTCTCGGCATTTTTAACCAGAACGAAAGGGTTCCTTAGAATAAGCTTGGGAGAATCGTCATGGAATTAAGGCCATCGGTACAAGCCGCAGCCGCTAAAGCGACGCAGTCCATTCCTCAACCGGCGCACCTGAATTCCGCAACACTGGATCGCGCGAGCCTTGCCAACGCGGCTCCCCCGCCTGTGGCCGCAGTTGTTGCTCCGCACAAGTTCTCCGGCTACGGCCTACCCTGCATCAAATGCAAGCTCTACTATCCCGCGAATCTCGATACTTGTCCGAATTGCAATACCAGAGAGCGGGTTTCTCCCACCATCGCTCCGCTCGTCGTAAAACCGCAGGCCGAGGTTGAGGCTGTGCCCGATACTGCTATTGTTGAGCAGGAGCGGGAAGCTTTCCTGAAGGAATTCAAATCGCAGTTCTTCGCCGCTCATGCGGAAGTGGCAAATTCGCCAGTCATCTGCACTTTAGGAGAAAATCACGTAAAAGGCGCTGAGGCGGCTTCGGTCTGCAAGCCTTGCTACGATCGCCTGCAGGAGCGCGTGGATGTTTGCGAAGCCGCGCTGCATATGGACGTGAAGGATGCGGCGCAAATTGTTTATGACGCAGTCTGGGCCGATCCTTCCGATCCCAGCAAAACCTATACCAACGCGGCTAGCGCACTGCTTACCGAACTGCGCAAGCGCGCTGGAGTCTCCAGCATGATCGGACCCTTCCAGCCTCTGGGTAATTAATAACCAACAGAGTCGAAGTTGATGGGGCTCCTGCTGCTGACGTGTGCCCTCTTTCCCGTAAAGCTTAACTAAGCCAGTCGTTCCCTGACCCAAAACAACCGGAGCAGAAGAAATTTCATCCAAGCCTGCGCTGTCCCGGGAGCAGCGCGCCATGAAGTCTCGGTGTTCATTCTGGTTGATGTCGTTATCTGCGTCTTTGGCTTTGTTTGTCGGACAGCGGTTGAATGCCGTGGGGGAAATCATCGCGCTGCAACTGGAGCGTTCCTATCCGGGCGCAGCGAGCCATATCGCATCGCCGGAAAGAGCGCGTTGGAAATCGCCGGTAGCCTTCCTTAGGTCAGCCAACTGGCCACGCAGACGGAGTAAATTGAGCGGCGGCCCGTTGCCCCCAGCGCATTGACACCACTCAACTCGTCGCTAAATCGCCCCGAAAATACCGTTAATGCGCAAAACAGTGCCATTTAACCCCTCATTGTTGCCACCCCTCTGCCGCCTCCTGGTGCCTAACCAACCGCAGAGGGATAAGGGTCATCCAAGCTTGAGTTTGTCGAGGAGCACGCCATGAAGTCTGGTTTTTTTTTGTGTTTAAGTTCGTTACTGGCCGCGTCCACCCTGGTGCTGGGCGGCTGTGCGGGGCTAGGAAACCCGACTTCTCAGTCGCAAACCACCTCCTACCAGTTGACGGTGGCCGCTCCTAAAGCAGGCACCGGAACCGTCACCAGCAGTCCTGCGGGAATTAGTTGTCCCGGTACGTGCAGCGCAAGCTTTCCGCAGGGGACGAAGGTGACACTGACGGCGACTCCTGGGACTAATTATTACTTTGCTGGTTGGGGCGGCAGTTGCTCGGGCACGACGTGCAGCATAACCATCAACGCCGCCACCAGCGTATCCGCCACTTTCAATCCGGGGGTAGGATTGACGGTAGCTTTGGCTGGAACCGGCAGCGGAACAGTCACCAGCGCTCCTGCGGGAATTAATTGTTCCCCTGCCACTCCTACTACCTGCACCGCAGCCTTTGCGCCGAACTCTCCGGTTACTCTTACTGAAACGCCAGCAACCGGCGACACTTTTGCGGGCTGGTCCGGAGCGTGCGCGGGTACTGCATCGACTTGCAGTGTGACCGTGGCTGCGGCCACGAGCGTCACCGCTACTTTCAATCCTCCGAGCGAAGCACTCACTGTCTCCATCACTGGTAACGGGACCGTTACCAGCAACCCAGCTGGAATCAATTGTTCGAATGCTTCGACTACCGGCTGCACCGCGAATTTCCCTCAAGGTACAGCGATCTCGCTGATGGAAACTCCCGCAACCAACTACACCTTCAGCGCCTGGGGTGGAGCGTGCCTCGGTTCGGTCACATGCGCGTTCACATTAACTGCAACCAGCTCGGTGACCGCAACCTTTACCGCGGCCACGGGCAGCCTGCAAAGCATCAACCACATTATTCTCTTCGCGCAAGAGAATCGCTCTCTCGATCACTACTTCGGTCAGATGGAGGCGTATTGGGCTGCGAACCCTGGGTTGGGCTTCGGCGCGAGTGGCCAAACCTTTGATGGCTTACCGCAGACCGGGACGCCGCATTCGGTTGCCGGATGCGCTCCCGGAACTTGGGGCGACAGCTGCTCCCCGAATCCCAGCGATCCGATCAGTTCGTTCCACCTCCAATCTGTCTGCATCGAGAATCAGAGTCCGTTCTGGAATGAAGCGCACAATCAGTGGGACTATGCCGATCCTGCCGGAACCAACCCGACTGACATTACGACTCCGCCGCTTAACGGGTTCGCCTTTACCGCCGCGTATGACGCCGGCAGCAACGGCTTCATGGACCTCGAAGGTGTTCGGTCCATGGGCTACTACGACTACAACGATCTGAATTACTACTACTACCTGGCCTCGAGTTTCGCCACATCCGATCGCTGGTTCGCCCCCATCATGTCTCGCACGCAGCTCAATCGCATGTATCTGTTGGCTGCCACCTCGCACGGGCAGGCCTATCCGATTGGTCAAGGGTGCCCACCGCCACCCCCCGGAGGAGGGAGCGGCTGTCCAGGTTCCACCAACAACGGCACACAGCTCTCATCGACCACGATCTTCCAGGAGCTGCAAGCCGCGAACATCACCTGGCGGATTTACGTGGATCCTACAGGCACGAGCAATACCGCGGGACAGAGTTGCTCGTCGATGACGGGCACCGAACTTTCAGCTTGCCTGGTAGATAACTCCTACATCAACGAGTTTCAATACGAAAATACGATCCTCAATACTCCAGCGCTGCTCGCGAACGTGCAGCCAATTTCACAGTTTGCCATCGACGCAGCCAACAATGCCCTTCCGCAATTCGCATTGATCGAGCCCGCGTCGAATGCAGGGCTCGATGAGCATCCCTCGGATTCCGATGAGTACCCAGTCAATGTCCAGGACGGCCAGAAGTACGCAGCGACGATGGTGATCAACCCGCTGATGCAGAGCGCCAGTTGGTCAAGCTCCGCCCTCATCTTCACCTACGATGAGTGGGGCGGCCTTTACGATCACGTTCCTCCTCAGCCAGCAACGGCTCCGGGAGACTTTGCATATCCAACGGACCTTAATCCCTCGCTGCATGACATATGCACGGGAGCTGGAGAGCTTGGAAATGGCATGTGCAGTTTCTCCTGGACCGGCTACCGCGTCCCGGTCATAGTGATTTCGCCCTTTGCCAACAAGAACTATGTCTCGCATACTGTGCGCGACACCACTTCCGTGCTGAACTTTGTGGAAGAGCGTTTTAATCTGACGCCACTCACGGCGCGTGACGGCGCTCAGCCCAAAATGGATGAGTTCTTCGATTTCACCAATCCGCCGTGGACGACTCCGCCTACGCCTCCCACCCCCAATATGAGCGGCTCATGCACTCAGACGCCGCCGGCCAGCTGGAATGAGCCCGCGCAACTGTCCGTCGCGGTGTCTGGTGGAGGTACCATCACCAGCAGTCCGACGGGAATTGATTGCACTTCCGATGAAGGACAGTCCTGTGGAGCCACGTTCACCAGTGGCACCGTCGTCACTCTCACTGCAACTCCAAACAGCGGAGGCACATTTACGGGATGGTCGAGGGGCGCCTGCAGCGGAAGCTCCCCCACTTGCACGATTACGGTGAACTCCGCTCAGTATGTTCAGGCGAACTTCCAGTGAGTCGCCTGGAGTGTTAGGTTTTCGTCTGAGCGCCGTTCTTGCCGCGAAGGACCTATGCAACGGGCAGCATCTCGCCGCCAGGTAGGTGCATAGGTCTCTTGCTCCATATGACGGCCTTGAGCCTGACAGTCAAAGTGGGATAATGACTTCGTGAAGAACTTTTCGCGCGCGCTTGGACTTTTTTTTCTACTTTCTATCTCTAGCTGCTTCGCCGTAACGCGGCATTATTACATTGCCGCCGAAGATGTGACCTGGAATTACGCTCCCAGCAACATGGACCTGCTCACGGCGTTGCCCATCCGTCAGCCCTGGGCCAACCATCTGCAATGGCCGAAGACGCGCTTCATCGAATACACCGACGCCACATTCACCACTAAAAAGCCGCAGCCCGACTGGCTGGGAATTCTCGGTCCCGTCATTCGCGCGGAGGTTGGCGATGAGGTCGACGTCGAGTTCCTGAATCGCGGCCATCTACCGCACAACATGCATCCTCACGGCCTGCGCTACGACAAGAACAGTGAAGGTTCGTTTTACATTCCTTTCGGCAAAGGAGATCGAATTGCGCCCGGAAGAAAGTACACCTACCGCTGGTTCGCCACCGCCGCCAGCGGCCCCGGGCCCGGACAGCCAAGTTCGATCGTGTGGTGGTATCACGCTCACGTCGATCCCGGCGTGGAAATTAATGCTGGCCTGCTCGGACCGATCATTGTTACTGCTAAAGGTAAAGCCAAGCCCGATGGATCTCCCAAAGATGTTGACGAGGAATTCGTTGCGTCGTTCATGATCTTCGACGAGATGGCCGGCAAACCCGCCGGACTGTTTTACGCAATTAACGGACTCACCTTCGGCAATCTTCCCGGCTTGATCATGAAGAAAGGCGACCACGTGCGCTGGCACTTACTCGGGATGGGAAACGAGATCGACCTGCACACCCCGCACTGGCATGGCGAAACCGTCAATTATGAAGGCAAGAATACCGACGTGGTCGAACTGCTGCCCGGCAGCATGAAGACGGTCGACATGATCGCCGATAATCCCGGCACCTGGTTATTCCACTGCCACGTGGAAGACCACATGGAAAACGGCATGATGGCGGTCTATACAATCTATTCGCCACCCAGGCACGCCTGTCCCATTGCGTTTGTCGGCAGTGGGGATTTCTGGAAGCATCCGGAAACTTTTTCCCTCAACGTCAAGAACACGAGCGGTAAGGCAATTACCGGCGTGAATCTCATGTCTGAAATATTTCTGGCTCCCAACGATTTGCGGCGCCCCTACAATCTCACATGGAATTCGACTAAGACCATCCCGCCAGGCGAAGAAGAGACAATGGAGCGGCCCGGCCTCGGATCCGAGGGCTCTCAATCGGTCCTGGGCTGGGTGTTCTTCCCCAGTTCCATCAAGTACGAAGACGGTAGCTTGTGGCATCCGGAGAGTGAAGGCGAATGCTTCACCGTAATCTGGCGTGACCCGCAGCATCCAGATCTACCGGCCCTGCCGCCGCGGCAGATCGAAATGAATCCCGACTAGTACGCGGCCTTTCTCTTCTGGCGAATGAACGACCGCCCTCGCTTCAGTTCAGCGGAGAGATCTGTGTTTTCCGTGGCCACATGGACGGGTTTGCCTGACTCCTTTCCCATCCATGCGTCCAATTCTGCGGGCATCGCTGTTACGTGACGACCTTCGCGGGGGACCGGCATTCCCTCGGCCCCCCAACGCTGACGACAGAAACAGGTTCGCCCAGAAAGCTGGCAATCTGCTGCCAGCCTCTAAGCGCGGCGTTGACTGTCAGGGTCTCTTTTTTGATTTGGATGCTTTCTCCATCAGTTCACCCGAATCACAAACTCCGCGAGATCCTTGGATGCTGAGCCAACCTGCACAGATCGCTAAAAAGTTGCTCTACAAATAGAGGACGACGAACTTATCCAAATAGTAAACCTGCGGCGTGGGCACGGCATCCACTAGGGATTATCGAGGAGAACTAAATGGCTGGAAAGAACGGTACGAGGAATGGACTGGCAAATCCTTCCAGACTGAAGCCTTTCGATGCTGACGACAAGCACATGTTGCGGGTCGTCATCGAGACTCCGAAAGGTAGCCGGAACAAGTTCGCTTTCAGCGCAGAAGAGCACATCTTCGAACTGAAGAAGGTTCTGCCCGCCGGAATGGCCTTCCCTTATGACTTCGGATTTGTTCCGTCCACTGAAGCCGACGATGGCGATTCCACTGGCGCTAAGCCGTGTCAGAAACGAGCGCCGGGTTACTCCGTTCCTTTTGCTTTCACTCGATTCACCCGTCGATTTCGCGATGAGAGGTGCAGCCACCTCAGGCGCTTTCTCGTCTTTTATGAACTCACCCCCTTAAGCCTGGCAAGGGAATGGCTTGCCGATGTCTACAGGTTGGGCGTTGGATTCTCTACAGTGCTTATGGGTTGGCTTTAATCTTGTGTCCGGGAGGCGCGTGTCGGAATCGAACCGACGCATAAAGGTTTTGCAGACCTTGTCGTAACATTGTCGTACCTCCCCAGCAAGAGTCAATATGAAGCTTGGCGGTTTTGTCGTGTGCTTCTCTAAACTGCAGACAAAAAACCCAGAGACCATGCGCTGATCGTTGGCTTCTCCGCCGCGATGATTCATCCCGGCGTCATCGTCGCCGGCAGCAATCTCAGCAGGACGTTCCCGAAGGCTTGGTGCTCTCCCGCGCTTCCCACCAACGTGTATGACTGCTCAAATCCGTTCGGTCCCCAGACCTTCATTTCCCAACCAACATCAGAACGAAAGAACGACACGAGCCAATCTTGCGGTCTGTTGCCCAGGTGGTCTTCGACTAGGGCCGAAACTCAGGTGCGATACTTGGATCAACAGTATTATGCGAGCTCGAGTGAGACAGCCATTTCAATTCATTCTACCGACCGGTACGAATGGGGGCATTCAACTTGAGGTACTACGACCACAGATAACTTCGCTTCGATCATCTTGGCAATGTCCGGCAGAAGGCACTCACGGGAATTCACAACGCAGTGCGCGTGACATTTTCGACAGACCGACAGTCAGCCGGCGGTTCTGTCGCAATCGCCGGTATTGCCCGGACGAATTCTGCACACAGTCGGCACACTATGCCGTTCGTGAAACATCGTGTTGCGGTCGAACTGGGAATGCGCTTTTTTACTCCCTAGAAGCCAGTTTCTGGGACAACTTTCCGTATCACAAACAATATTTGGAGGTTAATGTTCAAAAACAACCGAGGTAAGTGCTCTAAACGCGTTTAGCTGTCGCGGCTGCCATGTATGACTGACAAAGGAGCACGAGTTGCTCTCGCGATTTGCGGACGGTGGAAGACGTTGGTCCAGCCTCCAGAAGGGAACGCATCGCCCCCGCCATGGCTGCGAGCATTATGTCAATGGCGAATTTGTCCGGGGGCGCCTTGATATCTTGCGCTGTCTGAAGCATTGCCTCAACGGCTTTCCGCGAGCGCTGACTGATTCGTTTCAGTAACGCAGGCCCACCCACATCCGCCGAGACCTGGTAGAGCGCCACCGAGATGTCCGCGCGGTCCATCTTGGCGTCGACGAACGCCTCCACCATTTCTCGGATCATCTGGGCTAACGGTTTATGACAGGCGCTCTCGCAAGCGGCCTCAACCTTTGCTATCACGTTAGTGAGATGATTTTCCAGCACCGCAAACAGCAATGACTGCTTATTCGGATAGTACTGATACAGTGTGCCCACCGAGACGCCGGCACGCTGGGCGACGCGCGTCGTCGTCAATCGTTCTGTTCCATGACTGAGCAAAACCTGAATAGTCGCCTCGGAAATCGCCTCTACCGTGACTGTTGACCTCGCTTGGATAGGCGTCTTTCTTGGTTCAAACGCAATGACCGTCTCAGCTGGCATATGCGAGCTCCAAACCTGAAGAATCCTTCATCAAATGAATTGTAACAAGGAGGAACGAAATGATCGAACAAACCGATTTTGCTGGAAGCTTCTCGTTGCCTGATACATCGATGACTTTGAACCGCATGGGATACGGTGCGATGCAGCTCGCCGGACCCGGCGTCTGGGGGCCTCCGCGGGACGTCGATGCCGCCATTGCGGTTCTTCGCGAGGCAGTGGAATCCGGCGTAAACCATATTGATACCAGCGACTATTACGGACCGCATGTGACCAATCAGATCATCAAGCAGGCGCTGCATCCTTATTCGGATGATCTCGTGATCGTCACCAAACTGGGCGCTCGCCGCGGTTCGGACAAGTCCTGGATTCATGCTCTCTCCCGCCAGGAACTCATCGACGGGGTTCATGACAACCTGAGAAATCTCGGGCTCGATCACATCGATGTTGTCAATCTCCGCGTTGGAGGCATGGCGGAGCCGTCGGAGGGTTCGATTGAGGAGCCTCTGACCGTGCTCGCCGAACTCAAACGTCAGGGACTGATTCGTCATATCGGACTAAGCAACATAACTCCCAGCCAGCTCTCTGAGGCTCAAACCATTACCGAGATCGTGTGCGTGCAGAATTTCTACAACGTAGCCCGCAGGAATGATGATGCATTCATCGATGATCTTGCTGCGCAAGGGATCGCTTACGTTCCGTTTTTCCCGCTGGGAGGCTTCACCCCGTTACAGTCTTCGGAACTTGACGCGTCTGCGGCATCACTCAGAGCCACGCCCATGCAGGTTGCGCTAGCCTGGCTTCTGCATCGCTCCCCCAACATCTTATTGATTCCGGGAACATCTTCCCTCGTACATCTTCGCGAGAATTTGAAGGCCACGACGCTTCGGATCCCAGGTGAAGTACTTGAGGATCTCGACGCAATCGGTCGAGGCCAACCAGCTCGGTAGCCGTCCGCGCTGCCATTCATGTCACAACAATTCTGGAGGGACAATTTATGAAGGTATTTGTTACGGGCGCTACAGGTTTTATCGGGTATACCACCGTTCAGGAGTTAATTAACACTGGCCATCAGGTACTTGGCCTCGCTCGCAGCGAGGCTGGCGCTCAATCTTTGATCGCCGCCGGAGCCGAGGTGCACCGAGGGAACCTTGAAGATCTGGAAAGCCTGCGCAGGGGCGCTGCCCACGCCGATGGCGTGATTCACCTCGCGTTCGACCACAGTGCCTTCGGCCAAGACTTCTCGAAGTTCGCCGAGGTCTGTGAAAAGGACGAGCGCGCAATCGAGGCTCTCGGCGCCGCGCTCGTCGGGTCGGATCGCCCGCTCCTCATCACTTCCGGAACCGGAATGGGCAATGCTGCTCCGGGTCAGCCCGCAACCGAAAATCATTTCGATGCGAACCACCCAAATCCTCGTAAAGTCTCGGAAGTTGCAGGAGCTTCCGTGGCAGAGCGCGGAGTGAACGTATCGGTGGTGCGCCTTCCCCAGGTTCACGACAAAGTGAAGCAGGGTCTGATTACCTACGCGGTCCAAGTGGCCCGCGAGAAGGGAGTGTCGGCGTTCATCGGTGAGGGAGGCAATCGCTGGCCGGCCGCGCATGTTCGGGACGTTGCCCATCTCTACCGGCTCGCCCTGGAGAAGCGCGAAGCGGGAAGCAGGTACAACGCAGTTGCTGAAGAGGGGATACCGATGCGGGAAATTGCTGCAGTAATTGGCAAAGGGTTGAAGGTGCCTGTGATCAGCCTTCCTCCAGAGAAGGCGCAGGCTCACTTCGGCTGGCTTGCGATGTTCGCGGGCGCCGACATGCCGGCTTCCAGTACACAAACACGGAGACAGTTGGGATGGAACCCAACGGGGCCTGGCCTTATCGCCGATCTTGAGAATATGCAGTATTCCCAGGACTGAACCTAAACGGAGATATCTATGCAGAGCAAACGGATCGCACTGATCACCGGGGCCAATCAAGGAGTCGGGTTTCAGGTGGCAAAGAAACTTGTGGCGAACGGTCTCACTGTGCTGATCGGGTCGCGCAATTTCGAGCGCGGCGAGGCTGCGGCCAAGGAGATCGGACAGGGCGTCATCGCCCTTCAGCTCGACGTAACGGATCGGCCTTCGATCGCCGCCGCGGCGGAACGCATCCGCGCGGAGTTTGGCCGTCTCGACCTGCTCGTCAATAATGCAGCTATCTCGAATACGAAAAAGGGCAAGTTGTCTCTGCAGGAGTACGCAAAGACAACCTTCGCGAGTAACGCATCGCTCGACGAAATCCGCGCGGTGTACGTTCACGCGCTGGGAAAACGAAACCGTTCCATGGTGAGTTAGTCGGAATATCGTACTTCGAAAGGTATTGGGCGATCGTCGAATGATAGGCAATCCGGAAGTTGAACACGGATAACCCAGGCGGTCCAGAAATCGGCATCTGGAAAGTTCCGTTGCAGATGGCGACGACTGACCGACAGTCAGTTACCCATTCAACGCGCAAGTGTCATACGGCATTCTGGATTTGGCACACTTCCGGCACACAAAAACAACCGTAACGGGCCGGCCACTCGGGACTTGGCACTGTGCTTCCGCCGCCCCGAGGGCGAGCCGCGACGGTTTGATCTCGTCATTATCGACTCGACCGAGCAGAGAGGTGTCCACCACACCGCAACGGCAGCCTTGTTAGAAAACCTGCCCAGAATCGCTCCAATGGTAGCCTCGCAAAGACTAGGAATGGGTAGTTTTCTAATCCGACTGAATTGCAGGTACTCACGTCCAGTTGCGTCTATGAGTAGGCTATTCCGTAAAGAAAGCACCGCTACCGATCCGGAATTCTGTGAGGGGTTTGAGATTCTTCTTGTAACCGCTGGTAACTGCGTATTCCTTCCCACCTTTAACGCGGAGACCATACTTTCCCGTCGAGTACGGCTTGATCTCTACCACAAACGAGGTATTCACGAGCGCAGATCGATGGATCCGAATGAATCCGTATGGCTTCAGCTTTTCTGCCACCATCGAGATTGACTCGCGCAGCAGATAGGAGTCCGATTCCCTTTGCAGTGAGACATAATTGCCCTCGGCTTGCACTGCGACCACATCTCCAGGATTGATGAAGAGGATCCTTCCGTTAGCTTTGATTGCGATCATCGGGTTACTTGTAGGAGACAGCTTTTGCAACTGCGGCAAAGCTTCGATCAATTTTGCGGCTCGCTCGCCCTTTGCTCTGCGAGAGGCGCGGTCCAAGGCTTCGTTGACACTTTCGTTCGAGAAGGGCTTCAGCACGTAGTCTACGGTGTGCCTCTCGAAGGCTGCGACCGCGTGTTCGACGTCTGCCGTTACAAACACAATAGACGGCAACGGAAGGTTTCGTTTCCTAAGCTGCTCTACTAGTTGAGTACCCGACAGGTCCAGCATATTAATGTCGAGAAGCAAAACATCGTAGGAGTCCGTGGCCAATTCCTCGAGCGCTTCGCTCGCATGTTTGGCCGAATCGAAATGCTCCACGTCGCTCCTTGCTGACAGGATATTTGCCAGAGCCGTTTGGGCCAGGGGCTCATCATCCACGATCAACACGCGCATGGTTTCCACTCACCATCTATCTCTGTTCCAGCATGCGTAAGCGTCTTGACTGACCGCCTCGGACCCGAGCCTGAGAGTCAGGCAAATCCGCGCCCAACTCAGCCGCCCACGAGCGACGATCTGCACGCACTGTTCCATTTCGAATCAGGGCACACTTTCGGCTTGTTTGTGATCAACCTTTGCAAAGAAATTCCGCATATCATCAAGCAAGAGATCGGGTTGTTCCAGCGCCGCAAAGTGTCCGCCCTTTGACATCTCCGTCCTTTGTACGACGTTGTAAGTCCGAATAATCCAGCTAAATGGACAGGCATATACCTCTTTTGGAAAATCCGCATACGCCACCGGAGTTTCCAGCCGTGGGTGTGGTGCCGTTTCTCCGCCGGTGAGCCGGTTCTCACGATAGATTCGCATGGCGGAGCCAATCGTACCGGTCACCCAATAGAGGGTGACATCGGTCAGAAAGGTGTCGCGGTCCACCGCTGTAAGGAAATCGCCGTTGTTGTCAGTAAGCAGTTGAAATCTAGCGATCATCCAGGCCAACCACCCGACCGGGGAGTCCGACAGGGCGTAGGCAAGAGTCTGGGGTTCAGCGGCCTGGAGGAAAAAAAAACTGCTCTCTTCCCGGTGAAAATATGAAAAACGTTTGCGTTCCGCATCGCTCATTTGCGTAACTGCCTCCCGGTTCGGCGGATCCGCGTCAATGAGGTTCAGATGAAGCCCGATCACGTGCGCGGGCGCTTGGTAAGCCATGTCGCGGGCGATCAGCGAACCCCAGTCGCCGCCCTGGATACCGTATTTGGAATAGCCCAAACGATCCATGAGAACGATCAGGGCCCTCGCCATACGCTGTGGGCCCCAGCCCCGAGTTGTTGTGGGTCCAGAGAATCCAAAACCAGGAAGCGAAGGAACGATGACGTCGAATGCGGGACTATTGCTGTCCTTAGGATTGGTAAGAGGCTCGATCATTGCCAGAAATTCAACAATCGAACCCGGCCAGCCGTGAATCAACAACAAGGGTATTGCGTCGGGGCGGGGTGATCGTTGATGAATAAAATAAACCCGCTGTCCGTCAATTTCCGTTGTGAACTGGTCAAACCTGTTGATTTTGGCTTCCTGCGCGCGCCAGTCGTAGCCGTTCTGCCAGTAATCCGCGAGGTCCCGGACCTTCTTGATGTCGGCGCCGTACTCCCAGGTCGTGCCCGGAAGCTGATCGGGCCATCTGGTCTCCGCCAAGCGGTGCCGAAGATCGGCTAGAACGCCATCGGGAACATGCATTTTGAAAGGTCGGATTGCGGCAGAATCCGGCTTGGCCGGTGGTTGCATTTGTCCCAGCGCGATTGTGGGGAGTAAGAACAAAGCAGCCAGCAGACGCCTCGCGCACTGCGAGGCTTTCCTTTCCGCTTTCTCGAATCCAGTTTTCATCACGTTTTCACACTCCGGTGTTCACCGACCTGATGAGAACAACTCAGGCACGACATTCCGCGTTCTCTCAACGCTGCGTCCTACATCGGAGCCGTCGTTCCGTCCGACCATACACCGGTGCCCATCAGGAACATATCGATCGGTTCCGGGTTGCCTTTGTACGAGGGAGCCAGTAAGAGCGGAGATCCGGGGAACGGCTCTGACAGGTGATTTGAGGAGTCCACCAGATTTGCACCCCATACCGTCCCGAGCGGCATGTAGAACATAAGATGGGCCATGTTGTGGCTGCCCGCGTCGGTAAGATACGCATCCCTGGACATCATGTAGCTCATCGCGCCAGCTTCAAGATCCGGCAATTCCTTTTTCTCAATCGCCGCCTTGACAGTTTCCTTGATTTCTTCTTTCGACTTTCCCGCCAGTACCAGTTTCGTCCTCATCAGAGTAATCGGCAGCACGGTTCGGGCGGCGGCCGGATTTAAGCAAATCGGGCTGCGATTCTTAGGGTTCCAAAACTCGGGGCTATCGAATGGATTCATCCACGCGCGCTCTACCATGCAGACAAAGCCGTTCTTGCCTTCGACCGCGGTTTCGTAGCCGTGCGGCCCCAGGACCATAACTTTTGCTTCGCGGGAAATGGACGGCGGAGCCGCGGTCCGCGCCAGAGCAATCTCAGCATTTTGATCCGCTATCAGGTATTGATCCAGCGGAGCCATGCTGGGATACGGAGTTTTGGCGTCCTGTGCTTGCGCTTGCCGCGCCGCCCCTAGAGCGATAACCAGCACCAAAGTACGCGATGCGATCTTAGCTGCTATCTTCCAGTTCATTTGATTCCTCCTGAAGCCTGCCGCCACCATCGAGATTTCTAGCTAATGGAATACCGACTAGTTCGTATGTATTCAACGAGCGTATCGTGCAATGAGTTCAGCCACAGCATTAGGCTGCTCATCGGCAACGTAATGCACGCTATTCTTAATCACTTCAACCTTGACGCTCGCGCACCCATGAGCGCGTAAAGCCGCGGCCAAACTCGACATCAGTTTTTCGAAGGGCGAGTTTTCGCCGGGAGCCAGCACCAAGGGCACGCTGATTGCACTCTGTTGTGCGGCATTGAATTTCTCGTCTGCGGGGAAGGCGCGATAGATCTCCAAGAGGGCGTGCAGATGCCCCGGCGCAGCGTAGGCCTTGGCATAACGAGTGACATCAGCATCACTGAAGGTGCTGCGATCGAGAAAATGGCGGAAGTAAATGAATTCGCGGCCGGGGAGAAGTTGCTCGGGCAGGTCAGGTGTCTGTTGAAAATTGATATGCCAGGTAAGGGGACTGGCCTTGACCGCATCCCACGGCCCGAGGCCGGGCAGAGGCACATCGAGCACCATTACCCCGCGGCTGGTTTCCGGATAACGGCGGGCGAAGGCGTATGCGACCATGCCACCGATATCATGACCGACAACGTAAACATGATCCAAATGCAGGCGCTCTGCCAGTTGGTGAATATCTTCCGCCATGTTCGCCGCATCGTACCCACCTGCCGTTACAGCGGAGCCGCCTATGCCGCGGAGATCAACTGCCACCACCGTGAACTGTTTCGCCAACAACGGCATGACGCGGTGATACGCGTACCAGTCTTCGGGGAAGCCATGCAGCAGAATCACCGCCGGACCTGTCCCGCCGCGCACGTAATAAAGTGTTGTTCCGTTCACTTGGGCGGTGTGGGAGACGAAGCCGTCCCCGAGCGCCGCCAGGCCCGGATCGGGCGACTGCTTTGGCGTTGACCGGCCTGGTACGGCAGCGCATACCGCCGCGACCAAACACACCCAAGCCGTCAGATAGCCTGCCCGACTCAAGACCCCGCGTCCAGCTCTCTTCAGAGTGTTCATCGTGTCTCCGGTGTCGACGCGAACACAGTAACATACAAACCAGTCGGTATGGAACGAGACCGACCTCTACAACGATGCGATCAGCGTCTCTTGTGGTTGCCCGGCGCGCAGAGACTGCAGCCAGGTCGCGATGTTTTTGATCCCCGCTTTCATCACTTCCGGCTCCCGAGCATTCTTTGCCAGCGAGCCATAGCCTTCGACCATCGCGATCAGTAAGCCGGCTGCGGCGGGTTGAGCGATTCGTTGGAAGAAAACACGCGACGAGCACCCAGCGCACATTGTGCTTCCAGGCGATAACATACCAACCAGTATGCATGTTACGGATTGCAATTGCAGAGGCCAATGTTCTTCTCGCCTCGCGAATCTCATAACATCGGCGGCAATCTCTACTGATATCCGTATGAATTGACCAGTGGGCTTGTTTTACTTTGTTTCTTTAATTAGTCAATTCGTCACGCTTAGCACCAGAGCCCCGCACCTGAGCAGTGGGACTTCACGTATTTCCTCCAAAGACGGCCCTCGGCGTGCCTTGTCCATAGCAGCACGTTACGCGGGTGCATCCGCAAAGTTTGTCAGACAGTGGCAGGCGGTCGCAGCAGCGGTGGGAGCATTCTGCCGCAAATTGGTTTGCGGGCAAATCCAGTGTGATGGAGGAAGTGATGAGTCTCAAGCTGAAATCTCAGCCCATGTTTAGTTTGCGTCGCCTCAGCGCACGATTTACGCTGCTGGCGCTGGTTGCGTTATCCGCGTTATCCGCGCTGCTGTTGTGTTCTATGGCATTCGCCCAGACCTCAGTATCAAACGGCAGCATTTCTGGCATCG
The DNA here is from genome assembly GCA_963724815.1 of uncultured Acidobacteriaceae bacterium. Classification (GTDB taxonomy): domain Bacteria; phylum Acidobacteriota; class Terriglobia; order Terriglobales; family Acidobacteriaceae; genus Sulfotelmatobacter. The sequence goes on from CAVRWS010000030.1 coordinate 144,917, forward strand.
TGACTGATGCCAGCGGCGCAGTCGTGCCTAACGCCAAAGTCACCATGACCGGCCCCACTGGGCAAACCGTCCATGCCATCACCAGCAACACTGGAACGTATTCTTCTGGCGCACTGATTCCGGGCACGTATTCGGTGCGCGCGGAGGCCAAGGGCTTCAAGACGACGCAACTGTCGGTGGATGTTCAGGTGAACAACACCGCCAACGGCAGCATTAAGCTTGAAATCGGCCAGGAGAGCACAGTAGTTGAAGTGCAGGCCAGTGAAGTTGGCGTGAACACGGAACAGGCCGAAGTGCAAGGCGTCCTCACGGCGTCGCAAATTTCAAACCTGCCCGTAAACGGCCGCAACTTCCTTGATCTCGCGCAGCTTGAACCCGGCGTGCAGATTCAGGATGGGGCAAACTTTGATCCGACCAAGGTTGGCTATTCTTCGATCTCGTTCGGCGGCCGTTTTGGGCGCACTGCCCGCATCAGCGTCGACGGCGTGGACGTCAGTGACGAGACCGTTGGCACCACGACCGAAGATATTCCGGCGAGTTCGATTCAGGAATTTTCGCTGGCACAGTCGAGCCTGGATCTTTCCAATGATTTGACTTCCTCGGGCGCGGTCAACGTGACCACGAAGTCTGGCACCGACACATTCCACGGCGAGGCCTTTGGCTTCTTCCGCGACAGCACCGTGGGCGCCGCTGCCCTGCCTTCACCCGTCGACCCACTGACTGGCCAGAGAATTCCAACTCCCTGGCAGCGCAATCAGGAAGGCGCCGACATTGGCGGACCGATTATGAAGAACAAGCTGTTCTTCTTCCTGGATGGCGAGCGCACCCTGCAGCACGAGGCCGCGCCGGTTCTCCAAGCGGCTCCGTTCGAAGCTTATTCGGGAACCTTTCAATCTCCTTTTAAAGAGACAGAGCTGACCGGCCGCTTGGACTACTCCCTGACCAAGACCGCGCGTCTTTTTGGCCGCTTCAACTACTTCCAGAATTCAGCCGACGCTACCTTCTTCTCGAGTAGTTTCTCCGTCTACAACAACAAAGACTACACGCGAAATGAAGTCGTGGGCCTGGATTTCAATACTGGCAGTTTTACTCACACCATTCGCTTTTCCTATTTGAAGTTCCAGAACCAGATCGTCGACGCCACGACGGGGACGAACCTGCCATTGGCGAATCTCGGAGTCAATATCTTCATCGGCAGCTTCAGCACGGGCCCGAACGAGCTGGCGCCGCAGAGCACTCCGCAAAGCGACCATCAGATCAAGTATGACGGCAGCAGGATCATGGGCAAGCACATTCTGCGTTACGGAGTTGGCTTCAACCATATTCAGGGCGGCGGCTTTGCCAGCTTCTTTGGTAGCGCTCCGCAGATCAGCGGTGCCACTCCTCCTCCCGATGGCAACCCGCTAGACGACCACATAAGTCAGGTGCTCGCATCGAATGGTCAAGGCTACTCCACCACTGAACCTGCCTTGGGGTTCCCCGCCGGCGGCCTGGGCCCGGACAATCGCTTATCCTTCTATGTCGGCGATAGCTGGAAGGTGCGGACCAACTTGACTGTTGCGCTCGGTTTGCGCTGGGACCGCGATACTGGCCGTACGGACAGCGACCTTCCCGCGATTGCCCCCATCAACCAGTTCTTCCCAGGACATGGAAATGCGGTGAGAAATCCCAATCGCAACTTCGCCCCGCAATTGGGTATTGCCTGGGATCCGAAAGGTGACGGCAAGACCGTGGTTCGCGGCGGCATCGGGTTGTACTACGAAAACGTCATCTTCAACAACGTTCTCTTTGACCGGCCCTCGCGTTTACAACATGGTGCATTCCTTCAGATTGTGGAACCTTGCTCAAATGGCACAGGAGTGATTGGGCCGGATCCAGCGCAACTTGCTTTGGGAGAAACCACGGCAACTGCCTGCTCCGATACTATTGGCAATGCGGCCTCGACCATAGTGGCCTACGAGAATACGTTCAAAGCCAACACGCCCTTCAGCCTGACGAACCCCAATCCCGCCTACATCGGCAACTACCTGACGCCTGGCAACCCAAGCTTTGGCGCGAACGTAAACGCATACGACAATAGCCAGGGACTGTTCGATTCCAACTACGTCAGCCCGCGCGCAGTACAGATGAATCTCGGCATCCAGCACGAAATCCGTCACGGAATGGTGTTGAGCGCTGATTTACTGCGGAACGTCGAGACCCATGCCCTGCTTGCTGTGGATCTCAACCACGCTGGAGACATCTCAAACTTTAACTCTGCCAATGCCGCAGCCGCGATCTCCGCGACTGAGACAAGTTTCGGACATCCTGGGGACCTTCAAGCGACCATCAACGCGGGAGCTAAGATCGGCGACTTCGTAGGAAACGGGATGGGAAGCCCTCTTGATGCGGGTGGAGCTTGCGCTTGCGCCTTCACAGGGACCAATCCAGCGCTCGGTCAGTTTTACATGGAGGAGCCCATCAGCCGTTCGGTTTACAACGCCCTGCAGATGAAGCTGACGCAGAACGTAGTGAACCCGACTCCAGGCCTGAAGGCGGCAAACTTCCAAGTCGCCTACTCGCTCTCGAAATTTGTAAATCCCGAGGCCTTCCAGGGTCCCCCACCCCCGGGGAATCCGACGGCTCAAAATGATCAGGATTTCGTTCTGACCGCGGCGGACAACAATCAGCCGTTGCGATTCATGGGCCCGTCACTGCTCGACCGCACCCACCAAATCTCCTTCGGCGGAAGCTTCGATGTACCCCATGGCTTCCGTTTTGGGGTGATCTCGCACTTCTATAGTCCGCTGTCAAGCCCGGTGATCATCGGTCAAAATTTTACTCCGGGACAGATCTACCAGACCGACTTCACCGGAAGTGGGATTTTTAACCAACCTATGCCCGGCACCAGGAACGGCGCGTTCATGCGCCAGTTTGGCGTGACTGGACTGAACAACGCAATCAATGGCTACAACGCGACCTACGGAAATGAGCCCACCCCGGCCGGCCAGAAGCTGGTCACCGCTGACTTGTTTACCGTCGCGCAACTGCAACAGATCGGCGCTGTGGCTCCCATAGTGGCGCAGGCCCCACCAAACCAGTTGACCTACCCATGGACCAGAGCCCTGGATTTCAGGGCCAGCTGGGATTATCGGTTCGAAGAGCGGTTCACGATCGAACCGAGTATTGGCTTCTACAATGTGGCCAACTTCTCCAACTTCAACCAGCCTCCGGGCGTGATGACCGGCTGGCTTACCCAAGGTAGTGGTTCGATCAACAGTATTGCCGCCGGAAGCACGAGCGCTCAATCCTACCGTGTCGGGAATGGAACGGGCGTATTCGGTCTGGGTGCACCTCGAGTGCTGGAGTTTGGTTTGCACCTAACCTTCTAGAGCTTGCTGCATTCGCATTTCGGGCCACCGGTCAACACCGGTGGCCCGTTTTGTTTGGGGCGGTGTTGAGGCGTGCTGATTAGGCTTCTCGAACAAAACCTAAACCTGTTCGGTTTTTAGCTCCGGTCAGCCGAATAGTGAAGATCGATACTACGACAACCTCTCACACCTCATCGCCAAACCCCGCAGCCACCAGCCAATCCGTCACCCTCGCCGTAACCGTCGCCAGCCAGTACGGCAGTGCAGCCACTGGCTCTATGGACTTTCCTTTCAGGATCGCAAACGCTCGGCACAGCGACGCTCAGTGGCAATCGTGCAACCCTGACTACCTCTTTCGCTACCGCGGGAACCTACTCCATCTCCGCAAAATACAGCGCCGACGGCAACAACGCAGGCAGCACGTCCTCCACTCTGAGGCAGGTAATTCCTGCGGCCACCACCTTTCGCTAATTGCTCCCTTCGCATGGACGCAGCAGTAATCCGTTTCAGAATCCCAGCCCGCCGATTGAAACTCGCATCAGCAGTTCTGCGTTGGTTTTTCGTGAGCGATTATCGAGAGCCACAGCGACTCCGTAGGGAACGAGATCGACCGTCTTTGAGGCTTTCCCGTCGAGCACGAGATACATGGAATGCGGCAGCACCACTCGCCGATCTTCGTTCGAATAGTTGATAAGAACGAAAACTTGCTTGCTCTGACCGATGCGACGCGAGACTTCTATGCCGTCGGGCACAGGACCAAACACGGGAGGGACGCCGGACTTCTTCGTCATCCATTCGGCAGCCGCCGCCATCAACTTGTCGTCAAGTATCGCTCCGACGTAAGTGATTCGTCCCTTGCCATAGGCGCGGGTGACTGCAGCCGGCTGATCGTCGAGCCATCCATTGCTCTTGCCATATTTCAGAAGGACTTCTTCGTCGGGTGCGTGGCTTTTGAGTTGCTCCGCCCAGATGCTGGCTTTTCCGCTGCCCCAGGCGCCAGAGACTGGCACATCTTTTTCGAGCGCGTAGTACTGCTCGACTCGCGCGCCCAAGGCATCGACGAGAAATCCCGGCTGGCGCTGCGGCAAAAGAGAGTTGAATTCATCTTTCACGCCGGACCGTGGGCCGAGAACCAGATGGCCGCCATTGCGCACATAATCGAGCAAGTGATTCGCGAGATCCTCCGGCAGTACGTTCAAACTGGGCGCGGCAACCAGTTTGTAGCCATCGAGTGCGGCGTAGGCACTGATCACATCGACTGACTGCGCAATCTGTCGCAGCGCCTGGTAGTAACTCTTCAGCAATACGACGTCGTCATACTTCTCTGTGTGTTTTTGAAACTGGATCGCCCAATGGCTGTCATAGGAATAGAGCAGCGCTACCTCCGATCGCGGTTGCGTACCACGAAAGCTGCTTTCCGCTTTGGCAAACTCGTGCGCGGTTTGCGCGGCTTCATCGTAAAAGGGCACCGGTGTTCCGTCAGGGCCAACGAGAACGCCGTGAATCTCTTCCTGTCCGTTCAGTGCGCTGCGCCACTGCCAGTAGTTGACATCATCGGCGCCGTGGCCGATGGCCTGCCAGGCCATCGCACGAGCCTCGCCGCGGTTTAGGAAATTATTTAGCGTCGACCAGTTCACCGCGCCCGGCTGGGTCTCCATTACCCAGAAATTCTGTCCCTTAAAGCCCCGAGTCAGGTCGTGGGAGAGGCCGTTGTATGCGGGGTCCACGTGCCCGGAGCCGACATAGTCATCCCAGGAAGCGAAGGTGAGCGGCCGGCTGACGATGTAGTGATCGAAGCCATCGAAAAATCCCATGAAGTTGCCGGTGATGAACTGGCGGGGTTCGGCGTGTTTGCGGATCACGTCGATCTGGTTCTGCTGGTAGGAAGTCCAGGTAGCGGTGACGAATCGTTTCCAGTCGAGCATTAGTCCGGGATTATGCTCGCCCACGGGGATAGGAATTTCTCGCCAGTTGTCATACGTCTGGCTCCAGTAAGAGGTAGTCCAGTGCGTGTTCAGGTTGTCGAGGTTTTTGTATTTGGCTTTCAGCCAATCCTGAAATTGCTGTCGCGTCACATCGTCGTAGGACATCTGGGCGTAGCCATATTCGTTGTCGATCTGCCAGCCAACCACGTTGGGATTGAGGCCAAAGCGTAGTGCCATCTGTTCGGCGATGCGGCGGCAGAACTCCCGGTAGCGTGGGGAGGTGGCGGATGCTTGGGCGCGGTTACCGTGGGTCACGCGTTGGCCATCGGGTTCCAAGCGAAGCACGTCGGGATATTTCTGCGTGAGCCACGCGGGAGGGGTAGCCGTCGGCGTGCCGAGGACCGAGACAATGTGATGACTGGCGGCCAAATTGATGGCGCGCTCCAGCCAGTCAAAGTCATAGTGACCTTCGGCGGGCTCCATGCGGCTCCAGGCAAATTCGGCGATGCGGACCACCTTCAGATCGGCGGCTTCCATCAGGCGCAGATCTTCTTCCCAGCGCGATTCGGGCCATTGTTCGGGATACCACGCAACCCCCATCAGAATTGCGTTCTGGCCCGGGATCTGAGTAGGGATCGGAGCGGAAGGTGGGTTCGTCGTTTGGGCTGATGCGGAAAGAACGAAGCAGAGACACCCTGCGGCGCGGAGAAGCGGCGACGAATACCGAGACATAGAAGGCTCCTGGAATCTCTGGGGCAAGACCCGCCACAACTCACAGCTAGATCGACCAACGAAAACCATTGGCGAGCGGCGCTCGCCTGGACAGCCGAGAGCCTGTCGAAGGTCTATCCCTACATGACTTTTCCTACGGCGTCACACTAACTCGCTTACCGGAATACTCCACAACCTTGTCTGGAGTATCGCAGGGTGCGATGCCAACGCCGTGATTCTCGCTCACGAAAACGATGTGAAAAGTGCGGCTGGAAAGCATCCCCGTGAACTCTCCTTGTCGATCGCCGATGGTCAGAGTGTGTTTCGCGTCATCCCATCGAAAAGGGATCGTGGCGTGGACGCCCTTCTCATAGTCGTAGTTGTCATTTTCGTCCTCGTAGAGCGTGAACTCGCCATCTGCGCCGGGGTAAATACGCAGCTCAATCGGATCGGCGGGTTTTTCGGTGGACCATTCAACATCGGGTCCGAAGGGAACGATGGAGCCGGCTCGAATGTAGAGAGGCAACTCATCGAGTGGCGCTTCGGCAGTAATGTCGCGCTTGCCATCGACGGATGCGCCATTCCAGAAATCGTACCACTTTGCTTCCGGAAGGTAGACGCGGCGGCTGGTGGCTGCGGGCTCGGTTACCGGATTCACGAGGAACGCTGGGCCGTACATATATTCGTCTCCCGTATTTTGCGCGCGCACGTCGTCGCGAAAATCCATTACCAGCGGACGCATAGGCGTATAGCTGTCGTTCGTTGTCTTCCACGCGAGCGAATACGTGTAGGGGAGCAGGCGATAGCGCAAACGATCGAAGCTTACTAGAATTTTCTGCGCATCCGGTCCGTAGGACCAGAGTTCGTTCTGATCGGTTTTGCGAGTGCCATGTACACGCAAGATCGGGTTGAATGTGCCCAACTGAAACCAGCGGACGAAAAGCTCGCGATACGCAGGATCGTCGGGATCGGCAGAGACGAAGCCGCCAATATCGGTGGTCCAGTAAGGAATGCCGGAGAGGGCAAAGTTCAGGCCGGCTGGAATCTGGCGGCGGAAACTGAGCCAGTCGGAATTGATGTCGCCCGACCACGCGGTGACAGCGTTGCGTTGCGATCCGGCGAAGGCGGAACGCGAGAGAATGTAGACGCGCTTCCGGTCGGAGGCGGCGCGCTGTCCGTTGTAGACGGCGCCCGTATCCAGCAAAGGATAGACGTTCACGTAGCGATCGCCGCTGCCAATGGCTAACTTGTGGCCCAGCTGAATGTTTTCTTCCTGGCCTTCGGTTTCCGGTTCGGTTGTGTCCATCCACCAGGCATCGACACCAATTTTGAACAGACCTTGGTCCACCAGATTCCAATAGAATTTGCGAGCTTCGGGGCTGGTCGCATCATACACGGCCATGGCATCGGCATGATAAGGCGGCTTGGCGAATTTGAACTTGTCGATGAACCAGCCTTGCTTATCCATGTAGTCGTAATTGGCCGATCCCGGCTCGAAGAAAGGCCAGATTGAGATCATCAGATGGAAGTTCTCACGATGTAGTTCGTCAACCATCTCCCTTGGATCGGGATAGTTTTTGTTGAAAACAAATTCGCCCTTGCGGTTCCACCAGAACCAGTCCTGCACAATATTGTCGGCGGGGATGTGGAGTTCGCGATACTTGCGCGCCACTCCCAGGATCTCCGCCTGAGATTTGTAGCGGTTCTTGCACTGCCAGAAACCATAGGCCCACTTACCGAACATTGGGGCTTGCCCGGTGAGTTCGCGATAGGCGGCGATAACCTTATCGAGGTTGGGGCCATAAAAGAAGTAGTAGTCGATCACGTCGGCCACTTCCGAGCTGATGTAGAGATAGTTGGCGAAGCGGTTGTTGAAGCGGCTCCGGGAATCATTGTTCCAGAAGATGCCGTAGCCGTTACTCGATACCAGAAAAGGCACGGCAATGTTGCTGTTGTCCTGCGAAATGTCGACCGATTCGCCGCGATAGTTCCACACGCCGGCCTGGTGCTGGCCGAGTCCATAGAAGGCTTCGCGGGAGCCGTAGATGTTTACAAAGGACTCGGCGTGATAAGTATCCTCGCCGTTTACTTTCACTGGCGTGAGTTTCCTGGTCGCTTCCTGCACAAGTTGCTTACCGGCAAGATCGCGGTAGGTAATGGCGCCGTCCTTGCGAGCGATGCCGACCTTCAATTGCGAAGTAGTGAGTGTGATTTCGCCGGAGTTGTCTTGCATGGTGAACTTCGTGGCTGGCCATGTCGTCTTGATGACGACGGGATCGGGACGGCTGGCGGGGAAAGACGTGGTCGGAGAATAGAGTACATGGACGATCGAATCAGAGCAGACTTGCAAGCGGAGCGTCCCAGACTTCATCGCGAGCATCACACCGTCGGGCTGTGGCTGAACAGTAACAACCGGGTTCATGGGAGCCCATTGCGCGAGCGCAGTCGACGAGAATTCAATTGCGAGCAGAATCGCCAACATGACGCGAAGCAAACGTGTGTAGTTACGACACATACTGTGGACCTCACCATCGCTACTCGTCGAATCGTTACTTCGTCAGTTCATCGACCAGAAGACTGGGAATCCGGCAATGAGCGAATTCGAGGATGAAACGAGTTTACTTCCTCAGGCCGCGACTTGGCGCTGAAAGCGATAATTGGTGCACTTCGCCTCTCCGTTTAGAACTGGATTGATCCTCTTCAGTTAACGTTCTGCACCAATGTGGCGGAGGTGCTCCCCTCAATGTTGGCCGTCCCGTTATAGATCGCGCTGATGTTGTGAGAGCCTGTACTCAGTGACGTCGCGCTGTAGCTTGCTTTCCCTCCGGAGAGCGTTTTGGTAGCAAGCGTATTGCTGCCGTCGTTGAATGTCACAGTTCCAGTCGGCGTAGTTGTCGGCGATGTCACCGTAACCGCGAAAGTCACCGTCTGTCCGCTCAACGATGGATTCAAAGACGACTTCACCGTGGTCGCACTGGTCGCCTGACTTACCGTTTGCAGCAGCGCTGCCGAGGCGCTCTTCGCCGTTTCCGAGTCTCCGTTATATGTCGCAGTGATGGAGAGCGTACCTGCGGCCAGGTTGCTCTTTGTCAGGGTCGCGACTCCGCCCGTGTTCACTGTAGCCGAGCCGATTGAGGTCGTCCCGTTCTTAAAGACTACGGTTCCTGTTGGAGATAATGGAGCGCTAGATATCACCGTCGCGCTCAGCGTCACGGACTGACCGTAGATTGAAGGGTTCCTGCTTGTGGTCGGCACGGTGACACTGGACGGATAAAGAGTCACAACCTGTGTCACTGTTCCAGAACTGGACCTGAACATTGCATCTCCTGCATAGCTGGCCTTGATCGTGTGAGTTCGGGCAGCGAGCGTCGATGTTGAGAATGTTGTCGCGCCGCTCGACGTCATGCCAGTTCCGATCAGCGTCGTCCCATCGTAGAACGAAACCGTCTCTCCATCCGGGAGCGGCCCGTAAGTCGAGGTGATCTTCGCGGTGAAAATCACTTGCTGATTGATGAATGTCGGGCTGCCTGACGTGCTGACCCTGGTTGTAGTCGCCGCCGGTAGAGTGTTCACCTCCTGGCTCAGCACTGCCGACGTGCTGCCAAGATGGTTGCTGTCGCCAGAATAGACGACCGTGATATACCGAGTTCCGGTCGTGGTGTAAGTCGCGCTGTAAGCAGCCTGTCCGTTCATCAGTGCGACCGTTCCCAGCGCGGTGCTTCCTTGCTTGAATGTCACGGTCCCTGTTACCGACCCGCCATAACTTGACGTGACAGTGGCTGCAAATGTCACACTCTGATTCAAGTACGACGGATTCGCACTTGACGCCAGTGTTGTTATCGTAGTTGCCTCATTCACAGTCTGCGTCAGCGTTCCGGATGTGCTCGGCAGGAAGTTCGTGTCCCCGCTGTACGAAGCTGTGATGCCGTGCGTGCCGACTCCCAGCGCAGCGGTGCTCAGTGTCGCGCTTCCGCTTGTCAGCGATGCCGATCCCAGACTTGTCACACCGTCCTTGAAACTCACTGTGCCAGTCGGCGTGCCCGAGCCTTGCGGCGTCACCGTCGCGGTGAATATGACATTTTGAGCGTAACCTGCCGGATTTTGCGAAGAGACTAGCGCAGCGGTATCGTTCTCTCGGAACCCCTGACCGATATTTAGCAATACAGCAACTCCGCCCACTGCCAAATCCGGCCTGCCATCCCCGTTGAGATCGCCCGTCGCGATTCCAGTCCCGTCAAAACCAAGAGATAGAGGAGCCTGGAAAGTCCCATCCCCATTTCCGAGCAGCAGGAAGTCGCCCGCTCCACAGGCCACATCGAGTTTACCGTCTCCATTGAAGTCCCCGATTGCAAGCTGCGCAAAATAATCTACGGACACGCCAGTTGTCGGATTCACCATCGCCGGCTGAAATGTTCCATCACCATTGCCCAACAGCACGCCCAGCGTGCCATTCGAAGACCCAACGGTCGCGCCTTGATTCACCGCCAGCAGATCCAGTCTGCCGTCCCCATTCACGTCCGCGACCGCCACAGAATTATCGCCAACTCCACCTGATGCGTAACTCACCGCGGGCTGAAAGGTTCCATCCCCGTTGCCGAGCAGCACTCCCATGCTGCCCGTGGAGTTGCTACTCCCGGTGTAGTAATTCGCTACCACTAGGTCGGGGTTGCCATCGTTGTTCACATCTCCCACAGCCACCGATGTTGCATACTGCCCCCCCGAACCGTAGCTGACGGCCGCTCGAAACGTTCCATCCCCATTTCCCAAAAGCACGGCAACCGTGCCGTCGATACAAGTACTGCCAGTGGCACAAGAGTTGGCGACGATGATGTCTGGCTTGCCATCTCCGTTCACATCCGCCACAGCCACGGAATAAGCAGTCTCTCCGCCCGAACTATAGTTCACAGCTGCTTTGAAGGTCCCATCCCCGTTGCCTAACAACACCTCTATGCCGCTAACGCAATTCGTATTGGTGATGCAGCTACCTGTTGCGACAAGATCGGGTTTACCGTCTCCATTCAGATCTGCGACCGCCAGCGAGTAAGCGTTGTAGACGCCCGTGCCGTAGCTGACGGGTGATTGAAAAGTTCCATCGCCATTCCCCAACAACACACCGACTCCACCGCCGGAACATCCAGTGCAGCTGGCGTTCTGATTTGCGATCAACAAATCTAACTTGCCGTCTCCGTTCACATCCGCGACGGCTACCGCATCATCGGTTTGACCTCCCGACGAATAGATCACAGGAGCCTGGAAGCTCCCATCCCCGTTGCCGAAGATCACACCTACGATACCCGGCCCGTATCCAGGATATAGACCTGTCAGCAGCACATCCGCTTTACTGTCGCCATTTACGTCTGCGACCACTACTGAAAACCCATACGATCCGCCAGTGGCATAGCTCCTGGCGCGCTGGAATGTTCCATCTCCATTCCCCAATAGCACCCCCAGCGTGTTGTTGTTGCAGTTGCTGCTGCTTCCTTTGCCTTCGCATGCATTGGCGATAACCAAATCAGGCTTGCTATCGCCATTCAAATCTGCGATAGCGACCGAATAGCTTTTGTTCCCGCCGGGGTTATAGCTCACCGCAGGTTGAAAACTTCCATCCCCGTTCCCCAGCAGTACGCTGACCGACCCATCGGAATAATCTCCGTTCCCGGCAAACTGGTTTGTAACCACAATGTCAGGGTGGTGATCTCCGTTCAGGTCCCCAACCGCTACAGAATAGGCATATTCCCCGGCTGAGGAGTAGACGACCGCAGTCTGAAATGTGCCGTCTCCATTGCCGAGCAGCACCCCCACTCCCCCGATGGAAGTGCTTAGACTCATAGACTCATTGCCAACTACCAGATCCAGTTTTCCATCCCCGTTTACATCCGCGACCGCCACCGAGTCGGCATAATTTCCACCCGAGCTGTAGCTGACCTGCGGCTGGAAAGTGCCATCGCCGTTGCCCAGCAGCACACCCACAGCGCCGCCCACCACCACCAAGTCGGGCTTGCCATCCCCATTGACGTCCGCCACGGCTACTGCCCTGGCGCTGCTCGCGTTGTAGCTGACACTCGGCTGAAAGGTCCCGTCCCCATTACCAAGAAGCACGCTAACGATCGCCTCTTCGGTTGGGGACGATCCTGTGACGAGTAGGTCGGGCTTGCCGTCCCCATTCACATCCGCCACAGCCACGGAAGCCACTCCGCCACCCGGGTAATAAGTTACAACCGGCTGAAAAGTTCCGTCGCCATTGCCCAAAAGAACGCCTACGCTGCCAGCGACATTGCCTCCGCAGACGCTTCCGCTGACACAGTCGTTCGCCACCACTACATCGAGTTTCCCGTCTCCATTCAAATCTGCTACGGCTAGATTTGTGACCCCATTTCCACCTGAGCCGAACAGTCGCCCCTCCAGAAAGATCTCGCTCACGTCCAGGTTCGTCCCAGTCGCTGGTTTTGCCGTGGCGGCCGGGGACGGCGCGAGAGTTGGGGATCTCGTGATATTTCCAGCAGCCTGTGATTGCCGCAATTGCGCACGACTCGCAACCGCAGATCCGTGCTCCGTAGAGGCGCCCAGCAGCGAGAAATGACGGTCCCACTTTTGGGCGAAACCGGTGAGAACGACGGTGAGGAACATCCAGAGAATTGCGAAACACAGAGGAAACCGTCGGCGCGACATATAGCGACTCCGCGGACAGCGTTAGAGGTCTCGGCGGAAGCGCCGAGTGAGGGAAGGATCGTAATCCTACCATAGGTACGCCACAGGAAGCTTGTTATTTCTGCAGTCATTCCGCGCACAATCCTCACAAGCCCGGCAGTTGCTGCAAGGAGAAGGGCGTGCACTGGATTCAAGTACACTTACTCCACATTCTCAACTACGCGAAGAACAACAAAGGCAACGCCGATAAAAAGCTGGTATGTTCTTCTTAAGAGCAATGCATTCTTCGGTTACATCATTGCATGTCGGGGGGGATCCTCCCAGCGTCCCTATCTTAAGTCCTAAGCAAGAGATGTAAATGAAGTCGTTAAATGATCGAACACGGGCGAGAGACTTTCTGCCTTGACAGGCGGATGGGTGACGAGCAACAATCCCCCGTTCGACCGCGGTGCGGATACTCCCATTGTGACTCAGTTCCGCAACGGTTCCCACTTTGTTACCCGTCAATTCCAACCTAACGGAGTTTCATGCTTTCTACTTTGGCGTGGTCTCGTAGCGGTAGGTTGAGAAGCACCTGGAACTTTGTTACTTGGCAAAGATCAAACTTAGTCGTGGTTCTTTGTCTCGCAACTGTAGTAGTGACCTCGCGCGCACAGACTGTTAGCACTCTGGCGACCTTCAATGGGACCAATGGCGCTTCACCAAATAGTCTAGTGCAGAGCCTGGATGGAAAACTGTGGGGGACATCCGACGGCAGTGCAAAGACGAAGTGCGGAACCGTATTCAAAATGGCCATCTCGGGAACTCTGAGTACTGCCTTTGCTTTTGAATGCGATACGTCTAAGGAGCCAGATGGCTTTGAGCCGCAGGAGTTACTTCAAGCAAGCGATGGTAACTTCTACGGCGTAACATTTTTTGGGGGCACTGGTGGCGGTGGAACGGTATTCAAACTGACCCCGGGCGGGTCGTTGAACTTTCTCTACAACTTCGGCGGAACCAACTTGCCAGCGCCGGTGGGACTTACTCAGGGCACAGACGGCGACTTTTATGGCGCGACGTACGGCGGAGGACTGGCAGAGAGTTATGGCACGATTTTCAAGATTTCAGCACAAGGCGCACTGAAAACGCTCTATGAGTTTGATTTCACCCATGGCGCCCAACCCTATGCCGGACTCATTGAAGGCACCGATGGGAATTTCTACGGGACCACTTACAGTGGTGGCACCTACGGGGTTGGAACTGTGTACAAGATTACGCACGAAGGGACGCTTACAGTGCTTCACAGCTTTGGTGAGCATACCTATGATCCGGACTTCCCAGTAACGCTCTTAGTCCAAGGCAGCGACGGGAACTTTTATGGCACAACTTCTTATGGGGGTGGGCCCGACAACGACGGCGCAATCTTCAAGATAACTCCGAGCGGAGTGTTCACCATTATTCATTCTTTCACAGGAAGCGACGGATATTTTCCTGCGGGTCCCCTTGTACAGGACACCGATGGAAATTTTTATGGCACTGCCGCTGGGGGGGCAAACGACAAGGGAATTATTTTCAAAATTATGCCGGACGGTGTGTTTACCACCTTGTATTCTTTTGATGGCGCAGATGGGGGCGCAGGACCATACGGGTTAATGCAAGACACTAACGGCATATTTTACGGATTGACGGGCGGCGGAGCCTTAAACGACGGTACGATTTTCAGTCTGAGTACCGGCTTAAAGCCGTTCGTGAGTTTCTTGCCCCCGTTAAGCGAGGGCGAAGTTGGAAATATCATACCGATTCTCGGACAGGGTTTTACGAGTGCAACCGCAGTGTCTTTCAACGGTACCCCGGCGACCGTTGAAATTAAATCATCTAATTATTTGACTGCTGCTGTGCCCGATGGTGCTTCAACGGGATTTGTCACGGTATCAACATCCAGCAGCACGTTGAAGAGCAACAAGGTCTTCCGCGTAGTTCCGCGGATTACGAGTTTCAGCCCAATGAGTGGATCTGCGGGAACAGTTGTTACCATCAGCGGCGTTAGTCTGACTCAGACCTCGCGGGTGACATTCGGAGGGGTAGGGGCGACAAGCTTTACGGTGAACTCAGACTCAGAAGTGATGGCCGAAGCGCCCAGTGGCGCTAAGTCCGGCCACATTAATATCACTACCCACGGCGGATTTGCAATTAGTTCAGGTACGTTTACTGTGACGCCCTAAGGCCTTGATTAGCTCCTGCCGGCTTTTTTACCCCTGCGCGATTTTATAGGCAAAGGAAAGGCAGACTGAAGTCGCCCTGGGTCTTTCCCTCGAAGCGGAATCCCCACCGGCATATTTCCAGGGTAAACAACGCGCTTGATCGTCTCTGCGAGAGGGCGTGCGAAGCCGGCGTTGAGCTGAGTTTGGTTCTCTACGACTTCCGTCACACCTTCGCGACACGCATGGCCGAAGTGGGGATCGACCTGGCGACGCTTGCGAAAATACTCGGCCACAACTCGATCCGTATCGTCGAGCGCTACGTTCACCCGACGGCCAAGCACACAAAGAGCGCGATGTTCCGCTACGAAGCGGCGCAGATGTCGCGGGCGCAGACTGCGCTAGCTGAGACGCTCAATTGAAGCGGGAGTTTTGTCAGATTTCTGCTCTACGCGTGAAGTCCGGATCGTGCGCGGGCCCCAAGCCGGACGCGGAAAAACGCTAAATTGAACGGGAAGAATTTTGACGTACTTTTTGACGTCAGCCCACCCCGAATCAGGCCTTTTTTGCCCTATTGAGGCCGTTCGAGAGCGAAGGACGGAAGTGAATGGAGTCCAGTGTAATCAGCCAACTAAAATGAAAATTGGAGGCGCGGGTCGGAATCGAACCGACGCATAAAGGTTTTGCAGACCTCTCCCTTACCACTTGGGTACCGCGCCCCTGCTGAATACGTTAGCGTTCCGGCTGAAAAAAGTCCATCCGCGGGAAGGGATGAAAACATCTGGAGCGGGAGACGGGGGTCGAACCCGCGACATCGACCTTGGCAAGGTCGCGCTCTACCACTGAGCTACTCCCGCTCGACGAATCGATTATAGATGAGCCGTTACGCCGGAGCAACGGTTGGACGCTCTCGCGAGGCACTCGCTAGTGCGGCGACCATTGGGGATCTTCTTCCGGCGCCACGATATGTCCATCGCGCATGTGGATAATGCGATCGCCGAACTTCGCAGCTTCCGGATTGTGGGTGATCATCAGCACGGTCTGGCCTAACTCCTGGTTCGACTGGCGCAACATGTTCAGCACGATGTTTGAATTCTCAGTGTCGAGATTGCCAGTAGGCTCGTCGGCCAGAACCACTGCGGGTTTATTGACGAGAGCGCGAGCCAGTGCCACGCGTTGCTGCTCACCGCCAGAGAGTTCGGAAGGGCGATGATTCAAACGTTTGCTTAGGCCTAACAAATCGCAGATGCGCAAAAAGAATGCGGGATCGCGATCGCCATTCCCGGAAATTTCCTGCGCGATGGCAATGTTGGAGCGGGCATCGAGCGTAGGCAGCAGATTGAACTTCTGAAAAACAAAACCGATTTTACGCTTGCGCATGCGGGTGCGCTCGGCATCGGAGAGCGTGGCGAAGTCATCGCCATCCATAATCACTTTGCCGGAGTCAGCCCGGGTCAATCCGCCCAGCAAATAGAAGAGAGTAGATTTACCGCTGCCGGAAGGGCCGACGATGGTAACAAATTCTCCCTTTTGCACGCTGAAGGAGACGCCGCGCAGTGCGGGTACATCGATCTTCCCTACGCGATAAGTTTTGCGTAAATCAATGGCTTCAATGAATGCGCCCATGCCAGATTCGATCTTACACGAGCGCGACCATCGACCGCCGAGAGCGCAGACTCCGCATAGAGCCGCGAATCAAAGAATTCTTCTCGGCGTCTTTTGCGTTCTCGGCGGTGAAATGCTTTGCAGGTTTTGGGCTAGATCGACTCTCAGGCAACACCAATCTGCCGCGCCTGCGGGGTGGAACGCTGCATCCGCTTCGGCCCGCGCTTGCGTACGAGCAGCAGACGGATGCGCTCAAGAAGATCGGCTGGCGCATACATTCCTCTGGCGAGGAACACGTCCGCTTGAGAGTCATGGTCGTAGACGCGGACCTTGCTCGAAATAAGGATCGTCGGAATTTGCGGCGATATCGCCTTGATCGCAGCGATCAACTGCGGGCCGTCCATTCCCGGCATCGCCATGTCGGTAACCACCAGATCGATATCTCCCTGCTTGAAGCGCTCCAGGGCGGGTTCGCCGCGGGAATAACTGGCCACACGATAGCCGCGGGTCTCCAGCATGATTTTGCGATGGGAAAGCGATTGTTCGTTATCGTCAACACACAAAATCATGCGCTTGGGTTTCATTCACCGCCTGTTCCGAAGGCGCCAGTTGTAGTCCGGAGCCAAACGGAAATTTCTCTATTCGTGAAGGATGGAAGAGCGAAATGATGCTAACGGCAATGGTGAGCACTGTAAAGTACCACCGAAGCAAATGGCAGCTTCTGGCTATTGACATTTTTTGTTGCGTTTGAAATTCATGAATTTCAAACGCTTGCGCGGGCTCGACTAGAGGAAAACTTCTCCGCGCATGATTTCAACCGAGTGCCCTCCGACCCGTACGTTAACTACGCGGTTATCGCGGCGCTCCGCACGCACAAAAATCCGGCTGGGACGTTTCATCTCCACACCTTGTTCGATCATTACTCGTTCGTCATGCTGGGCAACACCGTGTGCCACCATCCATGCCGCGGAGCAACCGGCGGCGGAACCCGTGGCGGGATCCTCGCCGTTGTAAAACAGCATGCGAGCATGCAGCCGGGCAGTGCGATCCATGGTTTCGCGCGAAACGAAATAGAAAAATTTGCCGGAAGACTTTGCGAGATATTCGGCGGCGCGGGCCAGGTCGACCTGCAGATTCTGAATCACAGCCAGCGATTTCAGCGGCGTCACAGTGAACGGAACGCCGGTTGAAACTGTCTCAATGGGCAAAGAGTCATCGAAACTATCCAGGCTCACTCCCGTCGCCCGTGCCACCGCTTCGCGATCATGTTTCGTCAGGAACGTGGGATCGATCTGTGTCATCTCCCCGAACGCTGGCTCTCCGGCATTATCTTCGAAGTGCACCGGCACTTTGCCGACGTTCAACTCCAGAGTAACCTGTGATGAACGGCTTTCGCCGCGCAACGCGAACGCGGTTCCCAGCGTGGGATGCCCCGCAAAGGGCAGTTCTTCCTGCACCGTGAAGATGCGCACCCGAATCCCTTGATCGCGCTCCACAGCGGCGTCGCGCGGCAGGATGAAAGTACTTTCCGAAAGGTTCATCTCTGTGGCAATCGCCTGCATTTCATCGTCTGTCAGCCCGCGGCCGTCGAAAAACACGGCCAAAGAATTCCCTTCGAGCTTTCGCGAAGAAAAAACATCCCATTGCGCCATCGCCAGACGCCGAGTTGTCATGCTCATCGCGATACCTCCATCTGGAAATTGCTTCGCGATCGGAACTTATTGCGCAAGGGAACAGATTCGCCAGAGCGTCTTTCGATGCAAGAAAAACTCTGAAAGCGGCAGGCAGTCGGCCACGGTTGACACGGTCCGCGCGGACTTCTATTCTAACTACGTGTTTTGTCCTTCCCACGCCGGCGCCCCATGCTGTTGCATGTGTTCGCAGTCGTGTGGGTAAGGGAGCAGGCAATAATATTTCCCACCCACCCAATGAAGCGGGTGGGTTTTGTTTTTATCCAATATTTCGAGCGAAGCAAAAAATTTGTCTGGCACTTTAAGAACGTAACTCTACGAGGTGAAAGATGAGCACAGAGACCTTAACTGAAACCAACAGTATTCCCCGCATCAACGATACGGCACCGAACTTCACCGCCGAGACTACGCAGGGTACCATCGACTTTCACCAATGGATCGGCGACGGCTGGGCGATTCTGTTTTCCCACCCCAAAGACTTCACTCCCGTGTGCACCACCGAACTTGGCTATATGGCGAAACTGCAGCCCGAATTCACCAAGCGCAATACGAAAATCATCGGCCTCAGCGTCGACCCGGTGAGCAGTCACGGTAAATGGGCGGCGGATATTGAGGAGACTCAAGGCGCGAAAGTAAATTACCCGATGATTGGCGACCCGCAACTCAAGATCGCAAAGCTCTACGGCATGTTGCCGGCGGAGAGTGGCAATACGTCCGAGGGACGTACGGCTGCTGACAACGCCACTGTACGCACCGTGTTCGTGGTTGGCCCCGACAAAAAAATCAAGCTGCAGCTCAGCTATCCCATGAGCACGGGCCGCAATTTCGACGAAATTCTCCGCGTCATTGACTCGATGCAGCTGACCGCCAAACACAAAGTCGCTACGCCGGTGAATTGGAAACCGGGCGAAGACGTCATTATCGGCAGCAGCGTATCGAACGAGGAAGCGCAACAGAAGTATCCCGGAGGTTGGAAGTCGCCGAAACCCTATTTGAGGATCGTGCCGCAACCCAAGTAAGATCAGCGGACGCAGTCGATGGTCCGATGGAAGCGCATGCGGTCCGGTGATCGTCCCGGTCTTCAAAACCGGCGGGCGGCGGGTCACCCCGTCATCGGTGGGTTCGACTCCCACTCGCTTCCGCCAACGTTTCGCAGGAGTTCTAGTAAGTACTTGGTTTCGAGATTAGATCTGTAGGTGCCGGAGAAGAAAAGATGAAGATCGCGAACGACGTCATCGAACTGATTGGTCACACGCCCCTCGTACGGCTCAACAAAGTCACAGAAGGTTGCGTGGCTGAAGTTGTCGCCAAGCTGGAAAGCCAAAATCCAGTGGGCAGCGTAAAAGACCGAATTGGCGCCAGCATGATTCTTGACGCAGAGCGCTCGGGCAAAATTCAGCCCGGGAAAACGGTTTTGATCGAGCCCACCAGCGGCAATACTGGCATCGGTCTGGCCTTCGTGGCTGCTGTGAAAGGCTACAAACTCATTCTGACGATGCCTGAGACTATGAGCCAGGAGCGTCGAGTGCTCCTGCTGGCTTTTGGCGCCGAGCTTGTGCTGACTCCAGGTCCGCGCGGCATGAAGGGTGCGATTCTCAAAGCGGAAGAATTAGTGGCGAAGACACCCAATGGTTACATGCTGCAACAATTCGATAATCCAGCGAATCCCAAAATTCATTTCGAAACCACCGGGCCTGAGATCTGGAACGATACGGACGGGAAAGTCGATTTCCTGGTTTCTGGCATTGGGACGGGCGGGACCATCACCGGAGTAGCGGAATACATCAAGCCCAAGAAGCCATCCTTCAGAGCCATTGCTGTTGAGCCGGCGGAAAGCCCAGTGCTCTCTGGTGGAAAGCCCGGACCGCATAAAATTCAAGGGATCGGCGCGGGATTTGTGCCGCGAATTCTGCGCACCGACTTAATCGACGAAATTATTCAAGTCAGCAACGACGAGGCAATCCAGATGGCTCGTCGCCTTCCGCGCGAGGAGGGACTCTTGGTAGGAATTTCTTCCGGCGCAGCTGTCACCGCGGCTCTAAAGGTCGCGAAGCGTCCCGAGAACGCGGGGAAGCTCATCGTGGTTGTTCTGCCATCGTTCGGAGAGCGTTACTTGAGCACCGTCTTATTCGAAGAGCTGCGCGGCATCGCCCAACAGATTCCGGTAGCCTCTCTTCCCGAGTGACGGCTGCGAGAACCTAACCAGTTCGCCTGCGTGTGCTGGCGGTATTGCCCTCTGCTTGGTGCGGGTTGCGTGGAAATGTCTGTGGAAATCTGACCCCATACCCGGCGAATTGCGGTTGTTCCAAAAACACACCGGTGTATGATGATTTCCCAACCAGCCAGCATGGGAATTCGTGAGTAGACCAACGCTTTCGTTCGCAGCCGTGATCGTTACGTTGCCCGCGTCTTCCGCAACGATCGGCGCGAAAAACGACCGGCAAGAAAAGCGATCGGGGAGAAAAATGAGAAGGAACCAGACCTTGGGTGTCTCAATTCTCGGCGTGTTCCTCATGTCTTCAGCGCTTTTCGGCCAGACCAACTCGGCCGGGGCGAAACCCATCCCTGTCCCCACCGATTGGAGCCACCACCACGTCGTTTTCTCTCGGCCCGCCACAACGGAACAAGCGGCGTATGCGCAGCAGGACCCTCGTTACTGGCAGCAACTTTATCGCCGTGAACTGCCGATTCTTCGGCCGGCGCGAAAGGCTGACCAGGATTCTTCCGTCCGTGCCTTCCCTGACGCGGCGGTGACACCTTCCGGCGAGAACCGAGCATTAAATCAGGACTGGCAGGAAAACCTGGGCAGCGGCGCCAATGTGGGTGCCGGAAATTATCCCGCTAAATTCTCCTTTCTCGGAACGACAGCCAACTGCGGCAACGCCGCCCAACCCGATTTCGTGGTGTACAGCACTGGACTCGCCGGATCTTCCACCCAGGCCAGCATTGTGGCGTATGACAATCTTTACTCCGGCTGTTTGGTGGGCGCCGTGCCTTCGGTTTATTGGGCTTACAACACAGGGGGTCAGATCCTGACTTCCCCGGTATTCTCCGGAAGCGGTTCGCAACTTGGGTTCGTACAGACTTTAGGAGGACAGGCGGGATTAGTGCTCTTGAAATGGAAATCCTCAACTTCCGAAACCGTGGCTCTGCCCGGCACGCCTACGCTGGTAACGGTGGCGGCGTATCCGACTTGTGTTGCTCCGTGTATGACGGAAGTTTTTCTGCACGACGGGTTTTCGAACCCTCTCGATGACACTACTTCCTCAGCTTTTTACGACTATACGAACGATATTGCCTGGGTGGGCGGAACTCTTGGCTGGCTGCACAAGATAACTCCGGTTTTCAACGGTGTTCCCGCGGAAGTCAGCACCGGGGGCTTCCCGGTTCAGGTAGCCAATACTACGTTTCTTTCCAGCCCGATCTACGACCGCATATCCAAGAATGTTTTTATCGGCAGCGCAGGCGGCTACTTTTATCGCGTTAACTCGACTTCGGCGGCGGTGACCGCATCAGGACAGGTGGATTTCGGCGCCGGACTCGTGGATGGTCCGGTCTTAGACTCTTTGAACGGTTTGGTCTATGTGTTTTCGTCCAGTGACGGCAGTACGAATTGCGCCGGCGTCGCCTGCTCCGCCGTCTACCAACTCAGCACAACGTTCGCCGCCAATTCTACCGGGACGGAAGTGACCGTCGGCAACAGCGTAGCTTTGGACTCGTCACCAAATCCCAGCCCGCTATACGCCGGCGCTTTCGATAACGCCTATTACAGTTCCTTGAATGCCACCGGCAACCTTTATGTTTGCGGCGATACTGGCGCTAATCCCACGGTTTACCGGATTCCGATTCTGGCGGGAGTGCCCGGAACAGCCGCGTCTCTGGCAGCGCTCACCCCCGCAGCCAGGAACCCGGCATGCTCGCCGGTCACTGACATCTTCAATCCCAATGCCAGCGGCGGCGCGGCCGAGCGGTTGTTCTTCAGCGTCGAAGATTACGCGCATCCAACAGCGTGCACCCCGAAGGGATGCATGCTGAATTTTGTGGACTCACCATGGCAAGCCTCCACTGCCTACGTCGTGGGTCAGGAAATCCTGGTCCTCAGGCCTGCGAACAACAATCTCTACATCAACGTAGTTACCGTGGCCGGCACGTCGGCAGCAACGGCTCCCGCAACCTGGCCCGCGACAGCGGGTGCATTGACAACGAATGGCGGCGTCACGTGGATAAACCAGGGTGCCATTTCGATGACTTTGGCGAGTTGGGCAGCCAACCACTTATACACGAAAAATACCCGGATAACCGACTCCAACGGAGACGTCGAGGTCGTGACCGTCGCTGGAACGTCCGCTGGCACCACCCCGACCTGGCGCACCGTTCCGGGCGCGACCACAACCGATGGCGGGGTTACTTGGACTAATCTCGGCGTATCACCCTATGCAGCTCTGGCCGCGGCGGGGGGCACAAGCGGAACGATCATCGACAACGTGGTGGGATCCGGCACATTGGCGGGAGCCTCCCAAATATATTTCTCCACTTTAAGCAACCAGACCTGCACCACTTCAGGTACTACGGGCGGGTGCGCGGTCCAGGCATCGCAATCGGCATTGAAATAATTGAAGGGACGATTCTTATGGAAGTAAATCATTCATCCGGTGACGAGCGGCAATCCACAGAGAAGGTGAAGAAGCCATATCAGAAGCCGGCGTTTCGCTTCGAAGAGGTATTCGTAACTTCGGCGCTCTCCTGCGGCAAGATCACCAGCACTCAGAGCGGCTGCCACGGCTTAACTTCAGCTTCATGAGACGGGCAGGCGCTATTGCGCAGGACCAAAGCGCGGTGAAGTGCGAACTGGCCGCACAGGTTTTGCGCTCGTTCGGCACGCTTCGTTTCGCTGCGACGGGTTGGAGCATGCTCCCTTCCCTCTGGCCTGGGGAAACATTGGTCGTCGAGCGGGTCAGTCAGGATCAAGTGCGTGTCGGAGACGTAGTGCTGGTTGGACGCCAAGGTGGGTTCTGCGCTCATCGCGTCGTCGAAAAAGTAGATGGCGCCGATGCCGAGAGTCTTCCATGGATTACTCGAGGTGACGCGCTAGCCGTTCCTGATTGTTCCGCGGCTGGGGATCAGTTTTTGGGGCGGGTCACCTACCTCCTTCGGGGAGGACAGCTGGTTACGCTGCCAAGCGAGTTGGGTGTGATCGACACCATAATCGCAAGAGTTGTCCGGCGTTCCGTTCCCGCGGCACGCGCTCTTGTATATCTGAATGGGAAGCGCCGAACTCGCCAGGCTTAAGGAGACGATTCTCACGTGACATCGTTGGCCACACAAGCATCAGCCACACAAATCGAAAGCTACAGTGTGGTAATCACCATCGGCGGTGTGCCCGTCCGAGTGAACACGACTGACACGTCTTTTCTCGAACTGTTACAGAATCGCTACGCTGGTTTTGTAAGCGATGAGGGAAGCGCCGAATTTGACTTCGATGTGGAGCTGAACCCACCTACAGGCACCGATCGGGAAGATGTCCGCGTTACGCAGCGTGCTGGCCGATGGTTGCTGGAGCGCGGGGATTTTCTTGCCGAGTGGGAGCCCGCTATGCGACGCGGCAGCATTCGCCAAACGGCGAACCAATATTCTATCGACGCCGTTCTGCGCATCGTCCACACGCTGGTACTGGCAAAGCAGGGAGGATTCCTTCTTCACTCTGCGAGTGCGATTCGCAACGGAAAAGCATTTCTGTTTGCTGGAGTTTCGGGTGCTGGGAAGACGACAATCTCACGGCTCGCGCCCGCGGACTCGACTTTGCTAACCGATGAAATTTCTTACGTGCGCAAACAGGGCGAAGGATACGTGGCGTACGGCACGCCCTTCACCGGCGAACTGGCAAAGTTGGGCGAGAATGCATCGGCTCCCGTGGCTGCACTGTATCTGCTGGCACAGGGCCCGGAGAACCGTATCGATCCGATGGGTGAAGCCGATGCGGGACGTGAGTTGTTGGGCAATATTCTTTTCTTTGCCGAGGATCCGGAGTTTGTGCATCGGGCATTTCAGGCTGCATGTGACTTCGTCCATCGCGTGCCGGTTCGCAGGCTGACATTTATGCCGGATGCGCGCGTCTGGGATTTGATTGGGTAACGATTTCCAATGGAGATGAAGAAGAAAATGTATGTCGCACGCAGTCCGCGAATCGCCGCTCGCATGTTGGGCGAGGAAATGCTGGTCATGTCCGGTCACGATTCAACGCTTTTTACTCTGAACCCAACGGCCACCGTTCTTTGGCAGGCCGCCGATGGGGCAATGCCATTGGATGAAATCGTGGCACGCCGGATCTGCACAGAGTTCCAAGTGAAGCCTGAGGATGCCATGCGGGATGCGGAAGAGTTGGTGGAAAACCTGGCTAAGCATGGCATTCTGCTGATATCGGATCACCCCTTCGCGAATCCGCACACCGCCGCTCAGGAGCAATCACGACGATGAGCGTTTTAATGCAAGAGATGAGCGAGCGGGCGCTGCAACTGGGCGTTCCCTTGAGCGCGCAACTCGACCTCACTTACCGCTGCAACGAGAAATGCGTCCATTGCTACCTCGACCACGACGACCACGGTGAAATGACCACGGCAGAGATCAAGCATCTGCTCTCGGAGATGGCCGAGTCTGGCGTTTTTATTCTCACCCTGAGCGGCGGCGAGATTTTTCTGCGCAAGGATTTCTTTGAGATTCTGGAACACGCCCGCTCCCTCACCTTCTGCGTCAAGCTCAAGACCAATGCCGTGCTGATCCGGGAAGCGCAGGCCGCGCGCCTTCGCGATCTCGGAGTGGAATCAATTCAGATCAGCATTTACTCCTACCGGCACGAAGTGCATGACGCGATCACGAAAGTGAAAGGTTCGCTTCGGCGCTCGATCGACGCCATCCGCTTTCTTAAATCGCAAGGTTTGAAAGTCATTCTGGCAAATGTCCTGATGACGGAAAACATGCAGGACTATCACGGCGTTCGTGCGCTGGCGGATGAACTTGGCGCCGAATATACACTGGATCCGACGATCACGCCAATGATGGATGGCGACCGTTCCGTTCTTAACTTGAACGCCGGCGAGCCAGCCCTCCGCGAACTTTTTCGCGACGAAATGTTTGTCGGCAACGCCGAAGAATTTTGCGCACCGCCGCCCCCGCCCGATGCCCAGAGCCTCGCTTCCCTGCCTTGCAGCGCGGGCCATACTGCCTGTTACATTTCTCCCTACGGAGAACTTTATCCTTGTGTGCAATTTCCCTTGTCGTGCGGCAACGTGCGGCAACAGCGCTTCATCGACATCTGGCGCGACTCCGAACAGTTGAAAGAAGTTCGCTCGATTCGCTTGAAAGATTTGTCTGGCTGTTCGCAGTGCGCGCACGGTTCCACCTGCACCCGTTGCCCCGGCTTGGCATTCATGGAAGGAAACATGCGGGGACCCTCTACCGCGGATTGCGAAAAATCCTTCGCACGCACCGGCATTCCCTCGGTTAATCTGCTGGCCAAAAAAGACAGAGCCACGCCGCCGCGCTTTGTGCAGATTCAACTCGTGCCCGTGATCACGGGGACCAGACTGTCTCAACTGGACTCTGGCGTTAGCATCTCGGGAATATAGCCGCGCTCCCCACAATACCAACTGGGAAAATCGACGCTCTAACTGCCGAATACAGCAATCACTAACGTTCATACCCCATTCGTAACGCCAGCCAGAATCGGTTTGCCGATAGCATTTGCGAAGGAGTTTTGTCATGCGCACAAATTGCAGGGTTTTCCTGTGTTTCGTCGCAGCGATTTCGTTGGGTGCGCTGACCGCCTACGGCCAGGACGAACCTTCGCTGGGCGACCTGGCACGGCAGCAGCGGCAACAAAAGCAACAGGCAAAGGCCGCACCAGGCAAGGATGCCAAGGCTCCGAAAGTGATTACGAACGAAGAATTGCCATCGCACACAGTAGTGCCTCCCAGCCTTAGCTACCAGCGGCGACGAAACAACTTCTTCGACCTGACTCTGCCAGTGCTACAAAGATGCCGGCGGAGCAATGGAAGTCCCAGATCCACTCGCAGAAAAATCAGATTGCATCGCTACAAACTCAGATCGACCAGTTGAACGAGTCGATCCGGTTTGCGCCTCCGAACTGCGTCGAAAATTGCGTGTCATGGAACGAGCGGCAGAAACAGAAGCAACAGCAAGTAGAAAACATGCAAGCTCAGCTGGAAGAACAGAAAAAGCGCCTGGACGAAATGCAGGAGTCCGCCCGCAAACAGGGCTATGGCAGTTCGGTCTATGACCCCTAGACGCCTATGCGGCAAAAATAGTTCTCCTCACTGCTCAAAATAGTGAGGAAGTCTGTTTATAGATTTTATTTTCGCGTTTGCACTTCCTCCAAAGCTCACCGTCGTGCGAAATTAGTTAGATGGCATTAGTCGTTCGTCCTTCACGAATCCATGCAGTGGGTGTTTTCACCACCGAGCCCATTCGAAAAGGCGCTCGCGTCGTCGAATATTCTGGTCCGCGTCTTACTGCCGAGGAAGCCAACCGCCTATACGACGGCGCGAGCCGCACTTACCTCTACGGACTGGATGACGGCAAAACTGTCATCGACGGCGAAGGCATGGGCGCATACTTGAACCATTCCTGCGACCCCAATTGCGAAGTCGACGAGATCAAGAATCGGGTTTGGATTCTCGCCATCCGCAACATCGCAGCCGGCGAAGAGCTCTTGTGGGATTACAACCTATACGATGACGATGACCCTGCGCCGTGCCACTGCGGCTCATCCAAGTGCCGCGGGACGATGTATTCGCGGGAATGGATGGCTAAGTTGCGGCGCAAGGCTCTAAAGAAGGCGGGAAAACGCACGTCCGCTCGAGCCGCAAAGAAGATTCATCAAAGTCGGCTTGGAGAAAAAACACAATCCTCGCCCAATGAAGTTAGCCTTAGGCGGTCTGTGGGCTAACGCCAGGCCCAGCCGGCTGGACCGTTTTCTTCCCATGCTCCCGCCAGCCTTCGATAATCAGGTACAGCACGGGGATAAAGAAAAGATTCAGCACGGTCGACATAATCATCCCGCCGAAAACGGTTGTGCCAACCGAGTGACGACCATTCTCGCCCGCCCCAGTCGCGAGGACCAGCGGTACAACGCCCAGAATAAACGCCAACGAGGTCATGATGATCGGGCGAAAACGAATCGCCGCGGCTTGCACCGCCGACTCGACAAGGGGTACACCGCGCCCGCGCAATTGCTCGGCGAACTCTA
The DNA here is from genome assembly GCA_963724815.1 of uncultured Acidobacteriaceae bacterium. Lineage (GTDB taxonomy): Bacteria > Acidobacteriota > Terriglobia > Terriglobales > Acidobacteriaceae > Sulfotelmatobacter. The sequence goes on from CAVRWS010000030.1 coordinate 172,286, forward strand.
CGATCAGAATCGCGTTTTTGCTGGAGAGGCCGACCAGCATCACCAGTCCCACCTGGCAGAAGACGTCATTCTCCAGGCCGCGAATCCATTGCGCTCCCAGTGCGCCCAGCAACGCCATGGGAACGGCGAGCAACACGATGAATGGCAGCACGAAGCTTTCATACTGTGCCGAAAGCGTGAGATATACGACGAGCGTTCCGAGTGCAAATAAAATCAGCGATGTGCCGCCAGCCTGCAACTCTTCGAGCGACAGCCCCGTCCAGCTATAAGAAAATCCCTGCGGCATTTTGCTGGCGAGCTGATCCATGGCCGCGATCGCCTGCCCCGAACTATACCCAGGAGCAGCCGAGCCATCGATCTCGGCCGAGCGGAACAGATTGTAGTGGCTGATGACCTGCGGCGTTGTGGTCTGCGTGATGCTGATTAGATTGTCCAGAGGAATCATCGCGCCGCTGTCGGAGCGCACGTAGAACTCCTTCATGTCCTGTTCGGTGGAGCGGAATTGCTTGTCCGCCTGCACGTAGACGCGATAGGACCGATTGTTGAAATCGAAATCGTTCACATACGACGATCCCATATAGACGCCCAGCGTGTCAGTGATCTGCGAGAGCGGCACGTGCAGACTCTTCGCCTTTTCACGGTCGATGGTCACAAGAAACTGCGGGTCGTTCGCGGTAAACGGCGTATACAAGCCAACCAGATCTTTGCGCGCGGCTGCTCCCCGGATTATGCCCTGGGTTGCGTCAGAAAGTTCCGTCAGCGTGTGGGCTCCCTGGTCCTGCACAACGAATTGGAATCCGCCAAATTGTCCCAGGCCTTGCACGGCGGGAGGAAGCGTAGCAAATGCGATCGCTCCTGAAATCCCAAACAGACGGGGACGCACCCGGTTCAGAATTGCCGCCGCCGTATGCTCCTTGCCCTTGCGCTGTGAGTACGGTTTGAGAGGGACGAAGATAATTCCCTGATTCGGCGCGCTGCCGGCAAAGCTGAAGCCCGCAACCGAGAAAGTTCCCTCTGCCTCCGACACATCGCTCAGCAGAGCCGAAACCTGTTTCCCAATCGCTTTCGTGTATTCCAGGGATGCCCCGGATGGCGCTTGGATGACGACGATGAAATATCCCTGGTCTTCGTTCGGGACGAAGCCTCCCGGCACGCGCGTGAACACAAAATAAGTCAGCCCCAGACCGGCGAAAAACAGCACTACCATTGCCAGCTTGTAATCCAGCACGTGATGCAGCACGGCGCGGTAACCGCGCGTGACGGCGGTTACTCCATCATCAAACTTTTGCAGCCACCACCACTTTTGCCGATGCGGACCGCTCAGAAAAATGGCCGCCAGTACCGGAGCCAGGGTAAGCGCGTTGAACGCCGAAATGGCAATGGAAAATGCGATGGTCAACGCAAACTGGCGAAACAGAATGCCGGTCGTCCCAGGGAAAAACGCCACCGGCACAAATACGGCGCAAAGCACCAGCGAGGTGGCGATGACGGCGCTGGTAATCTCGGCGGTGGCAGCTGCCGCCGCTTTGTGCGAGTCATGTTCGCCCTCAGCAATATGGCGCTCAATGTTTTCAATCACCACGATAGCGTCGTCAACCACCAGGCCGGTGGCGAGCGTAATGCCGAACAGCGTCAGCGTATTGATGGAGAAACCGAGTAATTTTACAAAGATGAAGGTGCCGATCAGCGAAACCGGAGTGGCGATGAAGTGAATCATCGTCGTCCTCCAGTCGCCGAGAAAGATAAAAATCACAAGGATGACGAGAAGGATCGCCGAACCTACCGTGTAGACTACGTCGCGGATCGACTCGCCCACCGCGTCGGTGGTGTCGAATGCGACTTTGTAATGCATTCCGGGGGGGAATTTTATTGAGAGCCGCTCTAGTTCGGCAATGGCGCGCCGGTCGACATCGAGCGCGTTCGCGGTGGAGAGCTGAGTAACACCCAGGCCCACCGCATCCTGACCGTTAAACTGCAAGTCCGTACTGTAATCTTCCGCGCCCAACTCAGCGTGGCCAACATCCTTCAGGCGGACTAAAGTTCCGTCGGCATTCGTCTTGAGAATGATGTTATCGAACTGGCTGGCTTCACTCAGACGCCCAACCGCGCGCACGCTGATCTGGTATTGCTGTCCTTCCGGAGCCGGTTGCTGACCCACCTGGCCGGCTGCCACTTCAACATTCTGCTCGGAAAGAGCGCTCACGACATCTGGCGCCGTCAGCCCGCGTCCCGCCATGCGCACCGGATCCAGCCACAGCCGCATGGAATACTTGCGCTCGCCGAAAATAATTACGTCAGCCACGCCCGGAATGCGCTTCAGCGCATCCCTGACGTAGATGTCGAGATAATTGCTCATGAACAGCGTGGAGTATTTGTTGTTGTCGGAGATGATCGCGGCGCCGAAAACGAAATTCTGCGAACTCTTTGCGGTCGTGATGCCGATTGCTTTCACGGCTGCGGGCAGACGCCCTTGTGCCGTGTTGACGCGGTTTTCGATGTCGACCGTGGCCAGGTCTGGATCGCGGGTTATGTCAAAGGTGACGGTGATTCCGCTCGTGCCGTCATTGCCGCTGGTGGAGGTCATATACTTCATGCCCTCCGCCCCATTGATCTGTTGCTCCAAAGGAATAGTGACAGCACTCTCCACCGTCTGCGCGCTGGCACCGATGTAAGCGCTGGAAACGCTCACCTGCGGCGGCGCGAGGTTGGGAAATTGCGAGATCGGTAGCGTAGGAATTACGGCCGCGCCGCCCAAAACAATAAGCAATGCGCATACCGTGGCGAACACCGGGCGTTGAATAAAGAAGGCAACGAACATAGAAATCCCAAATCACACGACAGGTGAAAAATCTAAGGCATTTGTTCAGAAAACCTGAGGCGACGGTCTCCGGCGCTCGGCTTCCGGTACCCGGTACTGGTCACCAACCTAAGACTGAATTACGGAAGCCGCGAGCGACGGTCGCCACTTCTTAGCCCTGCGGAATCACCGGCGCTCCGTCCAGCAGGAACTGTGTTCCCGATACGATCACTTTATCGCCAGGCTTGATGCCATCCTGGACTTCGTAATCGTTCCCAACCGTCTGCCCGATCTTTAGCGCTTTCTGGCGCGCCACGTAGCCACCATTCTGAGGCTCTGCTACAAAGGCAAAATACTGTCCCGCCAAGCGGGATACAGCCAGAATGGGAACCTCGGGATTATCGTGCGTGCCCCACACGATGCGCGCCCGGATGAATTGCGATTGGCGGAGCGCGTCATTGCTATTTGCGATGCGCGCTTTTACTAGAATGGTTTGCGTAGCGTTATCCACCTGCGGTGAGATAAAGCTGATGCGGCTGTTAGCCATAACCTTGTCGTTGCTGTCGAGGATCTGCACCGGCAGATTCATCTTTAACTGCGTCGCGTGGTCGATCGGCACATAGACGTACACTTCCATGCTTCCTGGCTTGTCGACCGTCGTAAGCTGCGTGGAGGTGGTGACCCGGTCACCCACGCGCACCGGAATATCTCCAACAATTCCGCTCCATGGCGCTACTACTTTGTAATAGTGCAACTGAACCTGCTGTTCGCTCACTTGCGCGTCGAGCGAGTCCATCTGCGCCTGGGCAGAGTCCATGGCCGATTTCGCCTGATCGAGATCCTGCTTGCTGACAACGCCGGCAGAATAAAGTCCCTGGGCGCGCTGATATTGCTGTTTCGTCCACTCCAGATTGGCTTGTTGCGCCGCAAGCGAACTCTGCTGGCTCTTCACAGTTGCCTGCTGCTTCAGCGGATCGATCTCCATCAGCGGGACACCGTCCTTCACCATTTCTCCCGAGTGGACAAAGATCTTTGTGACCTGCCCCTCCACCTGCGGCATAATCACGGCCGAGTCGCGCGATTTGAGCGTGGCCACATACTCCGTTGTGTCGTTGACAGGAGTGGGGCGCGCCACTTGCACTTTCACTGGCATTGCCGGCGGCCCACCCGCGTGCGCATTCGCTGGGGCGCTTCCCGCGCACCCGAGGGTGGCTGCAATGCAGGCAATCGCCAACAGGAGAAGACTCTCCTTCAAGATATTATGATCTTTCGCGTCCATGGATATCGATACCTGCCCCAAGAAATAGAAGATCAACTACAATACCGAACAAAAGGCCTTCGGGGGAAGCCTTTA
>CAVRWS010000031.1:0-69615 GCA_963724815.1 uncultured Acidobacteriaceae bacterium
TACGCGGTAGGATTTCGCGAGTTTCGCCATTTTCATTCTTCGTCGCTCAAATCAGTGTCTACAAAGAAGTTTACACTGCAATTCGATATGGCATGTCGGGACGATTTAAGCGTGGACTGGCTTTTCGATTGAGATGGGAAGTTTGGCCGCCTGCCAGGCGTCGAATCCTCCGATGACGTTTATCACATTCTGAAAACCAGCCCGCTGCAGCAGGCTGCAGGCGATCATGCTGCGGTATCCGCCTTTGCAGTGCACCGCAATCGGAACAGTGCGATCAATTTCCGGAGCTGCCACCTTAAAATTATCCAGCGGCCACCACGATGCACCCTCGATGTGACCCTCTTCCCACTCCCGCTCGCGCCGAACGTCCAGCACCTGCACATCCTCATTTTGCAAGCGTCGACGAAGCACGTCCACGGTCATTTGCGACAGCTCTGCCAAAGATAAACCGGCGTTCCTCCACGCGTCGATGCCTCCGTTCAAATATCCTTGGGCGTCTTCCAGTCCTATGCGAGCAAGTCTCATTCTCGCTTCTGCTACCGCCTCTTCCGAGTTAGCAATCAACACCGGACGGGCCGCCAACCCCAACAACGCTCCCGCCCAGGATGCAAATTGTCCGGACAGCGCAATATTCACCGCTCCCGGCACGTGCCCCGCCGCAAATTCCTCGCCCGGACGAACGTCTAACGCAATTCCGCCATCCGCCAATATTGCCTTCACTTCGCCCGGAGCGAGCGCCGCCAAAGCCGGCAGATCGGAGAGTGTTGCCGCTCCCGTCCGATTGATTTCCGCATCCTGCGAGAAATATTCCGGACGAGCCGACAGGTTGCTGGTCAATTGCTCGATGAACTCTTCCCTGCTCTCGATCTGCAACGCATAATTCGTGAGCCGTTCGGTACCGATCGTCGAAACTTTCTCCGCTCGCATGTTTCGCCCACACAAAGAACCAGCCCCGTGCGCGGGATAAACCAGAACATCATCCGCCAGCCTCAGAATTTTGTTGTGCAGGCTGTCATAAAGCATGCCCGCCAGTTGCACCGGGCTATAGCGTTGGGAGAGATCAGGGCGCCCCACGTCTCCCAGAAACAAAGTGTCCCCCGTCAAAACAGCCCACGCATCGGCGGACTTCTCTTCATCCGCAATCACCAGACAAATACTTTCCGGCGTATGCCCCGGCGTTTCGATCGCTGTGATACGCAACTTTCCCACGCAGAGCAGGAAGCCGTCCTCGATTGCCACGTGAGGAAATGTCGCACCGGCCTGCACCCCCATGTAGATCTTCGCACCCGTTCTCGATGCTAGTTCCCGGTGCCCGGAAACGAAGTCCGCATGCAGATGAGTTTCAAAGATGTGGCGGATAGAAATGTGATTGGCCTCCGCAGCTTCAAGATAAATTTCCACGTCCCGCTGCGGATCCACCACAACCGCTTCACCCTCCGAGGCCAGCATGTAGGAGGCGTGCGCCAGACAACCCAAGTAGAATTGCTCAAAGTACATGGCTCCCCCTCGATCGGTTCCCGATTCTACAGCAAACTGATTTTTCTGACTTGTGCCGGTAGGGGGAATCAAACCCCACTCTTCCCAGTGCTGTCGGAGGATACCATCAATTCGAAAATGTCTAATGCTGGCGCGGGTCTTGCGCGCGTCAGCAACTTTGAAGCGCTACGAACCATGTATACTCATCGAGCTACGGCGATTAAAATGCGCGTGCAATGCTGACTTTGACGCCGGCGAATGCTTAGCTATGACCTTCCTCTACCGCGCCTCAAGGCTCTCTCGCAGCCGCAAATTCGGCTGTTTCGCAAAGTCCCTATGGGCGCATTGCGTCTTTGGGACGATTCAATTAGCCATCGCTTTGCCAGTGCTCATCTCGCAGGGGAACCCGTCATCGGCCTTCGCGGCGAATCCTGACCTGGAGACTGTGCTGACTGGCTCGCGCCAGCGTATTGAAAAATTAGACTACCGCGCGACCGGGCACCTCACACGTGTGGAAGCCGATGGCAAGCGCACGAGCTACAAGTTTGTCGGCAAAGCTCGCTGGTTTCCCGATGGTCTGCGTCTGCTGGTTGAGATCTCTGGGCCTGGCTCAGAGAAGACGAGCCTTCTTCTGCATATGACCGTAAGTGGGCACCTGACCATCGAGGCAATGCTTCCCGGCGAGAAGGCCGCCAGCGTGTTGCCCTTCGAACGTTGGAACGACCCACTGGTTGGAACAGACTTCACCTATGAAGACATGGTCGAGAGCCAGTTCTTCTGGAAGAATCAACAACTCTTGGCACCGGAGAAATACGGAGTGCGGGATTGTTTTGTGCTTAAGAGCATGCCCGGCTCTCAGGATCAGACACACGATGCTTCGGTGACATCGTGGATTGACCGCAGCATTTTGTTCCCTGTGCATGTGGTGAAGACGCTTCGCGGGACGGGACAGCAGAAGGAATTTATTTACTACGGGCTGCGACAGGTCGGCGGCGCTTGGTCTGCATCGCAAGTGGAAGCAAAGGTGCAGGGCAAGCCCCGCTCCTCGATTCTTGCAATCGAAGGGGGCTCAGGGAAGGCGAATCTTGGACGCAAGGACTTTGAGATCGGCCAGGCCAGCGCTCAAGAAGAGAAAGCGAAATAAATCTCGATCGCTTGACTGCTTTGAAAGGACGCGGCTTTCAGCCGCGCCGTTAGCACCATATAGGGACTGATCAGTGTCTGACATTCACGCTATCTTCTGGGACGTTGGAGGGGTTCTGCTCACCAACGCTTGGGACCACAATGAACGCGCCCAAGCTCTGGAACACTTTCATCTCGACCAAAAAGAGTTTCAAACACGGCACGAGATGGTTGTGTCATCGTTCGAACGTGGCAAGATCTCGCTCGACGAATACCTGGATCGCACTATTTTTTACGCGGCCCGTCCCTTCATGCGCGCAGAGTTTCGGGATTTCATGTTTGCCTTGTCACGCCCGATGACCGACGTTTTGGCCTTCGTACGTGCTCTTGCGGATTCCGGCAAGTACTTCATGGGCACGATTAATAACGAGTCCCGCGAGTTAAATGGGTACCGCATCCAGAAGTTCGGCTTGCGGGAAATCTTCCGCGTTTTTGTGAGTTCCTGCTTCGTGGGACTGCGCAAGCCCGAGGGCGGTATTTACCGTCTCGCCATCGAGATCACTCAGATCGATCCCGAGCAATGCTGTTTCATCGACGATCGCGCTCTGAACCTGGAATGCGCCGCGAAGCTGGGTATGCGCACGATTCACATGCAAACGCTGGATCAATTGCGTGAGGAGTTGGAGAACCTTGGCGTGAGTCCGTGAGCGGATGTCTATGTTCTGCGAGGCAAGCCCTTTGACGCAACCGGGGTGGCGGACTTCGGAATGTCAGATTCCGCACTGGTCAGCGTGAGGTCACTCGACCAGCATTCCGAGACCAGCTTCCAATCGCCGCCGCTCTGCTTGGCGAAGACCCACAAATACTTTCCGCGCTCCTCGCGGCGCTTGCCTGCGGTGCCCGGAACCAGCGCACTGTAGCGTCCCACCTCGTGAGCCAGGTCGCCAAGCACCTCCACGCGGATGGGTTCGACGGCAACTTCTCCCAGACCCGATTCGATGGCGGAGAAAAAGAACTCGCGCACTGCCGCGGCTCCACGCAGCAGTGGCAGGTTGGAGCGCACCACCACGGCATCCGGCGCGTAGAGATCCAGCAACTCATCGAGCTGCCGCGTATTGCACGCTAGCACCCACTCCTGGGTTACGCGCCGCACCGCAGCCTCACTGCGGCTCATCGGCTCTCCTTTGGCGGCGGCCGCGATTCTCATCCGGTCCGTTTCGCGAGCGCTCTCGGGCGCATTCCCTCGCGGGCCGACACTGCCTTCCACGCCGCCCTGAAAATAGTGATGATGGTAATGATGATGATAGTGATGCTGACCCACTGCCGCACCTGGAGCCGGATGCACTTCGCGCTCGGCTTCCTGCGCTGCGTAGGGTATTCGAGACGGAGGCCGCTCGTCCTCGAATCCGGCTGACGCAGGAACCGGCAGGCCGAAATTTGGCAACTCGAACTGCGGCAATTCAGAAGCCGGCGATTCATCGGGCGAGGCTTCTACGGGAAGTCCACACATGCCACAGAATTTATTGGCTTCGCGGTTTTTATGTCCGCAAGAGGAGCAAATAATAAAAGCAGTGCGGGCAGTTTGCGGCGCACTCTCCTCGGCAGCGGATTCGGAATCCATCTTCATGGTAAGACGCTGCATGGCCTGCAAAGCCGCCGCAATCGCTTCCTGATTGGGCTTGGGACGCCGCATCTCGGGAAAGAGACGCTGAATGGTGGTTCCGGCCGCTGAATCGTCTGGACCCAGGTCGGGCTTTGTCTGAGAGTCCTCCGGAGGAGCCGCGCCGGATGGTTTGCCGAGTTGGTTTTCGCTATCCACGATTTGGACTACGCTCCAAGTGGGGCAGTAACGACTCATTCTAGTCCAAGAGCGTGCTAGCGGCGGGAAAACTCAATCTTGCCTTCGGCTTCGGTGGGCACGCCATTACAAGTAGCCGGACGATAGCGCCAAGTGCCTACCGTTTGCAGCACATTGCGGTCGCCTACGGTTCCACCGCTCTGCAGGATGAGAGGGCTGTGTACGCGGCCATCGGCGCCGATGATGAAGCTGACCTTCACCTTCGCTCCAGAAACTACCGGAACTATCAGCGGGTCGGGCGTGGTCAGAGCTTCGGGAGGGTGAGTATTTTCGCAGCGTGCACGCGCGCTGACGTGAGGCACGTCGCTATATACGGAGGCGCGAACGGGAGTCGTCCACAGTTTGTGTTCCCGCTCGGACAAGAGTGCCTGGCCGAAACGCGGAACTACAGGCCGCACGCTAGCGACGGCAGGAACCGTGAGTACCAGAAGCAAAGGCCAGATGCGACAAAGCATGTCACGACCAAACGGGGAGCAAGTGACTCCCTTATGGCTTATTTATCGGCAAGTTGAATGCCAGCCTACACATAGCCTAAGACGCTTGCTATCAATCGGTTGCGGCTGGGGGAAGTCAATTATGAGGCAATCGTGTGAAGGCGATTGCACTTCGCGGGCTGACAGGAAGGGTTTTGTCGCTTTACATCCCAAATTCAAATTACGTTTTCTGAGCCGATCGGAGGGTGATCAGCGTAATTTCGGGAGGGCAATTAAACCGGACCGGGATATTCACGGTCCCGATGCCAGCATTGGTATAGAGGGGCAGTGGACCCACCTCGTAAATTCCCATCGGATATTTTTTGGCCAAGTCGGGTAAGTAGAACAACGGAACGAATGGAATGCGGATCTGGCCTCCATGGGAGTGGCCGGAGAGCTGCAAATCGACAGGAAATTTCGCAGCCTCATCGGCAAAGTCGGGTTCGTGAGCCAGCAGGATCACAGCGTCGTTGGTGGGGATGCCAAGCAATGTCTCTGCAATGTCGGCAGTGCCGCTGAGCACGTCATCCACGCCCGCGAGCCAGAAGCGCGCACCATCCTGCTCGATGGCCTTCGATTGATTCTCCAGCATTTGAATGCCCTCAGCCTGAACCGCGCGGGTGACTTCCTCTGGGTCGGTATCGCAGTCATGATTTCCCAGAATCGCCCACAAGCCGTGAGGCGCACTCATTTGGCGGATGATTTTAGCGCAGGGCTCGGCGGCAAATGCGGCTTTGGCGGGATCTCCGGTCGGAGGCACGGAAACAAAATCTCCCGTTAAAACAATCAGATCAGGACGCAGCTCGTTGACCAGCGGAACAGCAGCGTGTAAAGGGTGAACCGAAAAATAGGGATCGTAGTGAAAGTCGCTCAACAGGGCGATGGTAAAGCCGTTCAGGCGCTCGGGCCAGCGGACCAGCGAGAACTCCCGACGCACAACACGCGGGCGATTCGGCTCCAGCAGGACGGAGTCGCCGGCGATTGCGAGCGTACCCGCCGCCGCGGCAGAGTATAGAAACTTACGTCTTGTGGTGGGAATCAGTGACAAACCTAATTATTTGGCGGGCATTGGAGACTGGCACTCCGCTCTTTCAGGATAACCCGAACTGCGGATCTGGTGTAGCACCGATGGCCACTCACTAGAAGTTGAACGTCGCTATTAAATCGATGCGGCGATTGGCCGCCCCGTTCGAGAACGGTCCATTCTGCGCAAGTGCGTTTGACGTGTCGAAAAATTGCGAACCTAAAATGCCGCTCGGATTCGCCAGATTAACCTTATTAAACACATTACGCGCTGAGACGCCAAAGGAAAGGTTGTAGCGACGGTCAGAGCCACTCGGTATCCCGATCGGACCGCCGCCGAACAGCGGACCGTGGCCGTGACCGCCTCCACCCGGTCCGCCGCCATGTGTCTGATTGCCCGTAGGACCTGAGGCCTTAGGGCCAAAACCAAAAGTCTTGGTAAGTCGCAGATTGACTACCGCATGCGATGGACCGGTCGCGTAATCGATAGGAGCAAGCTTTTGGCCAGCGAGAGGAACAGCGTTGAAAGTTCCTAGCGGCGTGCAGTAAGTGTTTGAAGTCGGCGTCAGCGTCATGGATGAGGCGCAGGTGGCAGTTGAGACCAGCCCAGGCCGATCGTTGAATATGGAATCGCTGTTGAGGTCATTTCGTGTGGTGATGTTAAAGGGAGAGCCGGAGCTGGCAACGATAAACGGGCTGAGGCGAAAGTTGAAAGGAAGGGCGAACGATCCTCCGAGGAAGAATCGATTACGGAAGTCAAACGAAGCGCGTCCGTAATCCGCACTGATGTTGTATGAGTTCGAAGGAAAACTGGAAACGCCGGAAGTGTCGCTGTCCGCATAGTTCAAAACGTAGTAGCCAAACAACTGCACTTTCGATCCAATCCGCCAATTCGTATTGGCAATCAGTTGATTCTGCCGAAACACGGCTTCGGACACATAGCGGTAAAGATTGGCCGTGGGTGTCGCGCAAGTCGGACTGCACGGAGTTCCAGGATAAGGAGCGTCGGCATTGACGGTAAGCAGTTGGTCAAAGCCGCGCGAGCTCAGATAAGTCACGTTTAAGGTTGAAACTTTGGTGAGCTGGCGCTCCATGCTGATGGCGGTTTGCATGGTGTAAGGCGCATGCAGGCGCGGGCTGATCTCGTAAGTCGTGGGCGTAGCCGGTATAGCCGCGCCGGTGCAGGAAGATAAATCCGTGAGGGACGCGCATTGGGGATTGTCGATGACAAACTGTTCCTGGGTGATACCGTTCAAGCGATTCGCTTCCAGTATCTGGGCTTCCAGGAATCGCTCGTAAAAAATACCAAAGCCGCCACGCAGAACAACTTTCGGCGGAGTACTTCTGCCCCCAACACCCCAGGCAAAGCCGAGGCGTGGCGCCCAGTCTGCGTGATCCGAAATGCCTGTCTGAGTTTCGAAGCGCAGTCCGTAGCTGAGAGTGATGTTGGAGCGCGCCTTCCAATCATCCTGGTAGTAAAGTCCAGCGTCGAAATTTCCCACCACCAGAGGCGGACTGCCCTTCGTATATGTAAGTTGAGTCGCGATCGGCGTGCTCCCGTTTCCCGCGTTCCGAATTGCCGTCGCGTAGGAAATGGGGCATGGCGCCTGTCCCGGAGCAGGCACGCAGCTGGCTTCCTGCGAGTCGGGCAGCAAGGAAGAGAACGTGAATTCGCCGTTGAATCCGGAGGTCTGGCTGTTTGCGTCTCTCACGCCCCGCAGCCTCGCTCCGAACTTCACCATGTGATTGCCGTGGAGGATGGACGTGTAGTTCTGCAGCTCGTAAAGATCCTGGTGATCGAGAATGTCGCCGTCGTTATTGCCCCCGCCGTCGAAGGATCCCAGAACGTTAAGTGTCGGCTGGGTATTCAGCGCCAATTGGTTGTCCAGCTCGCGCAAATACTGAAAGTGAATCTCATTCACGATCTTTGCCCCAACGACTTGCGTGTCGCTGATTTGCAGCGTGTGTTCGGTGGAGTCGGAGTTGTAACCCTGAGAAGGCAGGGTAAAGGTGCCTATGCCCTTGTTATCCTCGGTATCGCGGTAATACTGGTAGCGCGCCGTCAAAGTGTTGTTCTTGCCGAGCTGATAATCGATACGGGGCGTGAGGTTGGTTCGATGCCTGGGGAAAGGAACGGCCTCAATGAACGGAGTCTCGGTGAGAGCGTCGGGGCCAAGCGTGATGGCATTGACCGCGGATAGATCGTTTATGTTCCGCCGCTGGAAGTCGAAGAAGAAAGACGATTTCTTGTTGATGGGTCCACCGATATTGCCGCTAAAAATTGTGGAATCGTAACCCGGCTGGTTGGCGCCGCCGAACGGATTAGCCGAATTGAACGGCGAATCGTTTCCGTCGACTAATAACTGTCCGTGAAATTTGTCGGTGCCCGGCTTGGTGAAGACTTCGATCCGGCCGTAGCCGATCTTGTCGAACTCAGCGGAGAAAGGATTCTGGTTGATCCGAATTTCACGAATTGATTCCTTGGGAGGAAGCTGTCCGGCAGTGAAACCGTCGATGTAAAGCTGCCCGCCATTGGGCCCGGCAGAGGGCCCGGCCAGCGCCTGCAGATCGGTAAGCAATTCATCGGGATCGTCGGGTAAAGCCTCCAGCTCTTTACCCGTGATGACGATGGCGCCAGCGTTATTCGAGGGATTCACATCGACGGTGGGCGCCGTGTCCTCGACCTGAATCTTCTGCTGCTCCACTTCAATGGTCATCGGCACATTGAGTACCAGAGACTGGTTCGCGGGTATGACTACGTTGTCGTTTTCGTAGACTGAGAATCCCTGGGCGACGGCATTCAATGTGTATTGGCCCGGCGCGAGCCCCTTGAATTCGTATTGTCCTTGCCCGTTGGCCTGCGCTTTGATTGGCGTTGAACCAGCCGCCGCAGGTGTGAGGACGACGCTGGCGTTCGCAATGGCAGCGCCCGAGGGGTCGCTTACTTGCCCGCGCAAGGCTCCAGAGGCATTCTGTGACGCGGCAGTTTGGGTCTGCGCGAGCATCACGCAGAACTGAAGCAGCGAGAAAATCAGTATGAAGGAAAAGCACTGCCTTGCGTTCATCAAATATTCCAATCCCTGAAGTGAGCCTCTGCCATATCTTTTGTCATTTGATTCGATTGATGGAAGTGCGAACTACGGGCCACCATTATCAGCGGCGGGCGCGCCCAGGCTCCAAGGCGCTAACATCATTGCCTGGCCGGCGTTCGGTGCCGCTTGCAGGATGGGTTCGACGCCGCTGACCAATTGGATCGCGGTGCTTGCTCCCGAGTCCGTCCCTTCGGTCGAGAGAATGACTACTGCGTCGCCCTTGTGCAGCTCGGCGAGTGAAGTCGCTGGAGCACGGTTGATCAACCGCTGCAGATCGGGTGCGCCCGAGCGTGCGCCCATCCCGTTTACCGCAGGGCCTCCCGGACCGCCTGCTGGCGCCGCACCCTGGCTGGTCGTCGCGGCGGCGTTGGACGAACCGCCCGCCGAAGCGGCATTCGCTGCTCCCTTTAAACGCTTGGCCATCATCTGAGCCATCTCGGGGGGCAGCTTTCGCAACTGGGAGTCTGAAGTGATTTTGATGGGCACATTTTTCTTCGACAATAGATCGTGAACGTTGATTGTCGAGGAACTTGCATCAACGGAGTTGATGGTACCGGCAATATTGCGGAATGTTCCGGAGACAATTTCGTCAGCAGTTAACTGAGTTCCGTCGGCGCTACGGTCGCCACGCGCGCGCACTTGATCGCCGGGATGAATCTCCTGCAGGGTGCTGGGCTTGGCGTCGTCAAATTTAACGGAATCCGGCGCGTAGCGGCGAATCACCGTGCTGGTGGACGTGCGAAGCACGACATCCTTGCCCCGCGCGGAGATTGTCACGGTACCGGCCGCTGGATCCACTGCCTTGGCGAGTCCATCTACTCCTCGCTTCTGCCAGTCCTGCAGATCTTCCTGGTGCTTGGCCTCAAGGTCGGAGCGCTTCATTACCACGACCGACGACGCCAGCAGCGACACGCTATCGTCTGACAGCTTGCCACCGACCAGAATGCGGTCGCCGACTTGAACATCCTGTAACTGGATCGGCGTTGCATTCTTCAGATTCTTTTCACCGGGCGCAATGCGGACGATGCGAGTAGTTGGCTGCACCGTGATGTTGAGGGTAGGGCCGGAATCGGGCGTCAGGGTGATCACCGCTCCATTGATCGCTTTGACGACGCCGATACGCCTGCTCACTGCGGCTGGAGCTTCCTGGGCTGCGGAGCCGAACGGCAGGGCATGGCATGTCGGAAACATGCCAATCGCGGCGGCGGCGCAGAATACAACGGCCAGAAAGCGGTTTGTGGCTGCGTCCATACCTTCTATTAATCTACATCGGAGCAGCCCAGGGGATGGGGTATTTACAAAGTTTTACTTCGAGATGAAAAGCTTCTCACATAAGCAAGTCAGACACGCAGCGGATCATCCGATGGTTCGATGCCATTCTGCGAGGCATTTATTCCGCGACCAATAGATTCTCCGCGAACGGCCACTGATCATCAATCCACTGCACCTCGCAGCGAAAGCCTGCGGTGCTTGCCATGCGAAAAATTTCATCGGGAGAATACTTGTGGCTGCTTTCGGTCCAGATGGTTTCGCCCTCGAAGAATTCGACGACAAGTTCGGCGGCGGGAATATTTACCGTCTGGCGACGCGCAGAGCGCAGATGCATTTCCACGCTGCGATTGTAGTGATTGATCTTCGCCATGTGCTCAAAGTAAGCGAGATCAAAATCGCCGCCCAATTCGCGATTAATGCGCGCAAGCAAATTCAGGTTGAATGCAGCGGTAACTCCCAATTCGTCGTCATAGGCTGCCAGCAGTTGGGAACTTGGCTTCTCCAGATCGGTGCCCAGCAGCAGAGAATCTGCGGGCTCGAGAATGCGGCGAACCTGGTTCAGGAATTTGAGTCCGGCCATGCGATCGAAGTTTCCGATGGTGCTGCCTAGAAAAAGCACAAGAAGATGCTGCCCGGGACGCCTCTCCGCGGCCACTTCCAGCAAGCCATCAAGATACTCCCGTTCGAAGCCGAGAATGCTGATGCAATCGATATCACTTAGTTCGCGCTCACACATGGCGAGGGCAGTTGGAGAAATCTCGATGGGATAGTAAGGAGTACGCTGGCGCCGGCAGAGAGCTTCGAGAATCTGGCGAGTCTTCTTGCCGCTGCCGCTGCCGAGTTCGGCAACGGCAATCGGTGTGGCGAGGCGCTCCACGATATCGCCAGCGTGCCGGCGCAGTAAACGCTCGTCGGCGCGCGTGAGGCCATACTCCGGCAAGTGACAAATTACTTCAAACAGGGCCGAGCCTACATCATCATATAAATACTTCGAGAGCAATTCCTTCTGGCCGGGCTTGGTAAGCCCAGCGCGAACATCCGCTGCGAATTCGTACTGCAGGTCGGCAGTGATAGCGTGAACGAGCATCTTAATAGCTCCTTATGACGAGTCAGCGGCTTACGCAACGAAATCCGGTGTAGATAAATTGATAATGCGCCTGAAACCAGTTGCGGAACGTAGGCCGCAACATACACGCCGCGGTGCGCGCCGATCCGCCTTTCATGACAAAGTGTTTGCCATCGAAAAAATCGGCGGAGTATCCGCGATAGAACGGGAACGGCTCGAATCCAGGAAAGGGAGCGAATTCGGTGGAAGTCCACTCCCAACCATTGCCTACCATCCCTTCCACGCCAAAGGCACTGCGGCTCATGGGAAAGGCGTTTACTGGCGCGGGATTCCAGCTGGCAAAATCAAAGTTGCCGAATTCGTTCGAGGGCGATTCGCTGCCCCACGGGTACGATCGCGGGTCGCCGTTGGGCGTGGAATATGCTGCTCGCTGCCATTCGGCTTCGGTGGGCAACGACTTCCCTGCCCATTTCGCATACGCTTTTGCCTCGGACTGGCTTACGTAAACAGGCCAATCCAATGGAAGCGGAACGTCGTTGAACATGGTCCGATACAGCCATCGACCACCTTCACGTTTCCAAAAGGCGGGATGAGAAATTTTGCGCTCGGATTTCCAATTCCAGTCGTGCTCATTTCCGTCGGCGATCCAGAGGGAACGATTCTCGTAACCACCCGCGTCGATGAATGCATGGTATTGCTGATTCGTCACTTTGTACTGATCGATGGAAAAAGCAGGAACGTTTACGGTGTGGTCGGAAAATTCGTTATCCCAACCAAAAATATTGCCGGCACGCGACAAACCCAGCGTAACTTCTCCGGCAGGAATTTCGATGCTGCGATGATTCACGGGAGCACTCGCCAGATTTACCGTTTCAGCGTGCCCGATTTTGCGATCCAGCGGAAGCTGATGCAGCACGTATGCCAGTGTCTCCGCATGCATCAGGCGGTGTTCGACGGCAACATTCAGCAAAGTGCTAAGCGGAAATCCGTCTCTGCCGCCGGAATTGGAACTTAATGCCTCCGGCAATTTTTCATCCAGGGCAGCTCGAATTTCTCGGACATATTCCCGAACTGCAGCAACCGACGGCCACTGCGAAGGCTGATCGGTCGGCAATCCACCGCCGACCGGATCGATACCAAAAGCAAAGAGGCGATCGAACTCTGGATCAAAACTTTTTAGTCCGAGCGCACGATCATGCAAAAGATTCCAATCGAACGCTTCCAAATGTCCGATGTAGAAAATGATGCGGTGGCGCTCGGCGATGGGGCGATCATAAAGCGCATCGGAATTCACGATGGCAAAAAGCTCGTCGGTTTTTTTACGTGCGGCCGATAGTTCCTCGATTATTGGGTGACGTGTGGCGGTTTCGCTGTACATGGCTGGCATACGCGTCTCCGAATCTGAAAGTCTAATGACGAACGAGGAAGGCCTCGGCAAAGCAGGCCAGACTGCAGTCCGGCAATTCTATCCGCATCTCGCTCCGGGTACCATAAGAGAATGTCGATTCCGATATTCCATGTCGATGCCTTTACTACCAGACCGTTCGCGGGCAACCCGGCCGCGGTGTGCCCCCTCGTGGAATGGTTAGATGACAGGGTGCTGCTTTCGGTCGCCGCAGAAAACAATCTTTCTGAGACCGCATTTTTCGTTCCGCGCGGCGAACATTATGAACTCCGATGGTTTACGCCGCATTGCGAGGTAAAGCTTTGCGGACACGCAACCCTGGCATCCGGCTTCGTGTTGATGCAAATTCTTGCACCTGGACTCGAATTGGTTCGCTTCGAGACCCGTTACTCGGGGGAACTGACGGTTGCCCGCGACAACAGCTTCTTCGCAATGGATTTCCCGTCCCTCACGCCCTGGTCATGTCCGGACCCGCCCACGGCTTTGATCGAAGCCTTGGGGAAAACTCCGGCGGATGTTCTGCAAATCGAGGACAACTACTTCGCGGTTTATCAGAGCGCGCAAGAAGTCAGAAGTATTCGTCCTGATTTCAGATTGCTTAAGAAGCTCCATCCCGCGGGTGTCGCCATCACCGCCCCTGCGAAGGACGCGGATTTCGTTTCCCGCTATTTTGCCCCGAGCTATGGAGTTCCCGAAGATCCAGTGACCGGTTCGACACACTGCTCGCTGGCCCCGTACTGGGCGCAGCGATTAGGCAAGCAGACGCTGCACGCACGTCAGGTCTCAGAGCGCGGAGGAGAAATCTGGTGCGAAGTCAAAGAGAAGCGAGTAATTCTTAAAGGAAACGCCGTGCTGACGTTGCGGGGTGAATTATTAATCCAGGCAAGAGCCGAGTAGAAATCGGAATCTAATGGATCAATCCCTTGCTGCGCAGGAATTCCTGCGCTACGTCTTTGACATCGCGACGCCGCCCGTCAAGCGCATAATTCAACTTCTGCATTTCCTGGTCGGAAATCTTTCCGCCCAACTCGGCAATCGCTTCACCAACTTCGGGATGCTGCTGCAACGTCTGTTGGCGGATCACGGCGACCGCTTCGTATGGCGGAAAATAGTGACGGTCATCTTCCAGCGCGAACAAATCGAATGCAGGAATCAAGCCATCGGTGGCGTTACCCGCTGCGATATCGATCTGATGATCCTTTAACGCTGAGGCGAGCAGGCCCAAATCCATGACTCGCGGCGGTCCGGCAAAGTGCAGGCCGTAAGCGGCAGCCAGTCCGGCATACCCATCGGGGCGTTCCATGAATTCGTAGCCAAAACCGGCATGCCATTGCGGAGCGAACGCCGCCGCCTGCGATAGCGTTTTGATATTCAGGCGGCGCGCGTCGGCGCCGCGAATCTCCATTGCGAAAGTGTCATTGAAGCCGAACGGCGGACCGACCGTCAGTCCGAAGCGCTTTTCATATTCGCTTTTAACCCGCTGGTATACCGCAGCGCGATCACCTTCCGCCTTCTGTTTCAGGATAGCGGTGAGAGCAGTTCCGGTATATTCGGGATAGATGTCGATGCGCCCCGCCAACATCGCCTGCTGACAGATATAGGTTCCCGCCAGGTAGAAACGCCTTTCGACTTTCAGATGGGTGCGCGCTTCCACGATCTGCGCCAGAAGTTCGCCCAGCATCAGAGACTCGGTAAAATTCTTGGATCCGATTACAATGCGGTTCGCATGCGACGGGGCACATGAAGACACGATCAAAGAGAGGAGAACTGCGAATACTATGGTTGCACGCCTGCCTGTGTTCATCGCGGTTGCAGGCGCCTCTCGAGCCATCCCAAGCCGAAATCCGCGGACAGAGCGAGCACCGCGGCGGGAATCGCTCCAGCCAGAATAAGTTGATTATTCACCATCGCCAGACCGCGAAAGATAAATTCACCCAGGCCCCCGGCGCCAATTGCGGCTGCAATCGTGGCAAGGCCGACAGAGACCACAACCGCAACTCGCACGCCAGAAAGAATCACGCTGACCGCAAGCGGCAACTCCACCTGAAACAAGAGCTGCCGATCGGTGAGCCCCATGCCGCGCCCAGCTTCCAGCACGGATGGATCGACTCCGCGGATTCCTGTGTAAGTGTTCCGAATCACCGGCAGCAGCGCGTACAGCGTAAGAGCAAGAATAGCCAGACGATCGGCGCGGGCGCCAATCCAGGGAACGGGCAGCAGAAAACCAAACAAGGCGAGACTGGGGATTGTCTGAATAATATTGGCGCTGCCTAACACTGGCTTGTTCCAGACCGGCCAGTGGGCGCTCAGAATGCCCAACGGAATCCCGATGAGCACCGCCAGCAGCGTGGAAACCCCGACCAGCCACAAGTGCTCAACTGTCAATTCCAGAATCTCTTCATGATGCTGAGCGAAAAAGTGAATGAGGTTCATTCCGTTCCTCGAGTTGCTACCGAACTCAATCCCTCTCCGAAGGCTTCCACATAAGCTGCAGCCAATGGGTCCGGGGATCGCAGGAAATCCTGCGGTGGCAGGACCATGACTAATTGCCCAGCCTCCATTAGCGCAACGCGTGTGCCAAGCCGCAGCGCTTCACGCAAATCGTGGGTGACGAATACTACGGTCTTGTTGAGTCGACGCTGAAGGGCCAAAAATTCGCGCTGCAGTTGATCGCGGGTGAGGGCGTCGAGCGCGCCGAACGGTTCGTCCATGAGCAGGATCGCAGGATCCGCAGCCAGCGCCCGGGCGACTCCCACCCGCTGCCGCTGCCCGCCCGAGAGTTGGCGAGGATAGCGGGAAGCGACTTCGCCATCCAATCCCACTAACTGCAATAACTCGGCGACGCGAGCATCGATGCGATCGGCGCTCCAGCCTTCGATTCGGGGCACAAGACTAATGTTGCGCTCAACCGTGAGATGCGGAAACAAGCCGACATCCTGAATGACGTAACCTATGCTTCGACGCAGGCGAATGACGTCGCTCTTAGCGGTGTCGGCGCCGTTGACGCGAACTTCCCCTCCACTGGGCTTCAGCAGGCGATTGATCAACTTTAGTGAAGTCGTCTTTCCCGACCCGCTGCGTCCCAGCAGTACCAAAGTCTCGCCGCGTTGCACCTGGAGATTCAAGCCGCGCAGTAATGGCTGGCCATTGGGGAGCGAGTAAGTCGACGTCCCGGAATTCAATCACCGCCTCATCCGCTGAATTTGGGTCCCATGTTCAGATGAAAATTCACGGTCGAACGGCTTCCGATCGAACTCGGCACTCACATTTCATCGGAACCTGTGTTCGTCAAAATGTGATTGCCAAGCATACCGGAGTTGCCATACCCGCCGCAGAAAACTATCCCGGCTCGCGCGAAGTACTTCTGTAGCGAGCGGCACCTGCGGAGCTAATAGACGACCGGGCTCCCTGCCGCTACGATTCTCTGAGGACCAGTGTGCAAAATTATTTTGGCTATGGGTGTGTCCTTCTTTCGCAATCTCGTTTCGTGGATGCTGATCATCCTGCTTCCTGCATCGCTACTGGCAGCGGACACAGGTTCGGCTTTGTTACATAGCAATGGCGGGGTGTGGGTAAATGGCGCGGAGGTAGCGGATTCCACCGTCGTATTCCCGGGAGATTCACTGGAGACAAAACCGGGATTCGTGGCCAATCTTGACGCTGAAGGATCGTCAGTGTTGATTCAGGGACAATCTATCGTGAAGTTTGAGGGGAATTATTTGACGCTGGAGCATGGAACCGTCGCCGTGGGAACATCCACATCGATGAGCGTGCACGTGAACTGTCTCAAGGTGGAACCGGTCTCGAACGAACGGACGCAGTATGAGGTGACTGACTTGACCGGGTCGGTTCAAGTGGCAGCGCGAAAAAACGACGTTGATATCAAGCAAGCGGGCGGCCTCCGCAAACCAGCTGCCGATTCGAGTTCCTCCCAATCCGGCGTGGTGCACGAGGGGCAGCAAGCAAAGCGCGAAGAATCGGAAGTCTGCGGAGCCCAGTCGCCGCCGGAAGGCGCGGGCCACGGCCTAAATACAAAATGGCTCGAAATTGGTGGAGGAGCGGGCGGAGGAGCGCTGGTGCTCTGTCTTCTTTTGTGCAAAGGAAAGAGCCAAAGCAACGTTAGTCCTTCTCAACCGTAAGAGCCGCTTAGGTGACTTTTCGACGCCATTCGTGTGCGGCGAAACTTTAGCAAAATCTGTGAATGCAGGGTATACTGAAGGTCTTAACCTCGAAGACACCCTGACAGACCGTTGCGCCTTCGCGATTGAGAACATTCTCTGAAAGGCGATAACGTGATCACCCCCAACCCCTCCCGGAGTCACTTGTGTTGGCGGTGCGGAAGATCGCCTTCAGAACGGCGAGCCGGGGGCAATTGGCCTGTCAGCTCAACTCTACAAACAATTCACCGCGCGAAATCTTAGCCCATTAGTGACGCCCGGTTTTACTTTAGCCAGCCAGAAAGCAGGCGACAAATATGTCCGGAATCAATGGCGACAAAGCGAGATTCAACCGGCGACGCAGGCAAAAAATCAGCCGGCGAATCAGCAATCAGAAGATGTTGAAGACTTTGGCCGAAAAAAATCTTGTGCCTGCAGGTTCGCAGCCGGATCAGAAGGAAAAAACGGCATGACCGCGCCCATTGTGGCATTGCCAATCTCCGCCGCGATCGGTGGTATTGCAAAGAGGAAGCGAGTGCTCCTGCTGGATACTTCGCAGACGAAACGTGACTTACGGGCCGACGTAATGAGAAAACTCGGCATTGAGGTCGATTGCGCTGCCGACGTGCTCGAGGCCCGATGCTGGTGGCGAGCCGATTTATACAATCTGGTTCTGATTAACGCGAACACCGAAGCGGAGAGCCGGGACAAGTTCTGTACCGATATTCGCGGCGCGACCCCGCCTCAACAAATCGCCTTCTTCGTGGGCAGTCCACAGTATCTCGCGGCCACGCCGCATTCTGATGCTGCGCCTTCCGGCGTGCCTGCAGACGCTCTTCATAAGGAGATGGTCGACGCACTGCTGGCTCAAGGTTCAGGAAATCAGTCGCGGCGCTGGGGAATATTGGAGGCTTGCAAAAAAATTTCCTCCGTGCGATCGGTCAGCGAAGCTCGTTCACGCGCCATTCGGGAAACACCCCGGCCGTCGCGCTGGGCAGAAGCCATTGAACGGCATTCCGAACCCGAAGACCTGCATTCTCAACCCACATTTTCAGCGGCAGTTGCGGCAGCAACAACATCGGCAGAAAAAACAGAAAGAGAAGAAATCCTATGAAGAATTTGTATGTTGGCAACTTACCTCATAACACCACCGAAGCCGAATTGCGCGGCGCTTTCGAGGCGCATGGCGCCGTCGAGAGGGTCAGCATCGTTACGGATCGCGAGACCGGCCGCGCGCGAGGCTTCGCTTTTGTGGAAATGACCAATCCGGCGGAAGCTGACAAGGCAGTCGCGGCGTTGAATGGCACTGAGATGGGTGGGCGGGCGCTGAAGATCAATGAAGCGAAACCGAAGACCGATGCGCCGCGCGGCGGAGGTGGTGGGAAACGGTTTGGCGGTGGAGGCGGGGGCGGTCGCGACGATTATCAAGGCCATGCGCGTCAACCGCGCGAGCCCCGCTGGTAAGAATTCGCTGTATAGATCCGTCAACGTAATAAAATCGAAGAGCGGCTGGGTTCGCTGGAGGAAATTGCCGCAACTTTCGCTCTGCACTTTTAATGCAATGGACGGCGCTCCAGCCGCAACGCCCAAATACATAATTGGAGATGTGGAATGCCAGGACGAGGCCGATCGAGTTTTACCAAACGCCAGAAAGAACACACGCGCCAGCAAAAGCAACGCGACAAAGCGGAGCGCAGGATTCAACGCAAAACCGAGGAACCGTTAGGGACGTCGAGCGATTCCAGCGATCTGGATTTGATTGAGTTGCAGAAACACGCCGCCGAGCAGGCCGCTCTTTTTCAGATGGGCGCCGACGATGCCGATATTTCCAGCATCCCGCGAGAGCGCGTTCCGGAAAAGACCGAACCGTAACTCAGAATTATTGGTTGGCACAATCTCAAATAAGAAAAGGGGCGCGGTCTCGAAAGACGCGCCCCTTTTTACTATCCTTGGTGTCTAGGCAAACACTTCCCCGGGCAACCTGGTCAAAGTCCTGCTGGCCAGCGTATTTTGAACAACGTGCTGTGAGCGCTCCGCATTGGCCCAGTCCACTTGTTTTCGCTCGATGCGCAATTTCAGCGCGCGCTCGATGTGGCGAAGTTCGATGACCTCGGCTCCAGCCACCAAGCTCGATGCAAGCCCTTCCGATCCTGCCCGTCCGGTACGTCCAACGCGATGGATGAAATCTTCAGCCATCTTGGGCAGATCGTAATTAATTACATGCGCGACATCATCGATGTGTAATCCGCGGGCGGCTACATCGGTTGCCACCAGCACCTGGAACTTGCCCTGCTGAAATCCACTGAGCGCTCCATTTCGCTGCGATTGCGAACGGTCCCCGTGGATCATGGTCGCGGAAAAACCTTCGCGCACCAACTCTTTGGCCAATCGCTCAGTTCCGCGTTTCGTGCGCGCGAAAATAAGCGTTTGCCCTTTTTCCGCGTAGAGCAACTGCCGCAGCACATCCGGCTTTTCGGCTGGACGCACTTCGTAAGCTTGCAGTCGAACGCTCTCAACTGGCTTCAGCACGGATCCGACGGCTACACGTACTGGATCACGCATGGAATCGTTTACCAGGCCGGCGACGGATTGCTCCATGGTGGCCGAGAAACAAAGGGTTTGCCGGCGTTGCGGCAGGATTGCCAGGATGCGGCGGATGGCGGGAAGAAAGCCCATGTCGAGCATGCGATCGGCTTCATCAAGAACGAGAATCTTGATCTCGCGCAAGTCGATCAATCTGCGGGTGATGAAATCCTGCAAACGGCCGGGGGTCGCAATCACCAGGGCCGATCCGCTCCGGACCGCCTGAATCTGCGCTTTCTCTGAAACGCCGCCGATTACCAGCGCGGCTCTCGAAAGTTCCCTTCCGCGCAATTTTTCGTATTCTTCATTCACCTGAATCGCCAGCTCGCGCGTGGGCAGCAACACCAGCACGCGGGCTTTTTGCGCCGGTTCACGCTGCAACATTTCGATCACGGGGATCAGAAAAGCCAGCGTCTTTCCGGTACCGGTCTGCGCTGTCGCAAGGACATCCTTGCCTTCAAGCGCGAGGGGTATAGCCTGCGCCTGAATCGGCGTAGGGATAATAAATTGAGCTGTCGCCAGCCTCTGCTGCAAAGCAGAAGATAGCGGTAGTTCCGTAAAACTTGTCATTCGTAATTTTCTTTCTGGAGGGGCTTGATCAAACTCTAAATACACTTGTAGTGAGTTCCCAGCCGCTCTTACTCTATTTTTGGATTTACGCTGAATAAACGGCGGGCAGGAAAAGCGGAGATGAATCTTGATCCAACAGGATCACCGCGTCACGAGCAAACCGTGGCAGTAGCGTTAAAAGCATTATAGCACGGCTTAACTATTTCGTTAACAGTTACGAAAGATCGCTATTCAGCGGCGCTTCAGATATCAAAGATTCGGTAAACCGACGATGCCTCTTGCGCTTGCAGCAGCGAGATGGCGACGTTGTGTACAGGAACTCCGCCGGCGGTTTTGCCGTCCAGCTTTCCATGATGCGCGTGGCCGTGCACGACCAAATCGGCTCCGTGACGATCGACTACCTCAGCCAGCCGCGAGTTGCCCATGAGTGGTGAGGTAAAGAGCGGGGGATGAGCAACCAGGCGGCGGCCGCGATCGCCTGGTGAAGTCCCCGTCCTCAGAGCGATAAGCAACTTTGGAATAATCCCGCCGCAATATGTTCGCATCATACTTTTGCGCAATCCGTTGAGCGCGAACCTGCCTCGACCTTGCGCACGAGATCTTAAATTTTCGGAGAAACCTTATGAAAGCACTCCGTGTTTTTTGTTCCATCGTTACCGTCCTGCTGACTTTTGCCGCAGTCGCGATGGCGCAGGATGTGAAAACCGATTATGACCATCACGCAAACTTTGCCCAGTACCACACCTACTAGTTGGGAAAAAGTGAAAACTACAGACCCTCTATGGGAGAATCGAATTAAAGACGCAGTCGACCACGAACTGCAGGCGAAAGGCTGGCAGCGAGTGGACCAGGGTGGTGACGTGGCCATAACTGCCGTCGGCAGCGCCCACGACCAGCGCGAGTACCAGACTTTCTACGACGGGCTGGGCGGCTGGCGTTGGGGAGGCCTTCGGCGAAACTACAACGCAGGTGGAAAATTATCCTGTGGGCTCTCTCGTTCTGGACTTCTACGATGCGCATAACAAACAACTGATTTGGCGCGGCGTATCAAGTGATACGCTTAGCAACAATCCGGAGAAGAACGAGAAGAAACTTGATAAAGCCGTCGACAAAATGTTGGACCACTTCCCTGCCCATTAAGAGAGTTCTAGCAGCGCAGCCGTGACCATGGGATCACGTCTGCGCTGCATATTCACGGTTCGGACATTCATTCGATCGATCTTTGGCCCCGCGCCTTGCTACAGCGCCCACCTTATAGACCAAAGCCGCGCTCAACTCTATTGTGTAGTTAAGCCCTCTTTTATCCGTTAGCAACGGCTTCGAAAAGAGTGTGTCATCATAATTTATGAGAATCGCGCAGGTAGCACCGCTTTTCGAAAGTGTTCCGCCCGTTTTGTATGGAGGTACCGAGCGTGTCGTGTCCTGGCTTACGGAGGAGCTGGTGCGTTTGGGCCATGATGTCACGCTGTTCGCCAGCGGCGATTCTGTGACGAATGCCAGGCTCGTGCCTATCTGCCCCAGGGCGCTGCGGCTCGATGCGCAGTGTCAGGATCCCATAGCACATCACGCCATCATGACCGATTATGTATTTCGGGAAGCTGCGAACTTCGACTTGATTCATTTCCATCTCGACTATATTCATTTTCCTTTGGGCCGCCGGTCTGGCGTACCATGCCTAACCACGCAGCACGGACGTTTGGATATTCCGGATCTGGTTCCTATCTTTCAGACCTTTCGAGAGATGCCGTTAGTCTCCATCTCAGACGCACAGAGGACGCCCGTTCCATGGGCAAACTGGCAGGGTACAGTGCTGCACGGTATGCCTCGCCGATCGCTCAAACGCAAGAACGGAGACGGAAACTACTTAGCATTTCTCGGGCGAGTGTCGCCGGAGAAGGGCTTGGAGGATGCCATCGAGATTGCCTACCGAGCCGGCATGGAGTTGAAAATTGCGGCGAAGGTGGACCCAGCGGATACGGAGTACTTTGAGAATAAGATCAAGCCGCTGCTGAAAAAAGGACGAGTTGACTTCATCGGCGAGATTGGACATGACGAGAAGAATGATTTCCTCGGAAACGCCGCCGCTTTCCTCTTTCCCATCCAGTGGCCCGAGCCTTTTGGGATCGTAATGATTGAAGCGCTGGCTTGCGGAACACCAGTCATTGCTTACCGTCGTGGATCGGTGCCTGAGGTTCTGGAGCATGGAGTAACAGGTTTCATCGTCGACGACGTGGACGGCGCCGTAGACGCGTTGGAAAACCTGGAGCAAATTGATCGCCGGGCTTGCCGCAAGCATTTCGAGCGACACTTTTCCGACGAGCGAATGGCTGCCGAATATTTGGCCATTTACAAAAAGCTGGTTCGCAAAGAACCAGCTACGATCACTCTCGACGACGGAGTTATGAGTTGGACCGATCTGCTACCCAACACTACTACATAGCGACTTCACAGTCGCCAATCGACGACCGCGCGCGCGTTCTTAAGTACGGCAGGACCTTCTTGGTCTTTGACCGTTTGGGAGACGTCCAAACCACTGGCATGGGCGAGCAGGGCCTGTTTTTTGAAGACACCCGGCACTTGTCGGAACTGGTCGTGCTGCTGTGGGGGACTCGCCCCTTGCTTCTGAGTTCCACGGTGGAAACGAGCAATTTTCTCTTCACTGGCGACCTGGCGAATCTGGACGTTTCGCGCAACAACGAAGTGGTGGTGTCGCGCGGAACGCTGCATGTGCTGCGCTCGAGGTTTCTATGGAGCAACACGTGCTTCGAGGAGATCGAATTCGTCAACCATGGCTTATCGGAATTAGTAGTTCCCTTCCGCACCACTTTCGACGCCGACTTCGCCGATATTTTCGAAGTACGTGGCATGCACCGTACGCGAAAAGGCAGGCGTCTGCCGGCAGAAACAGGAGAAAATTTCGTTCTACTCTCCTACGAGGGACTGGACCATACGATACGACGAACCAGGATCCAATGGGATGGTTCGCCCCAGCACTCATCGGAACGGGAACTGGATTATGAAGTTCGGCTACGCCCCAAAGAAAGAGCCAGCTTTCGTCTCTCGATCTCGTGCGATTCTAACGCAAAGGTCCAGGCTAATGGTTATTCGCGAGCCATGACTGCTGCCCGGGAAGAACTGGATCGGGTAGGTGCATCTTTTCCACGAATGTACAGTTCGAATTCGCGTTTCAACGATTGGATCAATCGTTCCGTCTCCGATGTGCAGATGATGATGGTGGGAAATCCAGAAAAAGATTATCCCTACGCGGGTGTGCCGTGGTTTGGTACGGTTTTCGGCAGGGACGGAATCATCACGGCGTTGCAGGCGCTTTGGCTGAATCCGGAAATCGCCCGAGGCGTTCTGGAATGTCTGGCCTCGACGCAAGCCGACCACGTGGATGAAACGAGTGAAGCGGAGCCTGGAAAAATCCTGCACGAAATGCGTTGCGGAGAAATGGCAGCGCTCGGCGAAGTGCCGTTCGGCCGTTATTACGGAAGCGTGGATGCAACGCCGCTTTTCATCATGCTGGCACGCGCCTACTGCGAACGAACCGCGGATTACAAGTTTATCCAGCGTCTTTGGCCGAACATCGAGCGCGCGCTGAGCTGGATTGACGAATTTGGCGACATCGATGGGGACGGCTTTGTGGAATACAAACAGCACTCTGCCAAAGGCCTTGTCCAGCAGGGATGGAAGGATTCCAACGACTCCATTTTCCACGCCGATGGAACGATTGCCAAAGCTCCGATCGCACTTTGCGAAGTGCAAGGTTATGTTTACGCTGCAAAGTTAGCCGCAGCTTATTTGTGCCGTTTTACTGCAGGATCCCAGAAAGCGGCCGCGCTCGAGATGCAAGCGGAAAATCTACGAGCGAAATTCGAAGAACAATTCTGGTGTGAAGATCTTTCCACCTACGCACTGGCGCTCGATGGCCAGAAAAAAACCTGTCGAGTCCGCACCTCGAACGCGGGACACTGCCTCTATACCGGCATCGCATCCCCGGATCGCGCCCAGAGGGTGGCAGCAACGTTATTCCAGCCTGATTCTTTCACGGGGTGGGGAGTTCGCACCGTGGCTTCATGCGAGGCGCGTTACAATCCGCTTTCTTATCACGACGGATCGGTCTGGCCCCACGACAATTCCATCATTGCATCTGGCCTGGCGAAATATGGAGACAAGGAACTTGCCGGGCGCATATTCATGGCTCTGCTCGATCTGAGCAGCATGGTCGATTTGCACCGCTTGCCCGAACTTTTTTGCGGCATCGACCGGCGGGGGGGCGAGGGTCCCACACTTTATCCCGTCGCGTGCTCGCCCCAGGCCTGGGCAGCGGCCGCTCCCTTTCTCATCCTGCAAGCCTGTCTTGGCATTTCCATCGACGCGGAACGGAAGCGGATAGTCTTTGATGACCCTTATCTGCCGGAAGGAATCCCAAACCTTACCATTAAGGACTTGCGCTGCGGCGGTATCACTGTCGACCTGTTTCTTGAGCGAAGGGAGAATTCTGTTCTCGTGCACAAAGGCAATACGCAGAGCGCAATCGAAATCGTGACAATCGTCTCCTGACAGATTCCTCGCTGACGACACCGGCTCCGGAGGGTTGCCGTAGGGCACGATACGCCAAGTCCTACGGGGTTCTATCGATTGCTGCGTCTCGTCGCGAAAGCAATACTTGATAAGAATCAAGGAGAAATATATGGAAAAAATCGGTACTCTAACAGGCCGTTTTGCGCTGATCGCGTCGCTTACCCTGATACCCGTCGCGATGATCGGTCAGACAAATTCGATGTCTGCGGGTTCGTCAAATGGCAGCATGAGCTCCAGCGATAAGAAGTTTGTGCGCGAGGCCGCACAGGGCGGAATGGCGGAAGTGGAACTGGGAAAACTGGCAACGGAAAAAGCATCCAGTCCCGAAGTTAAGAAATTCGGCCAACGCATGGTGGACGACCATAGCAAAGCAAACGAACAGCTAAAAGAAGTTGCGAGCAGCCAAGGGATTACCCTTCCCAGCAAGCTGAGCGCTAAAGACGAAATGACGAAGGAACGCTTATCGAAACTCAGCGGCGAGCAATTCGACAAGGCCTACATGTCGGACATGGTGAAGGATCATACGCAGGACGTTTCCGATTTTCAGCAGGAAGCAAATTCTGCCAGAGATCCAGCTGTAAAAGAGTTTGCGGAAAAAACGCTTCCAGTACTGAAGAGCCATCTGCGAGAGGCCAGGCAGATAGCGCCGACCACTTCAGCAAGCGCGAGTAAAATGCAGGGTGACTAACCACTTCTCTTCCCGGTCGCTCCTCCGCGTGAAGTAACCTTCGCGGAGGGGCGAATCGTAATATAAGCGCAACACGCTATGGCAAGAAAAGGATCCACTCAGGTTTCCGCGAAGAAATCAGTTGATCGAGTTACTGCCGGCGTCGTTCCTGCTCAAGATTCAGAAGATAAATTCCCAGGGATCCGCTTACCCATTCGTCCGCCTTATCCGCCTGCGGAAGCCAAGGCTGTCGACGAAATCCCGGACGGAGATGGCTGGCTTTACGAGCCGAAATGGGATGGTTTCCGCTGTCTCGCATTTCGCCGCGATAAAAAAGTCTTGTTGCAATCGAAAGCCGGCCAGCCTCTGCATCGTTATTTTCCGGAGCTCGTAGAAGCGCTTGCCGAGCTTCCTCAGTCACGCTTCGTTTTGGATGGCGAAATCGTGATCTATGTGGAGAAAGAGATTTCGTTCGACAACTTGCTGATGCGGATTCATCCTGCGGCCAGCAGAATCCGCAAGTTATCATCCGAAACTCCGGCTACTTACTTGTGCTTTGACATGCTGGTCGATGAAGAAGGATTGGCTTTGAATGAGCGTCCGCTTTCGGCGAGGCGCAGGGCACTGGAGAGCTTCTTCGGTCGAATATCTGGTCACGGAAGTGTGCGGCCTTCTCCAGCTTCGCCCGATCGTTCCCAGGCAGAAGCCTGGATGCAGGAGCGCGGCAAATTGGGTCTCGATGGAATCGTAGCCAAACGTCTGGACGAGCCATACCACTCAGGCGAGCGCATCGGTATGGTCAAGATCAAGCGGATCCGGGCTGCGGACGCCGTCGTAGGTGGCTTCCGTTACGCGGAAAAAGGCGGCGGTGTTGGTTCTCTCTTGCTCGGCCTTTACGACCGAGAAGGGCTGCTTGATCATATTGGTTTCACATCCAGCTTTAATTCCAAGCAGCGGCTGGAGCTGAAAAAGATCGTCGAGCCTCTCATTGGCGGTGCTGGGTTCACTGGACACGCTCCGGGTGGCCCCAGCCGTTGGAGCACGAAGCGCTCCACAGAATGGCAGCCGCTCAAACCGAAACTGGTCGCGGAAATTCGCTACGATCATTTTTCAGGAGGCCGTTTCCGGCACGGCACAAAATTCCTGCGTTGGCGCCCCGAAAAAAAGCCTCAGGACTGTACCTTCAGCCAACTGGAACAGCTCCCCTCGAAACTCAGCAAAGTGTTGTGAAAATCAACTGTCGGATATGCAGGCCAACCCGGCAGGGAAAATTTCATCCCGCCGTGATCCTTCCAGTGGTACGATGGCGCCTGTTTCAAGATTCCAGACGCCGAACCTTCACTTCTGGACTAGCAATGACGAGATCCGCGCACTGTGTTGCCTCTCCCCGAGTTGTTTGCATTGAGGACTTCCGTCCCATCGCACGTCAAAGAGTGCCGAAATCTGTTTTCGATTATCTCGACGGCGGGGCTGAGGGAGAAGTTACGCTGCGTGAGAATTGCCGAGTCTTCAACGACGTCACCTTTCGCCCGCGGCACGCGGTTGCAGTAGCGAACTGCAGTTTATGTACGCGCGTCCTTGGCTTCGATCTTTCTCTTCCCTTTCTGCTTGCGCCCGTAGGCTACAGTCGCCTGATGCACCCCGGAGGGGAAGTGGCAGCGGCGCGAGCCGCAGGCAGGGCCGGGACGGGATACATTCTCTCGACAATTTCCGGGCACAAACTGGAAGACGTGCGAGCCGCTTCCAAAGGACCCGTTTTCTACCAGCTCTATCTGATGGGCGGTCGCGGCGCCGCCGAGGCTGCCATTGCGAGAGCACGTGTCGTTGGTTTCAACGCACTGGTCGTCACCATCGATACTCCGGTGTCGGGCATTCGCGAGCGCGACTATCGCAATGGCATGAAGGAACTGATTAGTGGCGGCCCGTTCGAGAAGATTCCCTTTCTTCCCCAGATCCTCTCGCGCCCGGGCTGGCTCGTGAGTTATCTGATGGACGGAGGTCTGCCCGGATTACCAAATGTCATTGTGCCGGGCAAGGGACAGATGCCTCTGGTCGACATTAATGCGGCTCTGGCCGAATCGGCAGTGACCTGGGCGGATCTTCGATGGATACGAGAAGTGTGGAAGGGACCAATTGTAATCAAAGGTGTGTTAACAGCAGACGATGCCCGCCGCTCGGTAGACGAAGGGGCTGCCGCGATTTCGGTTTCGAATCATGGCGGACGCCAGCTCGATGGAGTTCCAGCTTCCTTACGAGCCTTGCCTGAAGTTGTGGAAGCGGTGGAAGGCCGCATCGAAGTCTTAATGGATGGCGGCATTCGTCGCGGTACCGATATTGCCAAGGCTCTCTGCATGGGAGCGCGTGCAGTGCTGTGCGGACGCGCCTATGCCTATGGTTTGGCCGCGGCCGGAGAAGCTGGCGTTAATCGCGCCATCGAGATACTGCGCGTCGATCTGGAGCGAACTTTGCGGTTGCTCGGTTGTGGATCGGTCAGCGATTTGGATCGCTCGTACGTGAACGTACCTAAGAACTGGGAAACAAACTGATTCGCGTTGTTAAAGAAAATTGCATTTCGCGGGCTCGATCTCTGCAGGCAGAACATTCATTCGCCAGGAGGCTGTAAATGCAGTGGACTCAGATCTACGATCCTCTCGGCCATTGGTGGCTCTCCACGCTGGTGGCGGCGCTTCCCATCATCGTTCTTTTCAGTTTGCTAGCCGGTCTCAAAGTAAAGCCGCACTGGTGCGCCATTGCCGGAGCCACGACCGCCGTCCTGGTGGCAATTATTTTTTTCAAAATGCCTCCCGTTTTGGCGGCCCTGAGCTTCGGCTACGGCGTAGCCTTCGGAGTTTTGAAAATTGCCTGGATCGTTCTGGCTGCGGTCTACCTCTACGACATTTCGGTCGAGACCGGGCAATTTGAAATTATGAAGGAGTCCGTGGCCGGAATCACTGCCGACCGCCGTTTGCAAGTGTTGCTGGTGGCATTTTGTTTTGGCGCGTTCATCGAAGGAGCCGCGGGCTTCGGCGCACCGGTGGCGATCGCCGGCGCATTCATGATCGGCCTGGGATTTAAGCCGTTCCACGCCGCCGCTTTGAATCTGATCGCCAATACCGCGCCCGTGGCGTGGGGCGCGATCGGAACGCCCGTTCATGCCCTCGCGGCAGTAACCGCACTGCCCGAATCTGATCTCAACGCTATGATTGGACGCATCTTGCCATTCACCGCCGTGATTGTTCCTTTCTGGCTGGTGCGAACCATGGTCAATTGGCGGGATACCTTCGAGGTGTTTCCCGCCATCCTCGTGGTCGGCATTTCGTTCTCGCTCACCCAATTCTTCTGGTCGAATTACGTCGACAGTAACTTGGTCGACATCATGGGAGGCGTAGTTTCCCTGGCCGCTGTGTTGATTTTCCTGCGATTCTGGAAGCCAAAAAAGATTTGGCGCTTTGATTACGACGATAAACCGACCACTCCCATTGAAGCGACAGCGGAGATTACCGATCAGTTTGGCGGGGAGTGGCCAGCCAAATCGTTCGATGGACTTTTGAAAACCCGTACCTACACTGCAGGACAAGTGTTCAAAGCCTGGACGCCTTTCGCAATTCTCTCATTGTTTGTGTTGATCTGGGGACTGCCGAAAATAAAACTGGCGATGAATCAGGCGACTACTCCGGCCTTTCGCGTGGTGCTGGCGAATGGCAAAGTGCGTCCCGGCCCGCCAGGATGGGATGTGCCGTACTTGAATAATGCGGTTTCGCGCTCCGCTCCCGTGGTCCCTAAGCCAACTCCGGAATCCGCGCGTTACGATTTCAACTGGCTTTCCGCTACCGGTACCGGATGCTTCCTGGCCGCGATTGTATCTGGCTTTCTGCTGGGATTGGGGCCGCTGCAATTGATGAAAATATTTTGGAGAACGCTGGTTCGAATGCGCCTTGCCATGATCGCGATCTCATTCATGTTAGGACTGGGATACGTAACCCGTTACTCCGGCCTGGATGCCGTGCTGGGGTTGGCATTCACCCGCACCGGATGGTTCTATCCATTTTTCGGCACATTCCTGGGATGGCTGGGAGTTGCGCTCACCGGTAGCGATACGTCATCCAATGCGCTGTTCGGCAGCCTGCAGAGGATTACTTCTCAGCAACTCGGCATTGATCCCATTCTCATGTGTGCGGCCAATAGCGCCGGTGGGGTGATGGGAAAAATGGTGGATGCTCAATCGATCACCATCGCCACCGCGGCCACGGAGCAAGTGGGCAACGAAGGAGTCATCTTTCGCTTTGTGTTCTGGCACTCGGTTGCGCTGGGTTCCATCGTCGGAATTATTGTGATGCTCTACGCTTATGTCTTCCGATGGCTGGTCCCGCACGGACTGACGTTCGTGAAATAGGAAAAGTGGGGTTGATAATCTTTCTCGGGCGGGAGAGTTTCGCGAGCCTTGTTTGAGATCGACAATGATCGCGGTTCGTCGGATCGGCGAAAACCCTACTGACGCCATCCGAGGTATTCGTCGCGCCCGGCAAAAATATGATGAAGCATCCCTACAATGCGATCTTTTAGCGTTGCGGGCTGCGCCTTAGCCGCCTCGACCGTAGTCTCCGTTTTTGTCTCCGCCTTGGGTTCGAGCGCGGGAGCTGCACCTGTAGCCATGAATCGTCTCCTTCGTGAAAATCAGATTTTGAGCCGGTCAAATATACCGATGACAAATCTTCGAATCGCCAGTATCGGACAAGTTCGGGGGGCCGTAATCGAGCTTCATTCTAAGAACGTTCTAATCTTCTTGGCAGATCACGAACGGCATAGCCCCGCGGGTCTGCTATCGACTCTGTAGGCTGAGGGCAGCGCCGGCGATCTGTTCCAGAGGCATCACAACATCCACTGCACCTCGAGCAATTGCCTCTTTCGGCATTCCGAACACAATACAGCTGGCCTCGTCTTGCGCGATGGTTGCGGCTCCAGCTTCCTTCATCTCACAGAGGCCTTCGGCGCCATCATCTCCCATACCAGTCATAATGATGCCAATCGCCTTTGAGCCGGCAGCGATGGCTACGGAACGAAAAAGAACATCCACGCTCGGTCGATGTCGCGAAACCAGCGGTCCATCGATGATCTGGACAACAAATTCCTCCCCGCTGCGATTCACCAACATATGCCGGTTACCTGGAGCAATCAGTGCAGTGCCGTTTTTTAGCCGGACACCGTCACGAGCCTCCTCTACCTCGATTGAACATTCCTTATTCAGGCGCTGCGCAAATGCCTTGGTAAAAACCTCCGGCATATGCTGCACGATCACGATCGGCGGGCAGTCGGTGGGCAAAGCAGCGAGAAACAGGCGCAGTGCTTCCGTACCTCCGGTTGAGGCGCCGACGGCGATTAATCCACTCGGCGGCAAAGTAGAGGCAGATTTGTGCTTGCGCGGGAGTACTACATCGGCGGCGACACGAGGCGCCACCGGCGCCCGCGGGTTCATCTGTGCCTGAGCCGCACTCCAGACCGCGTCCAGAAGCGTGACCGCTGACTCGTGCAGGAAATCCCGCACCCCAACCTTGGG
Organism: uncultured Acidobacteriaceae bacterium; assembly: GCA_963724815.1. Taxonomy (GTDB): domain Bacteria; phylum Acidobacteriota; class Terriglobia; order Terriglobales; family Acidobacteriaceae; genus Sulfotelmatobacter. Next base: position 30,906 of record CAVRWS010000031.1, read on the forward strand.
TTTGGTGATCACTTCGACCGCGCCTTCTTCGAGCGCGCGAAATGCAAGTTCAGTTCCGCGCGCCGCCAGACCGGAACAGACCACGATCGGCGTGGGCATTTCTGACATGATTTTCCGGATGAAAGTCAGCCCGTCCATCCTCGGCATTTCCAGATCCGTGATGACAACGTCAGGAGATTCTTTCTGCATCTTGGCCCAGGCAATTAGGGGGTCCGCCGCAGCCTTCACGTTGATCCTGCGATCGGTGCTTAGAATGGCCTGCATGACCTGGCGCACCATGGCCGAGTCATCCACAACCAGCACTTGCAAGCCATTTCCATTCAGCGGCGTGTTCAAGAGACCTCTCGATCTATTGTCTTTCGGTAGATGGTGGGCTCAAGGCTGCGTAGATTTGTGGAAATGCTGGTTAAGTTTTCCGCGTGCCCCACGAACAGGAAGCCATTGGCGATCAGGTGACGAGAAAGGCTGGTAACCACTCTGGATTTTGAAGCCGCATCAAAATAAATTAAAACATTACGGCAAAAAATAATGTCGAATGGACTTTCCGCAAGATTAGATTCCTGGTCCAGGTTCAGCCTTTGAAAATCGACCATCTGCTGGATCTCAATTTTCACTTTCATCTCGCCGTCGCGGTCGGCGGTGCCACGAAGCATAAAACTGTAAAGCAGGTCCAGGGGCAGCTCCTTCGCCTTCGCGATGGGATAAACACCCTTGCGGGCTTTTTCCAGCACGCGGTTTGAGATGTCTGTGGCCAGAATGCGCACATCCCAACCTTCATGCGCCGGCAGATGCATGGCCATCAACATCGCGATGGTATAAGGCTCCTCCCCGGAAGAGCATCCGGCGCTCCATATCCGTACTCTCTTGGCCCGCAAAGCTTGTTCAGCGTCCATCCGCCAGCTCGGGAGCACGCTCTGCACCAGGAATTCGAATTGCCGGGGTTCGCGAAGGAAGCGGGTCTCATTGGTGGTAATCGCGTCGATCATCCGCTCGCGTTCCTCTTGCTGGTCGGGCTGCGCAACGCATTCGTAGTAACTTTCCAGCGAAGTAATGCCCAGGGTTCGAAGCCGCCGGAACAGGCGCCCACACAGCAGGGCCGTTTTTGAACCTCCCAGCCATATACCGGTTTCGGAATAGATGAGCGTTTGGAACTTTTCGAACAGCGCGGGACTTACGGAAAGATGTGGTAACTGATCGGAGTATGCATCGATCTGCCGGGAGGTGCGCTGAGCCTTACCGGCGCCTGCTCCTGCGGACACAGCTACGCTCCAGCCTCAAAGTGTTCCTGTTTGGCCGCCTTCTCAACGGCGGAAGGATCGGCAGCAGATTCGTCGACCAGGGATTCCGATACCGCTAACAATTCGTCAGTAGACAGGACCTTATCGATATCAAGAATCAGGCAAAACTTCTTGCCCAAAGCGCCCATGCCAAGCAGATATTCGGTCTTGACCCGCGTACCGAATGGCGGTGCGGCTTCGATTTCCTGCGCGGAGAGTTCAATCACCTGGCTCACAGAATCGGCCAGAACACCCATAGTCAAACTCTCGCCCTGAAACATCACTTCGGTGATGATGATGCAAGAGAATTTGGAAATCTTGCTGGATGGCAATCCGAATTTAACAGCGAGATCGACGACTGGGACAACTTTGCCGCGCAGGTTTGTGACGCCACGAATCCAGATCGGAGTCCTCGGCACAGTAGTAACGGCCTCGTACTCGATGATCTCCCTCACCTTAACGATGCTGATTGCATATTCTTCGCCTGCAGTCAGGAAAGTAAGATACTGCACAGTACTCAGAGGGAGTTGGTTCTTCTCTTGGTTCAGCGCCCCCATAGTTTCAATCCTCACATTTCTCGTTGCATTGCCGAGTGCATTCGGCTTCGGCACGGCGTCAATCCGCGACCCGAAGCCAGCCAGTCTCAGAAGCAATTTTCAGAAGGGAGAGAAGTTGGCTTCTTCCTCGACCTTCGCGCTCGCGGGCTGTTTCTGACCAGTGCGCGCGAAATCGCTTCTGAATGCCGGTTTCAAGGGCATTGAGACTCGTTGTTTGCCGTCACTATTACGATGTGAATTTTGTTCACCCGCCACGCGGAAGAAGGTCATCAACTGTTGCAGTTGTTCGGACTGCGCAGCTAACTCTTCCGCCGTGCTGGAAAGCTCTTCTGCGGACGACGCATTGCGCTGAGTAACCGAGTCCACCTGCGACATTGCCTGGTTGATCTGCGTCACTCCGCCAGACTGTTCGGTGCTCGCCGCGGCTACGTCCTGCACCAGGTCCGCGGTCTTCTTGATCGATGGCACCAGGTCAGAGAGCAATTTTCCAGATCGTTCCGCCACGCTGACGCTTCTTCCCGCCAAGCCACCGATCTCCTGCGCGGCTAACTGGCTGCGCTCGGCCAACTTTCGCACCTCGACCGCGACTACTGCGAAGCCCCGACCTTGATCTCCGGCGCGAGCAGCTTCGATGGCGGCGTTGAGCGCCAGTAGATTCGTCTGGTAAGCGATCTCTTCGATCACCGAGGTCTTCGACGCAATTTGTTTCATGGCTTCGACGGTCTCTTTCACCGCGTTGCCGCTCTCTTCCGCCGCCAGCGCCCCTTTTGTCGCTGCCTGCTCCACTTGCCGGCTATTGTCGGCATTTTGGCTGATGGATGCATTCATCTGCTCCAGGCTGGAGCTCATTTCCTCTACCGATGCAGCTTGTTCACTGGTTCCTTGGGAAAGACTCTGCGAAGAAGAAGACACCTGCTGAGCGGCAGATGCGACCGCGGCGGATCCTTCGCGGACATCCCTGATAATTCCTGAGAGCCGGCCGCTCATCTCGTGCATCGCTTGCTGCAACTTTCCGGTTTCAGATTGATTGGTGACAAGAATCTCCTTGGTCAGGTCGCCGGCGGCAATACGCTGGGCGTGTTCGACCGCCTGCTGGATCGGAACCGTAATGCTTCTTGTAATGCTGATTGCCACCAGTGGAGAAACAATCAAAGTAACGACGAGCAGCAACAAAGCGATTCGGCGCCCCGCGGCATAGGATTCCTGGCCCTCCTTGATGCTTTGTTCCAATGCGGCAGTTTGAAGATCAATGAACTTGGTCCACGTAGCGCGGTACGTATCCAGCGCCGGGATTACCTCTTCGCTCAAGGCTTCCATCGCCTGGTCGCGTTTCTTATCGGCCAATAGCTTCTTGGCGCTTTCCCGGGCAGAAATATAGGCCTGCCGGTGTTGCGTAACCACCTCAAACATCTCCCGCTCCTGGGAAGAGCTGAGGCTTTTTTCGATCTCCGCAACTTGCGCGGTGATCTGGTGGGTGATGCCTTCATTCTCCTGGTTCAGTTTCTTCTCTTGGTCAGGGTTAGTGCTCTCGAACAATTGCAGGGTGATGCGGGCGTTCGTGATCGAGTTCTCAATTGTCTGATGAGTCAACTCGACGGTATGGTATCGCTTCTGCATCGAAGCCGACATGTCGGAATTCAGCCGGCCGAGCCAGGTCAGCCCGAATCCACCCACCGCAATTACAAATAACAGGATGATCCCGAAGACAACCCCAAGCCGTGTGCCTATTTTCTGATCTTGCCAAGTCTTCATTGTTCTCCGCCTCTCGAATGTTTTCCGTCGTAACTAAGCTTGTACCTGCAGACTCGACTGCATTACTTCCCGCAGCAAACTGGGAACATCGATGATCAAGCCGACGCGCCCGTCTCCCAGAACCGTGGATCCCGCAATGCCGGGCACGGCTCGAAACGCTCTGCCCAGCGGCTTTACCACGGTCTGCATTCCACCCAATAATTCGTCCACGGCGATTCCCGCATAACTATCGTTGATTTTGACCACTACGATGTTCTCCCGCTTCGGGCTGTCACCGGGCAGGCTGAAAGCGTGCCGCAATCTCACATAGGGCAAAGCGCTGCCGCGCAGGCTGAGAATTCCGCTGGCTTCTGAGCTGCGCTGTTCCGCGGGCAATTCCGTACACTCGGTTACATGCTCGAGCGGGACGACAAAAGTTTCGGCGCCCACCCTCACGGAGAAGCCTTCAATGATGGCCAAGGTCAAAGGCAGGCGGATGGTGATGACGCTGCCCTTGCCGGACGAGCTTGATATCTCCACCGTGCCGCGCAAACTATCGATATTGCGGCGCACCACGTCCAGACCAACGCCACGCCCAGAGAGGTCTGTAACTGATTCAGCGGTAGAGAACCCGGCCTGGAAAACCAAACCGTAAATATCCTGGTCCCGAATCTCGTCCTTTGCAGACACCAGCCCGACGCGTTTTGCTTTCTCGAGAATCCGTTTGCGATCGAAGCCTGCTCCATCGTCCTGCAGCGTTACAAGGACATTTCCACCGCTGTGCGCGGCTTTAAGCCTTATCACTCCGCAAGGATTTTTGCCCTGGCTTTCGCGCACGTCTGGTTTTTCCAGACCATGGTCGACCGCGTTGCGCACCAGGTGCAGCAGAGGATCTTTTAATTGCTCAAGCACGGTGGTATCAACTTCGACGTCTCCTCCGAGCACTTCCAGCCGCGCCATCTTTCCGTGGCTCCGGGCAAGATCTCTTACCGAGCGCACAAGCTGACGAAATAACGGTCCGACCGGCACCATTCGGATGCTCATCACCTCACTCTGCAGATCCATATACAAGCGCTCTGCCTCGCGATGCATCTCCAGGATGGCGCGCCCTTGTTCGGTACCGAGTTTTTCAATTAACCGGCGCAAGCGACCCTGCGCAATCACAATTTCGCCGGTCAGGTTCAACATGTGGTCGAGTTTCTCCACATCGGCGCGCAATGTGCGAGGGCCGGCGTTTGGGAGCGTATCGCTCTTCACTGCCGAGCTGGATTCCGCCGTAGCTCCGTTGGCCCTGACGACTCTTTTCGAACGCTTTTCCACCTCGCGGGCAATCTCTCGTCGGAGGTCTTGTTGCCCATGCGTCAGTTCGTGGTTCCCAGCCGATGCCGTCGACACCATCGTGCGCAGCTCATCCACCGCTTTCAACAGCAGCGATACCAATTCCCCGGTGGGCTGCGTGTGCTGCTCACGAAATAGATCCAGCAGATCCTCTACAACATGAGCAAACCCGGCGAGTTCACTGAGTTCCAACGAAGTTGCGTTTCCCTTGATGCTGTGAGCCACCCGGAAAATGCTGTGCACGTGTTCCGGATCAGGTGGGCTTGATTCCATCTGGACCAAAACTCGTTCCATCGCGTCAAGACCTTCTTCGGACTCCGCGAGGAACGACGCAAGAACTGCTTCGCGATCAAAATCCGCTATATCCACCGTTCCTCCTTCCTGCGTCTCGAATTCCGGTATGACAGACTCTGCACTACACCTGGTCAAAACTCTTGATCATCGTAACGCCATCGGCTACGTGAAACACCAGCCTGCGCCCATGTTTTCCCGAGACTTCCCTCTCCACGATGGGAATCCCGGCGGAGCGAAGAAAACTTTCAGCCAAGTCGACGTTCCTCGTTCCCACCGATTGCGATAAATCGACCGCGAATGCGCTGGACCCACCAAAAACCTTTGCCTGCAAGTTCCGCACTTCGCATCCCAGCGCTAGCACTTCGCGCAGAAGTTCAGGATTTGCGATATTGCCGTATCGCAGACGGTTCGGCCCCTCGGCCTGCCCCTCAGGCAGGAGATAGTGATTCATTCCTCCCGCCCTCTTATGCCGGTCCCAGAGGCAAACAGCGGCGCAGGAGCCAAGTATGGTGGAGATGGTCATCGGTTCGCGCGTTACAAATACTTGCCCGGGGTAGAGAAAGTGCCGCGGCTGATTCGAGTCCGCAGGCTCAAAATTCTTCATGACCTCGGCGGGCAGGACCGCAGGATTAAATTTGGGGGAAATGTCTTTCATGCTCTCATTCCTGATCCTTCCGCACCTGTATTGGCATGGCCGGTCGGACCGAACAAAGGCCTGGCGGCTTCCCGGGAAAGAAGCTTGAAGATTTCCATGTCTGCCCGCTCAAACCCGGCCTTTTGGGGCAGCAGACGCAGGATCGCAAGGACCGCTATGGTTTGGTCCCCAACCGTGATGGGAATAAACGCCTGCGCCTTGGCCATTACTCCCGCTTGGTCGCGAACTCCGAATTCCACGTGAAACTCTCCGCGCATCATGCACTGAAGGCCAGATTCCCCGAGAGTTCGCAACAAGTCGTACTCTTCGAGATCAATTCCGAAAGACCAGAACACTTCAAAATTCTTGTTTCTACGATCAAGCTGGAACAGGCCCATTTCTTCGGAGCCGAGGAAGTTTGCAACGATCTCGCGCACGGCCTCAATCGCGTCCTCTTGCCCACTGCTTTCGAGCAGCCTCTTACGAGCGGTTCGAAGGCGCACATCGTTCATCGGTTCCGCGGCCGCGGCTTTTGCTCCGAATCCGTTGCTCTTATCACCGGGCATGAAGATCCTTATTCACGAAAATCATTCCTGCTCTGTTTCGACCGGGTGTGCCGGCGCTTTCCGCGTGTTACTCGCCGAGGTAGCTCTCCAGCAAAGCGACTAGCTCGGTACCGTTCACCGGCTTCGTGATGTAGTCATTACAGCCGCTCTGGAATCCCGCCTCCATGTAAGACTCTTCGCCGCGGGTGGTCACCAGAACAATGGGAATCTCGCGTGTGCCCGGCTGCTGACGCATCATCTTGCACGCCTCAAATCCGTTCATACGGGGCATTACTACATCCATCAAAATCAGGTCCGGATGCTCTTGTTGCGCCTTCTCCACTGCTTCCTGCCCGTCGCACGCGGTTACACACTGGTAGGACGTGCGCCTTTCCAGAATCTCCCGCTCCATCATCAAGGCTGTCTTGGAGTCATCCACTACAAGGATTTTCTTTGCCATTCTTAACCTCGCACTCCCGCGCAGTCGTGGTAACTCGCACCCGGCAAGGCCGAACTGTGGGGCCATCCCGCTCTCATTAGAAAGGTCTAACACAGCGTAATGTCACTCGATAGTTACGGGCGTAATGGAGAGAGAAGAAAAAACCGAACCGCGGCCAGCGGCGATGCATGAAAAACAGGCGGAGATTTTCGGGCACGGTTTTTACAACCTCTTTCTAAGTCGGTAAATCGCCGGATCAAGCTTCCGCATCAGATGGATAAGGTTGTAAGGTAGAGACACCGCTAGACAATAACTGAACTGAAATTTTCGGAGAGATCTGATGGCCGGCGAAACTGAAGTAGCTCCCCTTTCGTCCGAAGAATTGCGCAAGATGCATGCGTATTGGCGAGCTTGCAATTATCTGTCGGCAGGCATGATTTATCTTCGCGCGAATCCCCTCCTGCGCGAACAGCTGAAGCCGGAACACATCAAAAACCGGCTTCTGGGCCATTGGGGATCGGATCCCGGTCAATCCTTGATTTGGGTTCACCTGAACCGGCTGATCCGAAAGTACGACCTGGATGTTATTTACATCGCCGGCCCCGGCCACGGTGCTCCGGCGACTCTTGCCAACTGCTATCTCGAAGGTCACTACTCTGAGATTTATCCTGAAAAGAGCCGCGATGAAGCCGGGCTGCTCAAGTTCTTTCAGCAGTTTTCTTTTCCAGGAGGAATCGGTTCGCACTGTACGCCGGAGACTCCAGGCTCGATTCATGAGGGCGGCGAGCTTGGCTATTCCGTCTCGCATGCTTACGGAGCAGCGTTCGACAATCCTGATCTCATCGTAGCCGTCGCCATTGGCGATGGTGAGGCCGAGACCGGGCCACTCGCCACCTCCTGGCATTCGAATAAATTTCTGAACCCGATTCGTGATGGCGCTGTCCTTCCCATCCTGCACCTCAACGGCTACAAGATCGCAAACCCCACCATCCTGGCGCGCATTCCGCACGAAGAACTGGAAGCGCTGCTGACCGGGTACGGGCACAAGGCTTACTTCGTTGAAGGCGATGATCCCGCTGGGATGCATCAGAAAATGGCCGCAACGTTGGAACAGTGCATTCTGGAGATTCGATCGATCCAGCAGCAGGCTCGCTCTACCGGACAGGCGACTCGCCCGCGGTGGCCCATGATCGTCCTTCGTTCTCCGAAGGGATGGACGGGACCGAAGGAAGTCGGCGGGCACAAGGTGGAAGGCACATGGCGAGCGCACCAGGTCCCCGTAGCCGACCCAGTCACCAATAAGAAGGACCTGAAAATTGTGGAAGACTGGATGCGAAGCTACAAGCCGGAAGAGCTCTTCGATGCCAACGGAACTCTCATACCGGAATTACAAGCGCTTGCGCCATCCGGCGAGCGCCGCATCTCGGCCAATCCGCACGCCAACGGCGGACTGCTGCGCAAAGAACTCGCGTTGCCCGACTTTCGCGATTATGCCGTGGAAGTGAAGGCGCCGGGTGGAATGTATGCTCCGCCCACTGACGTGCTCGCACATTTTCTTGCCGAAGTCATGCGCCGGAACATGAACTCATTCCGCGTCTTCGGGCCCGATGAAACCGCGTCCAACCGGCTCACCGCGATTTATGCTGCGTCGAAAAAAACCTGGCTCGCGGAATTCAAGCCGGACGACGCCGACGGGGGTGAACTCGATGTCGCCGGACGCGTCATGGAGATTCTGAGCGAGCACACGCTCGAAGGCTGGTTTGAGGGCTACGTGCTCACCGGCCGCCACGGATTTTTCTCGAGCTACGAAGCTTTTATTCACATCATCGATTCCATGTTCAACCAGCACGCCAAATGGCTGGAGAAATCAAAGAAAGAACTTGACTGGCGCGCTCCAATACCTTCGATCAACCTGCTCATAACATCCCTGGTGTGGCGGCAGGATCACAACGGTTTTACTCACCAGGATCCAGGATTTCTCGACGTGGTCACCAACAAGAGCCCGGACGTGGTGCGCATTTATTTGCCGCCTGACGCCAACTGCCTGCTCAGCGTGACGGATCATTGCCTGCGCTCGCGCGATTACGTGAACGTTATTGTCGCGGACAAGCAGGACCACCTTCAGTACCTCACTATGGCGGATGCCGTCATCCATTGCACCAAAGGCATTGGCATCTGGGACTGGGCCTCCACCGACGACGGCGAGGATCCTGACGTGGTGATGGCCTGCGCCGGTGATATCCCGACCATGGAGTCTCTCGCCGCAGTGGCAATCCTGAAAGAGCACTTCAAAGATTTGAAGATACGATTCGTAAATGTAGTGGATCTCTTCCGTCTCAAGCCAGACACTGAGCATCCGCACGGGCTCTCCGATCGGGATTTCGACTCGCTCTTCACCACCGACAAGCCGGTGATATTCAATTTTCACTCCTATGCCTCGCTGATTCACAAACTCAGCTACCGGCGCAAGAATCATGACAACATTCATGTGCGGGGATACAAAGAGAAGGGCAATATAAACACTCCTCTGGAACTTGCGATTATCAACCAGATCGACCGCTTCGACTTAGCCATTGACGTTATCGACCGCGTTCCGCGTCTGCGCTCCGTCGGTGCTCATGTCAAAGAATGGCTGAAGGGCCAGATTATCGAGAGCATCGCCTACGCTCACGCCGAGGGCATCGATAAGGAAGAAATTCGAAACTGGAAGTGGCCGGGTTAAGATGGCAAAAGACCTCGCCAAAAGGAATGGCCTCATCCTCGTACTCAACAGCGGTTCGTCCTCGCTGAAGTTTGGTACTTATCAACCCGGGGCAACCGACGAAGAACCGCTGCTGACCGGGAGTGCCGATGGCATTGGACGGGATAACGGGTCGTTGCATATTCGTTCCGCGGATGGAACCTCGCTGCTGCAGCGCGATTGTACCCACGAATCGCAGAGCGATGCACTGGCCACCCTCGCCGAGGCGATCAGGGGACATATTGACGGCATGCCGGTGGCCGTCGGGCACCGTATCGTGCATGGCGGACCTGAGCTTTACAACCATCAAATCATTACTCCAAAGGTTCTCGATCAACTTCGCTCCGCAGTGCACTTTGCTCCGCTGCATATTCCGCAAGCTTTATCGCTGATCGCTTCGGCGCAGTCGATCTTTTCCTCCGCGGTGCAGTTTGCCTGTTTCGACGACGCCTTCCATCAATCCCTGCCGGAAGTAGCATTCCATTTCGCCATCCCGCAGCGTTTCGCAGATGCGGGCATTCGCCGTTATGGTTTTCATGGGATTTCTTACGAATCATTGGTGCATCATTTTGGCGCCCAGATGCCGCAGCGAGCCATCTTCGCTCATCTCGGCAACGGATCAAGCCTGTGTGCACTTCGGAACGGGATGTCGATCGATACTACGATGGGTCTCACTCCTACCGGTGGTATTCCCATGGCCACGCGATCTGGCGACCTTGATCCCGGCGTGATCATCTATCTTCTGCGAAACGACAAACTGGACGCGGATAAGCTTGAAGATCTGCTCAATCATCAGAGCGGCCTTTTTGCTCTCTCTTCCGGAGAAGGCGATGTAAAGGCGCTCGAAGAGCGGGCTCGTTCGGGAGATCAGAGTGCGGAACTTGCGCTCGATATCTTTGCCCTCTCGGTACGAAAAGCAATTGGAGCCTACCTCGCCCTGCTGGGAGGTGCTGACTTGCTCGTCTTTACCGGCGGCATCGGGGAACACAGCGAGCGCATTCGCGCCGCGGCCACGCAGGGCCTTGAAGCACTTGGGCTCACGTCAGACAAAATTAAAGTTATCCCCACCGAAGAAGAACGGCAGATCGCGCGCCATTGTCGCCAGATGTTGACCACCCGGTCCTCACAAGCTTGAGCCGTTGCACCCCCTATCTCGCCGAGATCTACCCCGTCCCTTCTGTGTTCCCCGTGTTAAAGATTTTTTGTCACCCTCCCCAGGTAGGCGCCAGTCGCGAACAAACAACGAAATGCCCGAATTCAAACGTAAGGACGCAGATCACCTGTCAGTATGACAAAATGGCGGCGCTGGTTTACTGAACATCGCAGGCACAAAGTGATCCGGACAAGGAATTGACCACGGCAAACGATATTCCGGCGCGGGCTACAGGGGCCGATGCGCAGTTCCATAGTGCCGAACTGCGTAAAGAACTTGGCCTGTTCGACTTGGTGATGGCGCAAGTTTTATTGGTGATCGTTCTCGATTTCTTCGGCACCGCCGCGAAAGCGGGAACTGCCCAAGTCGTCTTCTGGCTCTTCGCCTTGGTTCTGTTTTTCATCCCGCTGGCGATGGTGGTCGCTCACCTGAACCGACTGATGCCTCTGGAAGGCGGTTTGTACGAGTGGGCGCGACTCGCATTTGGAGATCAGGTTGGATTTCTAGTGGCCTGGAATTTATGGCTGTTTGTGATGTTGTATGTTGCAGTGATCGGGCTGGTCACTACCACATTTGTCGCCTATGCTTTAGGCCCGGCTGCGGCATGGATCGCTTCCAGTAGATGGCTGATCCTCGCAGTTTCATTTGCGCTGATTCTCGCGATGATGTTGATGTCCGCTCTGGGGCTTCGCCTGGGTAAATGGATCAGCAATGCGGGCAGCATCGCAACGTTAATCACGCTCTCAATACTTATCGCTGCTCCCCTGTTGAATCGCTGGCGCGGGACGCTCACCGAGTACCACCCGCTTCGAATGGCGATGCCGCCCCTCACCCTTTTCAGTCTCAGCGTTTTCGCGAAGATGATGTTTGGCGCACTCAGCGGCTTTGAATATGTGGCGATTTTCGCCGGAGAGTCCCGCAATCCGGCGCGTAATCTTACCCGCTCGGTAATCATCACCGCGCCATTCATCGCACTCATTTATATCTTCGCGACCAGTTCGATCCTCGCGTTTGTTTCGCCCAACGCCGTAGATGTGGTGGCACCCATTCCACAGGCGCTGCGCTTGGGCTCCCGCTCTTTCGGCTTCGCCAGTTTCATCGTTCCGCTGGCGATTGTTCTCCTATTCATGAATTATCCAACGTCGTTCAGCGTGTACTTCAGCGCCAGCGCGCGGCTGCCCATGGTGGCGGGCTGGGATCATTTGCTGCCCGAATGGTTTACTCGCCTCCACGCGCAATACAAAACTCCGGTCAACTCCATCCTGTTTCTGGGTGCGGTCACTTTGGCGGGTAGCGTGGCTGCGCTGATTGGCGTCGGTCCGCAGGAAGCTTATGAACTTTTATTGACTTGGTCGTTCACGTTCTACGCCATCGCCTATCTGGCATTGTTTGCCATCCCGTTCCTGTCTGCGAAAGACCGCGGGCTCCGTCCACGATTGTGGCTACGATTAGCGGCCGTCTCGGGATTCCTGATGACGCTGCTTTACGTTGTGCTATCAATCTTTCCCATTGTCGACGTAGAAAGTTCGTGGGCGTATTCGCTGAAGATCGTAGTAGTTGTGGTAGGCGCCAACGCGCTTGGCTGGGCAATCTATCGAGCGGGGCAGCGGAAGGTTCGCCGCCCCCTCGAATAATCATCTTACGATCTGGCGGGTCCGTTCGGGAGCGGAGCGGGCAACATCTTGCGGAAAAAAGGGCGGGCCATTCTGACCCGCCCGGATTTTTAAAGGGTGACGGCTGCAGTGAGCGCTGTGGTAGCGCCATTTGCCGGGACTTTAGTAGTCTCAAGCGGAGAAAGTCCGCTGGTACGCTGCGTCGTTGGGGTTGTCCCACTTCCAAAAGCAATATAGCTGATCGTCATGCTGTCGCTGGGCTGGGTAGCCAGTGACCAGGAGTAGGGTATGGTCAGTTTGCAGCTTCTTGTCGACCCGCTTCCAGTTGCGACTGCGGTGGCACTTTCGTCGTAGCCGCGCGGGCTGGTGGTAGCGGCATCGAACATAGAAACTTCAGCCGTGCAAGTGAAGTTAGTAAGTCCGGTGGACTTCACCGTAATCGTAAGCGTAACGGTTATCGTCCCCCCGAATGTCGTCAAGGTTGCGGGCTCCACGCTGTCGTCGTTGGCTGAAGGGACCGGCCGAAATGCACCGGTGTGAGGATCGAGGTATCCCAGGATCCCAGGCTTTGCCACGCTATTTCCCGTTTGACTCCAAAGCGACGGGACAGTTATAACGCAGCACATGCAAATCAAGAGCAGCTTTGTGACTCTCATTTCGTCTCCTTTCACAATTTGTAATTGAGTTGTACTTCCTGGTGATTTAACTCGAGAAAGGGTACGGGGGGAGTGTGCCCTATTTTTCCGGGACAGTTTAGCACAAAGCGGAACCGTTCGTGCTCGTCGACTACAACGTGTTCACCAACCGCCAACCTATACCGAGAAGTTAAGGGAACCGCACATCCAGGCTGTAGATTTCCTGCGTGCTCTTATCCCGCATCAGCAGCGGCGAATCATCCGGAGCGAGGCCGACCCAGAATTCCCAGGGATCGAAGCCGCGCGGAATTTCCTTCAGGCTGAGCAAGCGCTCGATCTTGCCGCTGGCTACATTCACCCGCACAATGTCATCCATCTTGTCGGGATAATCTTCCGCGTAAATATATTTACTATCGTGGGACCAGTTCTCGAAGGCGAAGCGGGAAACGGCAAGCTGCCTCCAGGATTTCTTCTCCGTATCGTAGAGCATCAGTTTGCTTGAGTCGGCGGAAAGGGCCGCAATGTAGCGCCCATCGCGCGAGCTGCGCGGGCTGAAAAGATTTTCCGAATCTGGCACATCCGAGACTTGCCCGGTGTTTACGTTCGTAATATGAATATTGGGGCCAGAAGTTTTCCCGTACTCCAGCCACGGCATTCCGGCAAACACAATCGCGTCACCGGTTGGCATCCAGGTGGGGTCACCTTGATTGTGATCTTGCGGTGTCAGTTCACGAGGCGTGCCACCTTCCGCCGGCATCACGAATATCTTCCAGGGCGCTCCCGGACGTGATGCCATGAACGCAATCTGACTCCCGTCCGGCGACCAGCGCGGCACGTGCGCGAGCATCGGCGCGTAGGTGAGTTGCGTACGCGAAGTTCCGTCCGCTTTGCTGCGCCACAGTGTGAGATCGGGATGCGACACATAAACGATCCACTCGCCGTTACGCGTCGTGTCGGCCTCCCCCGCCGATACGGGCAGATCGATAGAGAACTGTTTCGACTTGCCATCGAGCCGGATCAGATCGAAACGGCGCTGCTGGCCGATGACGAACAACTTCTTTCCATCCGGACTCGGCGTCGGATTGCTGAACAGGAGCGGACCCACCGTCAGTTGAGTCGGTTCAGTTTCGGTCTTGCGAAACAAATTGCTCAACCATGACGCCTGTTGGCGAAGCGCCCAGATATTCTGGGTATGATCGCGAGTGGATTCAAACAGAAAATATTCACCATCCGGAGTCCAGGTTCCGCCAAACTCCTGTGCAGGCTTGTTCCAGTCCGGCAATACCGGGTGCAGGTTCTTTCCTTCCGGCGAAACTTCCCACAACGAAGAAGTGCGCTGGTCGGTATTGCGGATCGTGAAGCGCAACCGGCGGCCGTCGGGAGAAAATCGGGGAGCGAATGGAATTCCGGATACCGTAATGAGCTCGCGCGAATCCGTTCCGTCCGCGTTGCACATATACAGACTGGATTGCTTCGCATATACGATGTGTTGGCCGTCGGGTGCCCAGGTGGCAGCATGCGCCAGGATGCTTTCCACAGGCCGGAGGGAGCCTGCGGGCAGTGGCAGTATCCAGACCGGCCACTCTGTGCCGGAGCCTTCGGCCTCCCCTTTCACCAGTAACTCAGAACGGCCGGGAAAGAAATCGTAAACATCGGCGCTCGCCAGCGATACCGGGACGGGCGCAGTTTCTCCACCCGAAGTGGAGACCTGCATCAACACGGAGTGTCCGCTTACATATTCTGAAAAATACAAGCGGGTTCCGTCAGTCACCAGCGAGCGTTTCGAGGTGCCGTCACTCGTAATCTGCAACGACGACATCACCGAAGGCGGAGGTTCGGGAGATCGGAGAAGCAGAATTATTCCAGCCAAAGCCGCTAATACAATACCGCCAGCAGCCAACCATGGCGCCTTACTCGGCTTGGGTTGAGGCGCGGCCGTGGTGAGAGCGGTCGCGAACATCGCGCGGATCCTATCCTTTGAATCGGGCACGCGTGGCGGAGCCGGCGCGGCGGTTAAGGCTTGGCCAGACTCGACTTCGCGGCGCAGCCGCTGCAAGTCAGCGCGCATCTCCGCGGCGCTTTGAAAGCGGTGACCGGCATCCTTCTCGAGCGCTTTTCTCACGATGCGCTCAAGTTCAACCGGAGTTCCAGAGCTAAATTGCAGCGGCCAATCCGGCACACTATGGATCAGCGATTCAAAAAACGCAGCGGTAGTTTGTCCCTTAAAAGGCAGAACGCCCGTCGCCATCTCGTAGAGAACCACGCCGAAGGAAAACAGGTCAGTGCGGGAATCGAGCGGCCGGCCCAAGGCCTGCTCCGGCGACATATAAGGGATCGTTCCCAGAGCATATCCGGGGCGCGCGGGATCATCCGGCGACTGCGTGACATCGCCGAAAGTGTTTCCGCTCAGAACGGCCTCATCGCCCTCGGTCAACTTGGCCAGGCCGAAATCGAGAATCTTCGCGTGGCCGCGCTTGGTCACAAAAATATTTGTCGGATTGATGTCGCGATGAATGATGCCATGGGTGTGGGCGGCGTCGAGAGCATCAGCGATCTCGACCGCCAAAGCGACAAGAGTTTTCGGGTCCACCGGGCGGCCCGCGATACGATGCCTCAGCGGCAGCCCATCCAAAAACTCCATGGCGATGAAGGCTTGGCCATCCTGCTCGCCGATGTCGTAAACCGTACAAATATTGGGATGGTTGAGTGCGGAGGCGGCCTGCGCTTCCCGCTGAAAACGAGCCAGCGCACGCGGATCGCGGGCCAGCGCATCGGGCAGGAACTTGAGCGCGACAAAGCGGTGCAGGCGCGGATCTTCCGCTTTGTAAACCACGCCCATCCCGCCGCCGCCGAGTTTTTCAAGAACTAGGTAATGCGAAACAGTCCGCCCGATCACGTTGAAAAATCCTACGTCCCCAGCGGCGGCAAGTCAATGAAGGTTGGGGATTGCGCTGCTGCGGTTTTGACCCTAAGTAATTGCAGTTTGCGAGTGACTCCGAAGTTCAACGGAGAAAAACGTGTTCGTGATCCTCTACGGTTATCGTCGATTTTCTACGGATTTCGGTCGCGATGTTATACACAACCAACGTGTGATTCTCAACAATCAGAATCTCCTTATCGTTGATCCAGCCCACCAGCGTGGCGTGGGGTAAAAAGGCGAGCCGATGCGGGGCGCCTTCGCCGCTTCTCAAGTCTAAACTCTTTACCTCAACCGCCGGAAGATCCAACAAGGCTTTGTGAATGCGCTGCGACTCCTCCGGGTTGGCTTGTCCCTGCTCTGCCAGTTGAATCGGCGTGTTTGGCTTGGAAGTGGAATTGATCGTCAAGGCGACGGAGCCGAGATCGCTCGCGAGCTGGCCGTTCTGCGTATAAAAACTCACGTCGTAATCAGGATTTTTGTATGCGGCTAACTCATCGAACACCGTTATGATCTTGCCATGAAATCGCAGCACGGTCTGATCATCGCTCTCATTCGACCATCCGCAACAACCGGTGTCAGGAACAGCTTCGAGAATGACGTCGGCATTCGCCGCATCCAAAACCCGGCGCAACGGGGGATCGAGTGGCCTCGCCGCCCATTTGCCGGCGTCTTCTATATATGCCGAGGTCGATTTATAAATCGCTTGCGTTTGCCCCGCCACAAACTGCGTCAGCAGAAAAAACTGCCCAACTCCATCACGGGGAATCCAGACTTCTTCGTAAGGACATGTTTCCTCGCAGGCTCCAGTTTTGCACGAACAATCCGGAAGTGTCATCGACGCAATTTCCTCCCGGTTCGCCCCGGCCAGGTCCGTACGCCAGCTCGTCCAACTCAGTCGGTTGGAGAGGTCCACTCCATCGCGCTGCAGGCGGCGCGCCTGATTCGAGAACCAAAATAGATGCGCTCCGTCTGCCGAGAGAAATGGCGCAGGCGCCGACTCGGTGATGGCCAAGTTTGATCCCACTGTCGCCGTGGTTCTTGAGATGTCGCGCATCAGGGTTATCGCCGTGTGGCCGTTCCAGAACCAGATCTTCTTTGCCGCGGCAAAATCCCCTTCGGTCAGCGGTAAAGCCACGGCGGGAGCAAATAGCATTTGCCCCAAAGCATTGATTTGGAAATTTTGCGGCGATGCCAGAGCCTCGGGGGGAATTTTGACCACCAGCTTCTCCGCGAATGTCGCAGCATCGTATTCCACCGCTTCGCCGGGCGCGCGCAGTACCCAGATTCGCTTATTCTGCGCGGCCAGGGGAAAGGCTAAAGGTAAGCGCGAGGCAAACTATTAGGATAAGTTTCTGCATGCGTTTTTCGCCTGGATGTCAGAATGATTGTAAATCGTAGCCCCGTTCGGCTCCCCGCTTTGCGTACAATGGAGAGCGAATCCAAATGAGCACCCATCCCGAGAATCCAATGACAACAATCATTCCTCCGCAGGTTCATCCGCAAACCGCTCCAGCCGAGATTCCCGAAGTGCCGTTGACGACCGAAGGTTACAGCGTGCTGCATCAGATGATGCGATTTCGCTGGACGGCCTGGCGAGCCCTGCCCGAAGCCACCAAATCATCCCTCGCCAACGAGGCGGCGACCGTGTTGGGTGAAATGGAACAGGGATCCGCGGGGCAATCCGCACTTTTTTCGTTGATCGGGCACAAGGGCGATCTGATGCTAGTGCACTTTCGCAAGTCATTTGCCGACCTTAATCAGGCGGAACTTAAACTGGCCGGCCTGCGCCTGAGTGAATACTTTGAGCCCACATCTTCCTATCTTTCCATTATCGAACTTGGCCTTTACGATTCGACTCTGAAAATCTATAAGGAACTCGCCGCGCAGGGCATCCAGCCGCATTCCGATCAATGGAAAGCTGAGATCGAATGCAAACTCGAGCGTCATCGCGAAGCCATGCACCCGCGACTGTTCCCTCAGATTCCGCCGAACCGTTATATCTGCTTTTATCCGATGGACCGGCGGCGCGGCGAAGATAAGAACTGGTATACCCTTCCCATCGAAGAGCGCGCGCGCCAGATGAATGAGCACGGTCTGGTGGGCCGGCGCTACGCTGGCGAAGTAAAGCAGATCATCACCGGTTCTATCGGCTTCGATGACTGGGAATGGGGAGTTGATCTTTTTGCCGACGATCCGCTGGTCTTCAAGAAATTGATTTATGAAATGCGCTTCGACCACGTCAGCGCTGTGTACGCGCTGTTCGGGCAGTTTTATGTAGGTGTGCGCTGCCCCGCGGCGTCGTTGGAAAAATTGTTAGGCGGAGAGCTGCCCAAGTAGTCCTGGCACTTGGTTAGCAATTGGCTTTGTGCCGGCACACCCATGCTGTCGCTACAGAGTCACGCTAATTGCTAATGGCCAATTGCTGATTGCGAATCGTAGTCAACTGGAGAGATATGGCAACCCTCGGACTCATCGAATACGCAGACGCCAGTCCGGAAGTGCGCGCGGTCTATGACGATATTATGGCGACGCGCAAGACGGATTGGATCAACAATTTCTGGAAAGCAATCGCACATGATCCCGTCACGCTGAAACGTACCTGGGAAGATATCAAGCAGATCATGGCCCCGGGCGCGCTCGATCCGCTGACCAAGGAAATGATTTATGTCGCCGTCAGTGTGACCAATCAATGCCACTATTGCATCGCCTCGCACACCGCATCGGCGCAGAAAAAAGGTATGACTGATGCCATGTTCAAAGAATTAATGGCAATCGTCGGGATGGCCAACGAAACCAACAAAATGGTGACTGGCTATCAGGTGGAAATCGATGAGCAGTTCAAAAAGTAGCAGACGAACCTGGGCTCATCTCAGGCTTTCTTTGCGCGCTTGAAATTAAATTCGCACTGTTTCATATCGACCTTGCGGCCACGGAAGCGAACGCCTTCCGCTTCCAATCGCAGCCGCTGTTCGATAGCCGAATCGCCACGCAGCTTGATTTCTCCGCCCGCTCCTAACACGCGCTGCCACGGCAAACCAAATCCGCGATGCAATACTCTCGCCACTAGCCGCGCTGCTCCCGGCAGTCCCGCGGCGCGAGCGACCGCTCCGTAGGTGGAAACTTTACCTACCGGAATCCGGCGTATAGCGGCTTCGATGCGCAGGCGCATCTTTGAGGATTGATCTGGAGAGGATTGATCTGGAGAAGATTTGTCTTGAACCGGTTTGCCGGGACTTCTATTGCTGCCAGGTTTTCGCGATTTTTTCCTTCCCGCATTCACAGCGCAATCCATCCTATGCGAATCAGGTATAGCGATCCCACGGAGACTAGCAGCCACAAGATGATTCCCTGCAGCAGCGGCCGATGTCCCACCCGTTTGATGGTTGCGACTGAGATGCCGCTGCCGATCAAAAAAAGTGTCGCGGTTAATCCAATTTTGGCAATCTTCGCGGCAAGGGAGTAAGCATGCGTTCCGGCTGGAAGATAGGTGTTGCAAACTGCGGCGAGACAAAAGAAGCCAATAAACCATGGCCATTGAATCTTGGCCTTGGCGCCGCGCACCACTGCGGTGGCGACTGAAAGCGGAACAATCCATAGCGCCCGCGCCAGTTTTACCGTGGTCGCAATCGCTAAGGCAATCGTTCCATACTTTGCCGCAGCGCCCACCACCGAACTGGTGTCATGAATGGCTAACGCTGCCCACAGTCCAAACTGCGATTGCGTCAGTTTCAGTGTTGTACCAATCGCGGGAAAAATAAGCAGCGCTACGGAGTTAAGCACGAACACGGTGCCCAGCGCGATCGCCATTTCCTCGTCGCTGGCCTGGGTGATGGGTCCTACCGCGGCAATGGCGCTTCCACCACAAATCGCGGTACCGGTGGAAATAAGAAATGCAGGTACTCTTTGCACTCGCAGCAGCGCGCCCAATCCCATGCCGACTAGCAGAGCGAAGCTGATGCCGAGCATGGTGTAAACGAATCCGTGACGGCCGGCCTGGATGACTTGATGCAAGTTCATTCCGAAGCCAAGTCCTACTACGGAAGCTTGCAGAAGATACTTGGAAGACTTCTTCGCCGCTTCCCCGTACGGATGCG
This sequence comes from uncultured Acidobacteriaceae bacterium, assembly GCA_963724815.1. Taxonomy (GTDB): domain Bacteria; phylum Acidobacteriota; class Terriglobia; order Terriglobales; family Acidobacteriaceae; genus Sulfotelmatobacter. The sequence continues at coordinate 50,876 of CAVRWS010000031.1, forward strand.
GCAACGTGAGGCCAAAGAGCAACCCCAAAGCCAGTGCGACCGGCGGAGACACAAAACCGCTGGCGCTGACCAGCAGACACAAGATGAATATGACGCGAGAGACCATTCAAGGAAGCCGGAACGATTGTGGGTCACGCACGACAGACACAACCTGCCACGCATGGTCACAACATGCGGACCGACTACGCCGCCTTGCGGAATGATTCGACGGCTTCCGCTTCGGAATTGTATACATCAAAAACCGTAAGCAACTTGGTCACCTGCAGCAAATCGCCTACTCGTTTCGTCAAGCTGGTTAATTTGATCGTGCCACCGGCGTTTTGCGCAGTCGTGCGCAAAGCCACCAGAGTTCCCAGTCCGCCGGAATCGATGTAATTCACTTCCCCCAGATTCAGCACGATGCGATTATTTTCCGAAATAGCTTTCTTTACCGTCTCCCGCATAAGAGACGATTCTTCGCCAAACACAATACGGCCAGTGCAATCCACAATTATGATTCCATCTTTTGTTTTTGTTGCCAGTTTTAATTGCATAAAACTCCTTTGCGGCCGGCTCCAGATTCCGCCGGGAACAAAACTTTTCCACATTCCGGATTAACGCACCAGCCTAACGCTTGCACTGCGCTCTTAGCAAGCTATTGTTGCAGACTGGACATCCGGCGACGAGAGTGATTTATTTCTTGTGATGAGAGTTTTGATATCAGGCGCGGGAATCGCGGGACCGACTCTCGCATACTGGCTGGCTCACTATGGATTCGAGCCTACCATTATAGAAGCGGCGCCCCGCTTGCGAACCGGGGGCTACGTCATCGACTTCTGGGGCGCAGGCTTCAACGTCGCTGACCGCATGGGCCTATTGCCGGAGATCCGCCGTAAGGGATACGTGTTCCGGGAGGTAAGGATCGTAGACCCGAGCGGGAAACGGGTGGCAGGGTTTCCTGTCGACGCATTTACGCGGATGACCCACGGCCGGTATGTCAGCCTTCCGCGAGGAGAACTCGCGGCATCCATCTTCGGCAAGATCGAAGGCAGGGTCGAAACGATATTTGACGACAGCGTGGCGCACATTGAGCAGACGGAGAAAAGTGTCTGGGTCACCTTCGAATGTGGAGGCAAACGCGAGTTCGATTTAGTCGTTGGGACTGACGGTCTGCACTCAAAGGTTCGCGAGCTTGTTTTTGGCGAGGAAAACCGATTCGAGAAATATCTGGGATACAAAGCCGCCGCCTTCGAGGTCAAGGGCTACAAGCCGAGAGATGAGCTAGTTTATGTGATGTACTCGCAAGTGGGCCAGGAGGTGGGACGGTTCGCTATGCGCGGCGGCCGCACGATGTTCCTGCTTATATTTGCGGATGAAGAAGCTGCAGGAGGGGATGACCTTCAGGCACAAAAAGCCTTATTGCGGAAGCGCTTCGGACGCAGCGGGTGGGAATGTCCGCAAATTCTGGAAGCGCTGGATGCGGTTGAGGATCTCTATTTCGATCGCGTGAGCCAAATACAAATGGACCCGTGTTTGGGATTTGGGACTTTGGACGCGGGGGCGGGTGACGTTGGTCGGCGACGCGGCCTCGTGCGTTTCGCTGCTGGCTGGGCAGGGCACCGCTTTAGCAATGGTGGCGGCATACATCCTTGCCGGTGAATTGCACCGTGCGAATGGCGACTACACCCAGGCCTTCACGCGCTATCAGGATTTATTCGGACCGTTCGTTCGCAGAAAACAGAAGGCAGCTCTCCGGTTTGCGGGTGCATTTGTACCGAATTCGAAGTTCTCGCTATGGCTCCGCGATCGGATCTTCAGCCTGATGGCGATCCCGTGGGTCGCCGATCTCGCCGTCAGGCGTGACTTCGCCGACAGAATAAAACTTTCGGATTACTAGACACCATCCGCTGAGAGTGGGCAGTCCCCACCTAAAACTTGGCCTACACCCCCCAGAGATAGTCTTCCTGATCGTGGTGCTGATCCCCTGGAATGGGAATCGGAGCGCCGAATGCATTGGTTTGCGGAACCAGCGGAAATGGACGCTGCGCTTCATGCGCCGATACGCTGGCGGCCGCCGCGACCGAAAGCGGCTCAAACAGCGGCGTGGCCGACGAAGACGGTTTGTGCGTGTCGCGAATCAATTCCAACAGGTGATGATCTTCCACGTGTTTGATCTTATCGGCCAAGCGGACGAAGCGGCGGTAAATATCATCCAGCGCCCGGCGGTCAAACTGATAGCCGAGCTGTTCGCAGCGGATGTTGAGAGCGTGACGCCCCGAATGCTTTCCTAGCACCAGCTTTGAATCGGGCACCCCGACCGACTGCGGCGTCATAATCTCGTAGGTCAGTGGATTCTTGAGTACGCCATCCTGATGGATTCCCGCCTCGTGCGCAAAAGCATTGCGTCCGGTAACAGCTTTGTTCGGCTGCACGGGCACGCCCGTGATCTCACTCAGCATTTGGCTGGCGGCGAAGAGTTGTTCGGCCGCAACGCCGGTCTCATACGGATAGCGGTCGCGCCGCACTCGCAGGGCCATGACAATCTCTTCCAGTGCTGCGTTGCCGGCGCGTTCTCCGATGCCATTAATGGTGCATTCCACCTGCCGCGCTCCGGCCGCAATGGCCGCCATGCTGTTGGCGACTGCCATACCGAGATCGTTGTGGCAATGCGCCGAGATGGTTACATTCTCGATTCCCTTGACGCGGCGGCGAATGGTTGCGATCAGCTCGCCGAATTCCGCCGGCACGGTATAGCCGACGGTATCCGGAATATTGAGCGTAGTGGCGCCCGCTTCAACTACCGCTTCGAGCACTTTGCACAGAAAATCAGTGTCGGTACGCGTTGCATCTTCGGGAGAAAACTCCACGTCATCGCAAAGCGATTTGGCGAATCGCACAGCCTCCCGAGCCTGCGCCAGGCATTGATCGCGGGTGATGCGTAGTTTGTATTGCAGATGAATGTCCGAGGTCGCGAGGAAGACATGAATGCGCGGACGGGCGGCATCTTTCAAGGCTTCCCACGCCCGCTCGATATCAGGCCGGCAAGCCCGAGCCAGTCCCGCAACGATAGGCCGGCGAATCACCTCAGCAACGGCCTTCACCGCTTCGAAATCACCCTCCGAAGCAATGGGAAACCCGGCCTCAATCACATCGACGCCGAGGCGGTCGAGCTGGTGCGCCAGACGCAACTTCTCCTGATGGTTCATGCTGCAACCAGGCGACTGTTCTCCGTCGCGCAAGGTCGTGTCGAAAACGGTAACCCGGATCTGCTCAGCCATGAGTCTTCCTTCGTAGGAAAAGAACTGTATTGGTCCATGTTACCGGGCAGCGCTCCTGAAGCAACCCTTATAATTGTATAGCAATCATTAGATATTCTTCTACAATAAGTGCTACTAATGCTTATCGTAGTTTTTATTAAGGGGCAGATCCATGGAACTTTCACAACTGGAGGTTTTCCTGAGCGTGGCGCGAGAACGCCGCTTCTCCCGCGCTGCGGAAAAACTTTACCGCACGCAGTCCGCCGTCAGCCAAACCATTCGAAAACTGGAGGACGAGTTGGGCGAGAGTCTTTTTGACCGTTCCTCCCGCGAAGGTGTCCTCACCGATGCCGGTCAGGTGCTCTACGAATATGCTGAGAAACTACTGAACCTCCGCCGTGACGCACACGAATCGCTCGTCGAACTGCGGGAGTTGCAAAAGGGCAAACTGGTCATTGCGGCCAATGAATTTACAGCGCTTTGCCTGCTGCCGGTGTTGGCGGAATTTCGACGGCTGCATCCCATGATCAAAATTACCGTGCAGCGGGCGCTGGGCAGCCGCATTCCCGATGACGTGTTGCAGCACAGCGCCGAACTGGGTGTGCTGTCGTACAAACCGGAAGAGCCTCGCCTGCACTCGATCGTGACCTACCTTGACGAATTAGTGCTGGTGGTTCCTCCCGGGCATCCGCTGGCAACGGAGAAAGAGGTCAGCATCCGCCAACTGGGTGCGGAGTCTTTTGTGGCGCACATCGTTTCGTCGCCTTATCGCGACAAAGTTCTGCAGACATTTCAGAAATACAAAACGCCGCTGCACATGGACTTGGAGCTCCCCACGTTGCAAGCCATCAAACAGTTTGTTGCCCTGGGTAGTGGCGTGGCGTTGATGCCCGAAATCAGCGTGGAAACGGAGGTGGCGCGCGGCGAACTGGTGAGAATTCCCGTGCGCGAGTTGCATGTGCAACGCAAGTTGCGCTTAATTTACCGCAAAGAAGCTGGCCTCTCCCATGCCGCGCGGGCGTTCTTGAAAGTAACTGAAGCAGTAGCGACAGCGCGAGGGGGCCGCTACCGCTTCCAGCGGGAAAGTTAAGTGAATGTTCGACGTTGCCAACCAAATCGCGCTCAGCGTGGACTCAGCAGTCGGCGCAGACTTCTTTCGTCTGGAACGCAGCCAAGGCTTGGTTCAAGTTGGGATGGATCTCGAAAAATGAATCGAGATGGGTAAGGTCGAACAGGTCGCGCACAAACGGACTTGGACTGGCGTATTTCAGCTCCGCATTTTTCGCCTGAGCCCAGGTATGGAGAAGCACGAGTTCGCCGATGCCAGCGCTATCGATGGAACGAACGCCGCTGAGATCGAGCACCACTTTACCGTTGCTCTGCAGAACTTCCCCCACCAGGTGCGAAAGTGCGACCGCCTCGTCGCGATAGACGATGCGTCCCTGGCAGTAAACCACCACCACATCACCACGATGTCGAGTTTCTAAACTGAGTTTCAACTGCGACTCCTTTGGTTGAATTCCGAAGCCGGCCAATCCCATCGCCGGCCGTGTTTGCCAAGTGCTGTTGGTGAATTTCATCCTAGTAGATAGACGCGAGCATAGGGGTTTCGGAATCATAAAAAGAACGTAAATTTTAGTAGTTTGTGCCAGACTTGCACCCGCACAATTTTGGAACGCGGACATCTTGAGCGTCGGGTACACTGCATCTAACGGATTTCACGCAATCAGGTAGAATTTGCTGCTGGCACTCATTGCCGGAGGAGGAATCATTTTCGTGTCAAAAATCGCAGCCGTGGTGCTGGCATCCCTGGGCTTTATCATGTTCGCGACCGCATCGAGAGCGCAGATTCTCCCGAGTGGGAATGTGTATGTCGGAGCTGCCTACGGCGATCTCGTCGATGTGATCGCAACCAACCGCTATACCTTCCGGGGATGGAATGCCTCTGTTGAAGCCTTCCCCCTCACCCGGCACCCGCACATCGGGGTAGTGTTGGATGGAAGCGGCTTTTACCGGGTCGGCATCCAGCAGTACAACCTTTTTCTAGGGCCCAGGCTCTCCATGAATTATGGAAAGTGGCGGCCATTCATACAGGTGATGGGCGGTGCCCAACGCATGTTGTCGGACAACGTAAGCCACTACCCGATCGCCGAAGACGTCGGCGGTGGCGTCGATCGCAAGTTCCAGTTTCTCTTCATGCACCGTTTTTCCTGGCGTGTGCAATTCGACTATATGCATACCCATCTTCTAGCCGCGACGCAGAACGATATTCGCGGATCGACCGGATTGGTTTGGCGGTTCTAAATCGAAAATCAGCAAACTCCTGAAAATCCCCGCCAGCCGGAAGAACCATACCCGAGCGCTTTTGCCGGAAGCGCTCGATTTCCGGCTGGCGACTTCAGGGACTTGATGATTCTTCTCTCCAAGCAAATTCCATTACTGCCTGCTAACCAGCCTGAGCCTCGCAGCATCTAAAACCCAACGCAAGTTTCACCTGGCTGAAACTATCTAGAAAGGCAGACTTTTCTTGTCATGCGAAAAATCGAATTCGTTCTCATTTCTATGTTTCTGTTTGCGGGGCTGGCAACCGCCCAGGTCCCAACCAGCGGCAACGTGTTTTTCGGCTACTCCTATTTGAACAGCGATCTGAATTCCGGCGCCAATCTGAATGGCTGGGAGGCTTCGGTCGAGGGCAAGATCATTCCTTTTCTCGGAATTGTGGCCGATTTCGACAGCCATTACGGCTCGCAGAACTTTTCTGTGCTGTGTCCGGGCGGCGGGTGTCCATTAACAGTAAATGCGAACCTGACCGAGCATAACTATTTATTTGGACCTCGAGTGTCAGTCTCGGTAGGCAAGTTTCGTCCGTTCGCCGAAGCCCTGTTCGGAGCCGGGCATGTAAATGCGGGACCCGCTGCCGGCTCGGACACCTCGTTTGCCACCGGCATCGGTGGCGGCCTCGACTACAAAATCATCAAACCCATCGCGTGGCGCTTTCAGGGAGACTATGTTCAAACCCGCTTCTTCGGGGCAACGCAGAATAACGTGAGGTTCTCGACAGGAATTGTGTTGCGTTTCTAAGAAACAGTTCGCTGCGAATGCTGGTTGCGGGAACAAAACAGGATCCAGCGAGTTGGCTGGATCCTGTTTTTCCAGTGGCTTCCGAGAAAAATCCGTTCGAGATCTGGGCGGCCGGTCCCAGGCTTACGTCTGCCAATATTTGTGGTCGCGCAAAAAGTAATTCTGATTCCAGTAGTTCATCGCAGTCTTCAGAAACAGCCAACCAACGCGTATATGTCCCATCTTTTTGAAGCGGCGGTTGGTGGTGTAAACCCCGCCATGTACAATTCCAAAACGTTTTCTCTCCACCTGCTGGGTGAGCAGGTAATCTTCAGCGAAGGCAACTTGCTCGTGAAATCCGCGAAGTTTTCGGAATTGCTTCAAGTCAAACAGCATGAACATTCCGGTTGCAAAGGGATGGTGCAGGCGCGACAGGTACTGAAAGAAATCGTTGCCCGCATAAAACAATTTGTCGATCCAGCTGCCGTCGCGGCACAGGATGTTGGTAGTGACGCAGTGCAGTTGTTTCCGTCGAGCCAATTCCACAGCGCGGCGAACCACCGAAGAATGAGCCAGTTCAATATCCGCGTCGAGAAATAGCACGTATGTGCTCTCTGCGTGTGCCGCTCCCAGGTTGCGTCCCACCGACGGCATTCCGCCGCGGATCACGCTTACATTCAGGCGATCCCGAAAGCCAAGGACGACTTCTCGAGTTCCATCCGTCGAGTTGGCATCAGCCACCAACACTTTCGTACTCGACATCTTCGAGTAATCCTGATTCATCAGCGAAGTCAGCAAATGCGGGATCAGCTTCGCCTCGTTCTTGGCCGGAATCACGATGGTCAGCTCGCTCATGGGATTCGTGTTCGTTGTGTTCATACTTGTTGTATTCATGCTCATTAAACTCATGGATTCGCACTCCTTCTTCGTCCACCGTTAGATAAGTCAGTCGTGAATCGACCCAACCTCCCGAGTTGTAGTAGTGAATTCCGTCCGCTTCGATGTGGGCGGCCTGATGCGTATGTCCGCAGAAAATCCTATGCGCGTCGTGTTGCCGTGCGTGCTGCAAAGCTCCCGCAGAAACCTTTGGTGACATGCGCAGCCACCGCGTGTTCAGCCGGTCGATCAGCCGCACGATGGGCTTATTCTTGAAATCCAGCTTCTGCAACTTCAGATAGAGCGAGGTTCCAAGCCGGCTCAGGCGCACATTGTTCACCTGAAAACCATCGAACTGGTGGCCGTGAATCGCAATGTGGCGCATTCCCGCGTATTGCCAGCAGTAACGCTGGTAGACCCGCACGCCGACCAGGTGCGACATGATGTTGGTGAGGCCGTGATCGTGATTGCCTTCTACCCACACCACTTCAATGTTGCGTTTGGGATTCGACAGCTTGCGGATGTAACCGAGAAACTTCCAGTGGTCTTTTGTAAGGCGCGCGAAATTAAGATCAGCAAAAATATCGCCGAGAAGAATCAACCGCTCGAAACGATTGTCCTTCAGCACGCGCGTGGCTTCCCGCGCATGACTCGTCTCTGCACCGAGGTGCAGGTCGGAGAGGATCAGCGTGTTGTACACGGGCAGATCCATACTCCCCTTGTAACCCAGCAATGTTAAGGGGTGATGAATTGTGCATCAAAATCAGTGCAGAGGTAACTGGCGGAGTAACCTTCCCAGATCACGTCTAGAGCTCGATTTACCGCCGAATATTTCAGGAATGTGAATGCAGGTAAGCCTGTAAACTTTATTTCGGGGCAGGCGGAACATATTCTTTCGGCAATGCCGAACCTTCCCCGAAAAAGAATTGCTCCATCTGCTTAACAATCACTTCCTGATCCTCGCGGCGCGCGGGATTCAGCCGATATTCGTTGAGCAGCATCTTGCAATGCTCGGTCCACATTCTCCAGGCTTCCTGCGACACGTTGTCGTAAACCTTGCGTCCCAAGTCATTGTCGAACGGAGGTTCGTCCAATCCCGGCAGTTCGCTTTTCAACTTCACGCAATACACATTGTGCGCCATACGGTTCCTTCGATCAGGAATTTGTCACTTCTAAGATTATTACACGGGAACATGGCAGGAGAGCGAATCAGAGAAATGAAGGGGCCGCGCCGAAAAGAAATTCGGTTCAGGACCTCAGGGCTTCGGCACTCCAGTCTCCATCATGATTTTCGCCAGTTCTTTCTGGCTGACAAGGGCACCAGGTTTTACATTCATCCCCATTTCCATCCCCTTACCCTTCAGGCCAACGTAGACTGCGTTGTAGGGTTCATCGCCAACGTTTTCGACTTTGTGCTTGAAAGGAGGAAACCAGCGGGCCTCGCCCGACTTGGAATACACTTCCGTGACTTTGCCATTCTGGTCGGTGAACCGCAGATGCCCTCCAGTGACAATAACGACTACGCCACCGGGATGATCGTGCATCTCCGATTTCTCGTGCGGTCCATAATGCACGCTGACGACTTGCACTCGTTCGTTCTCGAACATCAGCCGGTAGTGTTTCGGTTCCACCTTGGTGGGATCTTGTGCCGATGCTGAACCTATCGCCAGACATACGATCACCGCTGCGCAGAGATATCTGCACAACATTTGCACGCCTCCTCAACTGGAAATCAAGACCGTTCGAACTTAGGTCACGCTACTCCCGCACCCATAGCCTGTCAACGATGCAAGGTCGCTCCGTTCCAAAGTGGTTAATCGTCGCCGGGTTAAAGAAAGGCGGACCCGCTCCAACGGGCCCGCCCTCGAAACTTACACTTCGACCTGCCGAACTGATGCAACTATTTTTGATCTGGACTCTTCCCGGGCTCTGGAGCTGCCTGCTTGCTCTTGTCTTGAATGGAAACCAGGTCGACTTCAAAGATGAGCGTACTACCAGGGCCGATATCGGCACCGGCGCCGCGATCCCCATAGGCGAGATCCGGCGGAATGAAAAGTTGCCATTTTGAACCAACCGGCATCAACTGAAGGGCCTCGGTCCATCCCTTAATTACTCCACTCACGGGAAACGTAGCCGGCTGGCCCCGCTTGTAGGAGCTGTCAAATTCCGTCCCGTTAATGAGCGTGCCGCGGTAGTTGCACACCACCGTGTCGCTCGCCGTAGGCTTCGGTCCCGTTCCCTCTTTCAGAATCTTGTATTGCAGGCCGCTTGGCAGCGCAACCACGCCTCCTTTTCCCTTATTTGCCGCCAGGAAAGCATCCCCTTCATTCTTATTGGCAACGGCGGCCTCTTGCATCTTTTCCATCTGTTGCTTGCCAACTTCATCTTGCACTGCTTTGATTGCAGCCTGCGCTTCTTCCTCGGTGAGCAGGGTTTTTCCGCCCGCCAGTCCGTCTTTCAGTCCCCGTGCCAGAACGGCTGGATCGTACGGAACCGATTGCTTCTTAAAACTCTCCGCCATCCTTTGCCCGGTCCTCATCCCGACAGCGTAGCTGAACTTTTGCTTTTGTGTTTTTAAGGTCAGACCTGTCGCGCTCCTGGCTGCGGTGGTTGGGCGCTTTGCGGAACTTTGCGTCTTGGTCGTAGTGCTCGGTTGACTGGTAGCGGGCGGGGTCTGCTGCGCCAGGGCGCTCCCGAGCAGCAGCGTACCAGCCGCCAATAGGTTTACTGCGGTTGCGAATTTGTGCATGTGGCTATTGTCACATCGCGAGGAAGCTCTCGGCAAACCGCCAGCTCGGTTTGCACCAACTAGCGATGGCAAAAATCAGGAACTCTTCAACTTATATCCGGGCGGAATCTCGAACATTGAAGGATGTGGTTCCTGCGTCGAGGTCGGCTTACAGTAAGTAGTCTGCGATCCTAATGCGCTGGTAATTTTAGTGAGAACGGGTGTCTTCAGCTTGGTGCTTATCCAAACCTCCGTAACCGTTGGCTGCGGTGCTTTGGGTGGTGATGGCGCTTTGGGGAGTGCCACCGATTTGGGAGAACCAGGCATCTGCGGCATTTTCGGCATGACCGGCGCCGGAGGCTTCTGTGCCGCCGGAAGGACATAACGCTTGCCTTCCACTTCATGCCCCTCGATCATGCTTTTGCCCAGATCCTGTACTTGCATGGCGGGAGCCGGCGGCGCTCCTCCCGGCAGCTTTGGACTAGTCGGCGGCGCGGCCCCGGAGGCTGTAGGCACGGGAATAATCGTCGCCTCTTTTTTCAAGTGGTCAAGCAGTATAGTCTTCTGATCCGTCGGGTTTGAAATGATGCTGGAGGTCGGCGTATCGATGCGCATTTTCCCGCTGCTCGATCGCCACATGCGCGAAGAGGATTGCGCGCTCGCACTGCCGGCGGGCGCTTGTGATTTGGTAGCGCAATCGGAACAAGAAGGAGGTGTCGGTGGCTGAGACATTTGGGATACTTGCCTCGCGGAGCCACAGTCTATCACGCTTGGTGGGCCCGCAAGGATTTGAACCTTGGACCAATGGATTATGAGTCCACTGCTCTAACCGCTGAGCTACGGGCCCACTGCACTTATTAAGCTAACATAACGAGAGGGACCGAGAATCGTCTACCCGCGCTGGAATCCTCCACTAATCCGCCGGTACCTTTGGCGTAGATAGTGTTCCGAAACGGGCTCGCAGAGAAGGCCTGAGGAAATTGTGCCTCCTTTCTGCTGCCTGCGGCATCTAGTTCCCTTGCAGTCATTGCAACTGCCTGACATTCGTTATAAATTCGACTGAAGGATTTTGGGCACTATGCAGTCGATCTCGAAGCGCATCGCGTGGCTTTCGCTGCTGCTGACCTTGTGGTCAGCGCTGGCGTTTGCTGTGCATCACCATTCGAGTCAGGATGAGTCCGCAACCTGTCAGGTGTGCGTTGCGGCGCATTCCGCATCGCCAACCTCGACTTCCCCTGCGCCCAAGCCGGTGTTCTTTTGCATCCCGGCCTCTCGCCCACAGCCTACAACCGGCAAACAACAGCTCATCGCTTTTGCCTTATATATCCGGCCACCTCCAGTCGTTTAAAGATCGCATTTTTCGACACGCCACGGGCCCGGTTCGTTTTTCTCGAACTGTTCTCTCGATCTTTATATAGCCGATCTTCATATTGACGATTTTTTCGACAATTCTCTGGAGGAATCATGTTGGCTTCTTGCAGAATGCCGCATCCCGCGGCTGTTATGGCGCTTTTCTTTTTATTCCTCGGCCTTCCGGCTTTCCCGCAATCAGGCGGAAATTCCGGGACCATCGATGGCACTGTGCTGGACCCTACTGGGGCTGTCGTTCCCAATGCAACCGTGGAAATTCAAGACCCGGTTAGTCACTATGACCGTTCAACCATCACGGATAAATCCGGGAGTTTTACCATCCCCAATGTTCCCTTCAATCCGTATCACATGACGGTGAAAGCGGAGGGGTTTTCCCCTACGGCGAAGGACGTGGAAGTCCGTTCGGTGGTGCCGGTCAGCGTCAATATCGATCTGCCAGTGGCGGGGTCAACCACCTCGGTCACGGTCACGGATGCGGGAGATCTGGTGGAGAACGATTCGACCTTTCATTCCGACATCGACCGAAATTCGTTCGAAAAGATTCCTTTGGAAAGTTCGACGTCATCTGTAAGTTCGTTGGTCACTCTTTCCACGCCGGGAATCGCTGCGGATTCTAACGGTCTCTTCCACGGACTCGGCGACCACGCGGAGAATTCATTCTCGGTAGACGGCCAGCCCATTACGGACCAGCAAAGCAAGGTGTTCTCGAACCAGATTCCTCTTGGTTCCGTGCAATCGATGGAGGTGATCTCTGGCGCGCCGCCGGCGGAATACGGAGGCAAGACCAGCGTTGTGATTGTTGCCACCACGCGCTCGGGGGAAGGCGTAACCACACCTCATGGCAGCGTCAGCACTTCCTACGGGTCGTTTGGCAGCTCTAATGTGGCGGCCGATCTCGCTTACGGGGGTAAGAACTGGGGGAATTTCATCTCCGCAAGCGGTTTGAACACTGGCCGGTTTCTTGATCCACCGGAATTTACGGTGTTTCACGACAAAGGTAACGAAGAAAATCTCTTTGACCGGGTAGATTATTCGCTGAATGGCTCCAACTCGATTCAACTGAACTTGGGCTACAGCCGGAGCTGGTTTCAGACGCCAAATTCATTCGACGGCGAAAACGCGACTCCGTGGAATGGACTGCTAGGAATTGAGCCGCAGATGGCAGCTTTCGGCGGCATCGGGCCGAACGGAATTCTCGTAGGACCAACCGACCAGCGCTCCAAGATCGGCACATTTAATATTGCGCCATCATGGACGCATGTTTTAAACAAAGACACCGTATTCACGTTGGGCGCATTCGTACGCCACGACGATTACAACTACTACCCGAGCAGTGATCCTTTTGCAGACCTTGGGCCACCGAGTCTCCAGCGGCAGTCCGTGGGTCAGAACCGCACGCTGACCAATGCAGGGCTGCGCTCGGATGTTTCGTACGTAAAGGGCATTAACCAGATCAAGGCTGGCGTTACCTACGAACAAACGTTTCTCAATGAAGACGACACTCTCGGGATTGTGGATCCGACTTTCAACGCACCTTGCATTGCTGCGGTGCCCACCAGCGCCGTTAACATCTACCCGTTCGTTGCGACGCCTGCTCCGGGTATCACGAATCCCTCGCAATGCGGCGGCGTCCTCCAGCCAAATATTGCGACCAACACCAACGCGCCCGGTAATGCTCTTTATCCTTATTTCAATCCCACCTTGGCTCCTTACGACTTAACCCGTGGCGGCGGCTTGTACACTTTTAACGGCCACACCGACGTGAAGGAACTCGCCCTCTACGTTCGAGACAACATCACCGAAGGAAACTGGTCTTTAAATCTGGGTATACGCGGCGATCTCTACAACGGAATCACCATCGCGCGGCAAGCTGAACCGCGGGTTGGAATTGCTTACAACGTCAAGAAGACCAATACAATCCTGCGCGTTTCCTACGCTCGGACCCTGGAATCTCCCTTTAACGAAAATCTGATACTTTCCAGCATCGGATGCGGCAATGCTGTTTTGAATCCGCTTCTTCTCTGCGCTTCGACGGCAACGAATCCGTTGAGCCCGGGCTTTCGCAATGAATTTCACGCCGGCATCGAGCAGGCGTTCGGAAAGTACCTGGTTTTCTCCGGTGAGTGGATCTCGAAGTACACACACAACGGCTACGATTTCAGCGTACTCGGGAATACGCCTATTACCTTCCCCATTGAATGGCACAATTCTAAAATCCCGGGTTACGCGGGGCGCGTGAGCGTACCTGAAATTCACGGCTTCTCCGCGCTCATGGTTTTCTCCAGCGTAGCGGCCCGATTCTTTCAGCCTCAGATTGGGGGCGCGGGTGCAACCGTGGCAACAGCTGCCGGACTTCCCTTCCGCATCGACCACGACGAAAAATTCAATCAGACGACTCACCTGCAATATCAACCCTGGAAACGCGGCCCGTGGATTGGCTTTAACTGGCGCTACGATAGCGGGTTGGTCGCGGGTGCAACGCCTTGTTTCGGTCAGAACGCGCCGTATAACGATTGCCCCGGGACCACAGTCATCGGTGGCGTGCCAAACGTCAGCATGATCGCTTCGAATGTGGGCGGAGTGCCGCTTTCCGCAGATCAGGAATCCGAAGCCGGTTTTACTTGTAATGGGGTCGGTGCGACGCCAACATCTCCCTTGCCCTATAACTGCTCTGCCTCGGCCTTCAATTCCTCACTTATAAAAGTTCCTGCGCCGAACACCGAGAACGATGATCACAATCCGCCTCGCATTGCTTCCCGGAATCTCTTCGACCTCTCCCTCGGCCATGACAATCTTTTCCACGGGGAAAAGTACAAGTGGAGCGCGCAAGTGACCGTCATCAACCTGGCGAATAACTACGCGCTTTATAATTTTCTCTCTACCTTCAGCGGCACCCACTATGTAACGCCGCGGACAATCACCGCGGAGCTTGGGTTCCACTTCTGAAAGTTTTCTGCGGTATGAGAATTATTTGTACAAAAAGAGTGTGGGCAGCGCGGCAGGAAGTGGGCTGCCCATATGAAACCTTTATCGACTGTAACGATTCGGCCGGTTACGTTGACTGCCGGGTTTTCTGAACGAACAGCAAAAGATTCGTATCGAGGATTTTCGTGCGCTCCTCAGGAACTTCTACGAAGCGAAAAGGCTGCAGCCATCCTTGCGTAGCCCACATGGGGAACATCATCTCCGCTTTTTCCCGGATCGTCGCCTCTCCCAACTGAAAGATCAACTCCACTTGCAGTTTTTCGTCGAGCGGCTTTTCGACATTCAACAGTCCGCCAGTCGTCGAAAGCTGATGCAGCTTGCCCCTTAGCTCACGCCGGTTCGGCAAGCGGATCAGCGCCAGTATCGATCCGCGCAGTTTGACGCGAAACGGGCGCGGGGTAAGGCTCGGCGAGGTCGCCGCGGTCGTCGAAGAGATTTCAATTTCTGCGGATTCTGGGGTCTGCGACATCGTGCCTGAATTATGGCACTACATCAGTCACCACAGGAGGTTACGAAAGAACGGGAAGGCGAACACGACCATTGTGGAAGAGAACGCTCAAGGATTTAGGGATTTATTTTCTTCCGGGATGCGCCTCACCGTGGCCGGAGAAAACATTGTAAGGCCAAACATCCTTGCTCTTGGCCGCCTTGCCTTCCGCATCACCCGATGTAGTCGATTTCGGAACAGAGTTCCAATCCTCCGGCGGATCAGGGAGTCCCCATACGTTTCCCTCGTTGTACAACGAAACTCCAATCAGGAAATATTTTCCGTCGTTGCCCAGTGGCAGACAATTTGCCACGCGTCCTGATGCACTTCCACCACCCGGCAGATCGCCCAGGAGAACTGGGGTTTCGAGCGGCAAGGCTTGCGAGGCCGAATCCCACAGCCTTGTGGGCTGACTACCAAGGCCACACACTGCGCGGAGAACGGGTGCCTTCGATCCATGCTGGTGACGACCAGAGGGATCTGAACTCGCAATCGCGTGCTGCGACGCGTCGCCTTGGGTGTCAGTATCTCCATCTTCCTCCACCAACTTACTAGTGTGACAGAACAGAGGCTGCACCCGCGCCTAAGAAAGAGCAAATTGATGTGACGAAGGTAACTTAGCAAAGGAAGTGATAGAAGCGCATCACACCAGATCGCAGCAATACGCCTGTTAAGATGGCTTGGCTCGCAACCAACGATAATCCGTGAAACGGCCAACTGCTCCCGTCACTTCCGAATGGAACATCTTGCTGGCAGCAGTTTCTCCCGATTCGAGGAGTACCCATCCTTGATCGGCTTAGGCTTCTCTTAGAAAAGCCGACCCTCTGGGATCTTCTCTTTCGCCTCGCAGGTCAGCATGGCGTCACCTCGCTGCTGTATGAAAGCCTCGAGCCGTTTACTAGCCTCGTTCCCGCCGCGATCTCGGCGCCGCTACGCCAGGATCATGAGCGGAACATTCACAAGTCTCTTTTTCTCGCTCGCGAACTGATCCGAATTCTGGATTGCCTGGGTGAACTCGGCATCGTGGTCATTCCTTATAAAGGCGTCGTGCTGTCGGAGCTTTACTACGAGGATATTGCTCTCCGTCAATCCGGCGATATGGATTTATTCGTTCGAAAGGAAGATGTGGCCCGGACCAAGAGAGCAGTTCGCGACCTCGGATACACGCCTCGCCTACTCATTCCGGCAGATGCCGAGCCGGACTACATTGCTTCAGGATATGAGTGTACCTTCGACAGTCCTGCGGGAAAGAACCTGCTGGAATTGCAGTGGGCGCTGCAGCCACGTTTTTACGCAGTCGATTTCGACATGCAGGGTTGTTTAACGCTCAAGGAACGTGAAGGTCGCTGGCTGGGTTGTGAAAACGCCATCGCCCGAAGATCTGTTACTGATCCTTTCCGTTCACGCCGCGAAACACGTCTGGGGACGCCTGATCTGGCTCTGCGACATCGCGCAGATTTTGAAGCATGAAAATTTGAATTGGGATTGGATTCAGTCGCAAGCCGGCGACATTGGCATCGAAAGGATTCTTCATATCACGCTGTTATTGCTCAACAGATTCTTTGGGACAAGGATTCCCCCAGTAATCGAAACGAAGCTCCTTGAGGACAAGACTGCAAAAACTTTCGTGGAGCAGATCGCCACGTCGGTTGCTATCGGGGTCAACTACGAAGAAGAAAAATTATCGTATTTTCGTCTGATGATGCGGCTTCGCGAACGCAAAATGGACCGATTGCGATTCCTCGCACGGTTAAGTTTCACTCCTGGTCTTGGTGAGTGGGAAGCTGTTCCCCTGCCGAAGGCATTGTTCCCGCTCTATCGCTTGGTGCGGCTGGCGCGACTGGCATGCCGATTCGCGAGCACCTAATAAGGAAAAGCGTCTCTATCGACTGGCCAAACCACCCACAGTTTCGCCACCGTCCAAGGTGTAGACATGACCGGTGGCGTAGGCGGCATCGTCGGACGCAAGAAATGCAAACAGAGCGGCGATTTCTTTCGGCTTAGCGGCCGCCGGAGAGGAACTTCCGATTCACTTCATCGAGCATCGCATCGGTGTATTCGGCGCGCTGCATCGGCGTGAGCACATATCCAGGGGCAACGGCGCACACGCGCACTTTGGGTGCGAGTTCGAGCGCCATGGAGCGCGTCAACTCAATCACTCCCGCTTTGGTGGCGTTGTAATCGGCGTAATAGGGATAGCCCATGATGCCGTTGGTCGATGCAGTTTGCAGAATTACCCCGCTACCGCGCTCGGCCACGTTATTTTCGACCATGTGGCGCGCCGCGGTTTGGGCTACATAGAAAACTCCGGTGAGATTCACAGCGATCACTTGATCCCACTCTTCGGGAGTGATGTCGAGAAATTTGTGACGGATGCTGATGCCGGCGTTGTTGATGAGCACATCGACTCCTCCATCACGCGGATGGCGTCGGCCATCGCCGCTTCCACTGCATCAGGTCGGTAACGTCGGCGATAATGGCCTCAGAGATTCCCGGCAGTTGGTGGCGAATATTTGCGCATGCTTTGGATCGCGATCGAGAATGCAGACACGTGATCCTTCTTCCAGAAACCGCGCAGCTGTGGCCGCTCCGATTCCGCTCGCACCACCGGTGATCAGGACTCGCTTGTCTTTCAATCCTTGCATTGCGAATTGCTGAATTCTATCAGGGACTCGTGGCATCTTAATTCTGTGCGTGCGACGAAAACAGATTATCCTGAGCAACCGCCATTCTCACAGCAACACAATTCAAAATCGCAAATACCACTCGAAGCCATACGTCCCGCCCACGTCTGGCTGATGGCGTTCAGCGTCGGCGCGATTGTTGCCAACATTTATTACATCCAGCCGCTGCTGGCGACAATAGCGGCGACATTTCGGATTTCTGTAACACAGGTGGGGCGGTCGCCATGTTGACGCAGCTCGGAACTGCCTTGGGCATGCTGTTTTTCGTTCCGCTAGGCGACACCAAAGAGCGGCGGAAGCTAACCGTAGGATTGTTGATTGCAGAGTCCGCTTGTCTCGCTGCAATGGCGAGTGCCCAGAGTTTTGCATGGCTCGCACTCGCGAGCCTCGGAATAGGAATCATGGCAGCGGCCGTTCATGTCATCGTTCCCTTTGCCGCACACATGGCGTCCCCGGCGCGGCGTGGAGCCACTATTGGGACCATTCTTGGCGGTCTGTTATTTGGCATCCTGCTGGCGCGAACCTTCAGCGGCTTGCTGGGTACGTGGTTCGGGTGGCGGGCAATTTATTGGCTGGCATCCGTGCTCATGTGCTGCTGGCGATGTTGATTCGAGCTGGACTGCCTAAGAGTCGGCCAGAACTGCAACTCACCTGGCCAGAGCTGATTCGCTCCACGTTTGCTCTCGTCCGTGATCAGCCGATTCTGCGAGAGGCGGCCACACTGGGCGCGATTTTCTTTTGTGCTTTCAGCGCTTTCTGGACGACGCTAGTATTCTTCCTGGGCACGCCGCCCTATCACTATGGAAGCGGCGTGGCCGGGCTATTCGGCCTGGTTGGCGCTGCCGGCGCGGTTTGCGCCCCCTTCATCGGCCGCTTGGCTGATCGTTATGAGCCAGGCGCAATGCCTCTTCTCGCTGTTAGTAACGCTTTTTTCCTTTGTAGTTCTTTATGCATTTGGCAAACATATGAGCGGACTAATTGCGGGAGTGGCGTTACTCGATGTCGGCGTGCAGTCCTGCCACGTTTCAAATCAGACGCAAATCTATAGCCTCCTACCGGAAAGCCGGAGCCGCATGAACATGGTCTATATGGTTTGCTATTTCATGGCGGGCGCCCTGGGTTCGTATGCCGGGTCGGTGCTATGGCAACGGTTCGGCTGGGCTGGAGTTTGCGGTTTGGGATGCGGGCTACTGCTGGCAGGGTGCGCTATCTACTCGTGCGGCGGGTTGAAGAATCGAACTCAGCCGTTATCCCCCGAATGGAAACGAATCAGAACGTCTAACTTCAGATCGGCTTGCCACGGAAAAAGTAGA
>CAVRWS010000032.1:0-12148 GCA_963724815.1 uncultured Acidobacteriaceae bacterium
GGAGAGCGAATCAGAGAAATGAAGGGGCCGCGCCGAAAAGAAATTCGGTTCAGGACCTCAGGGCTTCGGCACTCCAGTCTCCATCATGATTTTCGCCAGTTCTTTCTGGCTGACAAGGGCACCAGGTTTTACATTCATCCCCATTTCCATCCCCTTACCCTTCAGGCCAACGTAGACTGCGTTGTAGGGTTCATCGCCAACGTTTTCGACTTTGTGCTTGAAAGGAGGAAACCAGCGGGCCTCGCCCGACTTGGAATACACTTCCGTGACTTTGCCATTCTGGTTGGTGAACCGCAGATGCCCTCCAGTGACAATAACGACTACGCCACCGGGATGATCGTGCATCTCCGATTTCTCGTGCGGTCCATAATGCACGCTGACGACTTGCACTCGTTCGTTCTCGAACATCAGCCGGTAGTGTTTCGGTTCCACCTTGGTGGGATCTTGTGCCGATGCTGAACCTATCGCCAGACATACGATCACCGCTGCGCAGAGATATCTGCACAACATTTGCACGCCTCCTCAACTGGAAATCAAGACCGTTCGAACTTAGGTCACGCTACTCCCGCACCCATAGCCTGTCAACGATGCAAGGTCGCTCCGTTCCAAAGTGGTTAATCGTCGCCGGGTTAAAGAAAGGCGGACCCGCTCCAACGGGCCCGCCCTCGAAACTTACACTTCGACCTGCCGAACTGATGCAACTATTTTTGATCTGGACTCTTCCCGGGCTCTGGAGCTGCCTGCTTGCTCTTGTCTTGAATGGAAACCAGGTCGACTTCAAAGATGAGCGTACTACCAGGGCCGATATCGGCACCGGCGCCGCGATCCCCATAGGCGAGATCCGGCGGAATGAAAAGTTGCCATTTTGAACCAACCGGCATCAACTGAAGGGCCTCGGTCCATCCCTTAATTACTCCACTCACGGGAAACGTAGCCGGCTGGCCCCGCTTGTAGGAGCTGTCAAATTCCGTCCCGTTAATGAGCGTGCCGCGGTAGTTGCACACCACCGTGTCGCTCGCCGTAGGCTTCGGTCCCGTTCCCTCTTTCAGAATCTTGTATTGCAGGCCGCTTGGCAGCGCAACCACGCCTCCTTTTCCCTTATTTGCCGCCAGGAAAGCATCCCCTTCATTCTTATTGGCAACGGCGGCCTCTTGCATCTTTTCCATCTGTTGCTTGCCAACTTCATCTTGCACTGCTTTGATTGCAGCCTGCGCTTCTTCCTCGGTGAGCAGGGTTTTTCCGCCCGCCAGTCCGTCTTTCAGTCCCCGTGCCAGAACGGCTGGATCGTACGGAACCGATTGCTTCTTAAAACTCTCCGCCATCCTTTGCCCGGTCCTCATCCCGACAGCGTAGCTGAACTTTTGCTTTTGTGTTTTTAAGGTCAGACCTGTCGCGCTCCTGGCTGCGGTGGTTGGGCGCTTTGCGGAACTTTGCGTCTTGGTCGTAGTGCTCGGTTGACTGGTAGCGGGCGGGGTCTGCTGCGCCAGGGCGCTCCCGAGCAGCAGCGTACCAGCCGCCAATAGGTTTACTGCGGTTGCGAATTTGTGCATGTGGCTATTGTCACATCGCGAGGAAGCTCTCGGCAAACCGCCAGCTCGGTTTGCACCAACTAGCGATGGCAAAAATCAGGAACTCTTCAACTTATATCCGGGCGGAATCTCGAACATTGAAGGATGTGGTTCCTGCGTCGAGGTCGGCTTACAGTAAGTAGTCTGCGATCCTAATGCGCTGGTAATTTTAGTGAGAACGGGTGTCTTCAGCTTGGTGCTTATCCAAACCTCCGTAACCGTTGGCTGCGGTGCTTTGGGTGGTGATGGCGCTTTGGGGAGTGCCACCGATTTGGGAGAACCAGGCATCTGCGGCATTTTCGGCATGACCGGCGCCGGAGGCTTCTGTGCCGCCGGAAGGACATAACGCTTGCCTTCCACTTCATGCCCCTCGATCATGCTTTTGCCCAGATCCTGTACTTGCATGGCGGGAGCCGGCGGCGCTCCTCCCGGCAGCTTTGGACTAGTCGGCGGCGCGGCCCCGGAGGCTGTAGGCACGGGAATAATCGTCGCCTCTTTTTTCAAGTGGTCAAGCAGTATAGTCTTCTGATCCGTCGGGTTTGAAATGATGCTGGAGGTCGGCGTATCGATGCGCATTTTCCCGCTGCTCGATCGCCACATGCGCGAAGAGGATTGCGCGCTCGCACTGCCGGCGGGCGCTTGTGATTTGGTAGCGCAATCGGAACAAGAAGGAGGTGTCGGTGGCTGAGACATTTGGGATACTTGCCTCGCGGAGCCACAGTCTATCACGCTTGGTGGGCCCGCAAGGATTTGAACCTTGGACCAATGGATTATGAGTCCACTGCTCTAACCGCTGAGCTACGGGCCCACTGCACTTATTAAGCTAACATAACGAGAGGGACCGAGAATCGTCTACCCGCGCTGGAATCCTCCACTAATCCGCCGGTACCTTTGGCGTAGATAGTGTTCCGAAACGGGCTCGCAGAGAAGGCCTGAGGAAATTGTGCCTCCTTTCTGCTGCCTGCGGCATCTAGTTCCCTTGCAGTCATTGCAACTGCCTGACATTCGTTATAAATTCGACTGAAGGATTTTGGGCACTATGCAGTCGATCTCGAAGCGCATCGCGTGGCTTTCGCTGCTGCTGACCTTGTGGTCAGCGCTGGCGTTTGCTGTGCATCACCATTCGAGTCAGGATGAGTCCGCAACCTGTCAGGTGTGCGTTGCGGCGCATTCCGCATCGCCAACCTCGACTTCCCCTGCGCCCAAGCCGGTGTTCTTTTGCATCCCGGCCTCTCGCCCACAGCCTACAACCGGCAAACAACAGCTCATCGCTTTTGCCTTATATATCCGGCCACCTCCAGTCGTTTAAAGATCGCATTTTTCGACACGCCACGGGCCCGGTTCGTTTTTCTCGAACTGTTCTCTCGATCTTTATATAGCCGATCTTCATATTGACGATTTTTTCGACAATTCTCTGGAGGAATCATGTTGGCTTCTTGCAGAATGCCGCATCCCGCGGCTGTTATGGCGCTTTTCTTTTTATTCCTCGGCCTTCCGGCTTTCCCGCAATCAGGCGGAAATTCCGGGACCATCGATGGCACTGTGCTGGACCCTACTGGGGCTGTCGTTCCCAATGCAACCGTGGAAATTCAAGACCCGGTTAGTCACTATGACCGTTCAACCATCACGGATAAATCCGGGAGTTTTACCATCCCCAATGTTCCCTTCAATCCGTATCACATGACGGTGAAAGCGGAGGGGTTTTCCCCTACGGCGAAGGACGTGGAAGTCCGTTCGGTGGTGCCGGTCAGCGTCAATATCGATCTGCCAGTGGCGGGGTCAACCACCTCGGTCACGGTCACGGATGCGGGAGATCTGGTGGAGAACGATTCGACCTTTCATTCCGACATCGACCGAAATTCGTTCGAAAAGATTCCTTTGGAAAGTTCGACGTCATCTGTAAGTTCGTTGGTCACTCTTTCCACGCCGGGAATCGCTGCGGATTCTAACGGTCTCTTCCACGGACTCGGCGACCACGCGGAGAATTCATTCTCGGTAGACGGCCAGCCCATTACGGACCAGCAAAGCAAGGTGTTCTCGAACCAGATTCCTCTTGGTTCCGTGCAATCGATGGAGGTGATCTCTGGCGCGCCGCCGGCGGAATACGGAGGCAAGACCAGCGTTGTGATTGTTGCCACCACGCGCTCGGGGGAAGGCGTAACCACACCTCATGGCAGCGTCAGCACTTCCTACGGGTCGTTTGGCAGCTCTAATGTGGCGGCCGATCTCGCTTACGGGGGTAAGAACTGGGGGAATTTCATCTCCGCAAGCGGTTTGAACACTGGCCGGTTTCTTGATCCACCGGAATTTACGGTGTTTCACGACAAAGGTAACGAAGAAAATCTCTTTGACCGGGTAGATTATTCGCTGAATGGCTCCAACTCGATTCAACTGAACTTGGGCTACAGCCGGAGCTGGTTTCAGACGCCAAATTCATTCGACGGCGAAAACGCGACTCCGTGGAATGGACTGCTAGGAATTGAGCCGCAGATGGCAGCTTTCGGCGGCATCGGGCCGAACGGAATTCTCGTAGGACCAACCGACCAGCGCTCCAAGATCGGCACATTTAATATTGCGCCATCATGGACGCATGTTTTAAACAAAGACACCGTATTCACGTTGGGCGCATTCGTACGCCACGACGATTACAACTACTACCCGAGCAGTGATCCTTTTGCAGACCTTGGGCCACCGAGTCTCCAGCGGCAGTCCGTGGGTCAGAACCGCACGCTGACCAATGCAGGGCTGCGCTCGGATGTTTCGTACGTAAAGGGCATTAACCAGATCAAGGCTGGCGTTACCTACGAACAAACGTTTCTCAATGAAGACGACACTCTAGGGATTGTGGATCCGACTTTCAACGCACCTTGCATTGCTGCGGTGCCCACCAGCGCCGTTAACATCTACCCGTTCGTTGCGACGCCTGCTCCGGGTATCACGAATCCCTCGCAATGCGGCGGCGTCCTCCAGCCAAATATTGCGACCAACACCAACGCGCCCGGTAATGCTCTTTATCCTTATTTCAATCCCACCTTGGCTCCTTACGACTTAACCCGTGGCGGCGGCTTGTACACTTTTAACGGCCACACCGACGTGAAGGAACTCGCCCTGTATGTGCGGGACAACATCACCAAAGGAAACTGGTCTTTAAATCTGGGTATACGCGGCGATCTCTACAACGGAATCACCATCGCGCGGCAAGCTGAACCGCGGGTTGGAATTGCTTACAACGTCAAGAAGACCAATACAATCCTGCGCGTTTCCTACGCTCGGACCCTGGAATCTCCCTTTAACGAAAATCTGATACTTTCCAGCATCGGATGCGGCAATGCTGTTTTGAATCCGCTTCTTCTCTGCGCTTCGACGGCAACGAATCCGTTGAGCCCGGGCTTTCGCAATGAATTTCACGCCGGCATCGAGCAGGCGTTCGGAAAGTACCTGGTTTTCTCCGGTGAGTGGATCTCGAAGTACACACACAACGGCTACGATTTCAGCGTACTCGGGAATACGCCTATTACCTTCCCCATTGAATGGCACAATTCTAAAATCCCGGGTTACGCGGGGCGCGTGAGCGTACCTGAAATTCACGGCTTCTCCGCGCTCATGGTTTTCTCCAGCGTAGCGGCCCGATTCTTTCAGCCTCAGATTGGGGGCGCGGGTGCAACCGTGGCAACAGCTGCCGGACTTCCCTTCCGCATCGACCACGACGAAAAATTCAATCAGACGACTCACCTGCAATATCAACCCTGGAAACGCGGCCCGTGGATTGGCTTTAACTGGCGCTACGATAGCGGGTTGGTCGCGGGTGCAACGCCTTGTTTCGGTCAGAACGCGCCGTATAACGATTGCCCCGGGACCACAGTCATCGGTGGCGTGCCAAACGTCAGCATGATCGCTTCGAATGTGGGCGGAGTGCCGCTTTCCGCAGATCAGGAATCCGAAGCCGGTTTTACTTGTAATGGGGTCGGTGCGACGCCAACATCTCCCTTGCCCTATAACTGCTCTGCCTCGGCCTTCAATTCCTCACTTATAAAAGTTCCTGCGCCGAACACCGAGAACGATGATCACAATCCGCCTCGCATTGCTTCCCGGAATCTCTTCGACCTCTCCCTCGGCCATGACAATCTTTTCCACGGGGAAAAGTACAAGTGGAGCGCGCAAGTGACCGTCATCAACCTGGCGAATAACTACGCGCTTTATAATTTTCTCTCTACCTTCAGCGGCACCCACTATGTAACGCCGCGGACAATCACCGCGGAGCTTGGGTTCCACTTCTGAAAGTTTTCTGCGGTATGAGAATTATTTGTACAAAAAGAGTGTGGGCAGCGCGGCAGGAAGTGGGCTGCCCATATGAAACCTTTATCGACTGTAACGATTCGGCCGGTTACGTTGACTGCCGGGTTTTCTGAACGAACAGCAAAAGATTCGTATCGAGGATTTTCGTGCGCTCCTCAGGAACTTCTACGAAGCGAAAAGGCTGCAGCCATCCTTGCGTAGCCCACATGGGGAACATCATCTCCGCTTTTTCCCGGATCGTCGCCTCTCCCAACTGAAAGATCAACTCCACTTGCAGTTTTTCGTCGAGCGGCTTTTCGACATTCAACAGTCCGCCAGTCGTCGAAAGCTGATGCAGCTTGCCCCTTAGCTCACGCCGGTTCGGCAAGCGGATCAGCGCCAGTATCGATCCGCGCAGTTTGACGCGAAACGGGCGCGGGGTAAGGCTCGGCGAGGTCGCCGCGGTCGTCGAAGAGATTTCAATTTCTGCGGATTCTGGGGTCTGCGACATCGTGCCTGAATTATGGCACTACATCAGTCACCACAGGAGGTTACGAAAGAACGGGAAGGCGAACACGACCATTGTGGAAGAGAACGCTCAAGGATTTAGGGATTTATTTTCTTCCGGGATGCGCCTCACCGTGGCCGGAGAAAACATTGTAAGGCCAAACATCCTTGCTCTTGGCCGCCTTGCCTTCCGCATCACCCGATGTAGTCGATTTCGGAACAGAGTTCCAATCCTCCGGCGGATCAGGGAGTCCCCATACGTTTCCCTCGTTGTACAACGAAACTCCAATCAGGAAATATTTTCCGTCGTTGCCCAGTGGCAGACAATTTGCCACGCGTCCTGATGCACTTCCACCACCCGGCAGATCGCCCAGGAGAACTGGGGTTTCGAGCGGCAAGGCTTGCGAGGCGCGAATCCCACAGCCTTGTGGGCTGACTACCAAGGCCACACACTGCGCGGAGAACGGGTGCCTTCGATCCATGCTGGTGACGACCAGAGGGATCTGAACTCGCAATCGCGTGCTGCGACGCGTCGCCTTGGGTGTCAGTATCTCCATCTTCCTCCACCAACTTACTAGTGTGACAGAACAGAGGCTGCACCCGCGCCTAAGAAAGAGCAAATTGATGTGACGAAGGTAACTTAGCAAAGGAAGTGATAGAAGCGCATCACACCAGATCGCAGCAATACGCCTGTTAAGATGGCTTGGCTCGCAACCAACGATAATCCGTGAAACGGCCAACTGCTCCCGTCACTTCCGAATGGAACATCTTGCTGGCAGCAGTTTCTCCCGATTCGAGGAGTACCCATCCTGATCGGCTTAGGCTTCTCTTAGAAAAGCCGACCCTCTGGGATCTTCTCTTTCGCCTCGCAGGTCAGCATGGCGTCACCTCGCTGCTGTATGAAAGCCTCGAGCCGTTTACTAGCCTCGTTCCCGCCGCGATATTGGCGCCGCTACGCCAGGATCATGAGCGGAACATTCACAAGTCTCTTTTTCTCGCTCGCGAACTGATCCGAATTCTGGATTGCCTGGGTGAACTCGGCATCGTGGTCATTCCTTATAAAGGCGTCGTGCTGTCGGAGCTTTACTACGAGGATATTGCTCTCCGTCAATCCGGCGATATGGATTTATTCGTTCGAAAGGAAGATGTGGCCCGGACCAAGAGAGCAGTTCGCGACCTCGGATACACGCCTCGCCTACTCATTCCGGCAGATGCCGAGCCGGACTACATTGCTTCAGGATATGAGTGTACCTTCGACAGTCCTGCGGGAAAGAACCTGCTGGAATTGCAGTGGGCGCTGCAGCCACGTTTTTACGCAGTCGATTTCGACATGCAGGGATTGTTTGAGCGCTCGAGGAACGTGAAGGTTGCCGGCCGCGTTGTGAAAACGCCATCGCCCGAAGATCTGTTACTGATCCTTTCCGTTCACGCCGCGAAACACGTCTGGGGACGCCTGATCTGGCTCTGCGACATCGCGCAGATTTTGAAGCATGAAAATTTGAATTGGGATTGGATTCAGTCGCAAGCCGGCGACATTGGCATCGAAAGGATTCTTCATATCACGCTGTTATTGCTCAACAGATTCTTTGGGACAAGGATTCCCCCAGTAATCGAAACGAAGCTCCTTGAGGACAAGACTGCAAAAACCTTCGTGGAGCAGATCGCCACGTCGGTTGCTATCGGGGTCAACTACGAAGAAGAAAAATTATCGTATTTTCGTCTGATGATGCGGCTTCGCGAACGCAAAATGGACCGATTGCGATTCCTCGCACGGTTAAGTTTCACTCCTGGTCTTGGTGAGTGGGAAGCTGTTCCCCTGCCGAAGGCATTGTTCCCGCTCTATCGCTTGGTGCGGCTGGCGCGACTGGCATGCCGATTCGCGAGCACCTAATAAGGAAAAGCGTCTCTATCGACTGGCCAAACCACCCGCAGTTTCGCCACCGTCCAAGGTGTAGACATGACCGGTGGCGTAGGCGGCATCGTCGGACGCAAGAAATGCAAACAGAGCGGCGATTTCTTTCGGCTTAGCGTGCCGCCGGAGAGGAATCTTCCGATTCACTTCATCGAGCATCGCATCGGTGTATTCGGCGCGCTGCATTGGCGTGAGCACATATCCAGGGGCAACGGCGCACACGCGCACTTTGGGTGCGAGTTCGAGCGCCATGGAGCGCGTCAACTCAATCACTCCCGCTTTGGTGGCGTTGTAATCGGCGTAATAGGGATAGCCCATGATGCCGTTGGTCGATGCAGTTTGCAGAATTACCCCGCTACCGCGCTCGGCCACGTTATTTTCGACCATGTGGCGCGCCGCGGTTTGGGCTACATAGAAAACTCCGGTGAGATTCACAGCGATCACTTGATCCCACTCTTCGGGAGTGATGTCGAGAAATTTGTGACGGATGCTGATGCCGGCGTTGTTGATGAGCACATCGACTCCATCCATCACGCGGATGGCGTCGGCCATCGCCGCTTCCACCTGCATCAGGTCGGTAACGTCGGCGATAATGGCCTCAGAGATTCCCGGCAGTTGGTGGCGAATATTTGCGCATGCTTTGGCATCGCGATCGAGAATGCAGACACGTGATCCTTCTTCCAGAAACCGCGCAGCTGTGGCCGCTCCGATTCCGCTCGCACCACCGGTGATCAGGACTCGCTTGTCTTTCAATCCTTGCATTGCGAATTGCTGAATTCTATCAGGGACTCGTGGCATCTTAATTCTGTGCGTGCGACGAAAACAGATTATCCTGAGCAACCGCCATTCTCACAGCAACACGATTCAAAATCGCAAATACCACTCGAAGCCATACGTCCGGCCCACGTCTGGCTGATGGCGTTCAGCGTCGGCGCGATTGTTGCCAACATTTATTACATCCAGCCGCTGCTGGCGACAATAGCGGCGACATTTCGGATTTCTGTAACACAGGTGGGGACGGTTGCCATGTTGACGCAGCTCGGAACTGCCTTGGGTATGCTGTTTTTCGTTCCGCTAGGCGACACCAAAGAGCGGCGGAAGCTAACCGTAGGATTGTTGATTGCAGAGTCCGCTTGTCTCGCTGCAATGGCGAGTGCCCGGAGTTTTGCATGGCTCGCACTCGCGAGCCTCGGAATAGGAATCATGGCAGCGGCCGTTCATGTCATCGTTCCCTTTGCCGCACACATGGCGTCCCCGGCGCGGCGTGGAGCCACTATTGGAACCATTCTTGGCGGTCTGTTATTTGGCATCCTGCTGGCGCGAACCTTCAGCGGCTTGCTGGGTACGTGGTTCGGGTGGCGGGCAATTTATTGGCTGGCATCCGTGCTCATGCTGCTGCTGGCGATGTTGATTCGAGCTGGACTGCCTAAGAGTCGGCCAGAACTGCAACTCACCTGGCCAGAGCTGATTCGCTCCACGTTTGCTCTCGTCCGTGATCAGCCGATTCTGCGAGAGGCGGCCACACTGGGCGCGATTTTCTTTTGTGCTTTCAGCGCTTTCTGGACGACGCTAGTATTCTTCCTGGGCACGCCGCCCTATCACTATGGAAGCGGCGTGGCCGGGCTATTCGGCCTGGTTGGCGCTGCCGGCGCGGTTTGCGCCCCCTTCATCGGCCGCTTGGCTGATCGTTATGGAGCCAGGCGCAATGTCCTCTTCTCGCTGTTAGTAACGCTTTTTTCCTTTGTAGTTCTTTATGCATTTGGCAAACATATGAGCGGACTAATTGCGGGAGTGGCGTTACTCGATGTCGGCGTGCAGTCCGGCCACGTTTCAAATCAGACGCGAATCTATAGCCTCCTACCGGAAAGCCGGAGCCGCATGAACATGGTCTATATGGTTTGCTATTTCATGGCGGGCGCCCTGGGTTCGTATGCCGGGTCGGTGCTATGGCAACGGTTCGGCTGGGCTGGAGTTTGCGGTTTGGGATGCGGGCTACTGCTGGCAGGGTGCGCTATCTACTCGTGCGGCGGGTTGAAGAATCGAACGCAGCCGTTATCCCCCGAATGGGAAACGAACCAGAACGTCTAACTTCAGATCGGCTTGCCACGGAAAAAGTAGACCAGTTCGATGATCAGGATGACGACTACCATCAGTTCGAGAACGAATGCCCGGCTTTGATTGAATTCGTCCACCATGAAGCGGTAGAGCTCTTCGGCGGTTTGCAGTTTTTGCTGGACTAGATCTTTATAATCGGGCACACCCACCTTCGATGCGGCGAGTTTGTAGAGGCGGGCGGAAAACATGTCGCTGAGGAATTTGATGGCGTTGTCGGCGCGCTCGGTCAGTTCGCTTACGTCGAGCAAGACGGTGTGGAGTTTCGATGCGGCGCGGGCGGTACGCCAGCGCGACCACAAGCCTCGACCTCCACTCTCCAGAAAGTCATAAACGTCTTCCAGTTGCCTGGTGAGCAACTCGTCATAATGGCGGAACTCAAGCAGTTGCGAGTTGGCGTATTGCAAAAGTTGAATCGCGGTTTCGGCGCCCGAAGGCGTGTCGTAGATGTAAGCAGCGTTCCATCCGATGACCGCCAGGTCGCTCGGATAGTAGGAAATCCGGGACTGCAGAACTTCCTGGCGCTCGCCATCGGAGAGCGCCTGGGTCTCGCCGCGGACCACTTGAGAAATACAATCCGCTTGAGCAGCAAGCAGATCAGATGCCGAGGGCGAGCCGGCAATCTCGCGCAGATGAAAGATGAAATAGTCTTCCTTCAGCCATTCCGTGGTGTAAGGCTTGACGATAGCTGGAGCTGCGCGCTCAAGCTTCTCTTTGACGATGCGGGTGGCGAGGCTTTCGAAATTGGTGTCCCAAACCCATCGGCTGGAAAGTTGTACGAGCTTGTTCCAATCACCGGAAAACGGAAGTTCGAAAACCACGCTGACTACGCCGTAGTCAAAGTATTTAATCTCGCCCTGCAGATGCTCGCCGCTTTCCAGAACCAGCGGCTCCAGGGCCTCTTCCACCGGTGGGCGCTGAAAGCGCACGTAGCCAGGAGCCATGTGTTTGAAGCTGGTGTCGACGGTGCGGGCACCCAGGATGCGCCGCAACTCATCGAGGCGAATTTCTTCGCAGACATCGAATTGGATCATTACCAGAACCGAACCGCACAAAGGTGCGTCCGGAAGCTTGACCGCGACTAGAGTGGGCAAGGCTTCGGCAGGAACTTTGCCGATGGCGGGCGCTGTGATTGTGGTTTCACGATCCATAGAATTCCAATGGACCCAATCCAATTCGCTTCGATCTGCGTCTGGACTGGTGAGACGAATGGCGAGAAGTCTATTGTCCCAGAAGCCGGTCAGAATGGCGAGAGGCAGTTGTTAGCGCAGAGCTATAAATGGTTGCAAACTATGCAAAATCAGCGATTTCTGCACCGTTAAAATTGACGCTGCCCCCCGGGGCTGCATCCGCTAACCTAATCCTATCCTCTTCCCGGAAGGAACAACCTTTACCCGATCATTGCAAGGGCATCTCAGATTCAATCAGATTCAAGATGAGGATTCGACTCTGCGACCACACTGTTCAGTGCCATTTGCAGCACCTCGGCTAGATGACGCGCGTGCCGTGTTGAACGTTGAGCTATCTGCTCGCGACAACTGAAGCCATCGGCAATGATCAGCCAGTCGGATGGGGCCTGGCGAACCGCCGGCATGAGTTCGAGCTCGCCAATGGCAATCGAGATGTCATACTTGTCGCGCTCGAAGCCGAAGGACCCAGCCATGCCACAGCACCCAGGAGAGGGACTTTGGAAATCGACGCCAAGACGCGTCAGAACAGCCTCTTCCGCGGTCATCTTCATGAGCGACTTCTGATGGCAGTGACCGTGGAGGAT
>CAVRWS010000033.1:0-124488 GCA_963724815.1 uncultured Acidobacteriaceae bacterium
GGCGGAGCGCTCGAGATGCTGGTTGCAGATGCTGAGATGGATGGCAGCGCGGTCGCCCAGCTCCTTGCTGCCCCCGGCCAGCACTTTCTGAAACAGCGGCTTGGCCTTGTCGAACTTGTGCTCCTGCAAGGCGCGCAGCCCAGCTTCGTAATTTTGCAGGGCTTGCGAGGCACGTGGATCGTCCGCGATAGAAGATTTTTTGGGATTAGCCTTTTGAGCCATGTGAAGAATTTTTCCTGTGCTCGTCGTAATAAGTACTCCTTAGCATGAACCTCAAAGAACGGATTCTCAAGTATCACTCAAGTGGCGGGTATAGGGCAATGCGGTGGGTAGTGGCGGGTACCGGGTTGCGAGTACTGAGCAAGAAAAGCGTCCGCGGGATCGATGAGCTAGCCTGCGCACCACTCTTCGTTTTGTAAGTGCCGCCTCAAACTCATCTGCTGAATCACTCACTCAGAATTCCGAAATGGGAAGCTACGCGTCACCGTACGCCCATCAGTGTGACCGAAATCCTTGTGTTCACGGCTGCGCGAAGACTAGTTTGCGAAAAGAGGCAAGCAATCGCGGCAGCAGCCGAGAGGAAAAAAGATGAGCGTCACGCGTCGATACAACAATTCAGCAATCTGCTTTGCGGCATTCCTATTGCTTATTTTCACCACCGCATGCAGTGATTACGACAAGCCCGGCACAAATCCTACCGTAAGTTCGCCAGTCGCGAGTTCCCTAACCCCTCCCAATGGGGCAGCGGGTGCGTGTCCCAACTCAATCGTGACCGCAACTTTCAGCAAGCCCATGAATCCGGCATCGATCGATGGCTCAACATTTACGGTTACGGGTCCGGGCTCGGCGGCGGTCACGGGAGTGGTCACCTTTGATGCCTCAAGTGACACCGCGATCTTCACGCCGGCGAGCGCTCTGGCATTGAGCACGCTGTACACGGCTACGATCACCACCGGCGCACAGGACATGTATGGCAACGGTCTGGCCAGTAATGCCGTATGGACCTTTACAACCAGCGCGACAGCGTGTGTAGCGCCGGCCGCGCCGATCTCGGTGACTCCGCCCAACGTCTCGACCGGAATCTGTCCCAACACCGTGATCGCGGCCACATTCCCCCAGGCGATGGACCCGACGACGATCAACGCTACAACCTTTACGGTGGCGCCCGGTGTAACCGGGACGGTGACTCACGATTCAACCGATAAGATTTTCACGTTTACGCCCTCCAGTAATCTCGCGCTGAACAAAACTTATACAGCGACGATAACCACGGGCGCTAAAAACACAGCGGGCAACGCGCTGGCCAGCAACTTCACATGGACCTTCACCACGGCAGCCACATCGTGTGCTGCGCCTCCGCCTCCGGCTGTGATTTCTGTAACGCCTCCCAATGGCGCCATCGGCGTTTGTCCCAACACGGTGGTCACGGCGACGTTCAATGAAGCCATGAATCCTGTCACCATCAACACGACAACTTTCACAGTGGCGACGGGCGTCACCGGAGTTGTGAGACTGGACGGCACCGGCAAAATTGCCACCTTTACGCCGACCGCCAATCTCGCGCTGAACACTACCTACACTGGGAAGATCACCACCGGCGCTCAGGATCTGGCGGGCAACGCATTGGCTGCTAATTATCTCTGGAGCTTCACCACCGCGACTCTGGCGTGTCAACCACCGGTGCCCATGGGATCGGCTGCGAGCTTTGAGGTTCTGGCTGGTTCTACTGTCACCAACACCGGCCCAACCATTATTACTGGCGGTGATTTGGGACTAAGTCCCGGAAGCGCCGTCACCGGCTTTCCCCCGGGAACACTGACCCCGCCCGCGGTGATGCATGTGACGGACCCCACCGCGGCACAGGCCGAACTCGATTTGACCACGGCATATCTGTACGCGGCCGGATTACCCGGAGGTGCGGTGCTGCCGGGGAACTTGAGCGGTCTGACTTTTCCGCCTGGACTTTATACGAATTCCAGCACGGTGATGTTAACCGCCGGCAACGTCACCCTCGACGCACAGGGCAACGCGAATGCAGTTTTCATCTTCCAGGTCGGGTCCACGCTCACGACCATCGGAAGCACGCAGGTGATCCTGGCCGGAGGCGCTCAAGCCAAGAACGTTTTCTGGCAGGTTTCCAGCTCGGCGA
The DNA here is from genome assembly GCA_963724815.1 of uncultured Acidobacteriaceae bacterium. GTDB lineage: Bacteria > Acidobacteriota > Terriglobia > Terriglobales > Acidobacteriaceae > Sulfotelmatobacter. The sequence continues at coordinate 2,150 of CAVRWS010000033.1, forward strand.
CTCTGGGAACCAACTCAATCTTCCAGGGAACCATACTGTCGCTGCAATCGATCACGCTCGATACTGGCGCCACTCTTACGGGCCGAGCACTGGCCCGCAATGGCGCAGTCACTTTGGACAGCAATACGGTTACAGCCCCGTAAGCAAGATGCTTCTGGCGGAGGGCCAGTTCAATGCTGTCCCTCCGCCGGACTGGCTGCTCAGCATTCAAGTCATCAATTTCTTGGAGGAGTTTTCGTATGTCATCTCGCTTTCAGATCCATAGTGGCCTGGTTCCAGTTGTGACGTTGCTCTTGCTTGAGGTCTTTTGCAGTCTGGGCACGGTTGCTGCGGCGCAGGATCAGCCATCTCCCAAGTGGGAACTTTTCGGCGGATATTCGTTTGTCTATCCCGGTGCAGATTTGCACGGGCTGCTTCCAGGAGGACTGCTGCCGGTAAACAGCCTCGTGGAATCGAACCCCAGAGGGGCAGGCGCCAGCATCACTTACAACTTTAACCGGTGGATCGGCTTGACCGCCGACACCAGTGGGGATTTGAGCAGCGGCGAAAGGGGCGTAGCCATGCGAATCGACGACGCCGAGTTCTATAACTTTTCCGGCGGGCCTAAGATAACTTTTCGCACTCACCGTTTTTCCCCGTTTCTCGAAGGCTTAGTAGGCGAGCATCGCCTGGCGTCCGAACTCTTTAGAAGCGATTACGAATTCGGTTTCATGGCGGGCGGCGGTCTGGATCTGAAGTTGACCCGGCGCTTCTATTGGCGCGTGATCCGGGCCGACTACGTATTCTCCAACCATCAATATGGTCCATCGTCGATCGTTCCCGCCACGGATGTCAGAGGCGTTAGGCTGCAAAGTGGCTTGGTATTCATGTGGGGCGGCAAATCGGTTGTGACTTCCCCCAGTGCGGCGTGCTCTGTACTGCCAGCTGAGGCTTTTGCCGGTGAGGGGATAACCGCGACGGTGTCCGGATCTAATTTCAACCCGAAGCGCACGCTGCAATACAGCTGGAGCGGCTCAGGAGTCAGACCTGGCGAGACTCGGGCGTCCACGCAAATCGATACCACCGGCTTGCAGCCGGGCTCCTATCAGGTTACTGCGAGTTTGAGCGATGGGAGTGCCAGTGGCACTGCGACTTGCAGTGCCAGATTTACCGTGAAAGAGCCGCGTCCGCCCGTGATCTCGTGTTCGGCAGATCCGGCGAGCGTGCCGATGGGTGGGACTTCAACCATTACTTCAACTGCTACCAGCCCGGATGGCCGCGCACTGACCTATAGCTATACGACCAGTTCTGGAAGCATCAGCGGCAATACCTCAACCGCCATCTTGGCAACTACGGGCGCGCAGCCGGGAGCGATTAGCGTGACCTGCAATGTGGCCGATGACCGCAACCAGCCCCTCACGGCTTCGGCCTCGACCACGGTGGACCTGCAAGCCCCACCACCTCCACCTCCGATGCCGGATGTGGCGGCCATCGAGAAAAGGCTCGCGCTTCACAGCGTTTATTTTGCGACCGCGAAGCCCACGGTCGAGAAGCCTGATGCTGGCCTGCTTGCCAGCCAGGAGACGACTCTGACTGCGCTCGCCAGCGATTTCCAGACCTATCTTCAAAGCAAGCCGGACGCTCGCTTGACTCTGGAAGGTCATGCCGATCCGCGCGGTTCGGCGGAATACAATCAGGCGCTTTCCCAACGGCGAGTGGAGCGGGTAAAGGGTTTCCTTGTAGCGCTGGGGATTCCAGCCGCCAATATCCAGACCGAGGCGTTCGGAGAACAAGAAAACCTTACCGACAAACAAGTGAGAGACGCCGTCGAAAAAAATCCCGAGTTGAGCCCGGAGGATCGGCAAAAGGTGCTCAAGAATATGAGAATGATTATCCTGGCCAGCAATCGCCGGGTCGACATTACTCTCAGTAACGTTGGTCAGACGTCGCAGCAGTCCGTGCGCGAGTATCCCTTCAACGCCGCGGATTCCTTGACACTGCTGAAGGAGAAGGAAACGAAAAAAGCAACTGAGTCGAGGACCAAGCAAAAGACACAGCCCGAGACACATTAATACGCCGCAGTGAAACGCAGAAAAGGCCAGCCGAATTACTCATTTGGCTGGCCTTTTAGTTTCTTCAATGACTCAATTCAGACCGATCTGCGTTAGGCGAGAGGCGAGAGACGGAAGACATTTCCAACGACTCTCCGGTGCTAGTTGATCGCCGTGGCTGAATCCAGATCGATCTGCTTCCAATTTCCCTTAATAATGCCGGCACGAATCTGCGCCGCAGTCTTGCCTGCTTTGTGCTGCTGATAAGAGTAATAGAGTTCCTTCAGGCAGGTGGCGCAGCGGGCGCCATGCGTGCCTTCGAAGCAGCTATGCAGGCTGTTATGGCCCATGCGGTCGCAATAGCAATAGCAGGGTTGCTGATGCAGGACGACCGGAATCTTCGACGCCAGATCGTAGGCGTGGGTTTGATACGGATACTGCGCGTCCGCTCCCCAGAGTTGATCTTTCGTGAGTATGGCAGGAAGCTTCGTCCCTTTCGGCGGCGGTCCGGCGTTGTAGGCAGGAATGCCACTCTCCTCTTCCTCGCCCTGAGGCGCTGCCCACAGCGAAGTCATGGTGAGGGTTACTAATAAGAGCAGAGTTAGAGTAAGCGCGCGGTGCATAAACTTGCGGCGAAAAAATCGACTCGGCGGCATAGCTTTCTCCTGAGCGTTTATTCTACCCTGCTTTAAGTCATATTGTGAGGGAAGCATTTGTTGCCGTGCTCGAATCGCTGTGAAGTTAGCTGCCGCGGGAGGGTGATCTGTATACAATAGAAATCACATGTCAGAGGTCCCGACTACCGAACCAAAGGCAATTTCTGTAAAACCGCTTCCGCAGGTTGCAGAAAGCGAAGCGATGGCAGCGGGGACGCGTTTGCGTCCGGCTTTAGGGGTATGGTTGCGCGATCTGGTGGTTTCGCTGGCGATTTCGGCGTTCATTATTGTTTTCATTTATCAGCCGGTGAAAGTAGAAGGCACCAGCATGATGCCGTCGCTCGAAGACCAGGAGCGAATCTTTGTCAACAAGTTCGTCTACCGGCTGGAGCCGATTTCACGTGGAGACATTGTGGTTTTTCGCTATCCCCGCGATCCCTCCAAGAGCTACATCAAGCGCGTGATTGGAGTGGCCGGCGACCGCATTCGCATCGATGGCGGCCAGGTGTATGTGAATGATGAAGCTCTAGAAGAAGATTATGTTCCCCCAGCCTATGCCGATTCCCGGTCGTATCCCGAGACGGTAGTCCCGCCGCACTCTTATCTCGTACTGGGGGATCATCGGTCAATGTCGAACGACAGCCGGGACTTCGGTCCGGTCGATCAAAGTTATATCTACGGCAAAGCCGTGTTTGGCTATTGGCCGATGGATAAGCTAGGCAGAGTTCGGTAGGGCATTGCTGATTTCTGATTGTTGATTGAAAACCGTGAGGCGGGTGCTTAATCAGAATCAGCAATCAGCAATCATCAATCAGCAATTTGCGAAACCTTCTACGATTTCCACACCTCAAACGCGTTCCGAGCTTGGTCCTGAAACAAATCCCTGATAAAATTTTGAAAATCCACACATTGGAGCGAGAATGCAGGCTATCCTTGCGCTGGAAGACGGGCGAGTCTTCCGAGGCAAAGGTTACGGCGCCAAAGGCGAGTGCTACGGCGAAGTCGTTTTCAATACTTCCATCACCGGCTACCAGGAAATTTTCACCGACCCTTCTTACTCGGGACAGATAGTTGTCCTGACCAATCCTCAGATCGGCAACTACGGAACCAACCATGAAGACAACGAAGCGACGCGTCCGTGGATTGAAGGGCTGATCGTCCGCGAGTTTTCAAAAGTGAGTTCGAACTGGCGATCGTCGCAGGTGGCCGAGGAATATCTCGAACAGTTCAAAGTGCCGGTACTTTCGGATATCGACACGCGGGCGCTGGTACGGCATCTGCGCGATCACGGAGTCATGCGTGGAGTGGTTTCGACTCTGGAAAGCGATGCGGAGAAGTTGGTCGCCAAAGCGAACTCGATTCCAAAGATGGACGGTACCGATCTCGCCAAGGAAGTGAGCACGAAGCGCTCTTACGTGTGGGAAGTGGGTGAGCGCTCGCACGAGCCGGTGGCCATGGTCGGAGTAAAAGACGAGCCGACGCGATTTCATGTAGTGGCTTATGATTTCGGTATTAAGCAGAACATTTTACGCAAGTTACGTGGCGAGGGATGTAGGGTGACGGTAGTTCCGGCGCAGACCCTGGCGGAAGATGTTCTGGCATTGAAACCGGATGGAGTGTTTCTGTCGAATGGCCCCGGCGATCCCGAGCCCTGTACGTATGCCGTGGATTCGATTCGCCGGCTGATGGGACGTCAGCCGATCTTCGGCATTTGTTTGGGGCACCAGTTGGTCGGCATTGCCCTCGGCGGAAAAACTTTCAAGTTGAAGTTTGGGCATCACGGCGGGAATCATCCAGTGAAGCAGTTGTCCACGGGAAAGATTGAGATCACGGCGCACAATCACAACTTTGCGGTGGATCCGGATTCGCTGCCGGAGAGTGAAGTTGAGCTCACGCACATGGATTTGAATGATTCGACTTTGGAGGGATTGCGGCACCGGAATCTGCCGCTGTTCAGCGTGCAGTATCATCCCGAGGCTGCGCCGGGGCCGCACGACTCGCATTATCTGTTCAAGGATTTCGTGAAGATGATGGAGGAGTGGAAAGGGTGAGAGTAGAGTCTTCAGCGAATTCCGTTTCTGATTCGGTCGGACTTGTTACCGCTCGAATGGCAACTGCAAGTTTACAAAAGACGCTAGGGGCTTTCTATACGGGTCAGCCGGCGGCGGAACGGCTTGTCGGGTGGGCGATCTGCAATGCCTCAGAATCGGTCTTGGATCCGAGTTGTGGAGACGGAGTCTTTGTTGGCGCGGCATATTCACGGCTGCGGGAACTCGGCTGCGACTCTCCCGACGTTTGCGGGGTTGATATATCCGAAGAGGCGCTTAGATCGGCTCACGAACGGGTGGGATCCGCTCGACTGGTTCAAGAGGATTTTTTCAATCTTAGTCCCTCCTCTCTTGGGAGATTTGACTGTGTAGTCGGAAATCCACCTTTCATTCGTTATCAGACTTTCAACGGAGATAAGGATTCTTTGGGGCACAAGCGGGCCAAGGAAGCCGGAGTGAGTCTTCCACGTTTGGCCTCTTCGTGGGCGCCGTTCCTCGTTCATGCGTCTAGCTTCCTGCGTCGCGGTGGTCGGCTGGGGATGGTCATGCCGTCCGAGCTCGGGCACTCGATGTACGCACGTGAAATTTTGCGATTCCTAATTAGAACTTTCCGGCATGTTGCCGTTGAAATGTTCAGGGATAAGCTCTTCGAAGACTTGAGCCAAAGCACGGTTTTGTTATTTTGCGAAGGCTACGGCGAGCCAAACCGGGCGTTCATTGTGACGTCTTCCGATGATTTAAAGGGAAATGATCGTCAGATCGCCAAGGTAGATGTTGCTCTCATCACGAGGGGACGATTTAGGTTCACTCAGTATCTGGTGCCCCAGGAAGTGCGCTCCTTATACGAAGGGCTTGCTGCAGACAAGCGAATCCAGAGGCTGAGCGATGTGGCTAACGTAGGCATCGGTTATGTCACGGGCGCCAACGATTTTTTTCACTTATCTGCCGAAGAATGCCTCCGGTGGGAAATTCCCAAGCGATTCTTGCGTCCCTGTGTGCTCAACCTCCGGGAATTCAAGGGCCTTGAATACGATTTGCAATGCTGGAGGGATCGGCGCACCAAGGGCGAGAAGGTTTATTTGTTGGCACTGCCGCCTCGCGCTGCCGAGAGTCTTCCGGCAAGCGTCCAGGGCTACTTGCGGCGCGGTGAGTTAAAGGGCCTGCGAAGACGATACAAGTGTCGTATTCGTCAGTTTTGGCACGCCGTGCCGCATGTCCGGATCGCGGATGCGTTTCTTTCGTACATGTCGTGCGCACAGCCGTTGCTCGTAACCAACGCCGCCCACCTCGTTGCTCCCAACACGGTCCACGTGCTTCGTTTTAAGCAAAGCAGCGATCCTTTGCCTTATGCCGCTTCGTGGAAAAGCTCGCTGACGAGGCTAAGTTGCGAGCTAGAGGGCCATGCCCTAGGCGGCGGACTGTTCAAGCTGGAACCTTCGGAGGCAGGAAATGTTGTTGTTGTTCGCCCACAAACTACGACCCTGAGAGGCCTAATGTCACGCGTTAGGCTTGGCGGGATTGACTCACCTGAGCAATTCTCCGACATTGCGGATCGATATCTTCTGAGAGACTATCTGGGGTTGAGTCCGGCAGAGTGTCTGCTGCTGCGAGAAGCGGCTGGAAAGATTGAGTCATGGCGAAAGCACAAGTGACCCCGATTCCAATCCGGACACTGGAACAGGCTCTGCTGGCATTCTGTGGCACCGCCAAGACGCAGTCCGGGCAGCACATTAAGCCATTCCACGCACATTGTTCAAATCGTATCGTGATTGAGGGGGGATTCCCGCCAGAGTGGGTGCGTCCGTGTCCGCCGCTGGCTAGTAAACCAGGCGCCAACAACCGATACTCCTTGAGCTACTCGAAAGCATGTGAAGACTCTTCGGAGCAATCTGTGCTTGGAGGAATGAAATATAAGAGTGTCGACGTAACGGTGGTTATTCCTGGAATCGGACCGGCCCTCGGCATTTCGGCGAAAAGTACCGGTAATGCTTTTCGCAACCTCACAAACCGTATGGAGGAGGCTCCGGGTGACTGCGCCAATATTCATATGATGTACCCGGGCTTTGTCTTCGGATTTCTCCATCTGATCAAGTTTGCGAAAGTAACCGAAGTAAAGACCCCGAATGACGCGTCCTTCGATGCTCAGGGCAAGCCCCTCGACAGTATCGTTCGCTACCACAATGCGCTGAGTGCGCTGACTGGCCGCACCACAATTACCGATGCACCTATGCGCTATGAATCGGTTGGCCTGCTCGTATACCGATGTCTGGATGGGAAAGCCGAGGTATGGCCGAATTATCCGCCGCCGGAAAGCCCGATTCACTGTTCGCGGTTCTTCCAGAAGATCTATGATATTTACGATCTTCGTTGCGCGTACCCTGATGCTAGCGGGCGCAATCATCGAAAAATGTGGGCAGTCTCGAATGGAGCGCTGGCCGATAAAGTAGATGTTGCAACTGGTTTTTCATGGGAGCCGCGTCTGAGCCTGGGCGACGAGAGTCCGATTTCATAACCGATTTACAAGTGAGCGCAATAAGCCAAAAATAAATGCCCAAACGCACTGACATCTCGAAAATTCTGATCCTCGGCTCCGGGCCCATCGTCATCGGGCAGTCGGCGGAGTTTGATTACTCCGGCACGCAGGCTTGCAAGGCGCTCAAGTCCGAGGGCTATGAGGTGGTGCTGGCGAACTCCAATCCTGCGACCATCATGACCGATCCGGAGATCGCCGACCGCACTTACATCGAGCCGATGACGCTGGAGTATTTGGAAGAGATCATCCGCATTGAGCGGGAGCTCTCGCCGGGCGCAGGTTTTGCCGTCTTGCCAACTGTTGGTGGGCAGACTGCGCTCAACCTGGCGATTGAGCTTTCTGATGGCGGAGTTCTGGAAAAATATGACGTGAGTCTGATCGGGGCGAACGTCGCCGCCATCAAGAAGGCCGAAGACCGGCTGTTCTTCAAAGACGCGATGCAAAAGATCGGCCTCGACGTGCCCAAGTCGGCGCTCGTGAACAGCACAAAGGACGGTCTGGAGTTCGCTGGCAAGATTGGTTTTCCCGTGATTGTGCGGCCATCGTTCACTCTCGGTGGTTCTGGCGGCGGCATCGCTTATAACCGGGAAGAATTGCTTGAAGTGCTTACGCGCGGTCTCGATATGTCTCCGGTGCACGAGGCACTGATTGAAGAGTCGGTGCTGGGGTGGAAGGAATTTGAGCTCGAGGTGATGCGCGATACGAAGGATAACGTCATCATCATCTGCTCGATTGAGAACTTCGATCCCATGGGCGTGCACACCGGGGACTCAATTACAGTTGCGCCCGCGCAGACTCTGACCGACCGCGAGTACCAGGCGATGCGTGATGCATCAATTGCGGTGATCCGCGAGATCGGCGTGGATACGGGTGGATCGAATATTCAGTTCGGCGTGAATCCGGAAACTGGACGCATGGTGGTGATCGAGATGAACCCGCGAGTGTCGCGGTCTTCGGCTTTGGCCTCGAAGGCTACGGGATTTCCGATTGCGAAGATTGCGGCGAAACTTGCCGTCGGTTATACGCTCGACGAGATTCCCAACGATATTACGCGCAAGACTCCAGCCTGTTTCGAGCCGACACTCGATTATGTGGTTGTAAAAATTCCCAAGTGGCAGTTTGAAAAATTTCCTGGTGCCGATGAAAGCCTGGGAGTGCAGATGAAGTCGGTGGGCGAGGTAATGGCGATCGGCCGCACATTCAAAGAAGCGTTGATGAAAGGCATCCGCTCGCTCGATACCGGCAAACGCACAGGCTCTGACAAGATTGAGCCGAAGATACTGACGCAACGGTTGGTCACACCGCATCCGGAGCGGTTGGCCTACGTGCAGTACGCGTTGCGACAGGGGCACACGGTGAAGCAGTTGGCCAAGATGACTTCGATGGACCCGTGGTTCCTGTATCAGCTCAAGGAAATTAACGACATGCAGCTTGAACTGGAGAAGCATCCCATGGAGTCGATTCCGACCGAGGTGCTGCGCGAAGCCAAGCGCATGGGATTCTCCGACGGAAGACTGGCGAATGTGTGGCGGCTGGAGGGACAGGAGAAGGTTCGGCATCTCCGCAGGAAGCACGGGGTGTTGCCCGTTTACAAGCGCGTGGACACGTGCGCTGCGGAATTCGAAAGTTTCACGCCCTATCTTTATTCGACGTACGAAGATGAAGACGAAGCTGCGCCTACGGAAAAAAAGAAAATCATCATTCTCGGCAGCGGGCCCAACCGCATCGGGCAGGGAATTGAGTTCGATTACTGCTGCTGTCACGCTTCGTTCGCGCTGCATGAAGATGGTTACGAGACCATCATGATCAATTGCAATCCTGAGACGGTCTCGACCGATTACGACACCAGTGATCGCCTCTACTTCGAGCCGCTCACGTTTGAAGATGTGTGGGCGATCTATCAGCATGAAACTTCAAAGGGTGCGGCCTGTGGCGTGATCGTGCAGTTCGGCGGACAAACACCGCTGAATCTGGCTCTGCCCCTGAAGGCTGCGGGCGTGAATATTATCGGTACATCGCCCGAGTCCATCGACCTGGCGGAAGATCGCAAGCACTTCAACAAGCTGCTCGAAGAGCTGGAAATTCCGCAGGCAGCGGGAGTGATGGCCACCTCGCTCGATGAAGCCATTGAAGGCGCCAAGCAAGTGGGATATCCGGTAGTGGTAAGGCCCTCGTATGTGCTGGGCGGACGCGCCATGGTGATCGCCTATGACGAGGAATCCGTGACGCGCTACATGAAAGAAGCGGTTGAGTATTCGCACGATCGTCCGGTGCTGATCGATCACTTTCTCGAAGATGCGATTGAAGTGGACGTCGACGCGCTTTCCGACGGTGAAGATGTGGTGATCGGCGGAATTATGCAGCATATTGAAGAGGCCGGCATCCACTCCGGCGATTCATCATGCGTGCTGCCGGCAGTCGATATTCCTCAGCCGTTGATGGAGCGCATGCGCGACTACACGTTTAAGCTGGCGCGAGCGTTGAAAGTTGTGGGGCTGATGAATATTCAGTTCGCCATCCCGCGCGGCACGATGAACGCCGACGGCGGAAAGGTTTACGTTCTGGAAGTGAATCCACGGGCTTCGCGTACTGTGCCGTATGTTTCGAAGGCGACCGGCGTGCCGATGGCGAAGATTGCGGCGCGGCTCATGACCGGGCGGAAGCTGCGTGAATTTCTGCCGGAGAATATTGAGCGGCGCATCGATCTCGATACCGGAAGCTGCTTCTACGTGAAGTCGCCGGTGTTTCCGTGGAATAAATTCCCCGGAGTCGACACCGTGTTGGGGCCGGAGATGAAATCGACTGGCGAAGTGATGGGCGTGGGCGACAGCTTTGGAGAAGCTTTTGGAAAAGCCCAATTGGCTGCGGGTCAGAAGCTGCCGACGCAGGGTACCGTTTTCATCAGCGTGACCGATCACGATAAGCGCCACGTGGCTGACGTCGCACGAAAATTTGTCGATATGGGTTTCAAGTTGGTGGCTACTTCTGGAACGGGCGATGTGATCGAAGCCGCCGGCATGAGAGTGGAGCGCGTCTACAAAGTAAAAGAGGGGCGTCCGAACGTGGTCGACTTCATCAAGGGCCAGCGTATTCATCTCATCGTGAATACGCCGACCGGGCCAGAGCCGTGGTTCGACGAGAAGGCGATCCGGCGCGCGGCGGTGATGGCGCGCGTTCCTACCATCACGACGCTGTCGGCGGCACTCGCTGCGGCGGAAGGAATTGCAGCTTTGCAGCGCGGGGAAGTCACCATCCGGGCACTGCAGCAGTTGCACGCGGACCGAACGGTCAAGAGCCGCTAAAATCATGCAAGGTTGTGCCGCGCATGCAATAATTGGTGCGCGAGGTCTTCATGTTACTTCACGGAATTTTTCCTCCTATCACTACGCCGTTCTATCCTGACGGCAACGTCTACTTTAAAAAACTTCAAAGCAATGTCGAGCGCTATTCGCGGACGCCGGCTGCTGGCATTGTTGTTCTCGGCTCGACCGGCGAAGCGATTCTGCTTTCAGATCAGGAACGGCGCGATGTGCTGAAGTCCGCGCGGGAAGCGGCTGCACCGAATAAGGTGCTCATTGCGGGGACCGGGATCGAATCGGCCATGGAGACGCTGCGGCTTACTGAATACGCGGCGGAACTCGGATACGACGTTGCCATGGTGCGCACTCCGCATTACTACAAGAAGCAGATGCAGCCGGAAAATATTTTGGCGTTTTACCGAACGGTGGCTGATCGCTCGCCATTGCCAGTCATCATTTACAACTTTCCGCAGGCGACTGGATATAACATTCCTGCCGAGGTCGTGATCGAATTGGCGGAGCATCCCAATCTGATTGGCATCAAGGAGTCGAGTGGCGACGTGGAAAAAGTTCGCGCGATGGTGGAAGGCACACGGCATATAAAGCACAGTGCCACCGTCACGGAAACATTTGAAGCGGTCACGCCACGAATGCTCGCGGCAGCCGCAAACGCTTCGAATGCTGACGGAGGAGAACTGGTGCAAGTTGGTGCGCTGGCGGGATCATCCTCACCAGCCAAGCCTTCTTCCGCAGCTGTCACCGTAGTTGGCAAGATGAAGACCAGGCAGAAACAAGTCGGCTTCCAGGTCATGGTTGGGGCTGCCGACAAAATGCAGGTTTCGCTGGATGTCGGAGCCGTGGGCGCGATCCTGGCATTCGCTTGCGTGGCGCCGACGGCGTGCTACGAGATTTACGCGGCGTGGAAAGAGAATGACGCCGAGTTGTCTCGGCTGAAGCAACAACGAATCGTGCACGCTTCACAACGTGTAGTCGGCGAGTTGGGAATTCCTGGCGTGAAATATGGCATGGACTTTAACGGCTATTTTGGTGGACCCGCCCGCCTGCCGCTTTTGCCGCTTACGGGCGAACTGAAGGCTGAGATCGAGCGACTGCTGGAGGATGTGAGGAACTGAATTTCGCCGGATTCCGTCTAAAAACTCAAATCCCGTTTTCTTGATAAAAGCGACCAACCCAAGCCTTGTGACCAGGATCACAATGGCATATACTGGTTCGAACGAACGTTCGAATTCGTCAGTTCAGCTCTGAGCCATGGCCAGCCCATCTACCGCAACGCGAGTTTCTTCCGGCCGCGGTCGTAGCGCGATCGCGCCAGCCACGCGCTTCGACCGGCGATTATCCGAGATTCTCATCCATGCCACCAACGTCTTCTGCGAAAAAGGATACGAAGGTGCCTCGATGCGCGAGCTTTCCCGCGCCAGCGGTATGTCGCTGGCGGGGCTTTATTACTACTTCGAATCGAAAGAACGTTTACTTTTTTTGATTCAGAAGCACACTTTCACAACCATCGTGCAGCGACTGAAGGCACGGTTGGAGGGGGTGAATGATCCGGAGCAACAGATACGGGTGTTCATACTCAATCACCTGGATTATTTTCTAGCCAACCCGGCGGCGATGAAGGTGCTTTCGCACGAGGCGGAGGCGCTGAAAAACGGGTTCGCTTCAGAAGTGGCCGCCATCAAGCGCGAGTATTACCGCATCTGCGTTGGATTACTGGACGAGTTGAAGCGTGATTATGGATTGCAATTCTCCACTCGTATTGCGGTTTTGAGTTTGTTTGGAATGATGAATTGGATTTATACCTGGCACAATCCGCACGTCGATGCGGATGCCGAACAAATTGCTCGGGAAATGGGCGACGTATTCTTGCGCGGCGTGATGAATAGCGCCAAGGGGCGCAAAGACGCGCATTGAAGATTTTGTTTTGTTCCTCGCGAAACCGAGATTCCTGGGCTTCGCTCGGAATGACAAAGAGATCGTCAGAAAAGAAGGAGTTACAAGATGGCTACCACGATGCAGCCGGCAACGACCGAAACCAGTAAACAGCTTGTCAACTATCGAACGGAGGGCGGCGTAGCCGTGATTGAGATGTGCGATCCGCCCGCCAACACTTATACCTATGAGATGAACCGGCAACTTGATGAGGCGATTCTGCGCGCGCGCATGGAAAATGATGTCTACGTCATTTTGTTAACCGGCGCGGGCGACAAGTTTTTTTCGGCGGGCGCGAATATCAAGATGCTGTCGAGCGTCGATCCGACCTTCAAGTATTACTTCTGTCTGCATGCTAACGAGATGCTGCTCCGCCTGGAGCACACGCCGAAGCTGGTGATTGCGGCGATCAACGGCCACTGCGTGGGTGGAGGACTGGAAATTGCGATGGCTGCCGACATTCGTATCGCGCGAAAAGATGCGGGCAAGATCGGTTTGCCTGAAGTGAACCTGGGCGTGCTTCCGGGTACCGGCGGCACGCAGCGGCTGTCGCGGCTGGTGGGGAAGAGCAAGGCCATCGAACTCATGGTGACCGGCAACACGTTCTCGTTTGAGGAAGCGCAGGAACTGGGAATTATCAACGACATTTACGAGCGCGACGGGTTCATGGACAACATGATGGAGTATGCCAAACAGTTCTGCCCGCCGAACAAAGCTGCCAAGGCCGTCGGAAGGATCAAGCGTGCGGTGCAGACGGGATGGGAGATTCCGATGGAGTCGGCGCTGGCGGTGGAACGCGAGAACCAGCAGGTACTTTTCCAGAGCGAAGATGCGAAGGAAGGCCTGGCTGCTTACGTGGAGAAGAGGCCGGCGGTTTTCAAAGCGAAATGAATATATCTTGCGAACGGGCCGGGTCGCCATTGGGCCCGCCTTTGCGACTCCGGAGGAGTAATTGGGCTACTACTCGGTCCGCTTATTGATTCGTTGCACCGGAAAAGGGCAACCCAAGCTGGTTCCGCTCTATGAGGATCGCATAGTGATCGTGCGGTCGAGCAGCCACGCAATGACCAAAAAGAAGGCTCGGCAGGTTGTGGGCAAGAGCGAGGTGCCCTATAAGAACGCTCTTGGAAACATGGTTCGCTGGCGCGTGGAACAAGTTTACGAGTCGGTCGAGCTCTTTGAGGACGAATTCGGCAAGAACGGCGCGTTCAAAGATGGCACGCAGGTCTATTGGCGGTATGTCCGCTCTTCGGACCCCCTCAAGAGGCTGAAGCGCGAAGGAACCATGAACGCCCTCTACTAGCAGCTAGTTCAGTAGTGAGGAATTTATTATGCCAGGAAAAGTAGCAAAGATCGGCACGTTTAGCGACTGGATTGGCATGTTCAACGACTGGCGCAAGGATATTGGCGTCAACACGAAGGACATTGAAGCGTTCCAGTTCGACACGCTCTATGGCGCGATCGATACCGAGGAGATTGAATTCGGTTCGTACAAAGGGCGACGCAAATGGGAAAACCTGCGGCAGATTCCCACGCAGCAGATGCGCGATGCTCTGATGAACATGATTGTGTATCAGGGCGATACCGAGTTTGCCAGCGTCGAGCAGCAGCGGAATCTGTTGGAAAACGCTCCCACGGACTGGGATCGCCGCGCCATCACGCGAGTGATGATCGAAGAAATGCGCCACGGCTGGCAGATGTGCGCGCTGCTGGTGGATCACTTCGGTTATTCGGGCAAGGTCGAGGCCCAGAAAATGCTGGAGCGGCGCGCCTTCGACAACAAGCGTTTGTTGGGCGCTTTTAATGTGGATGTCGACAATTGGATGGATTTTTTTACCTACACGGACTTCGTGGATCGCGACGGAAAATTCCAGCTGCAGATGCTGAAATATTCCGCGTTCGCGCCGCTGGGGCGATCAATGTCCTACATGCTGCGCGAAGAGGCGTTTCACATGGGCACCGGGAATGACGGCCTGCGCCGCATTGTGGAGGCTGGCATCATTCCAGGATGGCTGATTCAGAAATATCTCAACAAATGGATCTCGAGTTCCTATGATCTGTTCGGGACGGATCATTCCTCGTCGGCGCATTGGGCCTACGTTTGGGGAGTTAAGGGTCGCTACGACGAGCCGAAGAATGAACAAGCTCCGGACCTGGACGATTTGAATGACTACAACCGGAATTTGTATCGCAACGAAGTGGCAGGTCTGATCGAGCGTTTCAATGGCTCTTTGAAGCCGGGCCAGCCCAAGCTGTACGCTCCGGACATTAAGTTCAATCGCGAAATTGGACGCTGGAAGGGACAGATGTTTCACGCGCAAACCGGCGAGCTGCTTGATGACCGATCTTATGAAGAACACCTGAAAGAGATCATGCCGTCAGCCGAAGACAAAAAGCTGCTGCTGGAAATTATCGACAACGAAAAGAAATGGATCGCGGAAAAAACTGGAGCAAGGGATCCTTTGGCAAGCATCGGCGAAGTCCGGAAGTCGGCTATCAATTTGTGAGTTAAAGGATTTTTGCTAGAGAGACATAAAGACGCAGGAAAAGTATGGCAAGCGGTGTGGTGGAATCCAACTTAGTTCGGCTGACCGTCGATATAAGTTCTTCGGTGGCTCGAATTGTCTTGCGCAATGCTCCGCTCAACGTCATCGACATTGCAATGATGGAGGAGCTGGCGCAGGGGCTGGCTGACATCGACGCGCGGCCGGATGTTTCGGTAGTTTTGATTCGCGGCGAGGGCAAGGCATTTTCTGCTGGAGTCGATGTTGCGGCCCACACGCCTGATCGAGTCGAAGAGATGCTGACCAAGTTCCATGCCGCGATTCGTGCGCTGCTCAATACGAAGAAGGTAACGATTGCGGCGGTGCATGGGCATTGTCTTGGTGGAGGCGCGGAATTGGCGATGATTTGCGATTTGGTTTACACCACAGCCTCTGCACAGTGGGAATTTCCTGAGATCAAGCTGGGATGTTATCCCCCGGTGGCGTGTACAGCATTGGCCGCGCTGGTGGGGCAGAAGCGCGCCGCGGAATTGATTCTGACCGGGAGAACGATCCGCGGAACCGAGGCTGCGGAAATTGGATTGGCGAACCATGCTGTCACGGATGAAGGGCTGCAGAGCGCCGTCGAGGGAACAGTGCAACAGGTACTGAAGATGAGCGCAAGCTCGCTGGCGATTACCAAGAAAGCCATCTATGCATGGGACGCGGCGCACTTCGACAAAGGCCTGGCGCGCGCCGAGAAGATTTATCTGGAAGAATTGATGAAGACGTCGGACGCGCAGGAAGGTATTCGTGCTTTTATCGAGAAGCGTGAGCCGAAGTGGGCGGGAAAATAGTTTTTGGACCGCGAGACGCAGCGATGAATTTGGATTACGAAATCAGCCCCGAAGAAGTTAAACGCAAGCTTGATCGAGGCGAGGGATTTACGCTGCTCGATGTTCGCGAACCTTGGGAATTTGAAACTGCCCACATGGAGGGCGCGAAGCTGTTGCCGATGGGAGATATACCATCGCGGGCGCATCAGGAACTGGATCCGGAAGATCACATTGTAGTGGTGTGCCACCACGGTGTGCGATCGATGAATGTGACCGCATGGCTGCGGCAGCAGGGTTTCGAGAAAGCGCAGTCGATGCGAGGTGGGATCGATGCCTGGTCCCGTGTGGTGGATGGGAATGTTCCGACTTACTGAGGCAACTGGCGACTGTCTGAAGTCATGAAAAAAGAACTCATCGAGCTCAAGTTGAATGGACGCACTCACGAATTGGCGATCGAGCCGAGCGCGTTGCTGCTCGACGTTTTACGCCAGGATCTGGGCCTTACGGGGTCCAAGCGCGGCTGCGACGAATCTTCTTGCGGCGCTTGCACTGTACTCGTCGATGGCGTTGCCATGATGTCATGCACTCTGCTGGCGGCCAGTTGCGAAGGTCAGGAGATTACGACTATTGAAGGCGTAAGCGAGCACGGAAGTCTGGCCGCGATTCAAAAAGCCTATGGGGACTGGGGCGGAGCGCAATGTGGATTTTGCACCCCTGGATTCATCATGACGGTGAAATCGCTTCTCGCGGAAAATCCCGATCCGACGGAAGACGACGTGCGCGCTGCGCTAAGTAGTAATTTGTGCCGCTGCACCGGTTACAGCCAGATGTATGCAGCGATCCGTTCTGCGATTACGGCGGAGCGGGCGGAATCGGTTTCCACATAAAAACCATGAGCGATTTTTCAGTTATCGGTAAGCCCACCGCCATGATCGATGCGGCGGAAAAGACCACCGGTGGCGGCAAATACACCGACGATCTCAGCGTCCCAGGGATGCTGGTTGGGAAGATTCTGCATTCGCCGTATCCCCACGCGCGCATAAAACATATCGATACCACGCGTGCCGAAAAGCTGGATGGGGTCGTGGCTGTCGTTATTGGCAAAGACGCTCCGAATCCTTATGGAATTCTTCCCGTCGGTCACGATGAGCATGCGCTCGCGCTCGACAAGGTTCGCTATGTGGGCGACAACGTGGCATGCGTGGTTGCGATTTCGGAATCCGTCGCGGAAAGAGCGTTGGAACTCATCGAAGTCGCTTACGACGTGCTGCCCGCTTACTTCGATCCCGAACAGTCGATGAAGGCTGAGACCGATCTCATTCACGACAACAAGCCGGCCAACCTGGAAAAAGATTATCACCACGTCTTTGGCGATCCGGATAAGGGTTTTGCCGAAGCGGATCAGATCGCGGAAGCACGATTCATTGCCAACGAAGTGACGCATGCTGCCATGGAGCCGCATTCGACGCTGGCGTCGTTCGAGTTGGATCCACATACGGGCAAAGCAGGACGGCTGACTGTGTGGTCCTCGACGCAAGTTCCATACTACTTGCAACACAAACTTTCGCTTGTGCTGGAAATGCCGATGGCGCAGATTCGCGTGATCAAGCCACTCGTGGGCGGTGGCTTTGGGGGCAAGAGTGAAGTGATCCCGCTGGAAATTATTGCGGCGGTAGCGGCGCGCAAGGCACAGGCTCCGGTGAAGATTACTTACACGCGAGAAGAAGTTTTCTGGGCGCATCGCGGACGGCCGCGGACGATTATCGATTTGAAAACCGGAGTCAAGAATGACGGTCGCATCACCGCCGTGAAAGCGCGTGTAGTGCAGGATGGCGGCGCTTACTGCTCCTACGGAGTGGTCACGATTCTTTACTCGGGAGCGCTGCTGGGGGCGCTCTACGATATTCCGCACATTCAATACGACGGCTATCGCGTTCTCACCAACAAGCCGGCCTGCGGCGCCATGCGCGGCCACGGCACGGTGAACGTGCGGTTTGCTTTCGAATCGCAACTGGACGAACTTGCGACGGCGATTGGAATGGATCCCGCAGAAGTTCGTCAGCGCAATCTACTCAAGCCCCCGTGCATCACGGTGAATGGGCTACGCGTGCAAAGTTATGGGCTGCCGGAATGCATCGAGAAGACCGTCGAGCGCTCGGGCTGGAAGCGACGCAGAGGAAGACTGGCCAGGGGGCGCGGACTGGGGATTGCCTGCAGCCATTATGTGAGTGGGGCTGCGAATTCGATTATCCGTTCTGACATGCCGCATTCGACAGTGAACATCAAGATTGATCGCGATGGCGGAGTGGTGGTTTACACGGGAGCGTCGGAGATTGGCCAGGGATCGGACACGATGACAGCGCAAGTGGCGGCGGAAATTCTGGGCTGCACTCTCTCGCGAGTCCGAGTGATCGCGGCCGATACCGATCTCACGCCGATCGATATCGGATCCTATTCCAGTCGCGTCACGTTTATGGCGGGCAATGCGACACTGCGCGCTGCAGAAGATGTGAAGAAGAGGATTGCCGCAGCAGCGGCGAAGAAAATGAACTGCGCTGCGGACGATCTAATATTTCGCGACGATCTGGTTTTCAGGAAGGGAAGTGTCCCACCGAACCGGAAGAAAGATCAATCAGAAGAATTGGAAGTTACGGAAGCGGGCGCATCGGTGAGCGGACGCGTCGAAGGGCAGATTCTGCGAGGTTCCCTGCAGCAGAAGCGCAAAGAAGAGGCGCCCAAGGAATGGATGACATTTGAAGAAGCGGTTGTCGCGGCGATTGACTTTCATGGTGCGCTGACCGGGACTGGTTCTTACGCGCCTCCGCCGGAGGCTCGCGGCGGAAAACACAAAGGCGGCGGCGTGGGACCGTCACCCGCATATTCCTACTCAGCGCAGGTTGCCGAGGTCAGCGTGGACGAAGAGACTGGCGAAGTTACGGTGCATAAAGTTTGGGCGGCGCATGATTGTGGGCGCGCTCTGAATCCAGTTTCGGTGGAAGGGCAGATTATCGGATCAGTGTGGATGGGCATGGGGCAGGCTCTTACAGAAGAAATGGTGTGGAAAGACGGGATGCTGATGAATGCCGGCATGCTGGAATACCGCAGTCCATCGTCGATTGAGTCGCCGGAAGTGGAGCCGATTATTGTGGAGAGCATCGATCCTGAAGGTCCGTTTGGCGCCAAGGAATGCAGCGAAGGATCGCTGGCGGCGACCATCCCGGCGATTTCGAATGCGATCTACGACGCGGTCGGTGTGCGGTTGCATGAGTCTCCCTTCACGCCGGAGCGCATGTTGGCCGCGCTGCGGGCCAAGCGACATGACAAGGCGTTGAATCTTACAGAGGGCGTGGACCCGACTGCGCCAGCGCATTTCCGCGAACACGGCGGAGCACTTTGTTTCAAGGGAAAGGGGCCGGAGCGGCACGTGCTTGATCCGGCGCGTCGCGAAATGCCGGTGACAGCCGGAGGTGCGGATTGAGCCTTCCCCAATTCCGCTTGCTCCGGCCGCGCTCAGTCGATGAGGCAATTGCGCTTCTTGCAAAACATGCGGGTAACATTCGCGTGCTGGCGGGTGGCACGGATTTAATTCCGTCGATGCGACAGAAATTGTTTGAACCGGAGTATGTACTCGATCTACGCGGTGTTGCTGCGTTGCGTGGGGTGCGGCGGCAAGCCGATGGTGGAGCAGAAATTGGTGCGCTGACCACGCTCAGCGCAATCGAGAAATCAGCATACTTACGCCAGCACTTTCCCGTGCTCACTGAAGCCGCCGCAACGGTCGCGTCGCCGGTTCTGCGCAATATGGGAACGATCGGCGGCAACATCTGTCTCGATACCCGTTGCCTCTGGTACAACCAATCGCTCACCTGGCGCAAGGGTTGCGGCTTTTGCATTAAGAAAGATGGTGATCTCTGTCACGTCGCTCCGGGTGGAACGAAGTGTTGGGCGGCATTCTCGGGCGACACGCCGCCGGCGTTGCTTTGCTTGAATGCCGAGATTGAAATTGTCGGCGCCGGTGGCGCACGACGTCTTCCCTTGCGAGACTTCTACACCGGGGACGGTGAAAAATATCGCACGTTGTTGTCCTCGGAATTGGTGACGCGCGCTTTCCTGCCGCCCGAGTCGGCCGATTATCGCGCCGTCTATCGCAAGCTGCGGGTGCGGGGATCGATCGACTATCCTTTGGCTGGGGTTGCAGTCGTGATGAAGCGCGCGAACGGACATATTACCGATGCTCGGCTCGCGATTACGGCGGTGAATCCTGCGCCGCTGCTGGTGCAACGGGCGGGCGAAATGTTAATTGGCAAAGTCGTGGATGAGACGTTAGCCGACGCCGTTGGCGATCTTGCGGCGCGTACTGCGAAGCCTCTGACTACTTCAGCGCTGACTCCCGAGTACCGGCGCGAGATGATTCGGGTATTTACGAAGCGGGCGGTGCTGGCCGCAGCGAGCAATTAACCGGAAACGGATGAACTCGATCGAATGATCACCGACTGCCACATCCACATCCAGCCGATGGAAATGTTCAAGCCGCATGCGCTGGAGCTGATGAAGAAAAAGCGTCCGAACTTCGAGCAGATCGTGGAGTTTTGCCATTCCCCAAAGAAGTTTCTCAGCTATCTGGACGCGTGCGGCATTGACCGCGCGGTGCTCATTAATTATGTGGCTCCGGAAGTGATCGGCTTTACCAACGGCGTGAATCAGTTCATTGCGGACTACGTCAAAGAAAATCCCAAACGACTTTTGTCCTGCGGCAGCTTGCATCCGCGGCACACCACGAATGTTTTGGCCGATATGGAGCAGATCCTGCGCTTGGGTATTCGCATGATCAAGATTCATCCTCCACACCAGTTGTTGTTTCCGAACGACTATCTGAACGGCTTGAAAGAACTCGAGATCATTTATCGGGCGGCCGAGGCCAATGGCGTGCCGGTGATGTTTCATACAGGAACATCTATTTTTCCGGGAGCGCGAAATAAATATGGCGATCCCATGTATGTGGATGATGTAGCGGTCGATTTCCCCAAACTTAAAATCCTGCTGGCGCACGGCGGGCGGCCTTTATGGATGCAGACAGCTTTCTTTCTCGTGCGTCGGCATGCCAATGTCTATCTCGATATCAGCGGCATTCCGCCGAAGACTTTGCTGAAATATTTCCCGCGGCTGGAAGAGATTGCTCACAAGACTTTATTTGGCACCGACTGGCCGGGGCCGGGTGTGCCCGATATCAAGAAGAATTTGGATGAATTCCGGGCGCTTCCGCTGAGCGCCGAATTGCAGCAGCAGATCCTGAGCAAGACGGCGCTCAGCATTTGGCCTGCCTGACGGCCTGGCAAAACGTCATATATTCAGAAGATTTCCGAACTGGCCGAAGTGCTGGGTAGTGGTGTAGTTCCACTACCAAGTGCTGCTTCCATTTGGAAGGCGTGCGCCTCTTGGCGTATAAAAGAAAGTTGCACTCCTCGTCCCCCTGCCTGGCGCGGCTCGGCAACAACAATTGATCTCAGTGAGCGAGAACCTATGTCCAGCCTGACCAGCACTCACGCGCCCAGCAGTACAAGCACAAAAGGAATGGAAGGCATTGTTGCCACGAATTCCAGCATTTGCTACATCGATGGCGATCGCGGCGTTCTTGCGTATCGAGGGATCGATATCCACGAACTAGCCGATCGCTCCAGTTTTGAGGAAACTTGCTACCTGCTGTGGTTTGGTCGATTGCCCCAGCACGGCGAACTCAGCGAACTGCGTGACCGCCTGGCGCAAGAGCGTCAACTCGATCCGGCAACCATCCAGTTTCTGCGCGACGTTCCACGCAGCGCATTACCCATGGACGTTTTGCGCACAGCGGTTTCTGCGCTGGCATTTTACGATGCAGACGATAAAAAGAACGATCACGTTGCGAACGTTCGCAAAGCGATCCGTTTGACTTCGCAGATCGCAATGATCGTCGCCGCCTATGACCGCATTCGCAAAGGCAAGCCGGTAGTGGAGGCTGATCGCTCGATCTCACACGCCGCTAATTTTCTACTGCAGTTGAATGGAACCAAGCCGTCCGCAACCGCGGAGCGCGCGATCGATATCGCGCTCATCCTGCATGCAGACCATGAGCTGAATGCTTCTACTTTTGCGGCGCGGGTGACGGCGGCTACTTTGTCTGACATGCATTCGGCGATTACCTCCGCTATCGGTACGCTGAAGGGACCGCTGCACGGAGGAGCGAATGAAGCGGTTTTTCGTATGTTGGACGCGATCGATCGAGAAAAGGCCGACCCGCTTGACTACGTAAAAAACCTGCTGGCACAAAAGAAAAAAATTCCGGGCTTTGGTCATCGTGTGTATCACACCGAAGATCCGCGGGCCACGCATCTGCGTGCCATGTCCCGGGATCTAGGACGTTCCAGCGGACAGCCGCAGTGGTACGACATGTCGGAAAAAATCGAGCGGTTCGTCAAGGCGGAAAAGAAGCTTAACGCGAATGTTGATTTTTATTCTGCGTCTACGTATCACACACTGGGCATCGATGAAGATTTGTTCACACCGGTGTTTGCAGTTTCGCGCATCAGTGGCTGGACGGCGCACGTGATCGAGCAACTGGACGATAATCGTCTGATTCGTCCGCGGGCGGAATATGTGGGGCCGGATTATCCCAATCACTACGTCGCAATGGAGAAGCGCGGATAAATCGATCATTCGGCGGCCGAACCGTTACAGTGGGCACATCGGGCGCTATTTTTTTGCCAGGATGATTCCGCCGGGCATGCAAAAGAAAGCAGGTAGAATAGCTTAAGGATGATGCGCCGCATTTACCTCGACAATAACGCCACCACTCCGGTTCTGCCGGAAGTGTTGGAGGCTATGCGTCCGTATTTTGGCGAGCACTTTGGCAACGCATCATCGATTCATCATCACGGTCAGGAAACGCGCGCTGCGGTTGAGCGCGCACGCGATTCGGTCGCGTCTCTGCTGGGATGCCGGCCGCAGGAGATTGTGTTCACCAGCGGCGGGACCGAAGGCGATAATCTAGCGATTTCAGGATTGACCAGCGAAGGCGATCACATCATAACTTCCAGCATTGAACACCATGCCGTGTTGCATGCGTGCAAGCATCTGGAAGAAATGGGATGCGAGGTTACTTATCTTCCCGTGGACAGTCGCAGCCTCGTCGATCCCGATGATGTGCGCCGTGCTTTGCGGCCTGACACCAAGCTAATCTCGATCATGCTGGCGAATAACGAAACTGGAGTTGTGCAACCGGTTGAGGAGATTGGAAGAATTGCCGCGGAGGCCGACGTCTTTTTTCATACGGATGCGGTGCAAGCCGCAGGCAAGATACCGATTGACGTGAAGAAAATTGGCTGTGATGTGCTTTCGATCTCCGGCCACAAGATGCATGCGCCACAGGGAGTGGGCGCGCTTTACGTGCGCGGAGGAACGCAACTGCAGCCGCTGTTCTACGGGGGACAGCACGAGCGTTCGCGCCGTGCTGGGACCGAGAATGTGCCTGGTATTGTCGCGTTGGGCAAGGCCGCGGAACTTGCCATGCAAGGTTTCGAGCGCGGCGATGATAAGAAAATGTCCGCATTGCGTGACCGACTGCAGCAGGGAATCGTTGCGCAGGTGGAAGGGGCTGGGCTGAACGGCGGAGGCACGCCGCGTGTACCAAATACTGCCAACATCTATTTCGATCACATTGAAGGCGAATCTATGGTTATTTCGCTCGACCTGAAGGGACTGGCCGTTTCTACAGGCGCTGCGTGTTCGTCGGGTGCGATCGAGCCTTCCCATGTTCTTACTGCCATGGGTCTGCGTAGCGACCGCGCTCGCGCGAGTATTCGCTTCAGTCTGGGCAAACAAAACTCAGAAGAAGACATTGACTTGGCGCTCGCGCTGGTGCCGGAAGCGGTGGCGCGGTTGCGAGAGTTGTCGCCTGCCTATACGCAACCCGCGATTCGTTCGTAACATGCCAAATTCTCAAACCATAGCCGTAGCCATGTCGGGCGGTGTGGATTCTTCCACCGTTGCGGCGATGCTTCGCGCGGAGGGGCATAACATCATCGGCCTGACGATGCAGCTCTGGAACCAGCGGCGGATGGCTGGACATCAGGGCATGCCGGAGCAGGTCACCGGGCGGTGCTGCTCGCTCGACGATGTTTATGACGCTCGCCGCGTGGCCGAGCACATCGGCATTCCTTATTACGTGGTGAATCACGAAGAGCGTTTCGAGCGGGATGTGGTGCGTCCATTTGTTGCGGAGTATTTATCGGGACGCACGCCGATTCCTTGCAGCCTCTGCAACAACCATTTGAAGTTCGATCAGCTGCTGGTTGTCGCGCAGCAAATCGGCGCCGATTGCGTGGCTACCGGCCACTATGCGCGTGTGGAATATGACGATGTTCGCGGACGTTGGCTGCTTAAGCGTCCGGCGGATCGCAGCAAAGACCAAACGTATTTCCTCTTTGGACTGACGCAGGAGCAATTGAGTCGAACCCGCTTTCCTCTGGGCGGGATGACCAAGCCCGAGGTGCGCGAGCTTGCACGAAAGCATGGTCTTGGCCCTGGCAGAGAAGCCGGATTCGCAGGAGATTTGTTTTGTTCCGGGCGGCGATTACAAGCGCTTCATTGACGCTTATCTCGCGGATACCGGCGAGAGTTTGCCGGATACGGCGGGTGAGTTGGTAACCACGAGCGGGGAAGTGATCGGCGAACATGGCGGCGTGCACAACTTCACCGTAGGGCAGCGCAAGGGATTGGGCGTGGCTACCGGATCGCCGCTCTATGTGATTCAGATCAACGGAGCCGACAAGCAGGTGGTGGTGGGCGGCAACGAGCAGCTTTATTCGCGGACGCTGCGTGGGCGGCGACTCAACCTGATCGCCGTCGATAGTTTGCGCGAGCCGTTGCGGGTGTCCGTAAAGATTCGGCACAGGCATGAACCAGCTCCAGCCATGCTGGAGAAGATCGGAAGTGATGAGGTCTTGGTGACGTTCGATGAACCTCAGCGCGCTATCACGCCGGGACAGGCGGCAGTTTTCTACGATGGGGATAGCGTCGTTGGCGGCGCCTGGATTGCGTAAGACGGTCGAAATCCTACATCTGCGGACTCGTTAAATGTCAGTTAACAACCCTGCCTCCGGCGAAACATCCACAGTTGGCCGACCTCCGTCGAGGAACGCATCTTCCTGGGGGCTCGGCATTTTCATCGGTGCAGTTCTGGCGTTGATCCTGGTAGGTGCAGTATGGTTTTCGAGCGGCCTCGGGATTGCGCGCTTGATGGGAGTTTTGCGCGGCGGGCCGACCAGGCTGAACGTTGATCAGCCGACGGTGGTTCGTCAGATTCAAAAGCTCCAGCGTCTCGAAACCGTGAGCTATACGATGGACAAAATAATTTCGGGCGAGCACGAGAATGCTTTCTTGCCTAAGTTTCTCGCAGGTGACCGGCTACTGCTGGTAGTTCACGGAGAAGTGGTGGCCGGAATCAACCTGGCGACGCTGGGACCGGGAGATGTACTGATCAAGGGCCAGACGGTTTCCATTCACTTACCCGCGGCGGAAGTGTTCAGCACGCGAATCGATAATGCAAGAACGAGGGTATATTCTCGCGACACTGGTTTGTTCTCGTCTCCGGATCCCAATCTTGAAAGCGAAGTCCGTGAAGAGGCTGAACGCCAGCTTCAGCAGGCCGCGTTACAGGATGGAATTCTAAAGACGGCGGCTGACAACGCGCGAACCACAATCGCGGGGATGTTGCAGGGTTTTGGTTTTCGCGAAGTAGATATTCGCTAAAGCAAGACGCTCTACTGTTTCTTCGAGTTCAAAGATTCGAGAAACGGCTGGCCACGCTCTTTCAGCTTCTGTTCCAGGCGCGCGGTGCAATCACAGTCGCCGCATGCCCACGGCTCGCTACTGTTCTGGTCGCTGCATTTGCGGCGGTCGTGCGCGTCCTGCACCTTGGTGAGATGGAAATATTCTTCCCAGTAGGAGCGTTCTTCCTGCAGCGGCGTGGGACAATAGCAGACCTCCACCCAACGCACTGTTTCATCCTCGCCGACGCGAGCCTCCCGCATGTTTCGCAGGTATTCGCCTTCGGCTACCGAGCCCTGGCCAAGCTTTTCATTTTCGATTGCATGGCGAAGGTCCGCTGCGCAACCGGATTTAAGGCGAGCGTGAACCAGATACCGCATGTGGTCGATAGATAAACTTGAGCCTTGGGGCAGTTAGGCTGCTACGCCGGAAGACTGGTTAGATAAACATTTCGTCCTGCGGCACGGGCCGGCGCGGGCTTCGACTGTCGCCATTTTTGCGGCCCCGGCTTGCCAGCAGAAACTCAACCCCTGCAGTCACACCGCGGACGATACCAGAAACCTGCCGCACTGGCGACACCACTGTTTTGGCCACAACGTCTGAGGTATGCTCCACGCGGTCGAAGGTGCGGGTCAGCATTTCGTCGGCGCGAATCACCTGTAAGCGGGCACGATCCATGACATCGCTTACGGTCGCATCGACTCGTTGGATTTCAGAACGGACAGTCGCCGACGTCTCCGCGAAGTTATCAACTACCACGTTAACCTTGGGACGCAATTCCACAAGCGCGTCGACAATCTGCAAAATTTTGGGATGCAACTGCACCAGGTTGTCAACGATCTTGTCGACCTTGGGGCGCAACTCAACCAGCATCCCATCGGTGGAGTTGATGATCGGGAGAGTCTTAACTTTCAACTCCGCTACTTCACTCTCCAGCTTGGCAGTAGTCTTTCGAACTGCCACGTACAAACCTACGAGTATTCCCGCTTGCAAAACCACGGCAGCCGCGGTCACGGCAATGAAGATCGGAACGAGATTTTCCATCATGGAAAGCTCCTAGGAGAGAGCCAAAATAAAACCGCTTTCTTATACGCCCTTCGGAGGCGCTGTTTCTGTCGTCGCCTCCTGATAGGCCTGTCGACCAGCCTCGTATGCGGCTTTGAACTGATCCTTCTGCTGAGTCACTACATCGCGGCCTTTGTCGACCCAACCGGAAGCTTGCTCGCGAGCCTCACGCGCTCGAGTGCGGACATATTCTCGTCCCTGTTCGGCGCGGGCTTTGATCTCTTCGCGGGTCTCGCTTCCGGCTCGCGGCGCATAAAGCACTCCGACCAAACCGCCTACGGCCAGACCGGCTAAAAACCACACGAAACTACCGCCATCGTAATCAGACATGGAAAAACCTCCTCTTATAAGTGCTGCATTACTAATCGGATGGTAGCACCCGAATAGTGGAAATACAATTACGGCAGAACCCCTAGGAGCGCATCCGCGAGACCGCACGCCAGTGGAATTCGCTGCCTCGAAACGGATTATTTCTGGGTGGGATTGGCGGGTGCTGGCGCCGCAGGCTGGGTTTTAACTGGGGCTGATTTCTCTCCCTGTAAAACGGAGCGCGGACCTTCATGTTTGATGGCATTAATCGAAAGCGTTACGGAGGTCAACATGAAGAGCACCGCAGAAATCGTGGTGGCCTTCGAAAGAGCTGTGGCCGCGCCGCGCGGGCCAAATGCCGCCTGGCTGCCCTGGCCACCGAAGGCCGCCGAGATGTCCCCGGCCTTACCGCTTTGCAGTAACACAACAACAATCAAGAACAAGCAGACGATTATGTGGATGATTGTAACCAGAATGATCATGGAAAAGGAGATCCTACGCCGAACAGAATGAGTGCAAGCGATAGTTTGACATCCACGCCTCCGATCGGTCAAGGCTGATTCCGGAACTCCGCGGCTACTTTAGCCCGCCCTTACCTGAACCAGTGATAAGCGAGGGTCAGTTGCACGCCATTAAACTCCTGGTTCTGGATCCCGAGGTTCGCGTTGGAGATGTGCGACCAGCGAAAGCCGATGTCGAAAGCCTGGCGGTTTCGCGTTCGTAGATAAATCCCTCCGCCCCCTTTCGCCATAAAATTAAAACTGGACGTATTGCCCGGGGGCAGATTTACAGGCGTGCTGAGGCCGCCTCCGGCTAAGTCAATGTAGGGCGAAATGCGAGACGAATGCAATGCCGAGTTCCAGCGGAGTATTACGGGATCGAAGCCGATACCGTGGGTGCGCTGATTTCCGAAGGTCTCGAAGACTGGAATGAAATCGAACGCGTACTCAAGACTGCCGCGACGCCACCCACTGCCGTGTTTGCCCGTGATCTCCCATCCGGCGGATGCACCGACCGAGAATATTTGCGCTTCCGTAAAAGAGTTGGTAAGTTCTTCGCCGGTTTCTGCCGAGGTAAACACGCTGAGGTCGAAACTTCCTTTCGGTCTGGCCGCGGGCAGATCCTGAGTGAACGCCATGGAGGACACGAACAGAATAAACAGAGCAAACTTTTGAATCGGCATGCAGACTGCCGGCGATCGCCACATTCTGTGGGGTGACGTGGGAACGGCGGATAGGCTTTCCATCCTGTTATCTTGCTTGCTCAAACCAGCTTGCTGAAACCAGGTTGCTAAACAAGTCACTAAAATCGTACAGCGAATCCGGAAGAGAGGCGAAGATTGCGGCGCTCGAAATCTGGCGAACCGGTCTTGAGTTCGTCCACTTGATTGCGCCAACTTACCAGGCGCACCATCCGGAAATCGATTCCGAGTCCCAGGTCTTCAGCAAAAGATGTTAACGATGTGGATCCTGCGCCGGCATCTTCGTGGACACGCACCGCTCCGATCATCGCCTGCCCAAAGGGCCGGAACCTTCCTTTCCAGGCGCCCCCGCGCAGACCGAACAAAAAATTAGTTTGGCTCACGCCGCCATATTGTCCGCTGAAATCGGCAATCGCGCCAAAATAGCGAAGATACATTTTTTCGATTGATGTGTCCCAGCCGCCGAGGTTGGAGCTCGCGCTGGAAAGCGGATCACAGGCGGTTGTTGTACCGAAGGCGGGCACTTCGCAATGAGACACACTCGCGTGGGTGTATCCGAAAGACACATTCCCATGATTGGGAGACTGCAGCTGCGGAGTCTCAATCGGTTGGACTGTGGCCTTCTGATCCGTGGAAAAGCTCATTGCTCCATCATTCTCGCGGGAGGCGCGATACCAGGGGTGTTCTCCATGAAGCATGGCAGCGCCAGAGCGAATCGGATTAAGAGCAACTCGCGCGGTGTCGATTAAAAAGCGATTGTCGGTGGAATTCTCGATCCGACGCACAACTTTCTTGTCTAGAAAGTCTTCGCCGATCAGCCAGCCCGTGCCACCTAAAGGGGTCATCACGATGTCAATTTGGCCCACGCCGGTGTAGCAATGGTTCGTATTGCAAGGATAAGACCCGTTTGAGTTCCAGGGCATCCGGTCCTTGCTGCCGTACTTTTCGACTGTGACCTCACTCAGGGGCCCAAGGTTCCACTGCGTGCTGTAAACCGCATTCCACAGCGCAGCTTTTAAGCGACTCTTCCAATAGGCTTTCGTTTTGGAGAATTCGAGCCTTCTAGATTTCGGATCATTCTGAATTTGGATGAAGCCGGTAAGAGCACCCTGGATGGGATGTCCGATATAGCCGAACCAATTGGGATCGCCATCGTCCCAGCCGGACTGCGTCCATTCAGAGAGCGACTGTTTGTAGTCGCGCCAATAATGATTGAACGGTATTCCGTTCTCCGAGACTACCCAGCGAAAGTCAGTGTGGACCACATAGGCTTGCTCGATGAGAAGGAAAGTCAAAGATTCAGTCAAGGCCCGGCCCCAATGAAAACGCTCTTTTTCTTGCGAAGAGGTGCTGCCTGAGGCATCGTCAAATGCCGACGAAGATTCCGGCCCGACCAGATTGCAATCGTTCCAAAGCCTTACCGACGACGAACTGCTGAGAAAAGTCGGGGCAACACCAAGAGTATTTCTTCGTGAGATGCTGCCTTCGCTAAACGGCTTGTAAATGTCTTTACAGGCAACCGGGGTCAACTGGCATAAGCTGCGTGCAGGCGCGAGGAAGGCCACAGCAGCAAGCACAATTCCGCAATGCATGGTCGTGCGAAAAGTCATGCTATCGCGGATCTCTTGAGGTCTTGGGGATGGCCGAAATTGCTCTGGGCGTACAAGATGTAACTCGATTGATTTTGCGCGGCAGTTTTAAAAGAGCTTAAGAATTAATAGGCATTTTTGCTGGTGAAGAAACGCAGCATGGTCATCGTGATAATTTGCAAATCGAACGTCAGACTCCAATTGCGAAGATAATACAAATCGTATTCCACGCGCTTGGCAATGGAGGTGTCCCCGCGCCAGCCGTTCACCTGGGCCCATCCAGTGATCCCTGCCTTGAACAGGTGGCGGGAATTATAGCGATCAAACTCCTGCAGAAAACGCTCGACGAAATAGGGCCGCTCCGGGCGCGGACCCACAATGCTCATGTCGCCGCGAAGAACGTTGAGAAACTGCGGCAGTTCGTCAAGGTTCGTCCTGCGCAAGAAGGTACCTACGGCGGTTCGGCGTGGATCCTTGTCGCAAGTCCAGCGCGTGTCGCCTTCCTCACGGCTGCCCACTTTCATGGTGCGGAACTTGAACATGCGAAAAACTCGTCCGTTTAATCCCACACGATCCTGAATAAAAAAAACCGGGCCGCGGCTTCCCAGTTTTATGGCCAGCGCGATGAGCAGAGTGAAAGGCAGCGTGAGCAACAAAATGAGAAGCGAGAAACCCACGTCGAATATTCGCTTCTGAAAAAGATAAGGGCCTGTCTCGGCCAGTGTGGGTCGAAGGTCGAGCATGTGGATTCCGCCGAGATCGATCAGGCGGTCGCGGAGGACAATGCCTTCGCCAAGATCCACTACAACTCGCGTGGGAACGCAAAGTTTCTCCAGGACGGGCGCAATCCTCTGAACTTCGCTCAGCCGCGCCGCAGGCAGCGCAATAATAATATCGTTGATCGAACTGCCGTTAGAGAATGCGGGAATTTGATCCAGTTCGAATACCGGTCCCTCCACGGCAATCTCCTGATCCGGAAGCCGTACAAAGCCCATAATCCTGCAGGGAAGCACCTCACCATGCAGCAGAGAGGTTCCCACGCGACGGGCAAAGCGATCGGTGCCCACGATCAGAATCTTGACTTCGTTTCTGCCGTCCTTGCGCAATACCTCCAGAATGACCCGGAAAACTACACGCGCAATTGTGGCCAGAATAAACAGCGCTACAGCACTGATACCGACGACCAGCCGGGAGTAACTTGCCTGGCGATAAATGAATCCGCCAGCCATTACCACGGCGTACGTAAATGCGAGGGCCTCAAGCAGTCGGCGGCTTTTACCGCCGGGTGCGTACAACTGCTCGACGTTCCAGAGTCCAGACTCTTCGGCGGCAATCGCCCAGACGATTGTGGTTAAAAGGACAATACTCCAGTAAGAGGGCAGGCCATCCGGAGGGTTGCGGGAGAACAGCAGATTAAAGCCGAACCGCGCCTTAACCGCGATGAAATAGGCGCAGGCTGGCAACAGCAGGGTAACGATTTTCAAGTACAAACGCGCAAAGCTAAGGCGACTGCGAATCATACCTTCTCAATTCCGCCCCCCTGGCAAAAATGATCGTTGTATATATCAACCCATTCCAATTGCTTTTGTCTAGCCCCTAATGATATCCGTGGTGACCTTCGTTGCCATCGAGAAGAATCCTTAGAGTAACCAACCCAGCGCTGCTCGAAATGTTCCGTAGATAAAAAATATGCAGAGAATCGCATGGCCCTTGAGCTTCGCTTGAGAAATTGAAGTGAAGATGAGAGTGCTCATCGGCCTGTGAGTGTACGAAGATCACGGCTGGCTTCCGGGTGCGTTGGCAGAAGAATGGGAATGCTGGAACAGCTTATGCGGCTCAAATTGAATTTGCAAGGCCGCTGTTACGTTCCGGGAGGGGTTGGGCTGAATCACCGGGAAAAGCCACTGCTCATGTTGCACCCACGCGGAGACACCTAGATTTGAACTCAGCGAATAATTACCCGATACGCCGAAATCAGTTAGCGTTCCGCCGCCGGGAATAAACTCCGCGCTCACTTTCTGGTGCCTGAAATTCAACTGCACTTTGCTCTTCGGGTTAAGCCAATAAGACGTCCAGGCTTCGGCGCCCTGACCCTCCCTGCCAATCCAGTTTCCGATTAGATTTCCTTCACTTGTGTAGCCGCTCTTGAAGCGATCGTTGAAATAAAAGAAACCGTGCTCTACGGTCGCTCCGCCGCCGGGTGGGTCGGTGTAAACTCCCTCGACGCGAAAGTCGAGTTTGGAAATCCCCGGCACTTTAGCCAGGTAGAGACCTGAGGTGAGAGCGGTTTTGTTCCAGGCAAACCAGGGATTAGGTTCATCGTCGGTAAAGGCATCGGCATAAAATGTGAGCCAATCCCGCAGCCCCGGAACTCGATAGGCAAAGTCGAATCCACCACGGCGGTCACCAGGGTCTCCGGAAGTTCCGGGTAGTCCGTTGCCTGTGGAAAACATCGCCTGCAAGAGCTTGTGCGCCGTGGCTGGAACGCCTGTGCCTCCGAACAGCGCGGTGGCGCTGATGCCCAATTCCAGATTGGACGTGGGCTTAAATGTGACTTTCTCGCCTACGATGAACGGCTGGTCGCTCAGGGACTGCGTCCATGATCCCACTAAACCCGTGCTTTCGCCGTAGACCCAATGGTAGCCGCCCAAGCGCCCCACCAGGTAATCGACGCGAGTCGCTCCCAGCAAAGGCAGATGGAACGGCTTTACGCGATCGATTTGCAGCATGAGGATGGGTTCGGCATTTGTGCTGAACATCATCGGCCCGCCCTTATCGGCACCCCACCAAAGCGACTGTTTGCCGAAGCTGATCTGCCAGTTATCGAGTTGCATCCCCACGTAGCCCTCTAGCAGATCGACCCGATTTACCGCTGGAGCAGGAGTGGTCGGCGGGACGGAAGGGATAGCGTCTACCGCCGAAATGGTTTGCGCCCCTGCCAGAGGAAGTCCGGCGAGCGAAGAAGCATGCTGATATTCCGTGCGAACATAGAATGAAAGCGGACCTACAACCGCGTGACCTGAAACCCCGGTTACATTGTTGAAGCCTTGACCGTAAGGGCGACCGAAGTCATTGATGATGGTCTGGCCAAAATGGAGTCCATCACGCAGCGGCGCGCCCACAATCTGGGTCGCACGGGTGTAAACCGAATCCAGATCCACTCCGAGATTGGCGTCGCCGCCTAAGCGAGCAATCTCGTCGCTGAACTCGTCTTTTAGGGCCGCATATATTTTCTGCGAATCGGTTTCATTTACAGTGCTTTGAAATTGCTGATCGGCTTCCTCCGCCAGCAGCCGTGCACATTCCATGCGGGTCCACGGGCGCATGCCTAGATCGGCGGACTGAATATAGCCGAACGCGATGAGGCGCTCCATTGCTGGATAAACCCAGCTGTCCATGGGAACATACGGTGATCCCATATTTCCTGGATCACGGCCATTATCCGATGTATCGTTCTTACTAAACGTGCCCCATCTTGCGATCTCCGCATCGCTGTAATGCGAGCGGGACCGGAAAACCTGACGGCCCATATACCAGCCCAGAGCGCTACCAACCAGCAGGTCCGTGGCGAAATGCTGCTGGCCCACAAACCGCGCCGCAGTGATTCCTCCGGCTGCGCCATAGGCGAGCATTTGCGTAAGCGGTCCGGGATACTCATGCGCAATCACGCTGGCGATTGCCCAACTAATGGCCGCGTGCTGCGATGGAAACGAGTCTCCGCCCTGAAAAAAACGTCCCCGCCCGTCTCCCGTGAATGGCCGGTCTCGCCCAAATGCATATTTAAGAATCTCTGTATCCAAGAAAGCGTCGATGCCGGCTTCTCCGCTGAGAAGTCCAGTCTCGCGTTCCTGATCGTTGTTGGCAAAATGTCCCAAAAGAAACATTCCGGCGCCTACCCCAGCCATAGCGGCGAGTCCGGCATTGGAAGCTGTAACCGCGTGCGATACGGTCGTTGGGTTCGTGGGAACGTGTTTTTCTATGGCTGTATCACTCGCCAACATCCCTGCGCCGACAAAAGCCAATGGGACTGTCCACTGCCACTCCGCCGTGGTCATGTGGAATGGTGCGGTCCAGAAGTTCTTCTGATCTACAAACAGGTTGCGGGGTAGCGATTTCAAGTCGACCGGTTTGAGCTGGAGTTCGAGAGGTTTTGCAGCAGGATTTTGAGCGGAAGCTGGTGCCTGTTTTTCATCGCCCGCCGTCTGGGCGCGGGCCACCAAACCGCCTGCGGTCAAATAACTTGCAGTTAGACAACCCAAGGCCACTGCCGCCAAGAGCCACGAACTCCGCGGAAGTTTCCCTTGGTAGTTTTTAGTCTTAGGGTTCCTGGCAGCGGCTTCAACAAACGTCATTTCCCGTCCTCTCGATGACTAACGCGCCGTAACCATTTCAATCGAATGGATAACTTTTAACGTATTACGGATATCATTAACCTGCGGATGTCATTGCCGCGGCAACTGCCGCTTGGATTTCTTAACAGAATTTCGAATTCTTTCAAAACTAGCACGAAACGGGACCGATATTCGTCCTTCCGGAGGCGGGCTGCCCTCAAGGTGTTGCAGAAGCCAATATTCAGTTTGAAAGACCCTGATAGAATCACTCTCGGTCGAGGTGGCATAATAGTAAAGCTGCAAATCGCGCGAATAGGATGATTCAAACAGAGATCCAGCCCGAACCAATTGTCGAGGATACACACCCAGACCCATCCCCGGTGGAGGCCGAGGTTTCAGTGCTGGATATTCTTGTTCTTCTGCTCGAGCGCAAGCGCTTCATTGTGCGCTTCGTCGTGGGCGCGGCGGTGTTGGCGGCGATAGTCTCCCTGCTGTTGCCGGTGCAGTATGAGGCGAAGATTGCGTTGCTTCCCCCAGCTCAGAATTCGTCCATTGGTTCGTCGTTGTTGGGACAACTGGGAAGCATTGGAGCATTGGGCTCGCTGGCCTCTCTGGCCGGGGGCAGTCTCGGCATTAAGAATCCCGCCGACATGTATGTTTCTTTGCTCCAGAGCCGCACCGTCGAAGACGCGATGATCCAGCGTTTTGGCCTGATGAAGGAGTATCACGCCAAAAAGATGTCAGAAGCACGGAAAGACTTCGAGCACCGCACCACGGCAGTAGCTGGTACCAAGGATGGATTGATCCGCCTTACGGTTGAGGATCACGACCCAAAACGCGCTGCTGAATTGGCCAACGGTTACGTGGAGGAATTTCGACGGCTCTCCGCCTCACTGGCAATCACTGAGGCCGCCCGGCGCCGGCTTTTCTTTCAACAGCAAGTTGACCAGGCGAAACAGAGTCTGACCGCGGCCGAAGATGCCATGACCAAGACGCAGCAATCCACCGGCGTTTTGCAAATTGACAGCCAGGCGCGGGCGCTGATCGAATCCGCCGCCGTATTGCGCGCCCAGGTGATGGCCAAGGAGGTACAGATTGAAGGTATGCGATCCTTTGCGACCGATGACAATCCCAATCTTGTGCTGGCCAAGCAGGAACTCGCGGCGCTCCAGGCGCAACTTGCACGGGTTGCGGGATCTCAAAGCGATGCAGGTTCGGACATCAATCTTTCCAAGGGTAGGGTGACCGGATCGGGGATGGAATATCTCCGCAAGTATCGCGACCTCAAATACCAGGAGACCGTGTTCGAATTGCTGGCGAAGGAATATGAAGTGGCGAAGCTGGATGAGGCGCGCGAAGGCGCAATTGTTCAAGTGGTGGATCCTGCCGTGCCTCCCGACACAAAGTCCTCCCCGCACCGAACGCTGATTGTCCTGGGAGCAACGATTCTCGCTTTCTTTGTCGCCGTGTTCTGGGTGTGGCTGCGGAGAAATCTGGACAATGCCTTCGCGCTTCCGGAGAACCGGCAGCGCCTGCGAACGATCAAGGCGCTGTGGGGGAGAAAACGAGAAACGGTATAGAGCGGCAGGTCTGTTTCGCGCTTTCTTCGTCGGGATGGATACTGAGTCCCTTTGGTAATCAAGGTTGATAGCTGAGCGTCAGTATTTGCGGTACAGTTAGACACGCTTGAGATATACTCCACGAATGCGTGTTTTGTTTTTGAATCCACCCTTCCATCCCAGATTTTCCCGGGAGCAGCGTAGCCCTGCGGTCACTAAGAGTGGAACGTTGTATTACCCCAAGTGGCTGGCTCACGCCGCCGGTGTCGCAATCAAGAATGGACACGAAGTCGACCTGGTCGATGCGCCCGCCGCGGGTTATTCCGTGCAGGCGGTCATCGATCGAATCGCCGCTAAAAACATCGAAGCAGTCGTTTGCGATACCTCCACGCCGAGTATTCTGAACGATGTCAGCGTCATCGAGTCGCTGGTTGCGGCCCGGCCGTCGCTGCATGTGTTACTGGTTGGGCGGCACGTGTCCTCTCTGCCCAAAGAGACACTCGCAATGTCGGCAGCATTAGAGGCGGTCGCCATCCGCGAGTACGAGTACACGGTGCGCGATTGGCTGGAAGCGAAAGCCTGCGGTGCCGATCTTTCCGGCGTCGATGGGTTGGTTTGGCGCCAGGCCTCGAGCGGCGAAATTGTCAGCAACAAACCGCGCGAAGCTATCGCAAATCTTGATGAGCTGCCTTTCGTCTCCGAAGTCTACAGAAAGTATTTGCACACGCCGGATTATTTTTACGGTCATTCCTTGTGGCCGCTGGTGGTGTTCGATACCAGCCGCGGATGCCCGTATCACTGTTCGTTCTGCGTTTATCCGCAGACCTTCAGCGGACACAAAATGCGCTACCGCTCGGTAGCGAACGTAGCCGATGAGTTTGATTTCGTGGCCCGCGAAATGCCTGAGATCAAGACCGTCATGCTGGAGGATGACACCTTCATTATCAGCAAGCCACGCACGCTGGAGTTGGCCAAAGAGCTGATTCGCCGCAAGAATAAGCTGCCATTCGACGCCAATTGCCGCGCAGATATCGGCGCGGAACGCGAATTGCTTTCCACGCTGCACCAGGCCGGGGCGCGTCTGTTCTGCGTCGGTTTCGAGAGTGGCGATGTGGAAGTGATCAATGGCATGAAGAAGAACAACGATGACCGGCGGGATGCCAAGTATCACGAAGAGGCGCATCGTTTTGTTCGCATTTGTCAGGATTCCGGCATCATGGTGCACGGCTGCTTTATGGTTGGCAACTTGAATGAGACGCCGGCCAGCATGGAGAAGACGCTGAGCTTCGCCAAGAAACTGCAGCCCGATACCGCGCAGTTTTTCCCCATCATGGTCTATCCGGGAACGACCGCATACGAGGACGCCAAAAAGCGCGATTACATTCAGATTGAAGACTGGGGCGCGTGGCTGACCAAAGACGGCCTGCACAATAGCGTTGTAACTCTGCCCAACATTACGCATGAGCAGTTGGTGAGCTTCTGCGACCGGGCGCGGCGCAGCTTTTATCTGAGTCCTTCCTATCTTGTCTACAAGCTGAAGCAGTCACTGAAAGATCGCCGTGAACTGCAGCGCAATGTTAAGGGCTTCATCACTCTATCGAAGTATCTCTTGCGCGGATCCCAACACGAAAAAAACACTCCCGCTCCTCAAACGCCGCGGCGGCCAGGCATGACTGCGGCGCCGAGTCCTCAAGGCGGCGACTAGAACCGATCTGATGCTGCGCGTTACCGAGGCTGAAGCCGGCTCGCAGCCAGCGATCGTCCATTGTTCCCAGAGAGGTATTATTAGCAACACCGCCGACAGCGTGGCCGGCCAGTGGGTGTCCCATCGACGCTAGATCAGTATCGATCATCATCCCGACCTTTAATGGAGCCGCCCGCATCGGCAACTGTCTCGATGCGCTGTTGCGGCAAACCGGCGGGCACAACGCAGAAATTATTGTCGTCAATGATGGCTCGACGGATAACACCGCGAAAGTTGTCGAGAGCTATTCCGGAGTTCGCCTTATTACTCAGGCCAATGCGGGTCCGGCTACAGCGCGCAATCGCGGCGCCAGCGAAGCTCGGGGAACGATTATCCTATTCACGGATGACGATTGCGTACCCATGCCGGACTGGCTGGAAGCGATGCTCAAGCCCTTTGAGGATGCGGATATCGTTGGAGCAAAGGGAGTTTACCGCACCCACCAAAAAAGTCTGATTGCTCGTTTCGTGCAGATCGATTATGAAGACCGCTACCGGCTGATGGCGGCTCACGATTCCATCGATTTCGTGGACACTTACTCGGCGGCTTTTCGCCGCGACCGCTTTCTGGAGATGACCGGCTACGATACTTCTTTTCCGCTGGCATGCGCGGAGGATATTGAGCTCTCCTACCGTATGTCGGCGCGCGGCTGGAAAATGACTTTTGCTCCCAGCGCGGTCGTCTATCACACCCATCCGGATACACTGTCAAAATATCTCAAGAAAAAATACAAATTCGCTTTCTGGCGTGTGCTGGCAGTACGCAAGAACCCGGCTAAGGCCATGAAGGATACGCACACGCCGCAGCTCATGAAGCTCCAACTGCTGTTTGCGCCAGCGCTTCTTCTTGGTATTGCTATTGATCTGGTGGTTCGGCCGGCGGTGCCGGCGTCAGGAATCGTGTTGGCTGCGTTTCTGGTCAGTACCCTGCCATACGCGTGGCGGGCGATCAGGAAAGATCCGGTTGTCGGGCTGCTCTCCCCGGCGCTGCTAGCGGCGCGCGCGTGTGCTCAAGTTCTCGGCGTTACCGTTGGTCTGATCTACGGGCGCCGCAAGCTCGCCCAGGTTTCAACGAAGTCGCACGCCTGAAAAGTCTGTTCGGGTTGACGCTTGCTAATTTCCGGAATAGTTAATGAAAAGATTATTGCGAATGGTGCAGCAGCCCATTCATGATTGTAATTTCACAGCGGTTCGCGCCGAACCAGTAAGGAATCTCGCGGTAATCTTTCACGGCGAAGACGGCTAAATCAGCATCTTTCCCGGCTTCGATTGAGCCCTTTCGATCCGCCAATCGCAAGGCCCATGCCCCGTTGATCGTAGCCGCGGAAATCGCCTCTGCGGGAGACATGTTCATATGCGTGCATGCTAATGACATCGCCATCGGCATGCTTAAAGTTGGCGACGTGCCGGGATTGTAATCCGTAGCCAGTGCGACCGGTACGCCGGAATCGATAAACTTCCGCGCCTGCGGATAATCGTTCAGGCCCAAGAAATAATTCGCTCCCGGTACCAGAGTGGAGACGGTATCGCGTTTCGCCAATTCGTTTATGTCGTCTTCGTTCACATGATCCATATGATCAAAGGAAGCTGGATTGAAGCGCAAAAACGGATGCAGCGGTGTTTCCGAGAGCTGGCACATGTGGGCGCGCACATGCAGGCCGTGCTTTTCGGCGGCTGCAAAAATTTGTATGGCGTCGGCCGCAGTAAAAGCTCCCTTGTCGCAGAAGACGTCAACAAACTGCGCAAGCTTGCGCTTCGCCGCTTGCGGGATCATCTGGTTACAGACGAGATCAACATAGTTTTGTGAATGACCCTGAAATTCTTTTGGCACAACGTGCGCGCCCAGCAGCGTGGAAACGACTGACCCTGGCCACTGAGAGGCCGCATCACGGATCGCCTGCAGAGATTTTATTTCTGATTCAGTCGTCAGCCCATATCCCGATTTGGCCTCGACCGTCGTAGTGCCATGCGCAGCCATGTCGTGCAGCGCGGCTAGAACTTTTTCCAGAAGCATTGGGCGACTCGCGTTGCGGACGCCCTCCACGCTCGAGCGGATGCCCCCGCCGGCCGCAGCGATTTCTTCATAGGAAGCACCTTCGATGCGCTTCTCAAAATCGACGAGGCGCGGACTAACGAAGACAGGATGAGTGTGTGAATCCACAAAGCCGGGGAGGACTACTTTTCCAGCGCAGTCGATCTCGCTGATTTTCTTGCGATTCTTTTTCAGCCAGGGATCGCGGAGCGCGTCTTTGGTTGTGCCGACGGAAACAAATCTCCCGCCGAGGCAGAGGACAGCTCCATCTTTGATGATGCCGAGTTCTTTAAGGCCGGGACCACGACGCGGGCCGGGCTTGCCCAACGGGAACTGTAGCGTGAGAAGCTGGCCGATATTGGTCAGCAAAATCGAAGGCTGGGTTTTTCTATCTGGTTTTCTGGGTGAAGTCACGCTCAAGAAGTCTATCAGTCCATCGGGACTGATCGGTACCTGCTAATTGCCGACTAGTCTTTGAAGGAGTACGCGATCGATACCCCCTCCCAGTTCCAAACGTCAGCGCGTAGATCATTTCGCGCGCATCGATGGCAGGTCACCGCTAGAGCGCTTGCTCCACTCCAGGCGACAGATAATTCCCCGTTACCGGTCATTGCGCATATCTCTTCGCTCTTTGGTTTGACGGATTTTTCCTCAAGTGTCACTTCGTATATATCCGGCCCTGGAATAGGGCTTCCTCTATTTACTGTGACTTTCGCCGCAAAGTGACCGTCCACGGAAGGCACTCGCTGAGCAATCTTGTACGAGTCGCAGCTGAGGGCGGCGAACAGGATTGGCGCCAGACAAACAATAACCAAAGACGAAAATCCGTGGGTGTTTCCTGAATTCATTGCTCGCCCATGGGTACTTTCACGCCTGCCTTCTTCGCAAATTCCTTGGCCGCGTCGTATCCCGCATCCGCGTGGCGAATGATGCCCATGCCGGGATCGGTGGTCAGCACACGCTCGATGCGCTTGGCCATCATCTCGGTGCCATCGGCCACGGTGACTTGCCCAGCGTGCAGCGAGTATCCAATGCCCACGCCACCGCCGTTGTGAATTGACACCCACGAAGCGCCGGCCGCAGTGTTCAGCAGGGCATTCAGCAATGGCCAGTCGGCGACCGCATCGGAGCCATCTTTCATGCTCTCGGTTTCGCGGAAGGGAGAAGCCACTGAGCCGCAATCGAGATGATCGCGCCCGATTACGATCGGCGCTTTGATCTTTCCTTTCTTCACCAGGTCGTTTATCGCCAGGCCGAACTGAGCGCGCTCGCCATAGCCCAGCCAGCAGATGCGCGCGGGCA
Organism: uncultured Acidobacteriaceae bacterium; assembly: GCA_963724815.1. Taxonomy (GTDB): domain Bacteria; phylum Acidobacteriota; class Terriglobia; order Terriglobales; family Acidobacteriaceae; genus Sulfotelmatobacter. The sequence goes on from CAVRWS010000033.1 coordinate 42,917, forward strand.
GTCCCTGAAACTTAATGCGCTTGCGCGCCAGATCAATCCAGCGGTGGAGGATGCGGTTCTCGGGAAATAATTCCAAAACTAGATCGTCGGTGACGTGAATGTCAGCCGCTTCGCCCGATAGCGCGACCCACCGGAACGGTCCGCGGCCTTCGCAAAATAGCGGACGAATATACGCGGGCACGAATCCGGGAAAATCGTACGCATTCTTCACGCCGCGCTGAAAGGCAAAGGTGCGGATGTTGTTGCCGTAGTCGAACGTGACCGAGCCCATCTTCTGTAGGCGCAACATGCCTTCGACATGGGCTGCGATGGCGTCAAGAGATTTTTCCTGATAAGCCTTGGGATCATTTTTTCGTAGCTCGACGGCTTCGGCCAAAGTCATGCCATTCGGCACATAGCCATTCAGCGGATCGTGCGCGGAAGTCTGATCGGTGAGAATGTCAGGCACGACGCCGCGCGCGGCCAATTCAGGAATCACATCCGCGCAATTACCCACCAGACCAACGGAAACATTTTCTTTCTTGCGTACCGCATTTTTCAGAATGCGCAGCGCCTCATCAAGCGTGGTCACCATGAAGTCGCAATAACCGGTCTTCAGGCGTTTCTTGATGCGTTCCGGGTCAACGTCAATCCCCAGGAAAGCTGCGCCTGTCATGGTTGCGGCCATCGGCTGCGCTCCACCCATGCCGCCCATGCCGCCGCTCACGATCAGCTTGCCGGCAAGATCTCCGGCGAAATGTTTTTCTCCCGCCGCGGAAAAGGTTTCAAATGTCCCCTGCACGATTCCTTGTGAGCCGATATAAATCCACGAGCCTGCCGTCATCTGGCCGTACATCATCAGACCAGCCCGCTCCAGTTCGTTGAATTTCTCCCAGTTCGACCAGTGTCCCACCAGATTGGAATTAGCGATGAGCACGCGGGGCGCATGATCGTGCGTCTTGAACACGCCCACGGGTTTGCCGGATTGCACCAGCAAAGTCTCGTCGTTGTCGAGTTTCTTCAGGGCGGCGACGATTGCGTGATAGGCCTCCCAACTGCGCGCCGCGCGGCCGGTACCGCCGTATACGACCAGATCCTGCGGGCGCTCGGCCACGTCAGGGTCGAGGTTGTTCATCAGCATGCGCATGGCGGCTTCCTGCTGCCAGCTTTTGCAGGTGATAGAGTTACCCCGCTGCGCACGAACGGATGTGGGGGCTTGAGTGAGTTCGGTTTCGACGGGCATAACTAGATGTTACTTCCGGGAAAGGAAGCATTCAAATGCGGTCGTCGTCCGGCAGGAATCTAGCCGGATGCTGATGACGCCTTGCCGCCAAAGATGGTCGATACCAGTTTGGCGACTTCGTCTACCGCTTCATCCATTTCGAACGAGAACAGCGCCAAGTCGACCTTAGCGAGGTCGGGGTGTTCTTTGAGCAGAATGGCCCACGCGGGGTCGCCGACTAAATCTACTTTCCGCTTTTCATAATATCCGTATCCCATTCCGCGCATGCGACAGAGTAAATCGCTGAGGTGCACCAGCGCGATTAAAGGTTGAGAGGTTTCGCTTTTCTCGGGTGCATGGTGGTGTGCGATGACCTGAACCATGTCGTCGGCCATGTGCCACTTTTCAGCCAACGCTTTCCCCGAATCGCAGTGAGTGAATCCCATGGTGGCGCGCTCGGCTTCGTCGAAGGGAATCTGTTCTTGAGAAGCCTTTGCGGCAGCCGCAGCAAACTCTTTGGGAAACGCAATACAGTTCACCATGAAGCCGATATCGTGCAACAGTCCTGCCATGTAGGCCCTGTCCCCGTCGCCGTCGGTCAGTTTTTCGCTGAACTTCCGGCACACCATGGCGCAGCCTAGGGAGTGCATCCAAAAAATCGTGGGGTCAAGAGCCCAGTTGCCGGTGGGGAATGCGTTCCCCAGGCAGCACGTGAGAAGAATAGTTTCGACCCGACGCAGGCCCAGGGTGATGACTGCCGCCCGGATGGTTTCCGGTGATTTCGCCAGTCCGAATAAGGGCGAACTAGCCACGCGCAGGCATTGCGCCGCGATGGCATTGTCATAAGAAACCAACTTCACCACTTCGTCCAGTCTGACGCACTCGGGAGGCAAATTCAGGAGCTTCAGCAAAGGAAGAAAAACTGTGGGTATGGACGGCGTGGCTTCAATGCTGGCCACTCGCTCGCGGATTGTTTTGGCAATCGATGTTGTCATAGCTTCCCGCTCTTCAGGGATGGTTTCCAATACGCGATCGTGCCCGGAAAATGGACAAGATGGAATTTGTCATTCAAGTTCAATAGGGACTCCGACGTGCCGAGAAAAAAATAGCCGCCGAAATTAAGGTTGCTGTAGTAGTGGTTAACCACTTTTGTTTTGGACGGTCCGTCGAAATAAATGAGGACGTTGCAGCAGAAGATCAAATCCATTCCCTTCATGAAGAGCATCCGCGAGTCATCTTGCAGATTCAGGCGGCTGAAGGTGATAAGTTTTTTTACCTCGGGACGAACCTCCAGTTTTTTCTCATCGAGTTGGGAGAAATACTTACGCTTGAAATATTCGGATGTCGAGCGCAGCGCATAATCGCCGTAGATACCGGCTTTGGCGGTGTCCACGGAACGATCATTCAAATCGGTGGCGAGAATCTCCACAGTCCAGCCCTTTAGCAAGCGATCGCTCTCCTCTAACATGGTCATTGCCAGGGTGTAAGACTCCTCGCCTGTAGAGCAGCCGGCACTCCAGATGCGCAGCCTCTTTACCACCTGCTTGCTTTTGTCTTCCACCAGTTCGGGGAGGATTACTTTTCGCAGCGCCTCCAGTTGAGGCGGACTGCGGAAGAGACAGGTTTCTCCAATCGTCACTTCATTGAGCAGTTGCCGCAGTTCCGCTTCGCGGCTGGAGTGCGCGGTCAGCAGGTCCCAATACTCGCGAGGGGTTCGGACGCTGAGGGCTTTCATGCGCCGTCCGCAGGCGTCCGCCATCAGGTAGAGTTTTTCTTCGAGCTGAAAAATGCCGCATACTTTGTAGACCAGGTCACGGATTTGGCGAAAGACCGGGTCGACGGGTGCGGTGGTCTTGGCGGGGGCTGTGGCAGTGGTTGCGCTCGTCATTTGACTCGAGTCTCCAAGGCGAGGGAAGAGGTAGGAGTTGGAATAGCACGGTGCGAACGGCTTTCCAAGACGCGACGCACGATTTCTTGTCCTATTTGATCGAGTGGATAAACCGCATCGGCGCGTCCCGAGGCGTAGACCAAGCCAGGCATCCCCCAGACGATGGAGGAAGCTTCGTCCTGAACGATAACTTCGCCGTCACGTTCGCGAATGCGTTGCGCCCCGATCACTCCATCCGATCCCATGCCGGTTAATACCACGGCCAGAACGCTCGCCCCGTAGACTTCCGCCACCGAACGAAACAGGACATCTACAGCGGGGCGACAGGAATTTTCCGGAGGATCCTGATTGAGTTGCAGACGTGTACCGACACCTGCGCGCTTTACCGTCATGTGAAAGTTTCCGGGCGCAATCCAGGCCTGTCCCGGAGCGAGCAATTCGCCATCGCCTGCCTCCTGAACTGCAATTGCGGAATGGGAATTCAGTCTCTCCGCCAGCAGGCGCGTAAAGATGGGAGGCATATGTTGCACCAGAACAATGGGAACAGGGAAGTCTTTGGGAATCCGCGGCAACACTTCGGCCAGGGCATTTGGACCTCCGGTGGAAGTGCCGATGGCCACAATTTCGATGCGACGGTGGGCAGGCCTCCGCACCTTCACTGGCGGATGAGGTATAGGCGGCGTTGTCAGTTGTCTAACCGGCGACGAGCAGAGTGCCTTGATCTTGGGAATAAGCTCGGCGCGAATTGCCGCGATCGCCTCGGCTGGACTGCCGGTATTGCTGGGCTTCGTTGCGTAGTCTGAGGCGCCAAGAGACAAAGCATCAAGCGTCGCTCCTGCGCCGCGTTCAGTCAGCGTGCTGAACATGACAACCGGCAATTTGGGATAGAGCTTGCGAAGTTCTCGCAGAGTCTCCAATCCGTTCAGCACTGGCATTTCGACGTCTAGCGTAATCAGGTCCGGGTGAAGTTGCGCAATTTTTGCCAGACCAATCTTTCCATCGCCGGCGGTCCCAACTATTTGCAAATCAGGGTCGGCAGCCAGAGTTTCGCAGAGCACCTTGCGAATCACCACTGAATCGTCGACTACGAGGATGCGAATTGGTTTCATCTTTCGTTTTTTCTTTCGTCGTAAAACCCCGGATGTCGAGAATCTATGAGCCCGCACCTGCTGCCATGCTCTGCGGTGGCCTGTTGCGTCCAGCAATTTCGCTGGCGGAGCCTGAACTAATCTTGAATTGCTCCACCAGGCGGCGAAGTTCGGCCGAAGTTTCTACCAGTTGCTGCGCCGCTTTCTGGGTATCGCCGGCGCCGCGGGATGTGCTCTCCGCCGCTTGCGCTACGCCCGCGATGTTGCTGGTGATCTCGCCACTGCCCTGCGCTGCTTCGCTCACGTTGCGCGCCATCTCGTTGGTCGTGGCGTTCTGTTCTTCGACGGCTGTAGCAATGGTGTTCGAGATTCCGTTCACCTGGTTAATCACTTCGCTGATGGAGGCGATGGCTTCTACGGCGGCTTTGGTATCGGTCTGAATGGCTTCGATTTTGCGGCTGATGTCTTCGGTAGCTTTGGCGGTTTCTTTGGCGAGTTCTTTCACTTCGTTGGCGACTACCGCGAAACCTTTTCCGGCTTCCCCGGCGCGGGCGGCTTCGATGGTTGCGTTCAAAGCGAGCAGGTTAGTTTGCTGTGCGATCGAGGTGATGACTTTGATGACCTGACCAATTTCGTTTGAGGAGTCGCCCAGCTTGGAAACGGTCGCGGTAGCGGTTTCGGCAACGCGGACGGCGGACGTGGCAATCTTAGCGGCTTCGCTGGCATTCTTGGCGATTTCTTTGATGCTGGCGCCCATCTCTTCGGCCCCGGTGGCGACGGTCTGCAGATTCTGGCTGACCTGCACGGTGGCGCTGGAAACAACTCTCGCCTGCGCAGACGTTTCTTCTGAGTTGGCGGTGATCTGCTGGCTGGTGCTGGAGAGTTCCTCGCTGGCGGTGGAGACGTGCAGAGAGTTCTCGGTGATGGCCATGATCATGCGCTTCAAGCTGCCGCTCATTTTGTTGATGGCGGTGGTCAAGTCTCCGAGTTCATCTTTGCTCTGGATTTTCAAGTCGTCGCGGGTCAGGTCACCGGACGCGATGGCTTCGGCCTGGACCAGAACCGCCTGGGTCGAGCCCGAAATGCTACGGCTTAGGAAGATCGCGACGAAAATTCCAATGCCCAACGCAAGAAGTGTGGTGAGTGCCATGGTCACCGTGAGTGAGCGGTTCTCGGCATGCAAATCTTCTTTATTCTTGACGATCAGTTCCGAGAATGAGTCCGCCATTCCGCCAAGGGAAACCTTAATGGCCTCGTTAGCTGGTGTGGCCTGATCGGCGAATTCGTTTCCCCCCTTAGTGACCGCGTCCTTATCACTGTTTGCCGCATGATTCATCGCAGCTTCCTGCGCCGCACGCAGTTCGGCGAGGTGAGGCTTCATGGCAGCCAGTCGGTCACGATTCTCTTGCCCGGTCCACTTCGGTGCCAGTTCATCAAGCTGGGCTACATCTTTCCCAATGTCGTCCCAGGTTCCATCGAACAGTTTCTTGGCTGCGTCTCTCCTGGTCGGCTCGGCTCCGGCGAGAACGGCCTGGCGGCCTTTGCTCTGCGTCTGATTAAGATCCCGCTGCAGATCTTTACAGGCTGCGAGCGACGGGTAACGTACGTCGAAAGTGACGTCCTGGCTAACTTTAATGCTGGCCGACTTCACGTAGCTCATAGTTGCGCTGAAAACCGTCAGGGCCAGGATCAGGCCAAAACCAAAACCGAGTTTCTTTCCGAGCGTGAGTTTCATTTCTGCTCCTTTGAATATCCGGCGAATCGAAAATCAGAAATTTGTTCTTAAAGCCCCGACAGTCCCGATCACAAACCCCGCAACCTACTGCCCTGCAACCGCGGCGTCTGCCGTCATGTCGCAGGCTTTTGCCGTGTCGAGCACGAGCATGAGCCGGTTATCCAATTTGTGTACTCCGGTGATGATCAGCCGCACCGCTCCCCGCAAGGTTTCCGGCGGACGCTCGAAAGTGGAGTCGTCGACTTCGACTACGTCTCCGATTTCATCGACCAGCAGGCTGACCGCGCCATCTTCGGAACGGACCACAACGTTCATCGCGGGCACACCGGCGGGGCGTGGCTCCATTTCGAGCCGTCGCCGCAGATCCACCGCGGTCACGATTTGTCCGCGCAGATTAATCAGCCCGCTGACCACTTGCGGCGCCAGCGGAACCTGAGTTACTTCCAGCGAGCGGATCACTTCCTGTACGGTTTTGAGTTCCACTCCAAACAGCAGCTTGTCCAGATAGAAAGTGCAGAATTGTGAAGTGTGGGCCATGGCTTAGTTCGCAGCCCCCGCTGATTTCGCAGCCAGTCCCAAATTCTGCGTGCTCGCTTCGACGACGTTAACTCCCGCGATTTGCAGGATGGCCGGAATATCCAGCAACTCGGTGACTCGTTCGCCGATCACCACCGAGTAGAGAACGGCTGGCCGAGTCGCCTTCGACTTCACGTCGGCGCAAGCTTCGACGATGTCGAGAATTTTTTCCACGACCAGGCCGAAAGAGAGTCCATCCTGATGCATCACCAGAACCTGAAGCGGCCCGGAATCCGCAACCGGCGGCGCTTGCAGGCTTCGCAGCCGATGCCGCCGCTCTTCGAGCACCACCGCGAGGCGCACCAGAGGAAGGATTTGTCCGCGATACTGCGTGACCCACTCGTTGCCCGACATTTCTACTTGCGATACCGGGAACTCTTCCAGCCGCGCCAGAGTGCTGAGAGGAATGGCCATGCGGGAATCGCCCAGGCCGGCGAAGAGAAGAAAAGTTTGCTTGTCGCCCGCGGTTGCCGCGGAATCCGCAGCTTTCTCGCTCACCGGGCGCTCGCGAGTTTCGCTGACCACGCTGGCGCGCTGGGCCAGACCAAGCACGTCAAGGATGAGGGCCACTTTGCCGTCGCCCATGATGCTGGAACCGGCAAACGTTTTTACCGTCTTCAATTGCTTGCGCAGCGGCTTCACGACAATTTCTTCAGTATCGTTAATCTGGTCGACCACTAGCCCGAATTGACGGTCATCCGCCTGCAACACGACGATGTTGACCGCGTCTTCATTGTTTGCGCTGTGACTCGCCGCTCGCCAACTTTAACTCCCGGCTTAGATACACCAGCGGCAACAGGCGTCCGCGCAGGCGATAGACGGGAACACCGTGCACCATTTCGATAGCGGTGCTGGCTTCCTCCGCTTCGAGCCGCACCAACTCCAGCAAGTTCACCTGCGGGATGGCATAGCGTTCGCCGGCGCAGGTGACGACCAGCGCGGGAATGATCGCGAGTGTCAGAGGAATTTTTACCCGAACGGTGGTGCCGCGTCCGAGAGTGGACTGCAAATCCACCAGGCCGCCGATCTTTTCGACGTTGGTTTTCACCACATCCATGCCTACGCCGCGGCCCGAGACGTTGGTCACTTTCTCCGCGGTGGAGAAACCGGGAAGGAAGATAAGATTGAAAATCTCCCGCTCGCTCATGCGGGCAGCCTGATCGGAAGTAACTACTCCGCGCTCGATGGCTTTCCTGCGAATTCGTTCGGCGCTCAAGCCCGCGCCATCGTCGCCAATTTCGATATTGACCTGACCGCCTTCATGAAAGGCGCGCAGCACCAAGCGGCCGGAGCGCGGCTTACCCGCTTGTACTCGCACATCAGGGAGTTCAATGCCATGGTCTACGGAATTACGAACGAGATGGGTAAGAGGGTCTTTGATGGCTTCAATGATGGTTTTGTCGAGTTCGGTCTCTTTGCCTTCCATCTCGATTTCGACCTCCTTGCCGCACCCGAGGGCAACATCCCGCACGGTGCGGGGGAATTGCGCCCAGATATTTCCAATGGGCTGCATGCGCGTCTTCATTACTTCTTCCTGCAACTCGGTGGCAATCAGGTTCATGCGCTGGGAAACGGCTTGCAGGCCGGTGTCCTCGACGGTATTCGAGATTTGCAGCAGTTGGTTGCGGGCCAGAACCAATTCACCCACCAGAGTCATCAGCTTATCGAGAAGGTTCACGCCCACGCGGATGCTCTCGGGTGCGGCGTCTCGAACCTTCGTTTCCAGAATCTGTTGAGCCGCCAAAACGTCTTCTTGTTTGGCCAAACCAAGTGCAACCAGAATTTCGCCGAGACGCCGGCGATCGCCCTTTTCCTGCTCTTGCAGTGCCAGCGCTATACTCTCGGGTTGCACCAGTCCGCGCTCAACCAGCACTCCACCGATTTTTCCCCGGGAAGGCTTTCGAATTGATTCCTCATTTTTCTTTCGCGACGCGGCGGCGCGCGGAGCCTCGTCCTGCGCCGTCACTTCCGGCTGCGGAGGAGGATCTTTTTTCACGGAAGAATTGTTGTCATCTTTTGTTTCTGTCTTGCATTCGAGCGGAGCTGGCGATGCGGCTTGCGTGCTTGGCTGAACAACAATCTCGGAATCGCCTGCGCCGCTGCTTTGCAAATGGGTGAGCCTCTCGCGCAGTTCCGGATAATCGATATCCCCATCCTGGCCAGTAGATTCGATTTCCTTGAGCATCTGGCGAATCGCATCCACCATGCCCAGCAGCGCGGTAGTGCGTTCCGGATTGAGCGTGAGCTGTCCATCCCGGAGCAGCGTCAGCAGGTTTTCACCTACGTGTGCGACTTTCTCCAGCTTTCCGAAGCCCAGAAATCCACACGTGCCCTTGATCGTATGGATGGTTCGAAAGACTCCTGCCATGGCTTCCGGATCTTTCGGATTCTTTTCCAGGCCGACGAGGTCCCGGTCGAGGCGGTCGAGATTTTCGTAGCTCTCGGTTAGAAAATCCTTAACAATCTCGCTCTGGCTCATGGGTGCCTTCCGTTCCGAGTTGAGAATGGTCTTGAAGAAAGACGACTTCTCTCAACCTGCCAATCTTCCATCGGCGTGGGGACGATATTTGATTAGCCGGATCCCCATCGCGGGCCGTGACTTGAAGCAAGCCAGATCGCGTGATGGAATCTGACACAATCATGAGTACTCTCGATGGCATCTAATAAAAAGGAGCTGTTTAAGCTTGGTTCGATTCGGGGTAGACACCTCTTCAAGATCCAACAGCTCTGGAGCGAGGCAAGTACTGTGAAATCTCAGGTTAAGGTTGGTACCGTTTTTGGAGTCGAGTTGGGGCTTCACTATAGCTGGTTTGTGATAGCGCTGCTTATAACGTTCTCGTTAGCGGGCGAGTTCCATGCCACGAACCTTGCGTGGAGTGACACTCTGGTCTGGAGCACGGCCATCCTCACCGGTGTGTTGTTTTTTGCCTGTTTGTTCGCTCACGAGCTATCGCATGCCCTGGTGGCACGGATGCGCGGACTGCCGATCCACAAGATCACTTTGTTCTTGTTAGGCGGAGTCGCCCAGATGGAAAAGGAAGCGACCGATCCCAAAACAGAATTCTGGATGGCAATTGCCGGACCGATCACCAGTGCAGTGTTGGGTTTCATTCTGCTGGCTCTGGCTTCTGCCTTGGGTTGGACGCTGAGAAGTGCGCCTGCAACCCCGGGAACTGCGCTGCTGGTTTGGCTCGGCTATATCAATCTGGCTTTGGCCGCATTCAATATGATTCCCGGTTTCCCTCTGGACGGTGGACGCGTGTTGCGAGCGATTTTGTGGTGGTCCATGGGGAACGTGGAGCGAGCTACTCGCGTGGCGGCGCGCGTTGGGCAAGCGATTGCCGTGATGTTCATCGGCTTTGGCATTTTCCGATTTTTCGAGGGCGCCGGCCTGGGAGGGCTTTGGCTGGCCTTCATTGGCTGGTTTCTGCTGCAGGCGGCGAGTGCGACCTATCTGCAGGTTCGCACTGGAACCCTTCTCAGCGGCTTGCGAGTAAAAGACTTGATGTCAGCCAGCTACGAAACCGTAAGTCCTAATATGTCTCTGCAGGAGTTCGTGAATCAACAATTGATGCGAAGCGGCAGGCGCTGCTATCTGGTTATGGAAAACCGCCAATTGCTGGGCATGATCACGCCTAACGAGATCCGCGGAGTCGAGGTCAGAATGTGGCCGTTCAAAACCGTCGGCGACGTGATGCGGCCAGAGGAGAGTATTCATTTTGTTTTACCGGAGATGCCAGCCTTGGAAGCGTTGGAAATTATGAGTCGCGAGGATGTCCATCAGCTCCCCGTTCTCGCCGATGGTAAGATTGCGGGAGTGGTCAGCCGCGCTCATATTCTGCAAGCGCTGCAGTCGCGTTCGGAACTTTCCAGTGTTTCGCACCTGCCCCGGGCGGCGTGAGTACGGATGGCGTGCGGCCTTCGCGTTCATTCCGCGATGCCATCAAGCGCAAATTTATCTGGCAACCAACCGGAACCAAAGATAATCTTTCCTGCAGGGTCTCGTTTGATGTAAGAGGAGAACTATCGTGGCGCGATTTTTTCAGCTACGGCCTGCCGTTGCTCTCATTTTTGTAATCTGCATTCTTATCGTTGGGGCTGCTTTGGGAATGGCTGTAACTTCCTGGGCCAGTCATACCGTGTTGGGAGCGGGCAACCGCATCCCCGTCTATATCAGCCAGACGGGACGAATGGAAAACACTCCTCCGTCCAACTCCATGGGTTTCGCGCCCCTATTCAAGTCTGCGCTTCCTGCCGTGGTCAGCATCACTTCGACTCGAATCGTGAAGACCCAACAATCCCCGCTCTTTAATGATCCTTTCTTTCAGCAATTTTTTGGTGGGCAACTGCCGCGCCAACCGCAACAGCAGCGCGAAAGGGGATTAGGTTCCGGCGTAATCATCAGTCCCGAAGGCTACATCTTGACCAATAATCACGTGGTCGATAAAGGTACCGACATCAAGGTGATATTGCGGGATAAACGACAGTTTACGGGAAAGGTAATAGGCACCGACCCGCAGACCGATATCGCCGTCGTAAAAATCGACGCAACGGGACTGCCGACGATTCCTCTGGGAGACTCTTCAAAGCTGGCAGTAGGTGATTATGCATTTGCCATAGGCAATCCTTTTGGCGTGGGCGAGACGGCCACCATGGGGATTATCAGCGCCACTGGGCGGAACGGTCTTTCCATCGAAGACTACGAAGATTTCATTCAGACGGATGCGGCGATCAATCCCGGCAACTCCGGCGGCGCGCTGTTAAATGCGCGCGGGGAACTGATCGGCATCAATACTGCGATTCTTTCCGGCGGAGGGGGAAATCAAGGCATTGGCTTTGCCATCCCTATTAACATGGCGAAGTACGTGATGGATCAGATCCTGAAGCATGGCAAAGTGGTGCGCGGATACATCGGTGTGGGCATTCAGGAAGTCACGCCGGAGCTCGCCAAGGCCTTCCATGTGAGTGCTGAAAAAGGCGCCTTGATCAGCGGCGTCGACGCCAATGGCCCTGGAGGTAAGGCCGGACTGCAGCGAGGCGACGTGATCATGGAATTGAACGGTCAGTCCGTCGACGGGCCCAATGACTTGCGCCTGAAAGTCGGGACCCTGACGCCTGGAACTACGGTGCATTTGAAGGTAGAACGCAGCGGCCAGATGCGTGACGTCAGTTTGGCGCTCGGCGAGGCACCCGCGGCAAAAGGTGCAGCGAATTCCCCTGGCGGGTTAGCCGAAAACAGCCCCATGCGCGGCGTGCAAGTCGACGAACTCACCTCCGATATCCGCCAGCAACTGGGGCTGAAGCCCGACGTAAAGGGAGTGGTTGTGACCAATGTTGCAGATGACGCGCCAGCCGCGGACGCCGGCTTGCAGCGCGGTGACGTGATCGAGCAGATTAATCGCCAGCCAGTGGACTCAGTGGCAGACTATCAACGATTGATTGAGCAAACAGGAAAGCAATCGCTGGTGTTGCTGATCAACCGCGGAGGAAATACCAACTTCATGGTGGTGCAGCCAGAATAATTAAATGCTTTTGCCTGTAATGTTACCTAGAGTTTGGTGAAGCCTGAAGGCTCCCGCCAGACGAGCGATTCTGCGCAGTTGTCCTTGTTTGATCGGAGCTCGTCCGCCAAGTTGAATCCAGACAACGTGAACCGACTTCGAGATTTTCCGGTTTGGCGAGATGTTTTATTTTCAAATCTACGATCGTGTTCCGGTTCCTGTCATGGGTGAGAACCGCGCTGGCCGTGGCGGCAGGGACCGAACTAGCCGAGTTCAAAGTCAGATGCTTCTTCGCATCCGAACGCGAACCTTAGGTTGTCATCAAGAATCGGGGAGTGAATAGAGGTCTATTTGACTGGAGGAGCCAAACTGACTGCCGCCGAGCGCCAAACTCGGCGAGAACGCTCTATAGGTGGCAATCTCTGGTGCGGAAGGGGGGATTTGAACCCCCACGCCTTTCGGCGCCACCCCCTCAAGATGGTGTGTCTGCCAGTTCCACCACTTCCGCACGGGATAGGAAACAGCGCTGAGAGCGTTTTCGATTATAGCAGAATGATTCTGCGGATCATGCTCCGAGACCGCGACCTGAGCCGTGAAGCTGACTTATATTCTCTCCATGGGACGCCGGCTGTCCCAGTGCCGCGGCAGCGGAGATGGATATCCAAGATCGGGTCGTGACCCCGGACAACTGCTGCGCGTTGTAGAAGAGGGATCCGCCGTGTGCGGAAACCGGGGGCGACTGCAGCTTTAAACGGCTGTTCTCACTTCCGCCTCGGAGCTCCGCCCGCGGCTGGTCGCATGGTTCAATGGAATGAGTGCGATTCCTTGACTGGGGTGAGGAACTAATGTCCACAGAGAGGCGCACCGGTCGCAGAGCCAGAAATGTTCCACACGCTTTGCCGCCTTTCGCTGCGCAGGCGTCGCGCGCTTGTTAAGACCCGGCGGTTCCATCGAGTTTGTTTCCACCAGAAACAGCCTGCCCTCACGCAGTCTCAGGAATGGTTTTGAGCATTGGGAATTGGCGCAGTGGCTCAGCATTCGTAGCCTCCTCCTCACTGCCGCGTCGGTGCATTTTCTAGCCGGATAGCGGAACCTGTGCATGCGACAGGCCAAATGCTCTCATCGCTGGGGGTTGCTTCTGGGCGACTTTTGGACAGTTTGCGGGTGCCGGAAAATCGGCACTTTGCCGAAGTTTCGTCGCACGGAGCGCCTTGATAGCATCCGCGATGGCAATCTGATTCGGGGGAATTACCTCAGTGAATTACCGCTCCCAAGACCGCTACTACCACCCCGATCACGCTTACCACGATGCCCAAATGCCAGAAAATGCGTCTTCCGGAGAGCAAAGTAATGGAAGTAATCACCAGTCCGATCTCCAGAAACACCTCTGCCAAGTCATAGCGGTCGGCGCGCTTCCTTTCCATCGCGACTTCGTTTTCCAGTTTGCGTGCTTCATCCTGGATATCCGCTTTGTCATGTTTGTAGCGATCTGCATCCTGCGCGGATTTTTCACGGAACTTCGCTGTGGCCCCGGCGTCAGTGTTTGCCACGGTGGCAGTGAGGTCGGCAAACAATTCGTCTTCATGCTGACGAATATTCTTAGCCTGGTAATAGGACCACTGGTCGGAAGCCTTTGCCTGCAGCACCACTTCCTCGGTGTGCGCCCGGTGTCCCAGCAGCGTTACCACCGCGACCATTACGGCCAGCACTGCCATGGTCAAAGACACGGCGGCCAGAGAGCGGTCCTCTCGAGCTCTCTCAGCACTTTCACGTAACTCTTGAGCTTCGTCTCCCATGTTTTTCCAAATCCTCTTTGAAGCGTTCGGAATATCGTCAGAGTTCCGGCGTCAGGCTCATCAGCATACTACAAGGGCTGAAAGCTAACTAAGAGATAGTTGAAGCTGAGAGTCGGACCATCGGAAGCGAAAGGGAATGATCGGACCTTTGCATTCGCTGGAAACTAAGGCCGAGTTGTCACGCGTTGAAAATGTTATTCCCCCATCACCTTGACGACGACTCGTTTGTCGCGTTGGCCGTCGAAGTCAGCATAGAAAATCCGCTGCCATGTTCCCAGATCAAGCTTGCCGGCCGTGATGGGTACGATCACTTCATGATGAATCAGTAGAGCCTTCAGGTGGGAGTCGCCGTTATCCTCCCCTGTTTCGTGGTGCTTATAGTTCTTGCGAAACGGCGCCAGATGTTCCAGCCACTGATCAATGTCTTCAATCAGGCCGCTCTCGTTGTCATTGACGTAGACTCCGGCGGTGATGTGCATGGCGGAAACCAGCACCATCCCTTCTTTGACCCCGCCCTGGTCTACGATCGCCCCAATCTGAGGGGTTATATGTATGTATGCTCGATGGGTTTTAGTGTGAAACTTCAAGTATTCGGTAAAGACTTTCATAAATCTTATTCCCTTGGTACCTGGATTTGTACTGTTACCCGGCACTGACCTTTTGGACACTTACTTCCGTTACCACCATTGTGCCGATGGATACAGAATTCTTGGCCCCTCCTGCCCCATACTCGATGGTGTCGAGGAGGTTTTCGTTGTGTTGAGGCTTGATTATTTATCGTGCGTGCTTACCATTGGTTCGACCATTTTAGTGGGGCGACGGTGTTGGGAGGGATGGATTCTGGCGGGCGTCAACAGCGTGATCCTTTGCCTGATTGGATTTCGCACAGCGCAGTTCGGCTTCATTCCGGCGAACCTGTTTTGCATTGCGCTTTACGCGGTAAACCTGCGCTCCTGGCGCAGGCCCGAGGTTCGATAACGGGAGATCCAGGCAAGAGATGGACGAGTTCTTCCCCTCCGGCGTCCACCGCCCATTGTCTCGTGCAATAATTCCACGCCCGAAGAGAAATATTACGGGTTAGTGCTTTACGACGATTTTAGGTTTTTCTCTTATACAGCTCTATTGTGAAATCAACCAGAGACACCGACGCGTTCACTGCTGCGTGGCGGCCTAAAATTTACAGGATTTACAGCACGGAGATTTCCGGACCATGCGGCATCTTATTTAGCATGGGGACAGACCCGAAAAGCCGCATCCAAGACTTATGCTCAAAAGCTCTGGCCGCGACTGACAGCGGCCAGATCGAACCACTCCTCTCCGAATTAAGAGCCGCCTTGCACGAGAAAGTGCAGAGCGGCGAAACATGGATGGCGCTTTGTGAACGCGCAGCCGTCGAGCAAGACCCCAGAAAGTTGCTGGAACTGGTGAGCGAAATTAACCGGCTCTTCGAAGCTCGAGAAAGACGGTTATCCGGCCGGTCTGATGGTAAACTCCCCGCCAAGTAAAGCGACAGCAGTTATTCAATCCCTAGCTCTTTAGCTAGGGATTTCCATTTGCTATCGACAAGAGATTTCGTTTTCGTATCCATCAAAATTTCGTCGGGCCACGGTCGGGTGAAGCCTTCGGTCGCCCATTTGCGGGTGGCGTCGATGCCCATCTTCGAGCCGTAGTTGGCAAGGCGGCTGGCGTGATCAAGCGAATCGATGGGGCCGAGCGTGAACTGAATGTCGCGCTCGGGGTCGATGTGGTTGAGGACTTTGAGGGTCACGTCGGCGAGATCCTGCACGTCGACATCTTCGTCGACGACGATGATGCATTTCGTGAACATCGCCTGACCCAGCGACCAGATGGCGTTCATCACTTTGCGGGCCTGGCCGGGATAGGACTTTCGGATGGAGACGATCATCAGATTGTGGAACACGCCTTCGATGGGAAGGTTGATGTCGATCAATTCAGGGATAGTGAGACGCATCAGCGGAAGAAAAACTCGCTCGACAGCTTTGCCCATGTATGCGTCCTCCATGGGCGGCTTGCCGACGATAGTGGTCGAGTAGATCGGATCCTTGCGATGCGTAATGCAAGTGATGTGAAAAACGGGATAGAGATCGGCCAGCGAATAAAAGCCTGTGTGATCGCCAAATGGGCCTTCGCTGCGAAGTTCATCGAGGTTGACGTAGCCCTCGAGAACAATTTCGCTGGTCGCCGGAACTTCTAAGTCGACGGTCTCACACTTGACCAGTTCGACTGGAGCAGCGCGGAGAAATCCTGCGATCAGATATTCCTCAACATCGGGAGGAGCAGGGACGATAGCGGAAAAAGTTACAGCAGGGTCGGTGCCGATGGCCACGGCGACTTCCATTTTACCCGAAGGATGGTTTCCGTCCGCGAGGACTTGGCCGCCGGAAGTCCGAGCCATGAGATCGACGGCTCCGGATTTATTTTCAGCGGCGGAACGCATGCGCTGCCGTGCGTGTTCTGCGGCGACCTTCTGTCTCTGCCAATGCGCGCCAGTGGTCTGGCCATCGTAGACCTGGAGACGGTACATGCCGACGTTTCGTTTGCCGGATTTCGGGTCGCGGGTGACCACGCAGGGAAGTGTGATGAAGCGTCCGGCATCCTGCGGCCAGCATTGCAAGATGGGAAAGTCGAGTAGAGAAAAATTGTCGCGCTTGATGACTTCTTTGCAGGGTCCAGTGGGGACAGTCTTGGGGAAAAACTTTCCTGCTTCGGTGAGGAGCGGAAGCATTTTGAGCTTGTCGAGAAAACCTTGAGGTGATTTAAGGTCCATGAAGACGCGGATGCGGTCGGCAAACTCATCGAAGGAGTTCACGCCCAGGGCAAGCTTCATCCGTGCTTCGGAGCCGAACTGGTTGATGAGTACCTGCGAGCCAGGATTGTTCTTAATGTTCTGAAACAGAATTGCCGGGCCACCTGGTTTTCCGGCTTTCGATTTACTGACGCGGTCAGTGACTTCTGCGATTTCCAGGATGGGGTCGACTTCGGTTTGAATGCGCTTCAGTTCGCCCGCGCGGTCGAGAGCGGCGATCCATTGGCGGAGGTCATCGAAGGGCAAAGGCTTTCTCCACAGAACTGTTGATTATACCGATGGGCGGTGAGATCGAGATACTTCGTGCACGGCGAATTTTGCACGAACGGAAAAAGCAAAATCGAGAGTCAACCGCTTAACCACAGGGAACACCGAGGGCACAGGGTAGAGCGTTTAGAGTTTGGAGCGGAGCATGGTGATTACGTCGTCGGAGGTGATGACGCCGACTAGTTTGTTGTGCTCGTCAATGACAGGAAGAGTGACCAGATTGTATTTGTCGAAGAGTTCGGCCACTTCGTTATCACTCGTGGCTTCGTGGGTAGAGATGAGTGGCTCCGAAGTCAGGGACAGCAGCGGAGTCTGGGGCTGCGCGAGAACGAGCTTGGCGAGCGGGACGGCGCCGGCGAGCGTGCCCCTGGAATCGACCAGATAAATCGTGCCTACGGTTTCTACTCCACCTTCAAATTCGCGCAACACGCCGATCGCATTTTCTACGTTGGCTGTGACTGGAAGAGCGAGGAATTCGGTGGTCATGCGGCCAGCGGCGGTTTCTTCCCGGTGTTCGAGAAGTTCAACCACTTCCTGGCTGGCCTCCGGTTCCATCTCTACGAGAATCTGTTCAGTGTGATCCTG
Organism: uncultured Acidobacteriaceae bacterium; assembly: GCA_963724815.1. Lineage (GTDB taxonomy): Bacteria > Acidobacteriota > Terriglobia > Terriglobales > Acidobacteriaceae > Sulfotelmatobacter. The sequence goes on from CAVRWS010000033.1 coordinate 60,381, forward strand.
GGAAAGATCGGCGAGAAGATCGGCGGCGGCATCGGGGTCCATTTCCTCGACGATGTCGGCTGCCCGCTCGGAATCGAGAGATTCGACGATCGATTTCTGAACCTTGGGATCGACTTCTTCCAGAGTTTCAGCGGCTACGTCCTCATCGAGCGTGCGGAAAACGGCCTCGCGTTCGTCGGGTGCCAGGTCTTCGACAATGTCGGCAATATCCGCCGGATGGAGTTTCGCCAAGCCCGCATGGGAAATCTTGAGCTTGATGCGGCGCGCGGGGTCGGTTTCGATGAGATCGACAAAGCTCCATGGGATGGTGCGGAGCGGAATCTTCTGCAGCAAAACATGGAGAGCGGTGCGGGGCGCCAGTCCGCGCAAAAGGCGGCGTATTGCGCCGCGGGCGCCGATATCGACGGAGGCGACGCGTAGGGTGGCGTGCGGGCGTCCGGCCTCGGTCACCGAGTCAATCTGGAGTTCGACATCGTTAACCCGCACCACCTTGCGGCCATTAATGTCGATGACTTGCTGGTCCAGAAGATCGCGTTCCAGGAGAAATAATCCTTCAGAGCCATTCGCAGCCGGCCAGTCGGAGGGCTTCGTGGAAGCGTGAATATTGGCGTCAATCGAAGAAATAGCGGAGAAGGGAAGAACTCGATCGCCGGATTTAGTTTTAACAATGAGCGATGCGATTCGAGTGCGATCTTCCTGAGGAGCCAGCGTTACTTCGCGCACGCGTCCGGTTGCCGCGCCAGACGGGTCGTACACCGTGGCGCCGAGAAGCTCGGAAAGTGGCAGCGTAGTCATCCCGGGTAGAGGATAGCGGAGTTTTGCGAAGGAGAGAACTGATTTGTTGGAAGAGGGAGAATAATTTTTCTTGAGCAGCGACGATCAGGCTTCGCTGGTCATCAGTTTACCCACTCGCTGCGCCACCGATTCCAGCTTCCGCAGATCATCTGCAGTGAAGTCTGGCCCGGCGGCGGCCGGACGTGGAGCTTTGCGGGATATCTGGATCACGCCGATTACGGCTCCGTTGGGGGCGAGAATGGGTGCAGACATAAGTTTCTGAATAACTTGCGCATCCAGTCCGGTCTTGCCAAGCTTAACCAGCTCAAAGACGCTGAAATGTGTTACCTGAGCGAAGTCATTAAAAATCTCCGCCTGTTTGCTACGAGCTGTGCGGGCAGCTACCGCCGAACTTGATAGAGGAATCGCCCCCGCCGCCCTCAATTCAGCGGGGTAAAGGAAATTTAACAGACTTCCTCCCAGCTCCAGCAGCGCGACTTCGGTTTCTTCCACGCGGAAAAGCTTTGCCACGCAGACGCAAATCGACTCCGGAGCGTTCTCACAGGAGTCCAAATTCGCGAGCTGTTCGGTTTCCGGCATTCATCCGAGAATGAACGAGTAGAAGTCCATCGACAAGGTAACCAACGTGCCACTTTTGTGGAGATCGAAAGAAAAGCCACTAGTTGTGGTTAGCTATGGCACGCCGGTCACAACCCATCGGTACTGCGCGCTCTGCTATCTTTCGCAACAGCGACTCAGAGAACACAAGAGGAGCCTTACGTGTGATATCGAGGCCTAATTCGCAGACCGTATAATCAATTCAAGTGCGACTTCTTCTTGACATCTTCGGGCAGACCTTGCAGACGCTTTGGGGCCACAAACTGCGCTCATTTCTAACTATGTTTGGAATTGCCTGGGGAGTGTTTTCGTTGTTGCTGCTGGTCGGACTGGGGGAGGGATTTCGGTCGGGAAATAAAAAACAGTTCGATACCTTGGGCGAGAACGTAATGTTTCTCTGGTCCGGGCGGGCTCCCGCGGTGCAGGGAAGTTTCACGGCGCTGCGCCAGTACTACCTGACGTACCGGGATTATCTGGACATTCTGCGCGAGTGCCGGAGCGTGGGAGCGGCTTCTCCGGTAATCAAGCGCAACGATATTCGGGCCGTGAGCGATTTCTATCAGGCGAGCGGACAGATTTTGGGAGTGCCGGCCAGTTTCGACCAGATCCGTTACCTGCCGATACAGAATGGGCGCTGGCTGAATGCCATGGATGACGCGCAGAAGCGGCCGGTAATTGTGCTGGGTGACGAGGCGCGGCGGACTTTATTTTCCGGCCGGCCGGCAGTGGGCAGCACGATTCTATTGAATGGCGTGCAATTTGAGGTGGTCGGAACGCTGCAGCGCATTGGGCATGGCGACAACAATACGCAAAACCTGCAGTGTTATGTCCCGTTCAGCACGATGCGGGAATATTTCCGGCCGACCAACGTGGGAGAAGCGCCCGATGTGATCAGTATTATCGAATACCAACCCAAAACACGCGCCCTCCACGAGGCGGCGAAGCAGGAAGTGCACAAAGTGATTGCGCGAAATCACGGGTTCAATCCCAACAATCCGGATTCATTCGACGAATGGGATACGGTGAATACGGTAGATCAGGTGGGAAAGATTTTCGACGCGATGAACGATTTCCTCGGAAGCGTCGGTCTGGTCACGCTCGGATTGGGAGCGATCGGGATTATCAACATCATGCTGGTCGCGGTTGCGGACCGAACTCAGGAGATTGGATTACGGAAGGCTTTGGGAGCGACGAACGCGAGCATCATGTTTCAATTTTTTGTCGAGGGCGCATTTCTAACTTTGCTCAGCGGGATAACTGGAATCGCCGCAGCCGCTGGGGTGATGGCTGCATTGTCCGGAGTGTCGTTGGGCGAGGGATTCGATCCGCCGAAGCTTGTAGCCAGAACGGCGGCGCTGGCGGTTGCGGCGCTGGCGGTCGCGGGAGTGGCCGCGGGACTTTATCCGGCGCGGCGGGCGGCTTTGTTGCAACCCGTGGAAGCGTTGCGGAAGGAGTAGCGAGTACTGAAGGCCGAGGGTTCCGAGAAGCAGGTTGGCGGATAAAAGCACAAACGCAGAAGACACAGAGAAACACAGGGTAGGACAGAACCGATGCATCGAGATTTGTTGGGACAGGCATTTGCGGCCATGCGGCACGATTTGCGCAAGACCATGCTGACCATGGCTGGCATGGCGTGGGGAATTGCGACCGTGGTGTTGCTGCTGGCATATGGAAATGGATTTGGCACGGCAATCTCAAACATCTTCGAAAGTTTCGGCGCCACCGCGGTTGGAATATTTCCTGGAAGGACATCGCAACAGGCGGGCGGAAATAAGGCGGGAGTGCAGGTGCGGTTTACGAACGACGATATCGATCTGCTGCAGAACAATGTACCGCTATGTAAACACGTGGTGCGGATGTCACAAAAAGATTCGTCAGTGCAAAACGGAAATCGCACTTTCACGATGCCTGTGATGGGACTTGACCCCTCCATCGAGGAAATTTGGAATCTTGACATGGGTGCGGGACGTTTTCTCGATGACGCCGACAATGCACGGCACGGGTTGGTTGCCGCAATTGGCTCAGAGGCAAAGGACAAGTTATTTTCCGGGGCTCCGGCGGTGGGTGAGGATATCCGAATTGACGGCGTGGAATTTCAGGTGGTGGGCGTGGTGAAGCCGCGTATGCAGGAGGGCGACGACGACGATAACCGCACCATTTATATTCCGTACAACTCGATGAACGTTTTAAAAGACAATCACTATCTGGATGGAATCTGGATGGATTCGCAGGGGCTGGACCATGACAAACTCGACCAGACAATCCGGGATACGCTGGCCGCGGCGCATGGATTCAAGAGCGACGATAAGCGCGCGATTTTCGTATTCGACGCACAAAAACAACTTTCGCAGTTCGGGATTATTTCACTCGCACTGAAAGTGCTGCTTGCATTTATCGGAACGCTGACGCTAGGCATCGGTGGGGTGGGGCTGATGAATATGATGCTGGTTTCGGTGACGCAACGTACGCGGGAAATTGGAGTGGAGAAAGCGTTGGGAGCGCGCCGGCGCGATATTTTATTTCAATTTTTGGCCGAGGCCATGGCCATCACCGCCGTGGGCGGATTGTTAGGGATTGGGTTGTCGTACGTGGTATCGGTCTCGGTGGGGCGGCTTACGTTTTACAGCGCCATGGCCAAACATGCGGAGGCGGGGGACATCCGGTTGATTGTGTCGCCGATGATTTTGTTGGTGGCCACGGGAATACTGGCAGTCGTGGGAGTGGTGAGCGGAATGGTTCCCGCGATGAGAGCGGCGAGACTCGATCCGATTGAGGCGTTGCGATACGAGTAGTGTAAGAACTTTTTTCAAGGGATTTCACGCGGAGGTTCGATAGATCAAAATCAAATCCTTCAACACAGAGAGCACAGGGGAACACGGGGTAAACCTCTTTGGGCGATGATATTCTGAACCTGCCGGCACCGAAGGCTGACTCGCGAGTGGCTTACGGAAGTGACCAAAATCAGTTTGTCGATTTGCGGCTGCCGAAGTCGAAAGGAACACATCCACTTGCGATTTGCATTCATGGCGGGTATTGGAGAGCGCGATATGATTTGGAATATTTGGGCCATCTATGCGCAGCCTTAACGGTTACCGGTATTGCTACGGCGAATGTGGAATATCGACGTGTGGGAAACGCGGGTGGTGGATGGCCGGCAACGTTTTCGGATATTCGCTCCGCGTACCAGTTGTTAATGCAAAAAGCGAAGCAATATCACTTCGACGCGCAACACGTAATCGTGCTGGGACATTCGGCGGGAGCGCAGTTGGCGCTGTGCCTGGCCGCGCATGAGGTAGCGCTGGCGGGCGCGATTTCTTTGGCCGGAGTTATCGATCTGCAGCGGGCGTACGAATTGCATTTGAGCAACAATGCCGTGGTGGAATTTCTTGGTGGGACGCCCACTGAGGTTGCGGATCACTATCGCGAGGCCGACCCGATGAAGCTAGCGATTCAAGCGCGTCAATGCGTAATCCACGGTGTCGCGGATGATACTGTGCCGCCAAGTCTCAGCAAAGATTATGTGAGCGCCAAGTTAAAGGCTAAAGAAGATGTACGGCTAACGATGATTCCAGACGCGGGGCATTTTGAGATCGTGGATCCGAGGTCGGGCGCTTGGGCGACGGTCGAGAACATTTTGGTGGAATCCGTCTCGAACAAAAATCCTTAAACACTGAGGGGCACAGGGAACTCAGGGTAAAAAATTCAGTTCTGCCCAGCCGGTTACGCTACTTTGCGTTTGCGTTTCTTGGTGGCTGACCGAGCGCCCTCGCCGGAGTGTTCGGCATTGTTGCCAGGTTCGGGGAAGTCAGTGTCGGCATCTTTCAGGATTGGATCCTGATCGCGATGCCCGAGCTGCTCTTCAAGACCCGCGTTGCCATCATGATTGTGTTGCTCGCCTTCTGTTGCACCTTTAGCACGATCGGGATCATTATCAGAAATTTTGGTCATATCAAACTCCGGTCATAAAGAACTTCAAAATTGTGCGGTGAAACGCCGAGAACAACTCCCTGGAATCATTCGCCAGGACGAGAGTTGGAGGCAACTCCGAGCTTGCGCAGCCGCTCCCGAGCCTGCAACGCTTCGGGGGAGCGCGGATAGCGCTGGATGACGTGCCGGAGTTCGGCGACTCCGTCTTCCTGCTTGCCGAGTTCGATCAGCGCGAAACCTTTCTTCAGCTGTGCTGATGCGACCTTCGATCCGGTGGGAAAATTCTGCAGGACTTGGTCGTAACTCTGCGCTGCTTGCTGATAATTGCCCTGCCGGAATTGAATTTCGCCAAGATAAAAATAGCAATTTCCCGCGAGATCGGTGTTCGGATAAAACTTGATGTAATCGGAAAATTCCTGGATGGCGAGATCGTTCTTGGCGCCGTTGTAGTCGCGCAGAGCGTTGTTATAGAGGACGTCAGGCGGTGGGGCCTGCGCTAGGGCTTGCTGCTGCGCCTGTTGTTGGGCAGTGCTGGCGGCCGCGCTTTGCTGGGACGCCTGCATGTCTTCCAGTTGCTTGCTGACCTTGGCGAGCCGCGCCTTCAGTTCGTCGAGACTGTCGTTAAGCGCCTGGATCTGCCCTGAGAGTTGGTCCACGTGAGAGGACGAGTCGCCCTGCTGTTTCAGCAAAGTAGTTTGCAGTGCCGTGATGGCGGCGGCAACTTTGTTCACCGCATCGCTGTCACGTTCTACAAGATTATTCATGACCCCCATGCGCTCGTCGAAGCTGCGCTGCATGGCGGTCATCTGCTCTTGCAGTTGTTGAACCTGAGTTTGCAACTGAATGGTCTCTTTATTCACGCCAAAGGCCGGTATCGCCGCGAGGCATAGCGTGGAGATCAGAGCAAGTCGAAGGGAGCGGATTTTGAGTTTCATAAGCAGAAAGTCCTACGATCTATTTTAGACGGAATAGACCCGCCGTAGGTTGTGAAGATTGGGCAAGGAACCCGGAAGGGCATAGACGGTTTTCCAGTAGGGCATTGGCAGGTTAGCAGTTCGCGGCAAAAGCAAAAATTGCAACCTGGGGTATCGCTGGCGCGATACCCCAGATCGCGTAGACATTAGCTATTTCTGATACACGAAGTGACCGCGGCGGTTCTGCTGCCAGCAGGCTTCGTTTTCTTCCATGCAGAATGGCTTTTCTTTGCCATAACTGATGGTCTTGACGCGGCCAGCGCTGATTCCGCCAGCAACCAACGCGTTCTTTACGGAAGAGGCGCGCTGATCGCCCAGGGCCAAGTTGTATTCGGTCGATCCGCGGGAATCGCAGTGTCCTTCAATCGTAAAGTTGATTTCGGGATGCTGATTCAAGAACAGGATATCGGCTTGAATGGCCGACTGCTGATCGGGGCGAATGTCAGATTTGTCGTACTCGAAATAGATATCCTTGACATTCTGGCCGAAGAGATCCTCTTCCGAAGGAGACGGCGCTGGTGGAGCAGCGGCGGTCGGAGGAGTGACGGTGAGTCGTGTCGTCGCATCCTGCGTTCCACCGGGACCTTTGGCAGTGAGGTGATACGTAGTCGAATCGGCCGGAGTCACCTGCTGCGATCCGCTGGGCTGGACTGCGCCGATGCCATCGATCGAAACGTCAGTGGCGTTAGAAGTCTGCCAGCTGAGGGTTGCAGGTTGTCCCTGCTGAATCGTATCCGGGCTCACGGAAATGGAAGCGGTGGGCGCGGGTGCTGGTGGAGGCGGCGGTGGCGGCGGGGGAGCCGCTTTCTTGTGGCAAGCGCCCAACAAAAGAATAGCGCCCAGGGCAAAGGCGGTTGAGACAGATTTGAGTGTTTGCTGCTTCATGTTGATTTTTTTTCCGTTGTTGCTGTTCACGATGTTCCTCCTGCGAACTCAGAAAACAATTTGAGTTCAGACGAAGTGAATTTATTTCCAACTCCAGTTCGGTTGCGAATTACGTCCCGTAAAAGTCAGTTGATGAAGCTTAGTGCCGTCGGCCAGCATCTCCCAGATCTCTTCTTTCCCGGAGCGGCTGGACTGAAACACAATATGCCGGTTATCGGGCGACCACCACGGATAATCGTTGCGGCCGCCATCATGGGTGACCTGAACCCACTGCTTGCTGGCGATATCCATCAGATAAATGTCGGAAGAGCCGGGCTCGCCGGGACCATACTTCCGGATCCAGGCAAGCGATAGAAATTGTCCGTTCGGCGACCAGTTGGGTGAAACGGCGTAGCCCTGGTCCGTCATGCGTTGCTGGTTGGTGCCATCGGCCTCCATCGTATAAACCTGAGGCAATCCGGTGCTGCCGCTGACGAACGCAATCTGGGCTCCGGTTTTCCGGTTCCATGTGGGAGAAACGTCAGGTCCTCTGCCTGTGGTCATGGCATGCAGGTTGCCGCCGGCGGAGTCGCAGACATAAATTTCCGAATGGCCGTTGCGAGAGGAAGAGAACGCCAGACGCGAACCGTCGGGAGACCATGAGGGTGATAGATTGGCGCCGCCAAAGTGGGGAAAAGTCACAAGACGATTGAGGTCGGTCGAGTACATCAGAATTTCCCATCCGGACTTAGTGAGCGAACTGAAGGCCAGGCGCGAACCGTCAGGAGAGACTCGAGGCGAAAGCGAGATCGAACCTTGATGGGTAAGCTGGCGCTGATTGCTGCCGTCGTAATCCATCACCCAGATTTCTTTGTGGCCGGAGCGGTCGCTGACAAAATAGATTTTGCTTTCGGCGATACCGGGAATGCCGCCGCCTAGACGAAAAATAATCTCGTCAGCGAATTTGTGGGCGATAAGGCGGGTCGCGTCATCCGTCGCGACATCGGTGTATTGCTTCCCTAAGACCAGCGGCGATGCAGTGTTTTTCACGTCGTACAGCCAGCCCTGCACCACCACTTTGCCCGCGGCGACTCCGAGATTGCCGAAGGCGAGCATGGCGGCGTTGGGCGGAGGAGAGTTCCAGACTCCAAATGTGACCTCCGGCGGATTAGCCGGTACTTGCAAGGGGTAGAAACTCTTTGAGATCAGCTCGACAACTCCGGAGTTGTCCAGGTCACTCCAAAATGTGTCGTTGAACGTCTTCAGCAGAGCCACGTTCTGGGGATCACTGTTAGCGGGTTTGAAGTCGGGAACGGCGAGTCGCACTTTTTCAACTCCGAGACCGGAGCCGGTGCGAACCCAATCCTGTGCGAACGAGAAGGAACAGAAAAGTGAAGGAAGCAGGAGCAACAAACCACAGGCGCTCAAAAGGCGAACGCCGACTGTGGCAGAGTACCGGAATGGTCTGCGTTTATCGTCCATCCGTTTGGAAGTGTCGCGTGGGCGAAGACAAAAATATCCAGCGAACGACAGTATCGTAGTCCGATATGTTCTCATTGGCAAGTTACGAACGATCATAATCGAGAATCCGGAACCTAAAGAATCATCAGGTACATGTTCGTGCAACTTTATTTTTTGCTGTAATCGAACCAATATTCCACTGAGATTTTGCTGCCGCCGTAATCGGGCGGCAGCGGCCCAAAAGTATCGATACGCTGCAACGCGCGGGTAGCGGAAACATCAAGCGATGGTACGCCGCTCGACTGCTCAATCTGCACGTTGTAGGGATGGCCATCGCGGGCTACGTCAAACGTGATGTAGACGCGATTGGCCGTGGTAATACTGGGATCGACCTCGTACTTCAGCCAGTTCTCTGAAACCTTCCGCTGAATCACCTGAACATACCAGCCATACTTGGTGCCGAAATCGCCGCCGCCACCGGTGATGCCGAAGCCACCTTTCGCGCCTCCGGCGGCAAATGAGCCATAAGGGCCACTCACGGGACCGCCTTCGCCGAACGCAACCTGATTTGTCTCTGGCTCCGGGGTGGGCTGCGTCTTCGTCTTAGTAGGCGTAGCGATTTTCTTCGGCTTGACCTTCGTATTCTTGCCCTGAATCTCGATCGCGTCCGGTTCCTTCTCTTCAACCTTGGGCTCGGATTTTGTTATTCCCTTCGATTCGTTAGCCAAAACATTCTGATTCTGGTTTGGCGTGGCCGTCAGAGGAATGTTGCTGACCAGGGTTACGCCCATGGCGGAACCGCCTCCGCCCGAACCCCAATCCGAGCCACTGCCTCCGGTAAAGACAAGAGGATAGAGCAGGATGATTGCGGTGACAGCGATGTGGAAACCGGCCGACCAGGCGAGGGCGCGTCCCCAACTGTCGTGCTCGAAAAATATCTCAGCGTTTTGCGCCATTTTCTTCCAAAGGCTGAGTGACGATGCTCACATTGGTGATGCCTGATTGCTTGACCGCGTCCATGACAGTGGCGAAGGCCCCGAAGGGAACATTTTCATCGGCGCGGATAAAAATAAATTGATTGTGGGGATCGCGGATCTTCTGCTTGAGCCGCGCCGCAATTTGATTGATGTTAATGGCGTCGTTGCCGAGGAATACGCGCTGATCTTTATTGATGGTGATGACGGTTCGTTCTTCCGTAATTTCTTTAACGGTGCGCGTCTTGGGAACGCTGACTTCGATGCCTGACTGCAGCACCGGAGCAGTCACCATGAAGATGATGAGAAGCACGAGGACGACATCGACCAGCGGAGTGATGTTGATATCGGCAAGCGCCGTTTGCGTGCGGCCATTCGAGGAAGTAAAAGCCATCAGCGCCTCACTTCAGCAGCTTGGGGCTGAATGCTCTCGATGGCGTTGAGCACTTCAAGGCAAAAATCGTCGCCCCGCGCGGCGAACACGCGAATCGAATTCCCGACCAGGTTGTAGGCAATCACGGCGGGAATCGCTGCTGCCAATCCGGCGGCGGTAGTGATGAGCGCTTCGGAAATGCCGGGAGCGACGGCGCGAAGAGTTGCGCCACCGGCGGTGCCAAGCCCGTGGAATGCGTCAATGATGCCCCAGACGGTGCCGAAGAGTCCGATAAACGGAGTAACCGCTGCGGTAATGGCAAGCCAGGGGACGTTACGTTCCAGTCGCGTAATTTCTTCGGAGGCGCCGATCTGCATGCCGCGCTGCACCGCAGTCAAGCTCCGCAGTGTGGCCGAAGGAGTGGAAAGTTGCCGCTTGTATTCCTGGAATCCACCCTCAAAAACGCCCACCAGAGGGCTGGGATGAAACTGATCGGCGACGGCGGCAATATCCTGCAGGCGCTGGGCTTTGCGAAAAGCGCGCAGGAAGCGTCCGCTTTGAACCCGAGCCCGCCGCAGCAGGCTCCACTTGGTGAGGATGATGGCCCAGGAGATAAGACTGAAGGCCAGCAAGGTGACGAGCACAAATTTGGCGACCGGACCGGTGTTCGAAAGCAGGTCAAGAGTTTCGCCGCCGATGAACAGAGCAGGGTATGAAAACAGATGCATGTGGTTTGGGGATACCTTGACCGGATTATAGATGATTCGCCGGAATTGTCTTACCGGGACGTATCCCAAAGCTAACGTGGCAGCTGTGGATAAGCAGAACCCTGTTTTCGCTGATATACGCTTTCGCGAAGGATGACATCAAACAACAGCAGGAGTTTATTGAATTTTCCGGGAGGAACTGAATGGCGAATTACGGAATGCTCCGAAACTATCGCTTCACCGACACCACCGAAGACATCCGCGGAGCCAAGTTGTATGGCTTGAACGACGAAAAATTGGGAAAGATTGATGATGTGATTTTCGACCACTCCGAAGGGACGATTCGCTACGTGGTGGTGGACACGGGCGGGTGGCTCTCGACGAAGAAATTTATCGTTCCGGCCGACCGGCTGCGGGCATCCACGAAACACGACAATGATTTTGTGGTTGATTTAACCAAAGAGCAGGTGGAGAGCTTCCCGCCCTACAAGGAGACGGATTTAGAATCCGACGAGCAATGGTCGAATTATGAAGGCAAGTACCATGCGAAGTGGGACGCCGATCCGGTGATGCATCGCGAGGGAACCGATCGGAATATTACTCCAACGACGCAGCAGATGCCGGGCAATTCACCCTCGGCAAGAGCGGCGGGCGCGCCGAACGCGGCCCAGACCGCAGCCGGTGACACCGCGGAGATTGAGGATACCGAGTTTATCGAGCCCGGATACGCGGCTGGAACCGACACGGTTGAAATCGATGTCAGCGCGGTGGGCATTGGCCCTCGCTGGGACACATTTCAAAATCGACTGCGAGAGCGGCGCAAGGAAGTGGTGGGTTTGGGACAAAGGCGCGAGGACGAGTACCCCAAAGCCAGCTAAGGAGTTCATGTTTTAGAAAAGCCACGGCGTCGGCCGTGGCTTTTTAGTTCGTATTACAAATTTACACATTCAGAACGGAGCGGCGTCAGTTGTGGAGTGAGCCGGAGGGGTCAGACAGGGCAATTAATTTACCCACCGGATATTCCTCTCGCGACAGAGGAGTCGAGGGTTCAGGATTAATGATGGTGAGCACTTCTCCAGTTTGAACTCCGCGCACCATCAGGCGGTCACTTTCGACACCAACTACCCGATATTTCTCGTCGAAGATTGACATAGGATCCTTTGGAGTTGGATGCCCAAGTGAGGCCTCGCGATGCCGGGGGAATAGCTAGTGATTACCCGATGGTTCCGAAATGGTTCAACTTCAGTCAGGACGCCGGTGCTACATCCGGTACCGGTTTCATTGGAAGGTATATGAGAAGGCGTAAAACCGGCCAGGCTGAACCAGCTAGGCCGAACCTCGAGCCAATTCTTTTTCCGCGCCGTAGAAGAGCGCGCGGAGCGCGTTCAGGACCAGTCTGCCGAGCAGGATAATGATGATAATCAAGGCTGCGGCAATCGAGGCGGCAGCGTAGGGATGCCGCGTGGCCAGCCAGGTGAGGCCTGCGGCGAGAACATCCTCACTCAAGCTCAACGAAATATTTGAGAAGGGTTCAGGGGAGGGAGTGACCGCCGCACGCAGTGCAGTCTTTCCGCCATGAGCCGCGAGAGCGATGAGGGCTCCCAGAAAAGCTGCCAGCAGCTGTTGCGGCGGCGTGAGTTGTCTGGTAGCGCCATAGGCAATCAGTCCGGCGACCGGGACGCGAATAAAGGTGTGCAAAGCGCTCCAAACCAGATCGAACGCAGGAATTTTGTCGGCAAAGAACTCGATTACAAATAGAACGACGCTGGCAGCGATCACCGGCCAGCTTTCGAGGAGCAATAATTCCGGAGGTAGCGGCACGTGCCCGAAGCGTGCGAGCAGGCCCAAGGCGCCCACCGTTGCATAGACATTCAGCCCGGCGGCGAATGCGACGGCCGCCAGCACTGCAAAAAGTTCGGGCAACGGGATCTGTAGCCAGTTCAGCATCCTAGCCTCAAATGCGACGTTAATGGCCCTGGCTCAAAAGTAAAAGCGCCGGCTTTAAAAGGCTTAAAAAAAAGAAAGACCAGTGCAAAAGTAAAGGGTCGCCACAAGGCGACCCTTGGATTCTAGCTGCAATCGCGCTACAGGGTTGACTCAATCTCAAAGCCCCAGGCTTCCAGAAGGGGCTCGGGGATGTATTTGGAGTTCTTGTTGCGGCGGGCCCACTCCCGCAGACGAGTCGACCGCAAATATTGGTCTGGAGTGAGCTTGTATTCGCGCACCACTTGCTCAAACTCTGTGATGGTGGGGACGATCGGGCCAATCGGCTCGGGTTTTCCCCAGTTTGGATTTCCGCGTCGCTTTGCCATGAAAAAGCCTTTCGTACAAATTAGGGGATTAACTAATTAATAATAATTTCTCTATGTGTATGATTCTCCTGACGCCGAATGGGATTCACAGAAATGAAGCCATCCACACAAATGCGCGGATAGTGTTCCCAAAAGCTATTTGGTGAGACAGCATCTTAGGTCAATAGTCCGGCAAAGTCAATCCTATTGTGCCGCATGATCGCTTGAATTGTCGGCCGTAACTGCATGTTGATAAGACTTTTATAAGATTATCCACGACGGACTCGCGACCACGGAAATCACCGGCTCGAACGGAACATGCCGAAGTTACGGGCGTAACCTCTGGGCATGAGAGCTTCGTTGATGTAACGTCAGAAGACGACCTACACTTGAGAGTGCATTCTTCCCGCCGGACCACGGCATAATAGCGCTCCACCTGGATAGTGATCGCGATGAATTTGAAGTCACTGTTGCTTTGTTCCGATGAAAAAATCGGACGCGTGTTGCGACGTACGCTGGGCGATCTTGATATCGGGGTCGAACATTGCACGAGTGCCGAAGTGGCGTTGCGGCATCTGACCCGCGACCGGTTTGAAGCCATTATTGTCGACTGCGCCGGCCCCGGAGCTGCCGATGTTCTGCGCGCAGCCCGCACCGCTCCATGCAACAAACGGGCCATCGCGGTAGCGATTCTCGATCCCGGCAGCGGATTGCGCTCGGCATTTGAGATCGGCGCCCACTTCATCCTATATAAGCCAGTTTCCGCGGAGCGTGCCAAATCGAGTTTTCGTGCCGCGAGAGCCCTGATGAAACGGGAACGAAGGCGCAACTCGCGGGTCTCCGTGAATTTTCCGCTGGAGATGGTCAGCGCCCAGTCCGGCGCTCGCATTAAAGCGAATACCACCGATGTGGGCGAAGGTGGATTGGCGGTTTCGATCCCGCGCCGCACCAAGCCGCAGGGCCAATGGCATTTGTCATTCACGCTTCCCGGATCCACCAAGGTCGATGTCGCGGCCGAGTTTGCCTGGGAGAGCAGCGGGACGCAGGTGGGCTTGCGGTTCGTGAATCTTTCGCCGGATGTGGCACGCCGGCTGCGCGAGTGGCTGGGTCGCAATGCGCCAGAGGGAGACAAGGACGACCCTCCGGCGCCCTGCCAACTTACTGACTTAAGTTTGCGCGGTTGCTACCTTGCCATGCCTTCGCCGTTCCCGGTTTCTGCCCGGGTGACGCTTTCGATGAGGGCCGCGAACGTGGAACTCCGATCGGAAGGGGTGGTACGAGTAATGCACCCTGACATCGGGATGGGAGTGGAATTCACGCAAACTACCGCGCAGCATCGTGTACTGCTGGAAAAATTTCTGAGCTGCCTCACGGAAAACCCCGATACGTTGCCCGAGTTGATGGTTGAACCGGAAGGGTTTGAAACGGAGAATATCTCGTCAGCTGCCGCCGAGTTGAGTGACGTGGAAGATCCGCTGCTTGATCTTTTTCGTAACCAGGCTGGGCTGGCGGCAGACTGCTTTCATGCCGAACTTCGCAAGCAGCGAGGTCTGTCCGCTGCTGCGGCCGCCTCCTGATCGAGTGCGCTCGTTTACCCTTTCTCATTGGGGCAGTGGCGTTCCTTCTGCCGGTCCACCTTTCACCAGGTCCGTCTTCACTGTTGATTTCTGATTGGCCACCAGATCAATATCGGTTTCGAAGTCTTGATAGCCGGGCAGGGTAATTCGGATTTTTCGCTTGCCCGGTGCAACCAGCAAGGCTCGGCCGACGCCGCTGAATTCGGCAACGTGACCCACGAACACTCCGTCGACAAAAACCGCAGCCCGATTGGGATTCACGTCCAGCTTAATCTGAGCTGTGATGTGAGGGAACTGAACCCGGGTATCTTTTTCCATCTTGACTTCAATCGTCTGGGTCTCCCCGGCGCGAACTGTCACCTTTTGTACGAAGTCGATGTATCCGCCCTGGCGAACCGTGATCTCGTGCTCGCCGGGAAGCAGCAGGAGTTTTTTTGATCCTTTGAGTTCCTGCAAATAGCCCACATACTGGCCGTCGATCCAGACGCCGGAAGTGCGTTCGACTTTGGTGGCGCCGACCAGGTCCACTCGCCCCAACACATTATTGTCGGCGCGCAAGGGCAGTGAAAGAATGGCGGCGCAGCCGAGAACAAGAATCCATACCAAAGTGCGAATCCGCAAAAAAGAAATCATAAGAAATTCGTCCCCGCTGGTGAGATGCGGCTCCATGAGGAAGGGTAGCCGATGAGCGCAGGCATGTAAATGCGCAAGAAGAGAGGAACAAGTCGCGGGCATTCGCCGAAGACGCGCGCCTGTTAGTCTAAAATGATCGCGAGCCGGGATGGCGAAATTGGCAGACGCAGCGGACTTAAAATCCGCAGGTCCGAAAGGACTGTGGGGGTTCGATTCCCCCTCCCGGCACCAGCACTTTGGGGTCAATCGGTGGCTGTCGTTACCCAGTACTCCCATAGTATTTCGGGATACGTCTCGCGGGCGGAGAGAATCCGCCCATGGACCGCCGCGTATCCATCTGGAAGTACGTTTGTGCCGGCAAGAAGTGCCCTACTGCAAACCTGCCGGAAAAAGCGGGAAAATTAAACTCGATTGGATGATCGTTTTAGCCAGGACGAGTACTATCTCATCGTTAGGATGGCGAGATGGTACGCGGATATCCGTGCAGTCGATTTCCGAAAACCCCTCAGGCCTCGATCCCATCTACGAAACATTTCGTTCGTGAGCGTAAGTGTGATCCCACCAGCCGAGAGGAGTGACAGAACTAAAGGCCCCGAGGAAGCTCAAGCCCAGGACGATGCCGTGTGGATTCTTTCCCGGTACAGCACCAAGGGGCCACCGCGTGGTCAGCAAATCAGTTTGACCTTATATTCATGAATATGCCTGATCCCCGAAGTCGTTCCGTTACTCTCACAAGCAAGCCCAGCCAGAAGACTGGCCATGATGCCGCTCGCCGCAGATTCTGGTTCGCGATGGCCGGGTTTGTAATGGCGCTTGCTCTGCTGCCCTTTTCCTACAAAGTCGAACGTCAC
This sequence comes from uncultured Acidobacteriaceae bacterium, assembly GCA_963724815.1. Taxonomy (GTDB): domain Bacteria; phylum Acidobacteriota; class Terriglobia; order Terriglobales; family Acidobacteriaceae; genus Sulfotelmatobacter. The sequence continues at coordinate 76,405 of CAVRWS010000033.1, forward strand.
CTGGAGACAGCAGTTCACATCAAGGGCGGAGAATCCGAAAAAGTTGACCGGGAACTGGCGCAGCGTTTCCAGTCTCCCTACGCCCACCGCCTCGTTTTGGTGATCAGTGGTATTCCCGATCCAGATTCAGCAAACGGCGCAGATGCATTGAGCTTCTTAACCAGTTCATTGCGCAGCGTACCCGGGGTGTCGGGGGCCATTTCGAGTCTGGATTGGCCGGATCCTCTCTTTACGGGGAACAATGGCGGAGCCTTGATCATCATCGGGTTAGATCCGCACGACGAAACTGAGGCGTTGATCCCCAAACTGAGGGCAAAAGCAGAATGGATGGAAGGTCAGCTTCGGTCGCAATACCCCAAAATCAAACTGGAGATAACAGGTGAAACGCCGCTGAACTTCGATCTTCGCAAAGTCAGTGCAGACGACGTCACCCACGCCGAGGAGCGGGCGATGCCGGTAACGCTCGTCCTGCTGTTGCTGGCTTTCGGCAGTTTTGTGGCGGCGCTATTGCCGCTGGGAGTCGGGCTGCTCTCAATTTCGATGGCGATGGGCGCCGCTGCGCTACTCGCGCATTACCTGCAGCTTTCGATTCTGGTGCAAAATCTGGCAACGATGCTCGGCCTTGGCTTGGGCATCGATTATGCACTGTTGATGGTAAGCCGGTTTCGCGAAGCGTTGGCCGAGGGATATGATCCCGGCCCAGCTGCCGATATTGCTGCCCGGCAAGCGGGGCGAACACTTGTCATCTCGGCCGCGACAGTTGCAATCGGATTTTCAGCGCTGCTGACTGTGCCCATCAGCGAATTACGCTCCATCGGGGTAGCGGGGCTGCTGGTAACCGTTTTGAGTGTCATGTTGTGTACATTCATTCTGCCTTGGGTACTTAGTCTGCTAGGGCATCGCATCGATTCCGCCAGAGTGCGTCTTTCAGCCAGACGACTGGAAACGCGGGAGAGCCTATGCGCGGCCAGCGAGCGGTGGGTACGGTGGGGCAGCATCATAACCCGCCGGCCCTGGACAGCTCTGCTGGTCGTCGGGATTCCGCTATTCGCGCTTGCATACCAAGGACGGAAAATCTCTCCGGGGGTTCCCGACCATAACTCGCTTCCGGCCGCAGCCGATTCGGTGAAAGCGCTGCACACGCTTCAAAAGATGGGACGGTCGGGTATTGTGCAGTCGCTCCGAGTGGTGCTGGAGTTGCCGCCGCAATCTCCGCTGCTCTCACCGGCTGGCTGGCTTGCCGTCAGTCGCCTGACTCAGCACTTCCAGAGCGATCCTAGAGCGGAAGAGGTCTTATCTCTTCCGACGCTCACGGGCATGTCCGATAATCCTGATGCGATTAATGATTTGCCTGAGCCAATGCGCAAGAGTTTTCTTCGCAACGATGGCCAGGCTACCTTGATTGAGTTGCTGCCTACTACTACTCTCACGTCCAATCAACAGATACGATGGGTACGAGATGTGCGTTCCTCCGATGTCGCAGCGATAACCGGCGTGCCTGGCGCTAGCCTGCTCGTCGGCGGCGTTCCCGCACTCGAAGCAGATTACGACTCAGTGGTAAAAGAGCGGATGCCGAGGGTGGTCCTGGGAGTCATATTGGGGAGCTTGCTGGCGCTCCTGCTCGGATTACGTTGCCTATTTGCGGCTGTCAAAGCAATTCTGCTCAATCTGCTCTCGGTTGGCGCTTCCTTCGGTGCGTTAGTTGTCGTTTTTCAGGAAGGCCACGGTGGCAGACTCATTGGGCTCGACGGACCGACCGGCAGCGTATACCCAATCGTGCCAATCCTCGCGTTCGCCATCGTCTTCGGATTGAGCATGGACTATGAGGTCTTTCTGGTCACCCGAGTCCTCGAAGAACGGCGGCGCGGTTTATCCGAGAGAGCGGCTGTGATCGAGGGCTTGGCGCGGACAGCCGGGCTCATCACCAGTGCCGCGGCGATTATGATTGCCGTCTTCGTCGCATTCACCGTGGGAAGCTTTCTGGTCGTCCAAATGCTGGGATTTACGCTCGCGGTGGCGGTGTTCATTGATGCTACGGTGGTGCGGATGATTGTCGGGCCGGCACTCCTGCAACTTGCCGGCGACTGGAATTGGTGGCCCTTTGGCTTATATGGAGCCCCGGCGGCGTCTGAAAACGAGCTTGCACCGTGATGGCGCGCAACCCGGATGTTCCGGTGAATGCGTAAAGCCTTGCGACAGGCTGAGGGGCTGCGAAAAAACCACGGGGGACGAGCAAGAACGCCCATCAAGGGCTACAGCCGGGTTGATTCTCCTTTTTTCGAACCATCAGTTTAGATTATTCATCGAGTTGTTAGTTTTCGATGTTATCGATCGGCCTGCCCAAGCGCTCATCGTTTGTAGACTGTAGTGTCGGGGTGGTAGTTGCGCCAATCGAACCAGTAGTCTTTCAAAGCCGGGATCCGGTCGAGACATTTACCTTGCGCGGCTCCTGAAACGGCGCAGCCCTGAAAATTCCATTGACTGGCGGTGGTGGAGTCGACGAGCATCCAGTCCTTGCTGTCAGCCTGCAAAAAGAACTCAGCGTCGCGGCCATCAATGCGGCTGAGGAAGACACGGAATGACTTGCCGTCGGGGCCGAGCACCAGTAGCAAGGGCGTGCCGTTGACCCGATCGACCACCGGAGACTGTTTCGCAAAAGCTTCCCATGGATAAGCGCGGGCGGATCCGTTTGTTGTGAGTCCAATGACGACATCACGCGACTTCAATTCCGTGCCGGGAAAACTGATGACGACGGGCAGTTTGGCAACGTCCGGCTCCCAGTTGCTGTCGTATTCCTTTGTATATTTGGCCACCGGAGCAAGCACCTGACCGGCCGGGCATTCAGTTTTCCACTCACCGAAGGTGAGTTCATCGCTGAGAACAAGACTTAGCGCCGCGCCCTGCAACGGGCCATAGATGGCCTTGCCGGTGATCTGCTGCCACCATGTGCCAGTTTCTTTGTCGCGCATGAGGAAGTTCTGGTTGTTGATTCCAGCCAGATAAAAGTGCAGCACTCGTCCCTTGACCGTTCGTGTCCACACCAGACCGGTGTGACAGAGCGTTCAATAAGTGACCGCGATGGGTACATCTCCCACCACGTCGTTAAGAACGTGGTGGTACGCCATCTGGCTGATGGGATAGGCGCGCGCATCATCGCCCAAACCCACCGCCATGATCATCTCTTTCGAGTCGAGTTTGCTTTGCGCTTGGGCCAGGAACCGAGCCGCGGGAACAGGATGAAACATCCATTCAAAGTAGTTGAGGCGAGCCATGACGGCGGAAAAAGCGACCACGATCAACGTAAGCACGAGCACAGATTTTCGCCAGCGCCTCGCGCTTTTCCACAATGCGAAAGCAAAAACGAAACAGGGGAGAGTTGCAATGAGCGTGCCCAGCGGAGCGTGTTGTCGCAGCGCCATGGCGACCATGAGTGCGCGCGGCCCCTGATGGCGAAACGGTCGAATGATGAAGGCGGGAACAAAGAAGAAGGCGATGCAGATGAGGGCGCAGATAGAAAAGCCAGTCCACAGGCTCTTCTTCGGGCTCACGGCTGGCTGCAGGATCTTCGGCATCTTCTGATTACGCGAGCGAGCTCGGTCGCGCGTTACCAACTGCTGGTCTTCGGAGCGCGGCGAACGTCGCTTCCATCCCTGATTCCTCGATCCACACGCGATATGGAGGAGCATCAGTCTCGCACACTGATGATAGATAAGTTAAGTATGGGAGTCGAACTATTCAGCTTGTTGACGGCACGTAGTTACTGATTCTAGGAACTGCCAAAACGGCTAAAAAGGCTCGGTCCGCTTGACGACGCGGACAGGGAGTTCTTCGAGTTCCGCCAGCGAATTCGACCCGGCAAAGCGACATTACAGCCGCTCGTATCTATTTCGACGTCACGACATTACTCAAACAAATTTCATCACACCGGGCTCAGGTGCCGCAGAACCTTCTGGTGTCGTGGTTCGCTTCACGCTCCTACCCAAAAGCATCGACCGCGGTGTGATCCGGGCAGGCGCTCCTAGGGCAAAAGTCCGGGCAAAACCAATACTAAAGTCTAATGGACGCCGCTTGCGGCCTGGCGCATTGTTTTGTTGTGGACCATCGGGTAGAGAGCGAGATGGAACGTGTACTTCTATCGGTGGTTGATGATGATGAGTCGGTGCGCGAGTCGTTACCCGACTTGCTCCGGGAGTTCGGCTTTGCGGCTCGAGCTTTTTCGTCAGCGCAAGAGTTCCTTTCGTCTGATTATTTGGATGAAACAAGGTGCCTGATCCTCGATGTCGCGATGCCGGGAATGAGTGGCCTAGATCTTCAGCAGGAATTGAAGCGTCGTGGGAAAGAGATTCCCATCATCTTCATCAGCGGCCAGAAGGACGAAGATATCCAGAAGCAGGCATTCAAGCAAGGCGCCGTGAAGTTCCTGCACAAACCGTTTAGCGATAATGCGCTGCTGGATGCTGTCAACGCGGCCCTTCCGGCGAAGTAGTCTCACCTTAGCGGATTTCTGGGCCCGACCCCGCCTGTTGTCCAACCGATACTTTGGTATTGGTCGATACGTTCGTCTAATGGACGTGCTTCTGCCCGTCTGGCTTAATGGCACCGAACCTTTGCACGAATCGCACACCGGGATCACAACTATTCGCTGCCCTCACGGGCGCAACCTATGACATTGACGACAAGTAGGAGGTTTACGTGCTTCGGACAGGAGCGGCATTGCGTGTGTTATGCACAAAAACCCTCATATGTGCGGCGGTGACGTGTCATGCGCAAACGTATTCGACTTCCATTTCGAATAATTCAGGGCAGAGCGTCCCGGGGACAACCGCGGCAAACCCTTTTGGGGGCAGCGTACCGACAAAGCTCATTCCCGGACGCATGCCGTTGTCCCTGCAAGATGCCCTTAATCTCGGGCTGAAGCACAATCTCGGATTGCTCCTTTCGCGCGCTGATACTCGCGCTGCCCGCGGGGAGCGCTGGCAGGAACTGAGCGCCCTGCTGCCACAGGTCAACGCCGCTCCTTACCTGGACGAATCGAAAATCAACCTCGCTCAGGTCGGATTGGGTAACGCGGCTGCGAATGTTTTCCATATTTCTCCCGCGGTCGGCCCATTCTCCTACTTCGACGCTCGGGCAGCTGTAAGCCAGACGCTATTCGATTGGAAAGCCATTAGTTCCGCTCGGGCCGCCGGGGCGAGCCTCAAGTCGGCAGACTTCACACTACGGGATGCTAACGACCTTGTGGTATTAGCGGTGGGATACGCCTACTTTCAGGCTGTAGCTGATGAAGCCCGCATTGCAACCGATGAAGCTCAGGTTCAGACGGCTCAGGCACTCTTTGACCAGGCAACTGATCGGGTGAAAGCGGGCACGGCGGCCGACATCGATGCCTTGCGTACAAAGGTCGAATTGCAAACAAGGCAGCAACAGCTAATCCAGGCGAGGAACGATTTCGCCATCCAGAAAATCACTGTGGCACGAGTGATCGGGATGGCGACCAGCCAGGATTTTGATCTCACCGACAAATCGCTTTACTCGGCACCGGCAGCGATGACGATTGACGATGTTCTGAGACGCGCCTATGCATCGCGCTCTGACTACCGGGCGGCAATGGCCGATGTCCGGGCAGCGGAACTATCCCGAAAATCCGCAGCCGCAGGTTACTTCCCGTCGCTTTCGTTTTCAGCGGATTACGGAACGGGAGGGGCTCATCCCTCCGACGCGACGCGGGTGTACGACATCCGCGGATCGCTGTCGATTCCGATCTTCACTGGCAACCGAGTTCACGGTGAACTTCAGCAAGCGGATGCACGACTCGAACAGGCTCGCGAGCGGCTCGACAATTTGCAAGCACAAATCGAGGCCGATGTGCGCACGGCGCTGCTCAACCTGCAATCTTCTGCGGAGCAGGTGCAGGTGGCGCGCAGCAACATCGATTTGGCCGATCAAACGCTGACGCAATCGCGGGACCGCTTCAACGCGGGCGTCACTGACACAGTCGAGGTAGTCCAATCGCAAGAAGCGGTGGCCGGCGCGCACGAACAATACATTTCCAGCCTGTACAAGTACAATTTCGCTAAAATTTCGCTCATCCGTGCCCTGGGAGCTGGCGAACAGGGCATTAAACAATATTTCCCTGGACAATAAATATGGCGGAAGAAAACACATCTCCTTCGCATCCTGATACCGGGGCTTCGGTGTATTCGGAGCCTCCGCCGGTGAAAAAGTATTCGCCCGCGGAACGCCGCAAGCGCGGCAGAAATCTCATCATTCTGATCGCAGCGGTGGTTGTCGTCGTGGCAGGACTGGTCTTGTGGCGTTACCTGAGCAGCTATGAATCGACAGACGACGCCCAGGCGGATGTGCATCTCTATCCGGTCAGTGCACGAGTGTCGGGTTATGTGATTCGTGTGAACGTTAATGACAATCAATGGGTCAACAAAGGTGACGTCCTGGTCGAAATTGACCCGACCGACTACCAGGTTGCGCTGGCGCAGGCGCAGGCAAGTCTGGCGAATGCGGAAGCGACCGCGCGCTCTCTCAACATCACCATCCCCATCACGTCCGTAAACAGCGTGAGCCAACTGCAATTCACAGCTTCTGGGATCGAGGATGCGCGTGCTGCAGTTACCGCGGCTGAAAAACAACTTGCTGCCGCCCATCAACAAGTGGAAGCTGCAACGGCAAACGATGTGAAGGCCCAGGACGATCTCCGCCGATATAAGTTGCTCGTCGATAAACGCGAAGTGTCACAGCAGATTTATGATCAGGCGCTGGCCGCCGCGAAATCCAGCACCGCCAACGTCGCGGCCGCCCAAGCGAGTGAGTCCGCGGCTCAGCAGTTCGTGCAACAGGCGCAGAGCCGAGTAGCGCAGGCTACCGCCAATCACGCCTATGCACAGACAGGTCCACAACAAGTGTCGTCCACCAAGGCGCGGGTACAGGCCGCAATCGCGGATGTTCAGCAAAAGCGGGCCCTGGTGCAGCAGGCGGAATTGAACCTGCAATATACGAAGATCTTAGCTCCGGTCAATGGCGAGGTGAATAAGAGCGTGGTTGTTGGATTGAACATTGACCCTGGGCAGCAACTGCTCACGATTGTGCCTCTCGATGAAATCTGGGTCACAGCCAATTTCAAAGAAACCCAGCTCAAGCACATGCAGGTCGGACAGAAAGCCGACATCCACGTGGATTCCAGCGGCAAGACTTTGCACGGCCACGTCGACAGTATCGCCGGCGCGACTGGGCCGCTGTTCAGTTTGCTTCCACCCGAAAATGCCACTGGCAATTACGTAAAGATCGTACAGCGCGTGCCGGTAAAACTTGTCCTCGAGCCTGGCGAAAATCGGGACCGCAGGCTTCGTCCCGGCATGAATGTAGTTCCGGACGTATACCTGAAATGACTACCACTGCCCTCACACTCGATCAGCAGGTTTGGCGGCCACGGTACAACCCGTGGCTGATCGCGGTGGTTGTAGCACTTGCGGCTTTCATGGAGGTGCTCGACACCAGCATCGCCAACGTCGCCCTCCCCTACATGGCTGGAAACCTGGGCGCGAGCAATGACCAGAGTACCTGGGTACTGACTTCTTATCTGGTTTCGAACGCCATCATCCTTCCGATGACCGGCTGGCTTGCCGGGACATTCGGACGCAAGCGATTCTTCATGAGCTGCCTCGCGATCTTCACTGTCAGTTCGGTTCTGTGCGGGTTCGCCCCCAGTCTGGGCTCTCTTCTGTTCTTCCGGGTTATGCAGGGCGCGGGCGGTGGTGGGTTGCAACCCATGGCTCAGGCCATCCTCGCAGATACTTTCCCACCCGAAAAACGCGGTCTCGCATTCGCAGCATACGGAATCACCGCAATTATGGCGCCGACGATTGGGCCGACTCTTGGTGGATGGATTACGTTCAACTACTCCTGGCGCTGGATTTTCTTTATCAATCTTCCTGTAGGCGTGATGTCCTGGTTATTGGTGCGGCGCTTCGTCGATGATCCTCCTTATCTGGATCGGCTGAAAAGCGCCGGCGTCAAACTGGACTACGTTGGCATAGCTCTTCTGACCGTCGGAGTTGGCGCGCTGCAGATTCTCCTCGATAAAGGTCAGGAGGACGATTGGTTCGGATCGCGTTTCATCACAACGCTCGTCATCGTCGCGACGGTGTGTCTGATTTCGCTGGTTGTTTGGGAGTGGTTTGAGAAAGCGCCGATCATCGACGTTCGCATGTTCAAGAATTTCAACTTTGCAAGCGCAAGCCTGATGCTGTTTATGCTCGGCATTCTGCTATTCAGCAGCCTGGTTCTGATGCCCCAATTCCTGCAAACACTTTTGGGGTACACGTCAGAACTGGCAGGGTTGGCGCTTTCCGCTGGGGGTCTTGTCTTACTCATAGAAACACCGATCACGGGCCAGCTGACAACGAAAGTTCAAGCGCGCAGACTGATTGCTTTCGGCTGGCTGGCGCTGTCTGTGGCAATGTTCTATTCCACCAAGAGAATCGATCTCCAGATGAGTTTCAGCGCCGCCACCTGGCTGCGCATCGCGCAAGTCGTTGGCTTGGGGTTCCTCTTTGTGCCGATTACCCTTGTGGCCTACATCGGCGTCCCCGCCGAGAAGAACAACTCGGTTGCCGGTATCGCGAATTTCATGCGCAACATGGGCAGCAGTGTGGGAACGTCTCTAGTTACAACTGTGATTGCACGCCGTTCGCAGTTTCATCAGCTGCGGTTAGTGGAGAAGGCGAGGATTGATAATCCGAACTTTGCGAATGCAGCGCACGGGTTAGGCCAGCACTTTGCAAACGGCGGACTCGGAAAACACGAAGCGCTCGCCACTGCTTACGCGCGCATTTATCAGTCAGTGCAAGGGCAGGCGGCCAGCCTGGCATATATCGATACGTTCATGGTCCTCTCCGTGGCCGCAGGCATTATGTTTTTGTTGAGCTTTATGTTGAAGAAGAATGATCTCGGCGGTGGTGGTGTGCAAGTAGCCGAATGAGCGCGATGAAATTGAAATCCATTTTGTGTCCAATTGACTTTTCGGACTTCTCCGTTGCGGCGTATCAGTGCGCGCTGTCGTTGGCGGAGTACTACAAAGCTAGAATTGTTGCACTACATATTGTTGAGCTGTGGAAATATCCGTTCGCCGATTACGCCGCCCAAGAAGCTGATTATGCAAAGTTCTCCAGAGCACTATGCGAGGGCGGCGAGGTGCAGCTGCAGCGGTTCGTGAAGCAGTATTCAGCCGCTGGACTTCAGCCCGAACTCGCGGTTCATCAGGGAAATGCTCCCCGCTGTATCCTCTCAGTTGCTCAAGAAGAAGCGATGGAACTGATCGTCATGGGAACACACGGCCGACGAGGATTTGACCGTCTCGTGCTGGGTTCGACGACGGATCGGGTACTCCGCAAAGCGGCATGCCCGGTGCTGGTCGTATCGGATTCCTCTCACAACGCGCTGGGCACTGGACCCGATGGGCACCACCGTTTGAGCCGGATCTTTTACTGCACGGATTTTTCAAACAACTCTGAGCGAGCGCGTAGCTACGCGCTTTCTTTGGCCGCAGAGTATGGCGCAGAGCTGATCTTGTTGCACGTGGCCGAGAGCCGATCCGATGCGGAAAGGACTAAAGAGATCATCGCCGAGCACACACATGAACTCGATAAACTAGTTTTAGAGGCGGAACGCAAGAGTCTCAAAGTGAAGTCGGCAGTAAGGTTCGGAAAGCCTTACGAGGAGATTGTCCGATACGCAATTGAAGAGCAAGCCAGTCTTATAGTTATGACGGCACGTGGAGGTGACGCTGTGGACCGCGCTGTCTTCGGCTCGACCACTTATCGGGTAATTCAGTTGGGGCCCTGCCCGGTGCTCGCGATCCACACGTAACTGACACGCAGGGAGAAGGTTGGATTTCATGGTCAACATCATTACCATCGAACGCGAGTACGGCTGCGGTGGCGGGGATATCGCTCGGCTCGTAGCGAACCGGCTCGGCTGGAAGCTATGGGATCAGCAATTGACGGAAGAGATTGCGAGACTCGCACATTGCCCCAAGACAGTCGTCGAAGAGCGTGAGGAAAAGAACGACCCTCTTTACTATCGTCTGTTTAAATCCTTTTTGCGAGGAAGTTACGAGGGCAGCATTAACGCGCCCAAACTCAACTTGGTTGACAGCGAAACCATTCTGAAGACCACAAAACGCGTGGTTGAACACATTGCCGAGAAGGGAAATTGCATCATCGTGGGTAGAGGATCTCAACAGTTCCTTAAGTCGCGTCCGGATACGTTGCGCGTCTTTCTCTACGCTCCAAGAGAAGATAAAGTCCGGCGACTTTTATCCCGGGGCAAAAGTGAAAAGGAGGCCGAAGAGCTGGTCGATAGCGTGGATCGCGAACGTACTGACTTTATTCAGAAGTACTTCAACGTCGATTGGCCGGACCGTCCTATTTATCACACAATGCTCAATACCGCGATTGGCGACGAGTGCTCAGCGAACATGATTTTGAGTCTTGTGCAAACTTACGAAGCCAGGTGCAGTGCATGACATCCCTTCAGGAATTCTGATGCGAAGTCTGCGGCCGTGGTCACCGACGCTCCGAACCACTGGCCGCGGCCTTTGTTGTCAACTAACTACGGACCCCGAGTTCCCTGTTGCGGACGCACCCGGGCGTACCGCCCATGACGGAGCCGACAATGTTTTGACAATTGGACACTCCCATGAGGCCAATCAAGGTTCGTCCCCTCCTTTATTCCAAACTAGCGATTTGACTGATAGGTCAGTGCGCCCGTCTGATATCTCCTTGGGGTGGATGGCGTATGCTCATCTAGTCTTGAGAACGTCCTTGTCCGCCAACTCCTCCAGGCGGAGAACTCCGACCGGACGCTCAAGGTTTTCTGTCGGTGACTCCGAAAGGGATCGCAGAGGATTTCGCTCAGGATCTTTCAGATAAGGAAAGGCAGATCCTGACGGCAACGCAAGGCCCAACCAACGCCGCCGCTTTCGGGGCGACTATCACGACAGCTGCGTGGAAGACGAAGCCAACGTGGTTTGTCATCGCAAGCAATGACCGTGCAATTCCACCGGAACTGGAGAAGGCGGAGGCAGCAATGATGAAGGCTACTGCGATCACCGTTGCTTCCAGCCATGTGGCAATGCTCTCACACCCGAAAGAAGTGGCGGAACTGATTGAGCAAGCGGCAGATAAAGCAGGTACGAAGTAGCGAACGGAGATCGCTATCCGCATGTTGCTGGTCACAAGGCAACATGCGGAAGACTTGGCCTTAGGAGGGCCGGTCATCTGAGGACGCGGTAGCGAATGGACAGATTAGATGTGAAGAGGAATTTCTGAGAAGGAGACTCAAAATGAAAGCAGCGACGATGATTGTGGATCCAAAAGACGGTCTGCCGGGTGAGCAAACCGTACACGCAAATCAAGCAGGGAAGAGCGACCTATTGAACTTGGCTGTCAAAGCCCACGGCGGTCTTGATCGCTGGAACAAAGTGAAGGCAATCAAGGTTGCGGCATCGATCACAGGCGCAATCTGGTTTGTCAAAGGCAAGGGAGACTTCCTCAAGAATGTCGTATTGACCGCAGAAACGCGGAATGAGCGCCTCACTGTGGACTTCCCCGGCCAGGACAAGCGCGCAGTGTTCGAACCAAGTCGAATTCTGATGGAAAAAGTGGACGGAACCCTGATCGAGGCCCGCGATAATCCAGAGAAGTCGTTTGAAGGGCAACAGAGAGAAACGCCCTGGGACGACATCCACGTGGCCTATTTTGTCGGCGAGGCTTTGTGGACGTATCTCAATACTCCGTTCCTCTACACCCGCGTCGGCTTCACTACCGAAGAGATTTCATCGATTCAGGTCGAGGGCGAAACCTGGCGGCGGCTGAAGGTGACCTTCCCCGATAACGTGAAGAGTCATTCCAAGGTACAGATTTCCTGCTTTGGACCCGATGGGCTGCTGCGCCGGCACGACTACACGGTCGACATTCTTGGCGGCGCCACCGGACTCAACTACGCCTCGGACTATCGTAATGTCGGCGGCATTATTGTGCCGACCAAACGGCGAGTGTACGCGTATGAAGGCGATTATCAGCTTGTGAAAGAGCCTTTGCTCGTCGCAATCGATATGGGTGAGATTACGCTTCTGTAACCGTCCTCGACAAGACAACAAAGTGAAAGGTCACAATGTCCAAAGAATCGCTCTTCAGTCCTCTGCAGCTCGGGGCCCTGCAACTTCCAAATCGAATCATCATGGCGCCTCTCACGCGAATGCGTGCGGGAGCCAACAGTGTGCCCACCGCGCTGAACGCCAAGTATTACGCTCAACGCGCTTCGGCGGGTCTCATTATTTCTGAAGGGACGGCAGTCAGTCCGGATGCCCATGGCTACCCCAGCGACCCGGGAATCTATACGGCAGAACAAATTGCCGGTTGGCGCCTCGTCACAGATGCTGTTCACGCACGCGGGGGACGGATCATCATGCAGATCGCTCACAACGGACGAAACTCGCACTCTTCGTTGCGACCGGATGGCTCTGTGCCCGTTGCCCCCTCGGCCATTGTTGGGAACATTCCTGCCCTCACACGAGACTTCCAACCAAGTGAAGGCTCAAACTCCCCGCGCCTTGGAAGGAGCTGAGATTCCAGTCATCGTCAGTACCTTTCGCCAAGCTGCTCTCAATGCCATCGAGGCTGGCTTCGACGGGGTGGAACTGCAGGGAGCAAACAGCCACCTGATTGAACAGTTTCTGGAAGACGGAACCAATGCCCGCACCGACAATTAGTACTTGAAAAAGAGATGAAACCTCTGTATCTCCTCGCCTTCTTGTTGACGGCAAATCACAAGCAAGCCGAGCACTGTTTTGCATCCGCGGTCGAGGAATCTCTTAAGGAAAAAGCTGTGTTTAAGGGATGGGCACGATCCTGGGTGAATCGCACTGAACAAGCCATTCAGATCTTGTCTCCCGTTTCAGACCGACCAGGGGAAAAACGGGACTTATGGAGCGCAGGACACGAGACCCCTGGAAAAGACTCTACGGTCTGGTTCGCGATCCACTGTTGCGCGACGCGCTGAGCGGACACAGTTTGAACTGCAACCACCAGAAAAGACTATTTTTTTGAGAAAAGTGCCCCTCTTGTCGAGGGGCACCCGGCTCACCGATTCGCTCCTGTTCAAACCTCTGGAAGGCTCGCGGACTATCGATCCTTTGGCGTCAGAAGATAGGCGTGGAATTCGCCGGCGGTGGTTACGCCTAAGCCTGTGATCTCGCCGTTGTCGTTGATGGAGCACCCCGCGAACAGGGACACAAGAGAGTTTGCGGGGATGAGTGTGTTGAGGTCCGTCATCTTTCCGTTGTGCCAAAGGAAGGCGCGGCCGTTGAAGTTTTGATCGAAGGACAATCCGACAATGTCGCCTGCGTCATTGATGCCGGTGCCGGTGCTGTTGACGTCACCGGGGAGCGTGCCGAGGTCTTGCATCCCTTTCTCCTTGGTCCAGAGGAAGGCATGGAAATTGGTGTCGCCCTCAAGGTCGGAGACTCCGACGACTTGGCCCCGGTTATTCAAATTCCAGGCGATGTTCCCGCCAGCCACGCCCGTTTTGCCGCCGAGGGTGCCGAGGTTGATGGGTTTCCCGTTCTCCCACAGGATCGGGTGGACGCCGATAAGATTGATCAGCGTAGGCTGAAAGGTACCGCAAGTTCCGGATGAGCCGACGATTTGGCCCCGCTCGTTGATGTTCAGCGCCAGCCCATCGGGATCGCCCGGATACGGGGGGAGACTGTGGACTTTGCCATCACGCCAAACGGCGGGCAGGAACTGAAGAACCTGGGGCGCGGGGCAGGCTGGATCGGGGACCGAGGTTTCGGCAAATCCAACTGCCTTTCCCCAGCGATTGATCATGTTGACGGCGCCGTTGTTGCCCCCGAGCGTGGGAAGAGGATTCATGACGCCGTTGGCCGATTCGAAAGGAAGACAGATGAGGTGGGTGCCGAAGCCGCAGAAATCTTCTCCGTTGGGATCAGAGGCGGAGGACTCGGCCTCGCCGACGGCTTGGCCAGCGTCGTTTGCACCAAACGCGATGCTGTTGGGTCCGCCGAGCGTGCCTAGGTCGGCCGCCTGTTTCCTGGACCAGACAACGGCATGAGATGTGCCGTCAGCGAGGGTTGAGGATCCGGCGACGTGGCCGTTCTGCGTGATGAGGTATGGCTGGCTGGAATTGCCGCCAGGCAGAGTGCCGAGGTCGGTCACGGTGTAGCGGGCCTGATGTAGCGGGCGTTGCTGGGCTGATGTTTCCTGCGCGGCCGCGTTCAGTGGAACAGCCAGCGCCGTGAGTAACCACGCTGAAAGGGAAAGCAGAGATTGGAATCGCATGTAGCCTCCTAAATTCATCCGCGTATGTGCGGCAGATCTTTGAGCTCATTTCGCTCTTGTCTAAATAGGCGCAATCTGTAGCGCGGAACTATCATCAGGGGACCTCTTTTCTTTGAAGGGCTAGCCAGGCAGGGTATGATTCGCCGGTGTGGCTATGGAGAACTCAGAGCAACCCGTAAGTAAAGCGGCGCAGGCATCCGCTTGTGGCGAGGTGAGCGGGCTATTGCAGGCGTGGAGCCGCGGAGACCAGGAAGCTCTCAAGAAACTGACGCCAATCGTCTACGAAGAATTGCACCGGCTGGCGCGGCACTATATGCGGAGCGAGCGGAGTGGGAACAGTCTGCAGGCTACGGCGCTGGTGAACGAGGCCTACATCCGATTGACTGACTACAAGCGGATGCGGTGGGAAAACCGGGCGCATTTCTTCGCGGTATCGGCGCAGTTAATGAGACGAATTCTGGTGGATCAGGCGCGGCGTCACAATCTGAAACGCGGGGGCGGGGTTCAGCACGTCTTGCTTGAGGATACGGCTGTTATTGGCGGTGAGCGGGACGAAGATCTGGTGGCGCTGGACGATGCGCTGCACGCTCTGGCGAGCATTGATTCCCGAAAAGCACAGGTGGTTGAGTTGCGTTTCTTCGGCGGACTGAGCGTGGAAGAGACGGCAGAAGTGCTCAGGGTATCCGCGGTCACGGTCATGCGGGATTGGAGCACAGCGCGGGCATGGCTGTATCGGGAAATGGGTGGTGCACCTGAGGATGGATGCTGATCGGTGGAAACAGGTCGATGAGCTACTGCAGAACGCGCTGACCCTGCCGCCTGAGCAGAGAGACGAGTTCTTGCAGCATGCCTGCGGCGCAGACGCGGCACTGCGGCGGGAAGTGCAATCTCTGCTAACTTCACACCAGAAGGCCGGAACTTTCTTGCAGCGACCCGCGATTGATGTGGCGGCTCAGGCGACGGCCCACGCTTCCGCGCTCGTTCCCCCATCTCCTGAAGGTCAAATCATCTCCCATTACCGCGTTCTCTCGAAGCTTGGCAGCGGCGGCATGGGAGTGGTGTTCCAAGCGGAGGACATGCGTCTGGGACGTCGCGTAGCTTTGAAGTTTCTGCCGGAATCGATGGCGCGTGATCCCAGGACCTTACAACGCTTCGAGCGGGAAGCGCGCGCAGCATCGTCGCTGAATCATCCCAGCATCTGCACGATCTATGAAGTGGAGGAGCGCGATCATCAGCCGGTGATCGTGATGGAACTGCTTGAAGGGAAGAGCCTGAAAGAGAGAATCCAGCAAGGAAATATTACGCCGGAGGAGTTGCTCGAATCTGGGATTCAGGTTTCGGATGCGCTGGCAGCGGCGCACGCAAAGGGAATCATTCATCGCGATATCAAACCGGCGAATCTCTTTCTGGTCGAGGGCGGTCGGGTGAAGATTCTGGACTTTGGATTGGCGAAGGTGGCGGGAAGTCCCCTTGCAGATGGCGTCGCTGAAGAATCGTTGACCGCCGAAGGGGTGATTCCGGGGACAACGGCATATATGTCTCCGGAGCAGATTAGGGGGGAAGAGCTTGATGGCCGCAGCGATCTGTTTTCGTTGGGAGTCGTGCTCTATGAGATGGCGGCGGGGAAACGTCCGTTTGCGGGTAAGAATCGGGTATTGCTGATGCATGCCATCCTGAACCAGAAGCCGGACCGGGCGAGCAGCGTGAATCTGCAAGTACCGAAGGAATTGGATTCGATCATCAGGCGGTGCCTGGAAAAAGATCGAGAGCAGAGATACCAGCGGGCGGCTGATGTTTGCTCAGACCTCAAGCGGCTGCGAACGAGCACGGGCTCTGGGAACGCGAGGGCTCTCATCGCGGAGCTTCCGGCGAGAAGAGAATTGCCGCGCGCGGGATTGTGGACCTTGCTCGCTTTGGTTTGCTTGGGGATGATCGTGGTCGTGAGCGGCCTGTATTTGCGTTCGCACCGCGCGCATGTTTTGACGGAGAAAGACACCATCGTTCTGGCGGATTTCATAAACACAACGGGCGATTCGGTTTTCGACGACACAGTGCGGCAGGGCTTGGCGATGCAACTGGACCAGTCGCCGTTCCTCAGCCTCATTTCCGAGGACCGCATGCAGCAGGTGCTGCGTTTGATGGGCCAGCCGCCGGACGCGCGACTGACGCCTGAGATCGCTCGCGATCTATGCGAGCGAACCGGCAGCACCGCGGTCCTGGACGGAACGATCGCAAGCCTTGGAAGCAACTATGTTTTAGGCTTGCGCGCAAGGGATTGCCGTACGGGCAACGTTCTCGCTGAAGAACAGGTCCAGGCGGCGAGAAAAGAAGATGTATTGAATGCCCTCGGCGAGATTGCCAGTAAGTTCAGGAGCCGGCTCGGCGAATCGTTAACAACGGTTCAAAAGCACAATACTCCGCTCGCCGAAGCAACGACATCTTCATTGGAAGCGCTCAAAGCTTACAGCGCAGGATTGAAAATTTCAGCGTCGAAAGGCACTGGGGCTGCCATTCCGTTTTTCAAACGCGCCATCGATCTCGACCCAAAGTTTGCCAGCGCCTACGCGGCGTTGGGACTTATGTATGGGGACGGGGGCGAGTCTGCACTAGCCGCGGAGAACACGAGCAAAGCCTACCAACTCCGAGAGCGTGCCAGTGATGAAGAAAAGTTCTTTATAACGGCTTATTACGACGGGCGAGTTACGGGAAATCTCGAGAAGGCGGAACAGACCTGCGGGTTATGGGCGCAGACCTATCCCCGTGAGAGTCTCCCTCACGGATTCCTGTCGGGATTTATTTATCCCGCATCCGGCAGGTATGAGAAGTCGATCGAGGAATCGCAAAAAGTGATTGAGATCGATCCCGATGCCGTATTTGCTTATGCCATTCTCGCCAGTGATTACGTTGCACTGGACCGCATCGCGGAAGCCGAAAAGACCATTAACATGGGCGCTGCGCGAAACCTCGAAAGCCCTCAATTTATTGCGCAACGCTACGACATGGCGTTTCTTAAAGGGGACAGCCCCGGAATGGAGCACGAAGTCAGTTTGGCCAGGGCGGAGCCGGGAGGAGAAGGCCGGATCGCAAACCACGAGGCGTTTGCGCTGGCATATACCGGGCACTTACAACAGGCGAGGCTAAAGTCGCGCAGTGCCGTGGAGGTAGCCGAGCAGGCAGCGCACCGGGAAAGAGCGAGCATATTTGAGGCGGGGGCGGCCCTCCGGGAAGCTTTCTTTGGAAACGCGGCTGCTGCAAGCGTGAGCGCCAAGGCGGCATTGCAACTGTCGAATGACCGCGAGGTGGAATATGGCGCGGGACTGGCGCTGGCTATTTCTGGAGATTCCTCTCTGTCCTCAACCTTGGCCAAGGATCTGGAAAACCGCTTTCCGGAAGACACGTCGGTAAGATTCGGCTATCTGCCCGCGCTTCAAGCCATGCTCGCGCTGAACCAGGGAAAATCTACCCAGGCGCTCGAACTGCTGCAGGCCGCGGCTCCCTATGAACTGGGTTCGCACCGTAGCAGTTTCGTTGGATTGTTCGGGAATCTATATCCGAGCTACGTGCGAGGCGAGGCTTATCTTGCTGCGCGCCGGGGAGTGGAAGCCGCCGTTGAGTTCCGAAAGATTCTGGAGCATCGCGGAATTGTGGTCAGCGATCCGATCGGCGCGCTGGCGTTCCTGCAACTGGCCCGCGCGTACGTGATGTCCGGAGACCTGACACACGCGAAATCTGCGTACGAGGATTTCCTCAAGCTGTGGAAAGACGCCGATCCGAACATCCCAATTCTGAAACAGGCCAAGGCTGAGTACGCGAGGGTGCAGTAGTTGCACTACCTCCTTTCGGGAAGCTCTTGGTATCCGATTGCCGGCGGATAACCAGTGAAGTACGGAGCGAAGGAGGTAGGGAAGTATTTATCGAAGTTTGATGTGACGGTCGTACTGAATGCGACAATATACTCGTCAGCTTGAGTTGCGGAGCAGCACGATGATCCCTATTCGCGATCTCTTCGAAGCCCACCTTACGGTGAAAGACCTGCAACGCTCGATGCGTTTTTTCGGTGACACATTGGGGCTGGAACTGGCGCAAGTCTTCTTGGAAAGAAAGGTTGCGTTCTACTGGATAGGGCGTCGAGGAAATTGCATGCTCGGGCTATGGGAAGCGGGGACGGGGCCGCAACGAATGAACCTGCATGTGGCCTTCAGCGTCGATCTTGACAATCTCTTGCAGGCTGCGGGGCGACTTCGCGAGGCTAACATAACCCCGCTCGACTTTGCGGGCGAGCCCACCGACGAGCCAATAGTTTTTGCTTGGATGCCCGCTGCTTCTCTCTTTTTCCATGATCCTGACGGCAACCTGTTGGAATTTCTTTCAATGCTGCCTGACGCTCCGCAATGCGACCTCGGTGTGGTCGGGTGGAGTCGCTGGAAATCGACTCAACCGACCTAAGCTTGCACCTAGGCGCAACTCCTGAACGACGATCTCAAAGAACTGCGTCGTCAACTATTCCAGGTTTAGCCGAGTCCGACGGTTCCGCTTCGTCCTCACAACAGCTAGAAACGGCGGCATTGCCCGATCCATTGTACGTTTATTGTACGAAAATACTCGTGCTCGGGACTGGAGTAGGCGAATGGCAATTTTCGGCCCTGATTGAGACAGATGGCGGTCGCATTTTGCTGGACGCAGGTGGCAATCGTTCTAACTTCGTTCATCCAATCTTTAGCTTGCTCGTATAGACTTCATGCCGAGAGATATCACTTTCTCGACAAGGATCCTAATGGCTCTCTGGAAGCAGCTTACTTTTTTCGCGTGGGTGATGTTCGCGGTGCTAGCCTTCGGGCAAGAACCTCCGTTAACCAGCCAGCCACTCATTCTGGACCGAATCATCGCGGTCCCGGGAGCCGACGGACGGATCGACCACATGACGGTGGATGTAAAAACCGGACGCGTGTTCGCCGCGGTCTATGGCAATGACACTGTCGCAGTGGTTGATGTTCACCGCAGCCGGGAGATCCACACCATTAACCGAGGCTTGGACGAACCGCAGGGGGTGGCATTCCTTCCCGACTTAAACCGCATCGTGGTGACGAACAGCGGCGACGGTTCTTGCCAGATCTTCGACGGCACAACCTACGCACCACTGGCATCGGTGAAGTTTGAAGACGACGCCGATCAAATTCGCTACGATCCCGTCAAGCATTTAATCTATGTCGGATACGGCGATGGAGCGATCGGAACAATCGACGCCTCGACTAATAAGATTGTGGGCGAGAGCTTCGAGTTGGGAGCGCATCCGGAGTCCTTTCAGCTGGAAGTGTCAGGACCGCGCATCTTCGTAAACCTCGCATCGAAAAACCAGATCGCGGTTATCAATCGCGACACGCGGAAAATCACCAAATGGAACCTCACTGGCGCCGGAACAAACTTTCCCATGGCGCTCGACGAGAAGCACCGTCGCTTGTTCGTTGCAGCGCGCCGGCCTGCGAGCCTGCTTGTTCTTGATATGGATACTGGCCGCCAGATCGCAAAACTGCCGGGCGCGGCAGACTCCGATGATATGTGGTATGACGCGACTCGCAAACGAATCTATGTTCCCGGAGGAGAAGGGTTGATCTATGTTTACCAGCAATCGGATGCTGAACATTATTCTTTGTTAGCGAAAGTGCCCAGCACAATTGGAGCTCGCACCAGCGCCTATTTCGGTCAGGTCGGTAAGCACAACAGCATGTATTTAGCCGTGCCTGACCGTGCCAATCGAGGCGCTGAACTTTGGATATACGAAACCCGCGACTGAACTGTCCGCTCGACTGCATGGGAGCGGCACGCCCCCCCTCGACTGTGTGTGCCTTATGGATAGGCTTTTTCCAGCGACCGATGATCAACTGATCTGGACCCGCGACGAGATGAAGGGTTTTAAGTTGGCGAATATTACAGGAGCGCATCGAAGCCGTATATCGCATTCGGGAAGGATTCGGGGTTACCGCGAGCATCGGCCGTTGTGGGCAGCGTGAGATCGAGCTTTGTGCTCGGTGAGGGCATCCACCCCGGTCAACCGACGAAATTACGGGACGCTTTGAAGAATATTCTTTACACCGCGAGAAAGCCTCCATCCACGGGCATGACCGCGCCGGTCACCCACGACGATTCATCACTCGCCAGATAAACAGCCAAACCTGCAACGTCCTCTGGCCGGCCGAGCCTGCCGATCGGATGCGCAGCGGTTCTTTCCCGGCGGATTGCCGCCGGATCGGCAGCCTGTCTGAGGACGCTCTCGGTCAGTTCAGTCTCTACGAATGACGGACAAATTGCGTTGACCCGAATATTTTCATGGCCGTGATCGATGGCCATACTCTTCGTCAACAGCACCACGGCCCCCTTGGAAGCTGCGTAGGCAGCGCGGTTGCGAGCGCCAACCACGCCCAGAGTTGACGCCACGTTCATGATCGAACCTCCGCCGGCTTTTCTCATATGTGGCAGGGCGGCCCGAGAGAGCAGCCAGACGGCGCGCACGTTTAGATTGAAAGTCTGGTCCCATTGATCTTCGGTGATCTGCTCGGCATTCCCAACATGCAGGACGCCCGCATTGTTCAGCAGAAAGTTAAGCTGGCCGAATCGGCTCACGGTCTCATCAAGCAGGCGATTGATTTCATTCGTTTTGGAAACATCGCCTGGAATCGCAAATGAGCGATCTCCGATTTCCATAGCAACTTCTTCCACGCGATCCCTTCGCCGGCCGACCAGCGCGACCCGCGCCCCTTCTCGCGCTAAGGCTATCGCACATGCACGCCCAATGCCGCTGCCGGCGCCGGTAACGATCCCAATCTTGTCCTTCAGTCGTTCGCTCATGGCAACCAGTTTAGCTGACCGCAACCGAGCTTGAGATGGCGAGTGATTGACATCGATCACGACGATGCGGTAATTAACAAGTTAATATGCACGGCGTACGGACTTGAGTTTACAAATTCAGAGCAAGACGAATCCCAACATTCCGAAAACAAAAGAACCCCGACAAAATGAAAATTTCGATTGTGGTGCTCATCGCGTTTGCGTCAGTTTTTGTCAGCAATTTATTCGGATTGGGCGGCGACGATGCCGCGGTATCGATTCCTCTGACATCGGTACCAACATTTTCTACAGAAAAAATCGGACGCCAGGGCCATTTCTATATTGGCGGCAAGTGGGTGGGAGAGCCGGGAAAGGAAAGAATGCGCGGCGCCATGTATGTCGATGTGTGGGTGCCGAAGAAGATCGAGCATCCGTATCCGATCCTGTTCGTGGAGGCGGGAGGAGGTCAGACCGACATCGCCCTGCTGCAAACACCCGACGGGCGACCGGGCTGGGCCTACGATTTTGTGAACCAGGGTTACACCATTTACATGATGGATTTTCCAGGACGCGGGCGGGCGGCCTACATTCCAGGACTGGATGGTGACCTGACTCCACCGAGAACAGCCGAAAACATGGAGGAGGTTTGGACGGGCGGCCATCCGCCCACAAATCCGCAGCGCAGTTGGCCTCAATCCAAGAAATATACGCAATGGCCGAGCGACTCGCCAAACAAGGGAAGGATTGGCGACCCGGTGTTCGATTATTTTGCTAAGACTGAGCTCGGATTCCCGTCGGCCGATGACATGGAGCCGCTGGCCGCGGATGACCTTGTACAGTTAGTTGATTTGATCGGCAAACCGGTGATCCTGCTTTTGCATTCGCGGTTAGCAACCTCGGGCTGGCTGCTGGCCGATGCCCGTCCGAAACTCATCAAGGGAATCATCGCGGCCGAACCCTGGGGACCTCCCATTGAGAATATGGAATTGGATGCGAAAGGTCCTGGCCATATTTGGGGCCTGACCAACTTCCCGATGCACTACGATCCTCCGATTAAAGAAGCGTCTGAGTTGCACACTGTCCGCCAGGACCAGGCCGATGGGCCGGACCTCGACCGCTGCTGGATTCAGAAAGAGCCAGCGCGGAAACTCATCAACCTGGAGGGAATTCCGGTTCTCAATGTTTCCGGAGAGGCGAGTTATCACCGACCATACGCGCATTGCGTTGCCAAGTGGCTCAACCAAGCCGGTGTAAAAACCGAGTACGTGAACCTGGAAGATGTCGGTCTCCCCGGGAACGGCCACCAGATGATGTCTGAAAAAAACAGCGCTGGCATCGCGAAGTTCTTCATGAATTGGCTCGATAAAAACGTGCACTGAAAAACCTTCGCCGGCCGCATTCACCTACCACAGCAGCTAAAAGTTTGCCGCCCTCGGCGAAGCTAAGGTTACCTGAGGAATCGGACTCGTCCCCGTTCGTTTCCACAGTAGCCGGACGTGCCGCCTTTACCGACTCGCCACGCGGCCTTAAGAGACGCTTAATGTGGCTGTGGTACTAATACCTTGCTGGTTTGCATTGCAGAGAAACCAGCACGTGTGGGTAATGACTTCTGCGACGCGTAAGCATGTCTCGTTCCCTTCATATTTTGATTCTCGCGACGATTTTCTTCTTTCCCGCCAGCGGACTTTTTGCCCAAAGTCTCGGCCTCATGGCCAACGCCAAAGCGCAGCCCGAAGACCGGCCTCGCTCCTCGTCTGGTGCAATCGCCGGAACGCTCGTGGATCCTTCCGGAGCTGCAATCGCCAATGCTGCAGTTTTCTTGATTGGCTCCGATTCGAAGTCCCAGGCGCAAGTCACTACGGGCAACACTGGCGGGTTCACCTTCGAGAAGACCGCGCCCGGCAAATACACTGTCCAATTTCATGCCGACGGATTCCGCGATGCGAGTGTTCGCGTGACCCTCGGCAGCAAGGCGCCATCTCCTCTTCGCGTTACATTGCAGATAGCGATTCAGACCCAGAGCGTCACTGTTTCCTCTGGAGTTTCGGTTCCGCTGGTCAGCACGGAAAACTCCGAGAATCAAAATGCAAACACTATCAACCGCGATGCTCTCGACCGCGTTCCTGTCTTCGACCAGGACTACATCACCACCATGTCCCGTTTTCTTGACGACAACGCGACTGGCACCAACGGCTTAACGCTGGTCGTGAATGGAATCGAAGCCAACGGGCCCGGGGTCACACCTTCTGCAATCCAGGAAGTAAAGATCAATAATAATCCTTACTCCGCGCGCTTCTCACGCCCTGGGCGCGCTCGGCTCGAGATCATCACCAA
Source organism: uncultured Acidobacteriaceae bacterium (assembly GCA_963724815.1). Taxonomy (GTDB): domain Bacteria; phylum Acidobacteriota; class Terriglobia; order Terriglobales; family Acidobacteriaceae; genus Sulfotelmatobacter. The sequence continues at coordinate 99,933 of CAVRWS010000033.1, forward strand.
GGGCGGAACTCCCGCCTATCATGGGTCGCTGAACTTCATGTTTCGGGATGCGGTCTTCGATGGGAGCAATGCATTCGCCATCGTCAAGCCTCCCGAGCGCCGCCAATACTACGAAGGCTCAATTACCGGGCCGATCGGACGCAGCAAGCACACGAGCTTTTTGCTCGCACTCGACGAAGACCTGGACGATCAGCAGGTTGTGATCGACCCGACCGCCCTCGCCGCCGCGGAATTGCTTGGCTTCGGCTCCATCGCTCAGACGGTTCCCAACCCCACGCATCACTTCTTTGGGTCGGGACGCATCTTCCACGACTTTTCCAACGGCGACCAATTCTGGATCGGCTACTCCTATGAACATCGCTCCATTGAAAATCAAAACGTTGGCGGGACTGTCTTGCCGAGCGCCGGCACCGACACGATTTTTTTCGAGCATGAAATCAATGTCAGCGATCTTCATCAGTTCTCTCCGCACTGGCTCAACCAGTTGCGATTTCTCGTCGGCCACTTCAACGCGCCGGTGACCAGCATCAACGGCAATGCTCAAATCACGGTATCTGGGCTGTTCACCGCTGGCGGCGCGCAAGCCGATTCCCGGCGCACCGAATATCATTTCGACGGAACCGACTTCGCCACCTACGCCAACGGGAAGCATCAGCTGAGTTTCGGCATTGACATCCCAGACATTAGCCGCCGCGGCCTTGACGACTTCACCAACCGCTCCGGCACTTATACCTTTGCCAGCAGCGCCGACTTCACCGCCGCCGCTCCGACCACGTTCCTTCTGCAAAGCGGACAAGGCCATGTGGTCTTTCTGGAAAAAGTGATCAGCGCATTTGTCGAGGACAGCGTCCGTTTGCGGCCGAATTTTTCTTTTTACGTGGGAGTCCGCTACTACTGGCAGAACTACTTTCACGATGTGCCGCACAACTTCGCTCCGCGGTTCAGTTTCGCTTACGCACCCACGGGCGGTGGTAAGACTGTTCTTCGCGGCGGCGCCGGAATGTTCTTCGATCGAACTGGCCCCAGTCCGATCGGCGATCTGCTTCACTTCAACGGCGTAAACCTACAGCGCTTCATCGTGGAGTCACCGCACTATCCCGTGCTTCCCAGTGAGCTATCCGGCACTCCTACCAGCCTGGTGACGCTCGATTCGCACGCACGCATCCCTTACGCACTGCAATACAGCATCGGAGTCGAGCGCCAAGTCACGGCCAAGAGCACCGCCAGCGCGGTCTACATCGGCAATCGCGGCATTGATTTCTTCCGCTCGATTGACGCCAACGCGCCAATTCTCTTCGAGGGGAACTACGTGAGTCCAGATCCAACTCTCGGCCAGGACCGTCAGATACAATCGGAGGGATACCTCAAAGGCAATGCGCTGGAACTCACCTTCCGGGGCAAGCCCAGCAAATATTTCTCGGGGCAAATTCAATACACGTTGAGCCGCACCTGCAACAACACAAGCGGCATCACATTTTTCCCCGCGAATAGCTATGACGCCACGGCGGATTGGGGACGATCGGATAACGACCGCCTCCACAAATTCGATCTGCTTGCTTCCAGCCAGCCCAGCCGATTCTTCAACGTTGGAGCAGCGCTCTCGCTTTATTCCGGCAAGCCCGTCAACATCACTACGGGCGCCGACAACAACCGCGACGGCATAATCAGTGATCGCCCCGTCGGCATCGCGCGCAACACTATGGCCGGCCCCGGCCTAATCAATCTCGACCTTAGTCTTTCCCACGACTTCGCGCTTTCGAAAGAGAAGAAGGGGGCGAAAGTTCTCTCCGTTTCGCTGAACTCTTTCAATGCGCTTAACCACCCCAATTACGTCACTTACATCGGAACAATCTCATCGCCACTGTTTGGCCAGCCGGCCGCGGCTCTTCCTCCACGCCGGATGCAACTCGATGTTCAGTTCAAGTTCTGATCTCATGGAGTGCTTGTAGCTCCGGCTGGTCGGGTGAGGGTGCGGACACAATGCTCGGGGGAATACGGTTAGAAATTGACCTTCTGGGACAGCTTCTCAAATCGTGGATCGGAATGGAGGCTGCTAAGTTCGGGATCCAATCTCAGAAAAACCATCGCCGTAGATCGATCCTGGTAAGCTTTTTCCAGCCAGGTAAAGGCGCGCTCATTATCGCCAAGTCCCGCATAGACCAGCGCAATGGCGTAAGAAGGAACATAATGTTGGCCGGCGCGTTCTTCCAAATCCTGTAGGATTTTGCGCGCCTGATTTAGATTTCCCGAAGCCGCGTACACATGTCCGAGCGAGCCTTTGTAACACGTGTCGCCTCCAGACAGTTTGACCGCCTGCTCCAATTCCGAGATCGCCAATTCGTACGACTTTTTTTGCTCATACGCTCGCCCCAGGCGAAAGTGCGTGCGCGGGAAGGTAGGATCGATCTCGATCGCTTTTTTCAGGACTTCAATGGCCTGATCGCCTTTCCCGGCAAGCGATAATGTCCATCCAGCGTTGCTCCCGATGATCAGTGAGAGTGGATCGTCCTCCAAAGCGCGCCGCGCTTCCGCATCTGCCTCTTGATACCGGCCCATCGCCGCCAGGCTCTCGCCATACCAGGAGTGCGCCAAGGCATAGTTGGGATTATCGGCCAGGGCGCGGCGGAATTCGTTGGCGGCCTCGGTTCTGTTCCAATCGTAGTAAAAGTTGATAAAACCCATGGTGGCGTGGGCTTCGGCAAGCCCGTCATCCATTTCCAAAGCTCGCTTGGCCGCCTCCTTGGCAGCCGGAAACGCTTCGTTCGGCGGGAGTACAGCGTAAAGACCCAGCGTGGCATAAGAATCCGCCACACCCACATAGGCTTCGGCAAAATTTGGATCCAAGGTGATAGCCTGGCGGAAATATTCCAGGCCCTTCTCCATGCCTTTATCGGTTCGCTTGTTCCAGAAATAGCGGCCTTTGACATAGGCCTCATAGGCGTCAGGTCTCTCGGTTGAGCGCTTGGTGAAGCGTCGCGTTTCTTCCCCTGTCAGCTTCAAACGGATGGACTGAGCGACGCGCTCCGAGAGGGCGTCCTCCAAAGCAAAGATGTTGGTGAATTCTTTATCGAAGGCTTCGCTCCAGAGCTGGACCCCGTCGCGCACGCGGATGAGTTGGACGGTTAGACGAACCCGATCCGCCTCCCGCTGAATGCGTCCATCCAGGACGGCATCGACGCCTTGCTCCTGACCGATGGCCTGCGGGCTCAATTCCGACGCTGCGTACTTCTGAATTGCGCTGGTGGGGCGTATGATGATCTTTCCCGTGTTGCCAAGCCGCGTGATCAGAGCGTCGGCCATCCCCAAGCCAAGGTATTCGTCGCCGCGTTTCGCGTCCAGCGCCTGGAAAGGCAGGACAGCAAGCGAATGAATCGCCGCCGGTTCCTGGACTTGGCTGGAGGCGGTCGCCCGGCGAGGCACCACCTTAGCGACGATCAAAAATATGATCAAGGCTAGCGTCGCCAGCAGAATGCCCCAGAGAAAAATTCTGTTCTGAGAAACGACTGAGGGATGAGATACCGCCGCTGGATGTTCCTCACGGGCCGTGATTCCTTCGCCCGCTCGACTTGCAGCATCCGGCAAGGCCTGAGCCGGCAAATTTTCCGGCTCTCCCACCTCTCTGACGTCGGCGACAAAACGATAGCCCCGCTTGGATACCGTCTCGATGTACTTATGCAGGCCGCGATCGTCGTTCAGGGCTTTGCGCAAGACCGAGACAGCAACCGAAAGATTACCCTCCTCGACGAACGAGCCGCGCCACACAGCCTTCAGCAGTTCGTCCTTCTCGACCAGATGTCCACGCCTCTCCACCAGGACGACGAGGAGCTCAAAGGCTTTGGGGGGCATGGGGATAGGTTGGCCATCGCAGAGGAGCAGACGCTCTGGGGGGTCCAACTGAAAGGGCCCGAACTCATACAAAGGCTTGACTGTAGTTCCCATTCTCATCCAAAAAAGAAATTCTTAAGATTTCTTTTGGAGATTCTACAAGACTTTCTGCCGCCGAACCCGCTAGGGTTCCTGCTGCAACCGTCGAAAAACTGAAAGTCTCCCGGGCAAGGGATTATAGCTCAGTTCCGGCTGGGTAAGGATGCAAAACCGACGGGACGTTGGAAGGGTGTCGGCGAGGATTGGAACGCTCATCTTCGGCAGGAGAAAAGTACTGTGCGCGAGAATTCGTGTCGGAAGTCCTGAGCTCGTGAAGAGCTGCTAGTTTTGCCGTTGCGTGCGATTGATAGAAAACGAGGGGGTACGGCATGCGCAATCGAAGTTGGGAAGTTCCCGCCACCGCATTGGTTATTTTCTTGGCGTTCATCCTCCATGTGGCGCTACCGCAGCGCACCTCTGCTCAGGTCTCCGGCGCAACCCTCACGGGCACGGTGACCGACTCTACTGGGGCGGTCATACCCAAAGTGCTGATTTTGATTAAGAACGAAGGAACGGGAGAGGTACGATCCGTTACTGTCGATTCCGCGGGCTTTTATTCCGCTCCTAATCTGTTGCCTGGTAACTACGACGTCACTATAACGGCCCCCGGATTTGCTACCACCGTCCAGAACGGAGTCACACTGACGGTCGGCGCCCAACAATTGCTCAACGTAAAGATGAGGGTTGGCCAGGTCAGTGAAACAATTGAAGTACAGGATCTCGCACCTTCGGTGGACCTGGCTACCTCTACGGTGGGCGGTGTTGTGGGCGAACACGCGGTCGAGCAATTGCCGTTGAACGGGCGCGATTGGACGCAACTTGCGACGCTGCAGCCGGGAGTCAACTCGGTTGGGTCGGTCCAGGCCAATACCGGCGGACCAGACCGCGCGCGCCGCGGGTATGGCGTGCAAATGACTATCTCCGGTACGCGCCCCACGCAAAACAACTACCGTATCGACGGAATCAGCGTCAACGACTACACCAACGGCGGCCCAGGAAGTGTAGAAGGCTCCACGCTGGGCGTCGATGCCGTCCAGGAATTTTCCGTGCTGACCAGCAACTACTCCGCGGAATATGGCCGCACCGCAGGCGGTATTATCAACGCACTCACCAAGTCAGGATCGAACACCTTCCACGGCGATGTGTACGAGTTCATGCGCAACAGCGCGTTTGATGCCAAGAATTATTTTGATCAACCCGGTCCGATTCCGCTATTCCACCGCAATCAGTTCGGAGGGGCGATTGGCGGCCCGATCATAAAGGATAAGACCTTCTTCTTTGTGGATTATGAAGGGCTTCGCGAGAATAACGGCCTCACCACGCAGGTGACCGTTCCTTCCGTCGCCGCCCGTCGGGGAATACTTTGTTCGAAGCCGCAGGATGGTACCTGCGTTCCGCACCAGGTTACTGGCGCTACCAATCCCGATCCGGCCACCGGGATCGATAAAGCGGTCATACCCTTCCTTGGCTTGTGGGGTCCAGAAAATCCAAACCTTCCGTACTTTAACAATGGGGATGCAGGCACCTATTCCTTCGTCGGCGGCCACGTCACCACGGAAAATTTCGGAGTGGGACGTCTCGATCATCGCTTTTCCGACAAAGACAGCTTCTTCGGAAGTTACCAATACGACTCGGCAACCCTTACCCAGCCAGATCCTAATAACGATGTGCTGGTGGGAAACACCACGGGCAGAGGCTACGCCGCACTGGAAGAAACCCACATCGTCAGCTCACAGATTGTCAATTCCGCTCGCTTTGGGCTGAATCGGTCTCTACATACGGCAACCGGCATGAGCGCGATCAATCCGTTAGCTTCCAACCTGGCTTTGGGAGAGAATCCTGGCGCGGATAATCCGCAAATCGATATCTCAGGTTACAACTCCGCACAGCCCGGCCTGAATCAGATTGAGCGCCTCGATTTCTTCGAGAATTCGTACCAGGGTTACGATGACCTCTTCTGGACGCGTGGAATTCACAGCTTAAAATTCGGCTTCGCCGCGGAGCGCGTGCAACTGAACGCATTCGATCCCGCGCCAGCTGGAGAAATCCAGTTTGGGTCGCTCGCAGATCCGAACAGCAATGGATTTCTGACGAATAATCCCATCGATCTCTCTGCTCCGCTGCCCAGCGCCCCTTTCATACATTTCAATTTTCGCTCGAGTATCTTCGGCGGTTATGTCCAGGATGACATTCGCCTCCGTCCCACCCTCACCTTAAACGTCGGATTGCGCTACGAGATGTCGACGGTTCCTTCAGAAGCCCATGGACACTTGTCGGCGCTGCACAGCCCGTTTGGTCAGACCTTTCAAGATACGATCGTGGGACGTTCGGTCTTCAACAATCCAACCAAACGCAACTTCGAGCCGCGTCTTGGCTTCGCCTGGGATCCATTCGGGAATGGTAAGACGTCTGTTCGCGGCGGGTTTGCCATCTTCGACGTTTTGCCGCTCCCCTACTTGCTCGGCCAGTTTGCCACCAATACCGCCCCATTCACCGAGAATGGCACCGCCGTCAACCTACCGCCCGGTTCGTTTCCGACGGAGGCGTTCAACATCCTTGCCTCCGCGGCGCAAAACAATCTCGGGCTGCGCATCGCCTATATTGAGCCCAACCCCAAGCGCGATTACCTGATGCAATGGAACTTCAATATCCAGCACGAACTGGTCCCGGATCTGACGGCGATGGTGGCCTACGTGGGATCGCGCGGCGTACACCAGATTTTCCGGGCTGACGACATCAACTCAACACAACCGATCAACGGTTCAACCCCGCCCTACTTGTGGCCCGTCGCACCAGCTACCGGCGCCAACCCGACGATCAGTCCCGACATTGGCCGAATGGATGCCCTCGCGTGGAACAACGATTCCTATTTCGATGGTATGGAAACGCAGATTACAAAGCGGATGAGTCACGGGCTTGAGATCGGGGGAAGTTATACCTGGAGCCGAGCCATTGACGGAGGCGACGGCTCCATTGCCAGCGATTCATTCCTGAATTCGATTCCGGCGCTTTTTTATTTCCTTCCCAAGTACCGCCGCACGGCCGCCGACTTCAACATTACACATAATCTGATAATCAACTATCTCTGGAGCATCCCCTCGGGTTCGGTGGAAGGCCCGCTGGCATGGGTCGCGAAAGGATGGCAGATGGGCGGCATCGCGCAGATCAGAAGCGGCCTACCCTTTACGGCTCTGATCGGGGGCGATCCGCTCGGCCTGAACGACTCGGCTCCGTTCGCCTATCCCAATCGGCTCACGGGATCGGGCTGCGGAGCGCCGGTAAATCCGCAGAGCGGCTACGGCAATTACATCAAGACGAATTGCTTTGCCCTACCGACGATGCCCGTCGCACGGCAATCGTTGTGTGATCCGGGGTCCTTCGCCAGCGCTGCCACCCCAGCCCCAAATGGATTGGTTTACTGCCAAAATTTGCTCGGCAATGGCAGCAAGAACGACGTCTATGGGCCGGGTCTCATCGACTTCGACTTCTCAGTCGTCAAGGACACTCACATAGGAGAAAGATGGAATGTGGAGTTCCGCGCGGAGATGTTCAACGTCTTCAATCGCGTCAACTTCAATCCGCCGCTGGTGAACAATTTTGTATTCGACCAGGGGGGCAGTCCACAACCTTCTCCACTCGATTCCACTTCCACGACGAGCCGGCAAATTCAGTTTGCATTGAAAGTCATTTTCTAAAACCAAGGATGGCACCAATTTATATCGGCGCCGCTGGCGCCAGGAGTTCTTGAAATGTCGACCACTGCGGTATCGAACCCTGTTCCCTTCCTCATCGAAGGAGAATGGGTGCGGGACACGCCTTCTTATATAACGCATGTCAATCCGGCTACGGGTGAGGTTAACTATCAAGTTTGTGCCGGTACCGAAGCTCACATCGACGCAGCCGTGAACTCCGCTCACAGGGCTGCCAGCCAGCCAGGCTGGCGCAACATGTTGCCGCACAACCGAGCCCAACTCTTAAACCGGATCGCCGATCTGATGATCGAGCGTTCCGACCTGCTGGCTCGATGCCAGATGCTCGAGAACGGCAAAGTATGGAAAGAATGCAAGAATCAGGTTCTCAACGGGGCAGCGACCTTCCGCTACTGCGCCGCCGCGATCGAGACGCTCGGATCCGAAATTACGCCTCCCCGTGGAAATTATCTGAGCATGACGGTCTACGAACCGTGGGGCGTGATCGCGGCGATTACACCCTGGAACTCGCCGATTACTTTGACCTGTAACAAGATCGCCGCGGCATTGGCTGCCGGGAATGGCGTCGTCCTCAAACCGGCTTCTTACACGCCGACTTCCGGAATTGAGCTCGGACGGATTGCGCTGGATGCGGGTGTGCCTCCGGGTGTGCTGAATGTCGTTCCCGGAGCGGGAAGCAAGATTGGCGACGCGCTTGTAACCCATCCCCTGGTTCGGATGATCTCTTTTACTGGAGGGACGGAAGTTGGACGAAGGATCTCCGAACTGGCCGGGAGAAAAATTATTCCAGCGGTGCTGGAGTTGGGTGGAAAGTCACCGCACATCATTTTTGCGGACGCGAACCTGAAGGCCGCGGCCGATGCGGCGACCGTCGCGATTTTCGAGGGTACGGGTCAATCGTGCACGGCGGGATCGCGTTTGTTTGTGGAGCGCAAGGTCTACGACCAAGTGATTTCGATGATCATCGAGAGAGCTCGCGCCCTGCGCGTTGATTTGCCGGACGCTCCGGGCGCACAGTTGGGGCCGAGCGCGAGTTTCTCGCAACGTGAGTTCGTCGAGACGATGGTGGAAGGCGCACGCCAGGAAGGCGCCGAAATCCTGATCGGAGGGGGCCGGCCCTCCGATCCGCGTCTGGCAAAGGGTGCGTTCTACATGCCAACGATCGTTTCCCGCATCACCAACCAATCGAAAATCGCGCAGCAGGAAATCTTTGGCCCGGTGTTGTGCGCCATGTCTTTCGATAACGAGGACGATCTCATCCAGCAGGCAAATGACATCACGTACGGCCTGGCTTCGGGAATATGGACCGCCGATTACAAACGCGCCTGGCGAGTGGCGCGAGCCCTGGAAGCAGGCATGGTTTGGATCAACACCTATAAGCAGTTCTCGACTGCAGCTCCCTTTGGCGGCTTCAAAGATAGTGGACTTGGGCGCGAGAAGGGATTGCAGGGAATTAGAACTTATCAACAGGTAAAGACAATGTTTTGGAGCATGTCCGATGCGTTCGATGGCGGCTTCAGCATCGCGAAATAGTCCCTGGGGGAATTTATATGCCTAAGAGCGAAGTGCAGCCGGCTCACGTGAAGCCCGCGTCGAAGGGAGCCGCATACATCGTGGACTTTCTGATCCAACAGAAGGTGCCCTACGTGTTCGGAGTGTGTGGTCACGGCATCCTCGGGCTGCTTGATGGATTGTTCGACCGGCAGGAAGAGATCAAGACGATCTCCGTGCACCACGAGGCGGCGGCTGGGTTCATGGCAGAAGCATATTTTCGCATCACGCAAAAACCCGCGGCGACATTCACTTCGTGCGGCCCCGGCTCGGCAAATCTTGTTCTTGCAATCGCCGCCGCGTTCGCCGATTCCTCCGCCATGCTCAATATCACCGGCAACGTGCCGACAGGGCAATGGAATCGCGGCCCGTTTCAGGAGACGGGAAAATACTTCCAGGGAGATTTCGTTAACGTGGTGCGGCCCTACGTCAAGCGCAGCTTTCAACCGACGCGCGCCGACATGCTTCCCCTCGCTCTTCGTCAAGCTTTTGCCTTGATGACCAACGGGCGGCCCGGCCCGGTGAATCTCGATATTCCACTCAACGTGTTTGTGGAACTCGTCGAAGAGAGCGTTTCGCGCTCCGACAATCACTGGCCCGCCGCAGATTATTCGCGAGCCGCGGCCGACCCTGCGGCCGTGGATGAGGCGGTACGGCTTCTGCAGCGCGCGCAGCGGCCCGTGATCGTGGCCGGGCATGGAGTTGAACTCAGTGGCGCCGAACCGGAATTATTGATGTTGGCGGAGGCCTTTCGCATTCCCGTGGCGACCACGCCTTTCGGGAAGGGCGTCTTCGATCCGCGCCATACCCTGAGCCTGGGTCCGACCGGACGCAACGGCTCCTACATGGCCAACGCGGCGTGTCGAAACGCCGACGTGATCCTGGCGCTGGGAACACGGTTTGACGACCGAGCCACAAGCGCTTGGCTTCCCGGCTTCACCTATAACATTCCGCCGAGCAAGCTGATCCACGTCGATATCGATGCGGCCGAGATTGGCCGTAACTTCCGACCGGAAATCGGAATCATCAGCGACGCCAAACTCTTCTTGCAACAGCTTCTCGCAGCGCGCCCTGCGCACAGCGATCAACACCCAGATGCGTGGCTGGAACGAATCGCCGGCTGGCGTAAGCGATGGGACGATGCGACCGTACCCCCACGCACGTCCGATGTGATCCCGATTCGGCCGGAACGCGCCGTAGCAGATTTGCGAAAGGTGGTGCCGGCCGACGGCATTGTGCTCGCCGACGTCGGCATTCACCACAATTGGCTCGTCTCCGAATACGAAGCCTGGAAGACTCGAACGTTCCTCCAGACCTGGGGTTTTGCCTCAATGGGATTCGCCGTGGCCGGTGCGCTCGGGGCCAAGCTTGCAGCGCCCGATCAGCCTGTCGTCTCGCTCTGCGGAGATGGCGCCTTCATGATGAACGCGAGCGCTGTGCTCACCGCGGTTGAGTACCAGATTCCGGTGGTCTGGCTGGTATGGAACAACTTTGGTTATTGCGCCATCCGCGATCAGCAGCGCGGCTACTTTGGCAAAGACCGGGAACTCGCGACGAGTTTTACCGACGTGAACGGGAATCTTTTCTCTGCTGACTACGCCATGATGGCCAAGTCGATGGGCGCAGCGGGTCACACGGTCGAGAAGCCGTCCGACCTCGCTCCGCAGCTCGAAGCGGCCATTGCGTCCGGCCGTCCCACTGTTCTCGACGTACGCATCGACCGCGAGGTGCGTCCCCTTGCAACCGGAAGTTGGGATCTTCCGCCGATTCCACACCCCATGCCCAACTTCGGCTGGGGCGAAGACGAATGACATCCATGGGAACACAGCCCGAGACCCCCATCCTGTTCCCAAGCACACCGACCTCATCCCTCCTCGATTGAGGGATGAGGTCGGGTCAGAGTGTTGGCACCAGAAGTACAGGAAGACTATGTCCACAGGACCAGTCATTGGCGTTGCAGCGTCACCGGTGAAGCAACTCGCGACGGTCCAAGTCGGTTCGCTGTGGTCAGGTAAACGCTTTTATATCGCCGCGTTGCTGTTCCTGAACCTGTTCATTAACTTCATGCACCGCATTAATCTGTCGGTTGCCGCTCCCGCGATTGCGAAAGACTTCGGCTGGGACGCGGGAAAGATGGGGCTGCTTTTTTCTTCTTACCAGTGGACTTACTGTCTCCTGCTTTTGCTATGGGGTTGGATGTCTGATCGCGTCGGCACACGGCTGGTCAACGGCTTGTCGGTAACAATCTGGTCGACAGCAGGAATGCTCACGGGGGTAGCCACAAGTTTTGGAAGCATGTTGGCGACTCGCTTGGCTCTGGGAGGTGCGGAGGCGGCTTCGTTTCCAACATCCGGGAAGGTTGTCAGGCAATGGTTTCCGCCTGGCGAACGCGGGCTCGCGACCGCAATCTTCAATGCCGGCACTTTTGCGGGGCCCGCTTTTTCCGCACCATTGGTCGCATGGCTGCTGCTGAAAGAAGGTTGGCGGGTGTCATTCATGATTACCGGCGCGGTAGGTTATGTTTGGGTGCTTTTGTGGCTGAAATTCTTTCGCCCCCCTGCCGATTGTTCCTGGCTGCCCGAGGACGAGCGAAATTATATTCTGGCGGAAACGGATTCCCAGACGAAGGCCGCCATTCCACCCAAAGGCACGTTGCTTCGGCTGATTGGTCGAAAGACCATGTGGGGCCTGTTTCTGATCCAGGGATGCTGCGCTTACACCATGCTTCTGTTCCTTTTTTGGCTGCCTTCCTATCTGGTTCAATCACGCCACATGTCGTTGACGAAAGCCAGTTGGTTCACCTCGGTGCCTTACATCGTTGCGTCGTTGTTGGGATTGCTGATCGGAAAACTGAGTGACAGTCTGCTCACTCACGAAGCGATAAGGCAGGGTAAACGCCGTGCGTTGCTGATTGTCTTCGTTTTGTTAAGCGGTGTCGTTCTGCTCACCAACATGGTGGCGAATGAATATCTGCTCTTATTGCTCATTTCAATCTCGTTGACCTGTATTTCCGGCGCACTGTCGCTAAATATCGCACTGACGAATGATCTGGTTTGGAACCCGGAAATTGTGGGCATCGCAATCAGCTTTCTCATGCTGGGGGGCAACATCTTCGGCTCGCTGGTCCCGATTGCCACCGGATACATCGTCAAGTGGACTGGCAGCTTCGATATTGCATTTTATTTAGCGGGATTTCTGTTGTTTGTAGCGGCGTTGGTTTGCTTCACCATGACCCGCACGCCGCTCAGATTCGAGGAAAACGCGGCATGACGGGTGCACGAAATCGAAAGCCATGAATACTCATGTCAATGGATTCTGGTCGTTAAGGATGGTGGCGCCGCTGGAGCCTGGGATCGTGTGCGTCGACCTCAATCGAATGCTTGAATTTTATACCGGGGTTTTAGGACTTACGTTTGTGTCAGATGTTGAAGCCAATCCAGAGATGAGTATGGAGTTTGGAACCTCACCAAACGGTTTTCGCATCATCCGCTTACAAACTCCTTATGGCGAGCGAATCAAGCTGGTTCAGCCGAAGAAAACGCTTCCTGAACCGAGCCCGATTCCCGAATGGGTATTTGAAGCGCAAGGCATTGCCTACATCACTTTTGTAATCGTGGATGTGCACGAGGTTACTGCGCGATTGAAAAAGTTCGGAGTCGAGCTGATGAGCAAGAATCCCGTCGAGATTCGCAAAGGCATCACTGCAGTTTTTGCCAAGGACCCCGAAGGAAATTTTCTGGAATTCGTGGAATATGCAGATTTGGCGTCATATCGCCCCGACCTTTTCCAATAGCGCCAGTTCTTTTAGGCGTGCTCCACAACCAGGTTACGTCTGCGAATGGGTGAACAAATTAAACAGTCTTTTGAAAGAATGCGTTGACCATAGAAACTCCAATTGAAGCGTCACTGTCTTCTCAGCCTGCGGCGTTAAAGGCCAAGCCGAAGCCTTTTTATGTCACTCTGTGGTTCCAGGTATTGATGGCCATGGCGTTGGCGGTGGTGATCGGGTATGTCAGCCCAATCCGCGCAGTCGCCATGAAGCCGCTCGGAGACGCGTTTATTCGGTTGATCTCGATGGTGATCACGCTGATTATTTTCTGCACCGTCGTCTCAGGGATCGCCGGCATGGAAGATATGCGCAAGGTTGGAAGAGTCGGAGGGAAGGCCTTGCTGTATTTCGAAATCATCTCGACTCTGGCTCTCGTGGTCGGGTTGGTAGTGGGAAATGTGGTACAGACCGGGCAAGGCTTTAATGCGAACCCAGCAATGCTGAATGCGCGGGAAGTCGCGGCCTATGCCGGTCAAGCGAAAGCGCAGAGTCTCACCGACTTCCTGATGCACATCATCCCCAACACCGTCGTTGACGCGTTCGCCAAAGGCGATATCCTGGAGGTTTTGTTCGTAGCCCTGCTTTTCGGCTTCGCGTTGTCGGCCGCAGGCCCCCGCAGCAAGCCGCTGATCGATCTGGTGGATTCCCTGACCCAGGCTGTATTCAGAATCGTAGCCATCGTGATGAAATTTGCTCCCATCGGCGCCTTCGGAGCGATGGCATTCACGGTGGGAAAATATGGCATCGCCTCGCTCGGTCCGCTGGCCAAGCTCATACTGACCTTCTATGCGACTTCCATTCTTTTCGTGCTGGTGGTGATGGGAGGAGTGGCTTGGATGGCCGGGTTCGGCATCATCAAATTCCTCTTCTATATAAAGGAGGAAATCCTACTGGTGCTGGCCACCAGTTCCTCGGAAACGGCGCTGCCCACTTTGATGGAAAAAATGGAGAGGCTAGGTTGCTCGAAGTCGCTGGTCGGCCTGGTGGTTCCGACCGGCTATACTTTCAATACCGACGGCACCAGCATTTACATGACGTTGGCGGCACTCTTTGTTGCGCAAGCCACGAATACGCATTTAGGACTGCTCCAGCAGATCACTATTTTAGGTGTGGCCATTCTGACTTCAAAGGGAGCGAGCGGGGTACAGGGCGCGGCTTTTATCGCCCTCGTCGGCACACTCATGGTGATTCCTGCCATCCCGGTTGCCGGCATGGCGCTGATTCTCGGTATCGACCGTTTTATGAGCATGTTCCGCGCTCTCATTAATATGATCGGCAACGGAGTTGCTACCCTGGTCGTGGCTCGCTGGGAGAATGAACTGGATCGCGAAACACTCCAGCATAATCTCGGGGATGTATCCAGACCTCGCGCGTAAAAGATGAGGAGGCCGGGTCAAGTGAGGAGCGTATGAATTGGCGGCAGAAGATTTCCCGTCGTGCTCTGTTGACGCGCGTTGCCCCGGCTCTCGCCGGAGGCCTTGCGGCGACATCTCCCCTCCGTATCGCACTGGCAGAGGAAAAATCATCAGCCAGCGTTTCCGTCAATCCCTCCAACGAAAAAATCTGGAGCGCCGAATACTGGGCTAAGAAAAGTGATCTCGCCCTTTACATCTTTCGGAAGAGGCTGGGAGCGCCGAAGCCCGGAGAAACAGCAAAGCCTGTTCTTTTTCTTGCTCACGGTTCTTCTGTGTCCTCGAGACCAAGCTTCGATCTCTCCGTTCCCGGTCACGGCGAATATTCGCTGATGGATAAGTTCGCCGAATACGGTTTCGACGTGTGGACGATGGATTTCGAAGGCTACGGCCGATCGGCGACTGGACCGGGCAATTCCGACATCGCCTCCGGAGTCGAAGACATCAAGGCGGCATCGGAAGTGATTCTTCGCGAGACTCGGCAAACACGCTTTCACCTTTACGGGGAGTCCGGCGGCGCGCTGCGAGTCGGCGCTTACGCGATGGCCGAGCCGGGGCGTGTCGACCGGCTGGTTCTCGTATCATTTACATGGACGGGGCAAGGTTCGCCGACGCTTTCGAAGCGCTCCGAATCGGTGGAATATTATCGTACCCACAACCGGCGACCGCGCGATCGAGATATGATCCGCAGCATCTTCACCCGAGACAAACCGGGAACCTCGGACCCCGCGGTGGCCGAGGCCATGGCGGACGCGGAATTGAAGTTCGGAGATAGTGCTCCCACTGGCACGTACCTGGATATGACCACGAAACTGCCCATCGTGGATCCTTTGAAGGTGCTGGCGCCGGTGCTAATCGCGCGCGGGGAATATGATGGTATCGCCAGCGAGGAGGATCTGCTCAACTTCTTCCGGAAGCTTCCAGTACCGGACCGGGAATTTGTTGTCCTGCCAGGCGCCTCCCATTCCATCGCTCTGGGCCTGAATCGCCACCAATTCTGGCACGTGGTGCGCTGCTTCCTGGAGATGCCGAAGCGCATGGATAACGAAGGATAATGCGATTATGCGGCTCAACTAATCGATATGTACAATCCCTCGGCGAATCGCAATTGATAGGGCTTTCGTGCAGTTGTGTACCGAGGGTTTTGCCAGGATGTTCTTCACGTGTCTCTGCGCAGTTTGTTCTGTGATGTTGAATGTGCACAATCTCCTTATTGCGCATACCCCGACGGCGCCCGACGGCGACCTCGCGGATTACGCCGATCAATTTTTCTGACCGCGTGTTCTTCAGAAGGTACGTCACCGCGCCCGCCTGGATTGCCCGATAAATGTCTTCGTTCCCTTCGTAGGAGGAGACAACAACGATCTTCGCGTGAGGGAAATCCACACGGATTCGCGCGCATCGCTTCTACTCCACTCATGTTAGGCATCTTCAAATTCCCGAACTGATCGGCATATGCAGGCCACGTTGTTACGCCTCATTCCCCTGCTCTTGATTCACTGTCAGGGTCACCATATTCCATTCTGGCTCGTGGCAAGATCTCAGGAACGGAAGAAAATGCTAGTCGCGAGCGTCAAAAAGATAATGCGGAAACCGGCCGCAATTAGTGGCGCTGAATCCGCCTCGCTCAGTTGTTGGTTGTACGATTATTGCACGGAAAGCTTTATTGCTTGCAAGCTATTGATATAAAAAGAGATATTGGTGGAGGCGGCGGGAGTCGAACCCGCGTCCGAAAATGTTACTGGTCAAGAGACTACATGCTTATTCGCGTTCATGCCCCAGGCGTTGGGCGCCTTGCGGCGCTTCCCCCGGGACGTTCGCGGCCCACGCTCAGAACGGACAAGAAACGCTAGCCGCTAGCCTGTGATCTTAACCTCGCCGCCCAGACGTAGCGGAGAAGAGCAGCCCTCTGTGTGACGCTCGCTCACCGCCCAAGGGCGAAGCGGTGGAAAGCGGCTGCCTAATTAATTAGGCTGCGTATGCCATTTGTTGATTGGCAATTATCATTTTGCACGCGATTACGGGTGTGTGCACCCCGGCATGCCTCTTGGCCGCAAGCATCTCCGTCGAAGCCGTGACGCCCCCATTTGGGATGGACCATTCAAAGAGCTAATTCCAGACTAGGCTGGAGCAATTTGGAAGTCAACCGCCGTAGGATTATCTCAATCTGCCGTGAGCACGAACCGCTCTGCCTCTGCGGATCCGATGTTTGTTTTATTGCATTGCATTTCATTTTATTCATGCTATTCTATTGCTGCTGAAGCTAATTCTGTCTAGGATGGAGCGCCGTGAGAGACGCAGATCGAATTCGATCGCTGGGCAGAGAAAGGTACGTAATTCCCGCTCGTGCCCGCAACGAGGCGCGGTTTTCAATCAGAGCTGGGGATGTTGTGCGGGAACTGACGCTCAGTGGTGTTAACCAGGTTTGCAGCGCACTGAAGACTCGAAAATTCCTGCAGGATAACAACCTGCGACTCGTGGGCAGCAGCGGCCCGCCATCCGGTCAGAGCACAACCGTTACCTATACCTACGAATTCGTCGCCAAGGAAAAACACGATAAGGGAACTGATCGTCAGGAAGCCTGGAAGCGGCTCCGGGGCGCGCTCAAAGATGTTTTCGCCGAGCTGGGCGGAGGCGAGAACTACCTGCGCAACGAACGCGCCAATTTCTATGGCCCGGGAAAAGACCGGTGAGCCGCGTCTATTGGGACACAATGCTCTTCATCTACTGGCTGGAGGAAAATCCCCAGTTTGGGAAGAGGGTGGATGCAATCTGGTCGCGCATGCAAGAACGCAATGACCAACTTATTACCGGAGGTTTGGCCCTAGGCGAAGTGTTCGCCGGAGCCTACAAGCGAGGGGCCAGTAAAGAACGCATCCAAGAGGTGAAAGCGGCGTTGGAGGAGTCGGTTTCAGAGGTAATTGCTTTCACTGCTGAAACGGCTGATGTCTTTGGACGAATTAAGGGTTCGCTGAAAATACCCTCCGCCGATGCTATTCATCTGGCTTGCGCGGCCAGCGCGGGCACAGATCTATTTCTCACCAACGACAGGAACCTGGTCGGCAAGGTTATCCCCGGTATCCAATTCATCGCCGGTCTGGACTCAAACATTCTTTGACGAAGCGTTCGGCGCGAGCGTCGTTTCCAGCATGGCTTTCACCTGTGGCCACTCGGTATCCAGAATGCTGAAATACACCGTGTCGCGGATTCGACCGGCCCAAGTGATCAGGTGCTTGCGCAGCGTGCCTTCCTCCTTCGCGCCGATGCGCAGGATCGCATTCCGCGAACGCTGATTCAGAGCATCCGTTTTGAGTTCAACGCGCATACATTTCCAGACTTCGAAAGCGTGGCGCAGCATGAGGTACTTTGCTTCTGTGTTGACGGCTGTACGCTGCCACGCCGGTGCGATCCAGGTGGAACCAATTTCTACTCTGCGATTCACACGATCGATGTTCATAAAACGTGTGCTGCCGATCACGTTGCCAGATGCACGCTCGACCGTCGCGAACACTATTGATTCGCCGCGTTCCTGCTCGCCCAGCGCCTTCTCGACGAGCTGCTTGAAATCTTCCGGCGTCTGCACGCGGTAGGGAATCCATTGGAAGATGTTATCGAGCGCATCCTGGGCAACTTGCCAGAAGAGTTCCGCATGCTCGCGGCGAATTGGTTCAAGGCGAACGACCGATCCTTCCAGGGTAACCGGAGTCTCGATCTGCAGCGGAGCGGCCGTCAAACTCATTGCACATTTCCTTTCTTGCCGGGTGTTGCGTACCATTATCTTGCATCTCGCGGCGATTGGCGGGCATCTCTAGTATGACTTTGTTAACTTTTGCGAGAACGGAAGGCGTTAACCGGCGATGATTCGATTCGTCCAACACTTTACAAACTGTTGCTGTCAGGAGTGTTGCCGGTGAAATCGCAGTGTCTGCCTTTCGCTCAGATCCCGCACACCACACGGCTTTTCACTGACTTCCTCTCCTATTCTCCCGCCGTTCGCCCGTTCTACCCGCACTCTCCACATTTCGGGGAATGGTTCAAGGCAGAAGCATCCAACATAAACTATGAGCCCGCGCGACGCGGGCGCATCAGCGCGATTCTCGAGCGGCAAAACCAATCCTGGGATGCATCCCCGCAAACTCTTTCCAACATAACGCGCTTTCGCCGCGGTGCCGCCGCCATCGTGACGGGACAGCAAGTGGGACTGTTTGGCGGCCCCATGTTCTCGATCTACAAGGCTCTCAGCGCGGTTAAGCTGGCTGACGAAGCGACGGCTGCCGGCGTGGATTCCGTCCCCGTCTTCTGGCTGGCCACTTACGATCACGATCTGGAAGAGGTGAATCACGTTTCTGTGCCGGGATCGGACGGCCTGCTGCGTAAGCTCACCACTTCGAGCCACAGCCTTCCCGGCGCTCCCGTGAGCGACGTGCGATTAGGGGAAGAGATTGTGCCAGTAGTTGAAGAAGCCCTGTCGTTGCTGGGGGATTCGGAAGCTGCGCAAAGTTTGCGCGAGTCGTATCGTCCCGGGGAAACACTGGGCTCAGCCTTCGCCCGCTTCTATGCGCGCCTGTTTGCGGCGTGGGGAGTGGTTCTTTTGGACGCTTCCGATCCAGAACTGCACCGAATCGCGGCGCCGGTCTACCGAGCCGCGGTCGAGCGAGTCTCTGAAATCGATGACGCGCTACTGGCTCGCGGAGAAGCCCTAGAAACAGCGGGATATCACCAGCAGGTCAAAGTCACTGCTTCATCGGTTCTGGTATTCACCTTGCAAAGCGGCGTGCGCACGCCAATTCAATTGCGCGCCAAGGGAAACTTGTCTGAGTTTGTGATTGCCAGTGCCAACGAAACCGAGACGTTATCCGCCGACGAGCTAATCGAACGCATCGGAACGAAGCCGGAAAGTTTCAGTCCCAATGTTTTATTGCGGCCGGTGGTGCAGGATTATCTTTTGCCCACGCTCGCCTATGCAGGGGGAGCGGCGGAGGCCGCATATTTCGCGCAGGCCGGGGCGGTCTACGAAAAGCTGCTCGGACGCATCACCCCGATCGTGCCTCGTTTTTCCGCCACGCTGGTAGAACCGAAAATCCAGCGCGCGCTTGAGAAATTCGGGATCGCGGTGCGCGACACATTCCAGGGGATAGAGCCGCTTCGCCGTACTTTGGCTGAACGGGCCATGTCTGCTGATTTGCAGACGGCATTCGAGTGTGCGAACAAATCGGTGGAAGAATCTTTTGCCAGCCTGCATGCGCCGCTCGCTAAACTAGACCCCACCCTCGTTGAAGCCAGCCAAACCGCCGCGTCAAAAGCACATTATCAGTTGGACCGCCTCCGCGAGCGCGCCATGGCCGCAGAATTGCGCCGCAGCGAAGTTGTTGCCCGCAAAGCAGAGGTGCTGAATCAGGCCCTTTATCCCGAAGATGGCTTGCAGGAGCGAGGAGTTGCGGGAATCTATTTCCTGGCTCGCTATGGAACCGAGCTTCTGAGGAGCCTTTACGAGGCGATGCAAACCGATTGTCTTGACCACCAGATCCTCGAACTATAGAAACTGGAACTCTAGAAATCGATAATCGCTAGTGGTTTTCGCTGGTCGCCAGGTAAGTCCCCAGCCCAATCATGATCGCGCCCGTAAGCGTTCGCTGCCGACGCCGAAACACGGCTGACGAACGGAGGTTTTTCCCTAGCGGTCCCGCCAGCAGGATGACGATCATGTCGGCCGACGTATTCAGAATTACAGAGGCAGTTCCCAGAATGACGAACTGAAAAAACACGTGTCCAGACCCACGGTTGACGAACTGTGGAATGAAGGAAAGAAAAAACAGTGCTGTCTTCGGATTGAGTGCTTCAGTTGCAACACCCTGCCATAGCGGGTTGCGCGCTGCCATGGCATTGGGCGCGGAAAAAGAATTCGCCGAACTCGCTTCTGCTTTCTCTGTATCCTTTCTCGCATCGATGATCATGCTCACGCCAAGAAAACACAAGTAAGCAGCTCCCAAATATTTCACCGTTGAGAAGGCAAGGGCAGATCGCGCGAGGATAACGGAAACTCCTAACGCTGCGGCAAATACGTGGATCATGCCGCCGAGAAAGGTTCCCAGCGCCGACAAAATGCCTTCGCGCTTACCTCCAGCCAGGCTGCGGGCAAGCACATACAGCATTCCCGGTCCGGGTGCAATGGCCAGCAACAGCGCTGCGCTAAGAAATAGAAACAGGCGTGCGGTGTCAGGCATGATGATACAGATTTTACTTCAGCAGCTATTTCCCCAGCCAACTTTCCAGTTCCGCCAAAGATTCCATGCGAGGCTCCTTGCGGCCTCGATAGGCTCCGGCCACATCAAACAGTACAGCCCGCATGCCGGCGCTTGTAGCTCCCACATAATCCACGGAGTACACGTCGCCCACGTACAGACTTTCGTCGGCCCGGGCATTCATGGTCTTCAACGCTGCGTAAAAGATCTCGGGACGAGGCTTTTCAAATCCCACGATGCCTGAATCCGTAATCGCTTCGAAGCAGTCGGCGATTCCACAGCGCGAGAGAATATTCTCGATTCTTCCATCGGCATTGGAAATTACCGCAATGCGAAACCTCTTGCGGATTCGATCGAGCGCGGCACGCGTATCCGGTAGAATCTGATCCCAATTGGCCGAGTTCTGCGTGTTCCGCACCAATTCTTGAACCAATCCTTTTCGGGATTCATCGTCGCGGCTTTCCCTGAGATCTTCGAAAAGGTAGGAATGGAAGATCCACCAGAAACTGTGATCGACTCGACCCTGCTGCATGTCGCGATCAAACTCAACCTTGGTCTTTCGCTCCAGAGCCTGCCACTGCGCCAGTGTGGGACGACGATCAGTCGGGATTGGAGACAGCATTTTCGTTCGGTTGGGAAAGAGCAGGGTATTTCCGATGTCGAAAAAAACGAAGCGCAGCCCGGGCATCTTTCCATCTTATCGAAAAGTCTGTACCGGACCCACAAACAGCGATCCATTCGTTTCAGCGCGAAAATTAAAAGCCATAACCAAGAGGGAAACAGTGTTCACAAAGGGCTTATAAATGTTGGCTTGGTTGAGCCATACTCGTGACCCGTTCCTCGAAAAAATGTAATATCCAATCCAACGGTGCGGCCCGAAGGTTAGCGTTTTATGGCTTTAGCTTTAACAACCCGATGGATGGGAGCGTTAGCGCGCACAAAGTGTGCCGCGCTATCTTTGTATAGCCTGGCGCGTGTTCCGGTGGTTCTCACGGCTTTGCTGCTCTTGCAGCATCATCCCAACCGCCGCAACGATGTGTACAACATTCTCTGGGCCGTAGTTTTCGGATTTGCGACGTTGAATATCCTGAGCTTGGCCGCGCGGCGTTTCGAACCCAATCGCCGTGGACTCACCTTCGGCGAACTGATGGCGGTCCTCATTGTCCTGCTCTCCATTTTCTTGCTGGGCTGGGAGTTGCTCGGCGTCTTTCACATCTTCCCCATCAAACTGCAACGCTAGGCGCGTGCGTCCCAGTTTTGCGGTATGATTCGCAAAGTGGCGAAGAATTCCACAAACTTCGAAATCACCTGTCCCTGCTGCAGCGCGCTGCTGAAAGTGGACGTGGAAACGCGCTCGGTGATCGCCCATACCGCTGCCGTGAAGCCGCGCATGTTCAACGACATGGAAGCCGCCGCCCGCGCCATGAAAGAGCAGGATACGCGCCGCGAATCCATCTTCCGCCAATCAGTTGAAGCCCAGAAGCATGCTTCCGAACTTCTGGAAAAAAAGTTTCAGGAAGCAGTCAAAAAAGCCAAAGAATCGCCGGACACCGGCAAACCGATTCGCGATTTCGACTTGGATTAGCGCTTCAGTAAAATCTGGGGTATGCCGAATCGTCCACTGCTTCTCGGCCACCGCGGCGCGCGGGCTGAGAAATCTGTCCCGGAAAACTCTCTGGCTTCTTTTGATCGGGCTCTTGCCCATGGCTGCGATGGCTTCGAGTTCGATGTGCGACTCTCCGCCGATGGCGTGCCCGTCATCTGCCACGATGCCACGGTTGAGGGGGCTCACGTCGCTCATTCCCCGGCATCGCTGTTGGGACTCCCGCTTCTGCGCGATGTTCTTGAGCACTACCAAACTACGGCTTTTCTGGACATCGAGCTGAAAATCCTCGGGCTGGAAGCCGTTGCTTTGGATTTGCTTCGTGCCTTTACACCGAGCCGTGGCTATGTGATTTCCTCATTTCTGCCGGAAGTGCTACAGACGGTCAACGCCGTTGACGCAAACATTCCGCTCGGGCTAATTTGCGAGACCCGCGCCCAGTTCAACCTTTGGCCCGCGCAGCCTGTTGATTATGTGATCTCGCATTACACATTGACGGAGCAGAATGTCATCGCTGAGATTAAGAGTGCAGGCAAAAAAGTACTGGTCTGGACAGTCAATTCCGTGAAAGACATGAAGCGATTCTCAAAATGGGGAGTGGACGGGATTATCTCGGACCATCCTGAACGGCTTGCTCGCACCTTCGCTGCTACAGCTAATCCGCGGCAGCTTCGAACATAGCTTCGGTGCGTGGCGCAGGCCTTAGAAAAGCGGCACGCTCCATCTCAAGCGCTTCCAGATTCGACCCCGGTAAGATCATTCCAACCTAGGACGGCGCCAATGCGTAGTGCGGCTTCACGGCTGCAGGATTCCGACCAGCACGCGCCCAGCGCCACCGGAACTCGTCGCAGCAGGGCATCCCCGAGCGTGACGGCATATTCTCTGCGGTAAGCTTCCACCACTTCCGCAACCACGTGCGAAGTGTGCGGACAAATCGGAGCCCGCATTCAGCCCCTACCAGTGCCATGCGTGCGATATCGGCTGCGCGTTTGCCGTGCCACTCCAGGATTCCACGAGCGGATTCTTCGCTCACCGCACCGATCCGTGCAATTTCCAAAACCGCATCGTCCAGCAAAGAATCCAGTGCCCGCCCGGGCCCATGGCAAAGGCATTCGGCTCCGCCACTTGCAGCCCGATCTTCCGGCGCAGGCCCGCCCCAGCGAGGCAGCGGTCGTCAGCTTTCCGCCGATTACCGAGATCATGTGCGCTGCGCCGTCGTCGGCGTGGTCGTGCAAAATGTGCTTCCGCGTGACCGCTGAAGGATTATTGTCCGGCGAATAGGGTAGTGGTCGAATGCCGGCGAAAGAATATTTCACACTCTGCGCCGTGATCTTTGCCTTGGGAAATAGTTGTGCGACGGAACGTACAAGGTAATTAATTTCATCCGCCGACGGCACAGTTTTTCCGGGATCGCCGTTGTCGGCCACTTCCGTGGTTCCGACCATGATCTGGTCGTTCCATGGCACTATGAAAATCGGACGACCATCCGGCGCTTCGGTATAAACCGCCATATTCGGCGAACCTGGAAAGCGTGGCACGACGATGTGTGAGCCGCGCACTCCGCCCAGCATTGGCTTGCCCATGCGGATGGACGAGCGCTGGCATACGCGGTCGGCCCATGGCCCGCTCAGTTGATCACCCATGCCGCGTCTACGCGCGCG
Source organism: uncultured Acidobacteriaceae bacterium (assembly GCA_963724815.1). Classification (GTDB taxonomy): domain Bacteria; phylum Acidobacteriota; class Terriglobia; order Terriglobales; family Acidobacteriaceae; genus Sulfotelmatobacter. Next base: position 123,865 of record CAVRWS010000033.1, read on the forward strand.
TCGCGGCCGGTAATCTGATCGCGCAGCAATACCCCGTGCACTCGGCCATGCGCCACATCCACTGCCAGCGCCTCGGTGTGATTCCGACCACGGCGCCAGCCTCTACTGCTTCCAGCAGCCACTCTGCAACCAGGCGTTCGGGAAACTCGCACTGGGCGTCTTCATAGTTAAAAAACGACCACTTATGTCCCGCGTCCAGCGCCCGCTCCAGCCTCTTCAATTCCATCTCAGTGCTGTCGATGGGTGGTTTTCCTGCCATGCGTTGGTAAAGCCATAATCCAGCGCGCACTTTCAGCGCGCTGCGTTGGCTGGTTTCGTTCAAAAGCAAGAGGAAGTGCATGGGATGCACCAGGTGAGATTTTTCTCGCAGCAACTTCTCGCGCTCACGCAGCGACTCCCGCACCAACCCGAGCTTCGCGCGTTCCAGGTAACGCAGGCCGCCGTGAATGATTCGAGTCGAGCGGCTGGTTACTCCCGCGGCAAAATCAGTTTGTTCAATTAGTAATGTGTGTTTTCCCGCGCGCGCGCACTCTCGCGCCACAGCCACGCCGTTGATGCCGCCGCCAATCACCACTACGTGAAAGCGTTGACCTTCCAGGCTTGCCCGTGGATTTGCGGCTAAAA
>CAVRWS010000034.1:0-11815 GCA_963724815.1 uncultured Acidobacteriaceae bacterium
ACAGGATGACAAGGGATGCTGGGGGCATTTCCGGCGAACAGCAGGTTCCTCGACGGCGCCGTCGCTGCCGCTCCGGCTTGCTCGGAATGACAAAAGCGTTTGGGTGAGGGCGGGAGTGGATCCCGCTGCGTTTTATAATTGGCGGCTTATGAAACTTTTGCTGAAGTTTAATCTGGTGCTGATTTTTGTGTTTGCGGTGGGGATTGGGCTTGTGGGTTATTTTTCCCGCGAATTTTTGGAGCGCAATGCGCAGGAGCAGGTATTGCAGCAGGCGCGGCTGATGATGGGGGCGGCGGGCGGCATGCGGACTTACACTTCGCAGCAGATTGTACCGCTGCTGGAGGCACACCAGGCGCGCATCCGCACCTTTTTGCCCCAGACGGTGCCGGCGTTTTCGGCGACGGAAGTTTTTAATTATTTGCGGGCGAGTTATCCGGACTACACATATAAAGAGGCGACGCTGAATCCGACCAACCTGCGCGACCGCGCGGTGGATTGGGAGGCGGATATTGTGGAGAACTTCCGCAGCCATGCGGATGCCAAGGAATTTTCGGGGCAACGCGAGGTGCCGGGAGGGCGGTCGATGTTTTTGGCGCGGCCGATTGTAGCGGCTGGTCCGTGCCTGGAGTGCCACAGCACGCCGGCGGCGGCTCCGGCGGCGATGATTCGAATTTACGGAACGAATAATGGATTCGACTGGAAGCTGGGCGATACGGTGGGGGCGCAGATTGTTTCGGTACCGATGTCGGTGCCGCTGAACATCGCCGACCGGGCATTTCGCACCCTGATGATTTATTTGTGCGGGCTGGGGCTGGCGGCTTTGATTTTGCTGGATCTGGCGATGGTGTTGATTGTGATTCGTCCGGTGAGCCGGTTGTCGGCGCTGGCGGATGAGGTGAGCAACGGAAACTTTAATGTGCCGGAGATTCCGGTGAAAGGGTCGGATGAAATTTCCGATCTGGCGCGGTCGTTCAATCGCATGTATGTGAGCATGGTGAAAGCGATGCGGATGCTGGAATCGTAAGGAAAGAGTTCGCCACCGATCCGAAATCGATCTGATTCTCAATGAGTGTAAACGCCTGATAACCTCAACCATCCAGACGATGAGGTTTGGCTGCCCTAACCTAGGTGTTGTCAGACGGTTGAGGCGAGGCGGATACTGCTTTAAGGAGGCCACCCCGAGGAGGGTTCGCATGTCATCGTTAGGGGTACGTGCGGTTGTGTTCTGCTTTCCGGTAATCCTGGGATGGCTGCCGGTGGCAGCCCAGAGCGCCAGCTACCATTTGGAATTCGAGGACAACGCAGGCAGCAAGCAGGTGATTCTTGTAAATGATTCGGAAAGGCCTATTGAAGCCTTTGCGGCGTCCCAACTATGCCAAGGGGCAACTGGCGTGAGCGGGTCCGGCGGCATCCGGGACATTCTCTTCTATCCTTCTAAGGACATCGACATGCAGGCTGCTGATCGAAGCGGGCCGCCGCGCAGCGGAGTCCTTGATAAGGGAGCGCGGTGGAGTACATTACTCGCCATGATGCCTGAGAGGGGCGATTGCCAGAACCGGATCACTGCTGTTTTCTTCTCGGACGGGAGTTTTGAGGGGGACGATGCGGCGGTGCGAAGTTTGAAGGCGGGGCGAGATGGTTTGGCCGCAGGCGTCCATTACTGGGCCGATAGAATCAGCCGGGAAAAGCCGGATGGATCGACGCTCAATGCCCTGCTTGCTGAGTTAAGAGAGCGCATGGCTGCGGATCGGGCAAAGCAGTACAAGTACCCGACCAGTGGGCACAGAGACTCGTCAGCGCAGCCGCTGTGGGAGTACTGGGAGAGCTGGTTAACGGTCGAGCGTGATATCAAATCGCGTTTCCCGAATGATCTCGGCCAGGAAAAACCAAGCACGACCTTGCGGAGGGTCGCTGAGATGGTCGATGGGTGGAAAACGAAGATCGACGGAAATATAGCCCTGAAGAAACTGAATATCGTCTTCCCGCCGATCTCTGAGTCATCTGGATCAGATGACGGACGGACCCGTCGCTAGGAAATCAAGGGATTCCACTTCCGTATTCAGTTGCCGTGGTGCCCGGCGAGTATCCGATCCTCACCTAAAATTCGAGACAACCCGCGAACCGCTGCGCATAACTGGTGAAACATCGCGATTACACTCACTGAGCAGCTGACTCGTCGTCTAGATTGTCCGCTTCTTTTTTCCACCGTCCCTGAAGTTGCAGACAAGACAGCCCAGCCAAGGCCCAGCGATTCAGCGAGTAGTCGGTCCGTGGGGATGAGTCTTCGCGGCATGGCGCTAAAGTACCGCGGTGTTCTTTAGATCGGTGGGAACTGCCGATAGATTGAGAGTTGGCAAACTGATTTCCCATGTTGATTAAACATGTCGATTAAACTGCTCGCGGCGTCAGTGAACCCGGTCGACCCGACGCAGTCGGCCGATGGATCGACGAGCCTGGTGCCTGTCACGCAGAGAGCGATCGCCACGCGGGCCGGCCAAATTCGTGTTGTTCCCTCCGCCGACGTTTTCGCCTGGTCGTCTTCGACGCGCCGGGGCGAGGCACCATTCATCCACGGAACGCTCGTGGAGGATACTCAGAACGAGGATACCCCTAACCAGGATACCCAGAGCGATGATACGGGCTGCTCGGGCTGGCAATATGTCTCTGGGTTGGCCTGGAGCGGGCTTGTCGAAAGCACGGCGATCGCCCACTACCTTTTCAGTGCGGCGAATCCCGCGAGCTGGAGCGGGCGGCTCATTAATCTTTACGCTTAGATCTTTACACTCGCAGCGATGAGATTTCTACCCTGGCGATTCGCTGGTCCGTTGGCGTGAACGTCGCCATAGCACTCACTGATATGCGGAGGAAACATCGCAGCGCGTGGTCAGTGATTTTACGTCTGAAATCCCGCCCGGCCTTGAAGTGGCGGCTGAAGCCGCTGTTTTTTTTGGTTGTCTGATCGCAGCGCTGAAGCGCTGCGCCACCCAAAAACCGCGGATTTGACGAGGCTGGTTCGTGACTCTAAAGAGGTAAAGAGCGCAGGAAGGTTTGGCGGTTTTTGGGGGAGGGGATTTCTTCGGCTAGTTTTTCGTAGAGGTCCCGGCGGGAGCGGGCGGTTTTGGCGGCGCGGGCGACGATTACTTTGGCCATGGGGCCGATGTAGGTGGCCAGGTTTTTTCTTACGGTTTCGAGCAGTGCGGGATCGAAGGATTGGGTGCTGCGTGGAGTTGGCGGGGGCGCAGTTTGCATGGTGAGTGGCGCGGGTTGCGGAGTGGAAGAAGAAATCCGATATGCGGCAGTGGTTGCGATGTGGGCGTGGACGTCGGGATAGACATTCGACAATGCGGCGCGGAAATCTTCGGCGGTCTGAAAGCGGTCGTCGGGAGATTTTTGCAGAGAGCGTTCGATGATCGACGAGAGTTCCGGCGGAATGTGCGGCATGAGTTGAATGGGGGGAACGGGAATTTGTTGCAGGTGGGCGGCCATGATGGAGAAGAGGCTGTCGCCCTGGACGGGGCGGCGTCCAGTGACGATTTCGTAGAGGGTGACACCGACGGAATAAATGTCGGAGCGGGCGTCAACGGGGAAGGCTTTGATCTGCTCGGGCGACATGTAATACAGAGAGCCGAGAGCCATGCCAGGGCCGGTGAGGCGAGGGTCGCCGGCGCGGCTGGCGATGCCGAAGTCGGTGAGCTTTACTGAGCCGTCAGCGCGGACGTTATCAGTTCGCACCAGAATGTTTGAGGGCTTGACGTCGCGGTGAATGACTCCACGGCGATGAGCGTAGCTTAGCGCCGCGAGGACTTGAATGATGAGGTGAACGGCGCGGCGGGGATCGGGCGGGTGGGGGTCAAGCTGGTCGAGAGAAACGCCGTCGACATATTCCATGATCATCAGCATCTGAGTGGCGGAGCGGAGGGCGGTGCGGAGTCCGGCGATGTTGGGATGATCGAGAGTCGCGACTAATTTGATTTCGCGGAGGAAGCGCTCGGCGAGGTCGGGAGTGGCGTCGACATCGGGGAGCAGGACTTTCATCGCCTCGATGCGGTCGGAGATTACGTTGCGGACTTTGAAAACTTTGCCCATGCCGCCGCGGCCGAGCAGGGAGAGGATTTCGTAGTCACCGATGGTTTGGCCGACATCGAGTGGGTGGGAAGACATAAGGGCAGGGTACGAGGATACTGCAAAGTGCGGGCAAAGTGGAGCCGCTGCGGAACAATCTTTAACACAGGGGGCACAGAGGAGCACGGGGTAAGGCTTGAGAAGCGGGAGATCCTTCCGCTGCTAGTTGCGGCGGGTGTGGACTAGCTTCAGGGTGTCGGCTTGGAGGATGCGCTGGATTTGGTTGCGGGCGTGGACGGACCACGGGCCGGTGGTGTCGAGTTTGATATAGGCTTGCCAGTGTTTGAGGGCTTTGCGGGGCTCGCGGATTTTTTCGTAGGCGAGGGCGAGGTTGTAGTGGGCGTCGGCGTAGGTAGGAGCGAGTTGGACCGCCATTTTGTAAGTTTGAATGCCTTCCTGCACGCGTCCGGTTTCGTCGAGGACATTGCCCAGATCAAAATACGCGAGGGCGTAGCGTGGGTCGGCCTTCAAGGCGGCGCGGTAGTGTTTTTCAGCGAGGGCGAAATCCTGGCGGTTGTAATAAAGAGTGCCGAGATTGATGTGGGCGGCGGCGTGGTTGGGCTGGAACTCGAGCGCTTTCTGGTAGGCAGCGAGGGCTTCGGTTTGGGTTGCGGGATCTTCTTCGAGCGCGATGCCGCGGGCGAACCAGACGGCGGCATCGTCCTCGCGCGGAGTGGACTCGGGCGCGGGGATGGGAGTGGTGGTCACGATTTTTTCGTGCGTGGAGAAATCCATTAAGAACTGTCCGGCGATGGGCTCGAGCAGGCGGCCCTGGTGACGGAAGGCGATGCGATGTTTGCTGGTGGAAGACGCTCCGGCTTCGACCAGAGGATTGCCCATGCCCGATGCTTGTTTTTGCATGGCCTCGAGCGATTCGCGGATCACGGCGGGGCGAACCTTCATCGCGCAGAGGTCGCGGACTTTTTTTATTTTGAGAAGGTCGGCGAAAGTGTAGGCGGGCGAGGCGGCGATAAGTCCGGCGCGCTCCCAGTTCGCCAACTGGCGCGGCGTGAGATGAAGAATTCTTAGTAAATCGGTTCGACTGTACAAGACGCTCACAACCTCTCACGCCTGTCATGACTAAAGCTGCCGGCGCAAGAATCTATTGCCGCCATTATGGGCGAGCGGAAGAGGAAAAGGCAACTGTTAACGGTTGTGGAAATGTGTGGAGAACCTGGATGATTTACATGCAGCGGAAATGGTGCAGTCGAGCTTCGCTCGACGGACAGCCGGGGGCGGCTGTCCCCACATGTTCTGCATAACTTTCAATCAACATTTCTAGACGGCGACGGCGGCTTGGTATTCCTCGTAGGTGCCTTTGAAGTCGGTGAGTTTGTGATCGGATTCGAAGTGCCAGATGCGAGTGGCGACTTCGTCGATCAGGTCGTGATCGTGGGTTACCAGGAAGACTGTGCCCTGATAGCGCTGCAGGGAAATATTCAGTGCATTGATGGCTTCGAGGTCGAGGTGGTTGGTGGGTTCGTCGAGCACGAGGACATTTGGCTTTTGCAGCATGAGTTTGCAGAAGAGAAGACGAGCCGCTTCGCCGCCGGAGAGGACGTCGGTCGATTTTGTGGCTTCGTCGCGCTGGAAAAGCATCTGACCGAGCAGGCCGCGGATTTCTTCGGCGACGGCGGCAGGGTTCCATTGATGAAGCCAGTCGAGAACGGTCATGCCGCCTTCGATCAGGCTGCGATGGTCCTGGGCGAAATATCCGATGGAGGCTTCGTGTCCCCAGATCACTTTACCGGAATCGACGAAAGGGCCATCGTAGCCACTGGTTTTGCGGAGTTCGGCTTCGGGCGTGGTGGGCGAATTCGCCAGGATGGAATTGACCAGCGTGGTCTTCCCCGCTCCGTTGCGGCCCATGAGCGCAATGCGTTCGCCGCGGGTGATGCTGGCGGTGAAATCGCGAATGACTTTCTTGTCGCCGTAGGATTTGCTGAGGTGCTCGACTTCGAGAATGTGTTTGCCGCTGGGGCGCTTCTGTTCGAACTTGATATAAGGCCGCGCGATATTTGATTTGGCGAGTTCGGTTACTTGAAGTCGTTCGACTTCCTTGCGGCGAGATTGCACCTGGCTGGAACGCGTGCCGGCGGCGAAGCGGGCAATGAATTCGTTTAATTGAGAAATCTTTTTTTCACGCTGCGCGTTTTGCGATTCGATCTGCGAACGGACTTGCGTTTTCGCGAGCACCATTTCGTCGTACGATCCGGTGTAGGTGATGATGGTTTCGTAATCGATATCGGCGATATGCGTGCAGATGCTGTTGAGAAAGTGGCGGTCGTGCGAGATCGCGATGACGACGCCGTCGTAGGTATTTAGAAACCCCTGCAACCAGTGGATTGAATCCAAGTCCAGGTTGTTGGTGGGTTCGTCGAGCAGCAAAGCTTGCGGATGTCCGAATAGCGCTTGCGCGAGCAGGACGCGAACTTTTTGTCCGCCTTGCAGCTCGGACATTTTTCTGCTGTGGAGTTCTTCCGGAATGTCGAGGCCGTCGAGCAGGATGGCGGCGTCGCTCTCGGCGGTGTAGCCATCTTCTTCGCCGACGATGCCTTCAAGTTCGCCGAGCTTCATGCCGTCTTCGTCGGTCATATCGGCTTTTTCGTAGATCGCGTCGCGCTCCTGCATCGCGGCCCAGAGGCGCTTGTTGCCCATGATGACGGTGTCGATGGCGGTGAAGGCGTCGAAGGCGTACTGATCCTGGCTGAGGACTCCGAGCTTGCGGGGACGAACAACAGTACCCTTTTGTGGCTCGATTTCGCCGCTGAGCAACTTCATGAAAGTGGATTTGCCGGCGCCGTTGGGGCCGGTGAGTCCGTAGCGCTTGCCGGGGGTGAAGGCGGTGGAGACTTCGTCGAACAGAATTTTGGCGCCGTAGCGCATGGAAACATTACTGACGGAAAGCATGATTGAGTTTCTCTTCTTTTCTTTTTTCTGGGCTTCGTTTTCTGGGCTTCTACTGGGAAGCTTGTTCAGGAAGTGATTCCTGAAACTGCGGGGGAATTTCCGCTGAAACGGGACGCAGCTGGTAGTAAGTAGGATATCACGGCAATATACGTCAGCCCAATTCGCCGTGATGGCTCCGGCCAGCAGCAGGTCCCTCCACTACGCATAGCGATTGGAGGAACCAATCGCCATGCTCCGGTCGGGATGACAGATTCCGGATGGGATGACTGATTCGGGTCGGATGACAGATTTTAAAGGGGCGATTCGTAATGGAGCCCTGCGCTCCGCTGGTTGCGGAGAACCTAAATCAACTTGTCATCCCGACCGAGCCAGTTGATCTGCGAAGCAGTCAACTGGCGAGTGGAGGGACCTGCTGGTCTGGCTGATACATGTGGCGGGTGAACCATTCGGCAGCTAAATCGTCCCATCTAGGGTTTCGGCGTTCGATTAGCCAAATCTTCTTTGTTCTCTTCCAGCGCTTGAGTTGCTTCTCCCGGTCGATGGCTTTATTCACATCGTCGAAGGATTCGTAGTAGACCAAACGATGGCAGCGGTACTTCTTGCTAAAACCATTCATAAGGTCATTCTTGTGTTCGAAGGTTCGGCGACTCAGGTCGTTGGTCATTCCGATGTAAAGCACACGCGATTTGCTGGCGATGATGTAGACGCTGTACCAGTAGGCTTTCATAGCAGCTGCAAGAAGCAGGTCCCTCCACTCCGCATTGCGATTGATGAAACCAATCGCAATGCTCCGGTCGGGATGACAGATCTTATTTGGGCGATAATTTTAGTCCCAATGCTACGCCCAGTTCGCCGGACTGATCGATGTATCCGAAGAAGATTCCTTTGGAGTTTCCGGTTTTGGGATCGCGATTTACGAAGCCACTTACTGTCTGATCCTTGGATTCGCCACCGAGTACAGCACATCTGTCAGAAAATTTACGGCGACGTAGGTTAATCCGATTGCCAGGATGCAGCCTTGCACCAGGTAGTAGTCGCGGTTGGAGATGGCCTGGATGGTGAGGCGTCCTATGCCGGGCCAGGAGAAGATGGTTTCGGTGACGATTGCGCCGGCGAGTAGCGCGCCGAATTGTAGACCGAGGACGGTGATGATGGGAATCATGGCATTGCGCAGGGCGTGGCGGTAGACGACGGTGCGCTCGGGCAGGCCTTTGGCGCGGGCGGTGCGGATGTAGTCCTGGCTGAGTTCTTCCAGCATGGAGGTGCGGACCATGCGGGTGAGGATGGCGGCGAGCGCTCCGCCCATGGTGACCGCTGGGAGAATCAGGTTCGCGAACGAACCTGCGCCGGAGACGGGGAGCCATCCCAGCTTGATGGCGAAAAGAAGAATCAGGATTGGGCCGAGCGCGAAGTTGGGGAATGAAAGGCCGAAGAGGCTGATGACCGAGATGGCGCGGTCGTCCCAGCGATTACGGCGCTGGGCGGAGCGCACGCCGGCGGGGATCGACAGGATGATCGCTACGAACAGCGAGGCCAGCGTGAGTTGCAGCGTGTAGGGATAACGCTGGGTGATCAGGCGCGTGACGCTCTGGTTGTAGCGGAACGAGGGGCCGAGGTCGCCGTGGAGGACACCTTTCCAATAGCGGATGTATTGCTCGCCGAGGGGGGCATCGAGGCCGTAGGCGTGGCGCGTGGCTTGGATATCTGCGGGGGGCGCGCCTTCGCCGAGCATTTGCTGGATCGGGTCTCCGGGGACGAGGTGGATCAGGAGGAAGACGAGGGAGACTACCAGCCAGATTACTGGGAGGGTGTAGAGGACGCGTTGGAGGAGAAGTCGCATCAATTCTTCGTGCGCGCAGATACAGCAGGTCCCTCCACTCCGGTCGGGATGACAACTATTAACTAGGCCCGGTCCATCATGCTAGAAACAAAACCTATCGAGCTTCGCTCGATGGACAGCCGAGGGCGGCTGTCCCCACACGATACAACATATAGCCTGCTCAATCTCCTGCTTGCTTCGCGGATTCGGCTTTGCCGTCGGTGGTTTTTACTTTTTCGATTTTCACTTTCGCGATGCGGTGACCTTCCATTTCTTCGACTGTGTAGCGATGGCCCTCGTATTCGAAGGATTCGCCGAGGTACGGGATGCGCTGCAGGCGCGCGAGGATGAATCCGGCGAGGGTTTCGAATCCGGCGTCGCGGGGCAGGAGCAGGCCGTGCTGGGTTTCGAGATCGAGAATATTGACTGAACCTTCGAGGATGAGAACGGATTCGTCGGCTAACGCGGGTTCGGGCGGCGAGATGTCGAATTCGTCTTCGATGTCGCCGACGAGTTGTTCGAGAATGTCCTCCACGGTAATAACGCCGGCGGTGGAACCGAACTCGTCGACCACGACCGCGAGATGACGGCGGCGCTGTTTGAATTCGTCCAGTAACTCGGACAAAACTTTCGTCTCGGGCACGACCAGGACATCGTGCATGATGTGGGCGATCTGGGTGCGCGCAATGCGCGAGGCCAGCGGCTGGCCGGCATTGACCAGCCGCAGCCGCACCCAGCGGACGAGTTCTTTGTAATAGAGAACGCCGACGATGTGTTCCTGCCCGCGCTGCGGGTCATAAACCGGGATGCGTGAGTGCTGGCCTTCGACCACGCGGTTCAGAGCTTCGTCGAGGGTGAGATCGGAAGGCAAGGAAAAAATGTCTGGGCGCGCCACCATGACTTCGCGGACGGTAATGCTGTCGAGTTCGATGGCATTGTGAATCATCTCTTCCTGCGACTCGGGAATCTGTCCGAACTGGCGGCTGGCGGTGACGATGAGTTTCAGTTCGTCGGGCGAGTGAACGGCGCCGCCGCGGCGAGTGTCGCGGGCGCCGAAAAGCCGCAACACCAGGCCGCCGGAGCGGCGCATAAAGAAAAGGACGGGCCGAGTGAGGGTGAGAAACGCTTCCATGGGCGCGGCCACGGCAAGAGCAATCTGCTCGGCACGCTGCAGGGCAAGAGTCTTGGGCACGAGTTCGCCGAGCAAAACGTGTAAGTAGGTGATCAGGCTGAACGCGATAACGATGGCGATACCGTGGGCGTAAACCGCGGCGTGCGGCACTTCATGAACGAAACGGAGAGACTCGACCAGACGCGCCACCATGGGCTCGCCGATCCAACCGAGAGTGAGGCTGACGATGGTGATGCCGAGCTGGACGCCGTTGACGACTTCATCAAGATGCTGATGCAGGCGCTGCACGGTGCGGGCGCCGATGCGGCCGGATTGGATTAACTGTTGGATTCTGGTATCGCGCACGCTGACCAGGGCAAATTCCGCGGCTGCGAAAAACGCGTTCGCTGCCACCAGGAGAAGGATCAGGAGCACGCGAAGCAGCACAAAGGCGATCATTTAGGAGTGATTCTGATGGGTCATTCTAGCATCGGCGGACGATCGAAGAGGCTGACGACCTGGTTGAGGGTTACGACTTAACGTCTTTAACACGGGGGACACGGAGGAGCACAGGGTAAACAATTTGGGGGCGCGGGGCTAACCTTTTTTCTGGAGGAACGGTCTAACTGGAAGGTGGCTAGTGATTTGCGCCGCTTGGACCATTCCGATTCGTTTTCGAAGTCTCTGGAACATTAGCAGGGCAAGCTCCGTATAACAGGGTGCACAGCTTCTTGGGCCGCAGAGAGTGTGGCCCCAGGATGACGGATCGTAGCGGTTCTTCCTCGAGCGCTCATTTGCAGAAGCATTTAGGAGGCGGTTGTGAACGGAAACGGAAGCAACAAGAAAAAACGTCGCAAACTATTCATCTATGGCGGCATCGGGCTGGCGATTGTTCTGCTGATCGCGATCAGTGTGTTCGCGGCGACGCGCGGCGGGACCAAGATCGATCCTACAAAGCTGGCTAAGGTGGAAAAGGGCGACCTGGCGAAGAGTGTAGTGGCCACGGGTAAGGTGACGCCCATCACCAAGGTCGAAGTAAAGTCCAAGGCAAGCGGCATCGTGAAGAAGTTGCTGGTGGATTACGGCGACCGGGTGAAGAAGGGACAGTTGCTGGCGCAGCTCGACAAGGTGGAGATCGAGGCGCAGGTGGCGCAATCGCGCGCAGCGTTAGATGCAGCGAACGCGAACCTGAACAGTTCGCAAGCTGACTTTGAGCGCGCGAAAGTAGACGCGGAAGGACCGGACGTGCCTTTACTGAAGCGCGCCTACGATCGCGCTGAGGGCATGGCGAAGGATGGAGTGGTTTCGGCCTCGGCGCTCGATGATGCGGAAAAGAATTATGAAATGTCGTTGAACAAACAGAATGTCTCCAAGGCACAGGTGACCGTGCTCAAGGCAAAGATTGCGCAGTCGAAAGCGCAGGTGGCGGAGGATCAGGCTAACCTGATGCAGTTGGAGGAGCAGCTTAGCTACACCGACATTATTTCTCCGATCGATGGCATCGTGCTTTCCCGCGACGTGGAAATGGGCGATGCGGTGAGTTCGATCCTGGTGCTGGGATCTTCGGCCACTTTGGTGATGACGCTGGGCGATACCAGCGAAGTCTACGTGAAAGGCAAAGTGGACGAGAGCGACATTGGCAAGGTGTATCTCGGCCAGCCTGCGCGGATCAAAGTGGAATCGTTCAAGGACAAAACTTTTACGGGCAAGGTGACGAAGATTTCTCCGATGGGCGTGGAGAAAGATAATGTCACTACTTTTGAAGTGCGGGTTTCGATTCAGAATCCGGGTGGCGAACTCAAGGCGGAGATGACCGCGAACGCGGAAATCATCCTGGAAGAACATAAGAATGT